>JBEKOB010000063.1:0-26141 GCA_049522195.1 Bacteroidota bacterium
AGAACTGTCAAACGATCTCTTTCCGCAAGGGAAAGGTGAGTATATGTTGTAGGTGCCATACACCGAGGATACGCATTCTCATGATTTATTTTCTCAGGTGTTGCACTTCATTGTTGAACTCGTGAATTGACAATTGATCGTTCACAATTGACTATTAGGCGCAGCCCATCTCTCCAAGTTGGGTAACACAGAGGAGCTGTAAACGTGATCCTCGAAGTCTGCATCGACTCGGTCGAATCTGCACTCGCTGCCCAGGAGGGAGGGGCGGCGAGAGTTGAGCTGTGTGCTGACCTGGAACATGGTGGCACGACGCCGGATGCCAGCGTGATCCGTTCTGTTCGTGAACGCATATCGATTGCTATGCATGTGATGATCAGACCGAGACCGGGTGATTTCTGCTATTCCGGCCTGGAGATTGATGTGATGGAGCGGGAAATTGAGCTTGCCAAGACACTGAGAGTCGATGGAGTCGTCTTCGGGGTTCTCACTGAACGGGGAGAAGTCGATGATCGGAGGATGAGGAGACTCCTCGAGTTGGCTCGACCTCTCTCAGTGACCTTTCATCGTGCATTCGATGAATCCGCAGACTTGCGCCAGGCACTCGATGACTTGAAGGACATAGGGGTTGATCGGGTGCTGACATCGGGCGGCAAGGGAAGCATACTAGGGAATGTTGATTTGCTGGGCGACTTGGTCCGCAAGTCGGATGGGAGGCCGGCGATCGTGGTTGGGGGCGGAGTGAATTTCGAGAACGTGGCTGAGATTGTGAATAGGTCGAACGTGAAGGAAGTGCATACGCTGTCTGCTGTGTTGAAAGATGATCTTCTCATTCCCCAATCATCTCAACTGTCTAAGTCTTCAGGCAAGGTCGTAGATCCCCAGAAGGTGAGAAAGATGGTTCGCCTTCTTGGCGATCTCTCGTCGCATTCTCAAAGGTGATTATCTTGCCGATTGGGATTTTTCCAAGACGCGAATCCACATGCAAACCCCGTGCATTCCTTGACTTTTCGATGCAGAAATTGTAAGCTTACCAGTGAATGTTAGCGATAACATCAGCGCGACGAGTCCAATCCCGCCGTCAGTCTTTTCTCAAATCAACAACCTTGGCGTTCCCCTCGCGCGCCGCTGATTCACCCCGGCCTCGATATTGTAGCCCCTCCACCGGGCACTCGGGCCCCGGCAGAGTTTGAATCCCCATAATTCACTGCTCTTCCACTCGCAAGGACTGTCTCCGATGCAATCCATCCAACTTGCATTCTCCGACTGGCTGATTATCGCCATCTACTTTGGTTTTGTGCTGGGGATAGGATTCTATCTCAAACGATACACGAAGAACGAAAACGATTTCTTCCTCGCAGGTCGTAAGAACAGCGCCTGGGTGGCGGGGCTTGCCTTCTTGTCGGCGAACCTCGGTGCACTTGAGCTGCTGGGCATGACGGGCAATACATTCAAGTACGGCATGTACGTTGCCCATTTCTACTGGATCGGCGCCATACCGGCAATGCTCTTCCTCGGACTCTATATGATGCCGTTCTATTACAGTGCTCGCATCAAGTCCGTCCCAGGATATCTCAAGCTCAGGTTTGATGAAAAAACCCGGGTCCTGAACGGCATTGCCTTCGCTGTCATGACGCTGTTGGTCTCTGGTATTAACCTTTATGCAATGGCGCTCGTGCTTCACACCTTTCTCGGATGGGATTGGAACGTCAGCATGTGGATCTCGGCGGCGACTGTTGCAGCCTATGTAACGCTCAGCGGCCTCTTGTCCGCGATCTTCACCGAGATCATGCAGTTCTTTCTGATTTGGTTTGGGCTGTTTCTTGTCTCGATCCTCGGCATCGTCGAAATCGGCAGCGTGAATGATATCTTCCACCGTGTCGATGAACTGTATAAGACCGTCTCCTACACCACTCTCTGGTCGACAAGCGCTGATCCTTCGCTCAATGGGATGGTCATTACCTGGGGCGGAATCATACTTGGACTCGGATTCGTGCTCTCGTTCGGATATTGGACTACCGACTTCCTTGTCGTTCAGCGCGCCTTCTCCGCTAAGGACCTTCGCACTGCACGCATGACGCCGATTCTGGCATCATTCTTCAAGATGGCAGTCCCGTTCATCGTCATCCTGACCGGCCTCATCGCAATCGTGCTCGCCAACGATGCCAAGAGCGGGTTCCATCTGATACAGGATGGAGGGCAGGTCAACTATGATTCCGCTCTGCCACTTCTCATTGCAAGATACTATCCACCCGGGCTCGTGGGCCTCGGGGTAACGGCCCTTCTTGCCGGATTCATGGCCGGTCAGGCAGGAAACATCAGTGCGTTCAATACGGTCTGGACGTATGACATTTACCACTCGGTGCTCAACAAGAAGGCATCTGATGCACATCTGCTCTGGATGGGGCGAGTCGCAACGATTGTCGGAATCCTCATCAGCTTGGGAACGGCGTACTGGGCGAAGAGCTTTCCAAGCATTATGGACTATATGCAGGCAATCTTTTCATGGGTGAATGCTCCGTTGTTCGCGACGATGCTCCTCGGCATGTTCGTTCGATGGATTACTCCGAACGGCGCTTTCTGGGGATTACTTGCCGGCATGAGTTCATCCTTCACGCTCTTCCTTGCTGTGAAGTTCAACTGGTTTGAAGTGAAGTACCTGACACTTTCCAGTGTGGCCAGCGACATGGCAGCGAATTTCTGGCGAGCGTGGTGGGCCTGGCTCATCTGCTTCTTTGTCACTATCGTGATCAGCCTTTTCACCGAACGGAAACCCGAAAGTGAGCTGGTGGGCCTCGTCAAGGGCCTCACCCCCGAGGTAACCTCCGAGGGAATTCCCTGGTACCGAAAGCCCGAACCGTACGCGATCATCTCGGTCCTTGTGTTGGTCGCCTTGAACATTTACTTCTGGTAAACTGGAGCGTACAATGGAACAGGAAACCAAGCAAATGAAGCCGATCTGGTACTTCGTCGGTCTGATGTTGGCCGCGATGGGCGCCGTTGTTCTCGTGTCCGGTCTGATCTATTACTCGGGTGAGAGGACAGCCAAAACAGTGTTGTCCGAACTCCATCCCGCGCTCTGGTGGGGTGCGATCATGATAGTCGCTGGAATCATCCTATTCCTCGCAAACCGAAAACCAAAGATCGAATAACCGGGAACGCTGACATTGAAGCAGCTGGTAAATAAGTTGGATGCCCTCTTTCGGAAGAACTTCGGATTGAGGGAGGACCGGATCATCGTGCGATCGCCCGGGAGGGTCAACCTGATCGGCGAACACACGGACTACAATCAGGGGTTTGTTCTCCCTGCGTCGGTGGACAAAGAGATGATCTTCGTCGTTGCACCGCGCAAAGACGATCAACTTCATTTCTATGCTGCGGATCTGAACGATGAGTTCGCAGGAAGTGTCGGGGCGATTCAGCAGTCCGCGAAGAACTGGCCGAATTATCTTCTGGGCGTCATCGACGAACTGACAAAGTCCGGGAAACGGCTCTCAGGTTGCGACGTGGTCTTTGGGGCCGACATCCCGATTGGCGCCGGCATGTCGTCGTCAGCTGCTGCCGAGTGCGGGTTGGCCTTCGCCCTGAATGAGCTTTATGAACTTGGCCTCGGCAAGCTTGATCTTGTGAAACTTGGCCAGAAGGCGGAGAACAATTTCGTCGGCGTTCAATGCGGCATCATGGACCAGTTTGTCAACATCTTCGGAAAGGATCGGAAGGTCCTGAAGATCGATTGTCGCACGCTCGACTTCGAGTATTTCCCCTTTGAGCGCCCGGATCTGAACATCGTTCTGTGCGAGACGGAATCGAAACGATCTCTTGCATCGTCGGAATACAACATCCGTCGGCAGCAGTGTGAGGCTGGCGTCAAAATCCTTCAGCGTCACAACACAGAGATCGCGAGCCTGCGAGATGTGACCCCGGGTTTCCTGGCGGAACATCGGGCCGAGATGGAACCGGTCATTTACCAGAGATGTGAGTATGTCGTGCAAGAGAACACAAGAGTTCTTGAGGCTTGCGAAGCCCTTCAAAGAAACGACTTCCAGACCTTCGGCGAAAAGATGTATCAGTCGCACCACGGCCTGAGCAGTGGATATCAGGTCAGCAGCCCTGATCTCGATTTTCTTGTGGGCGTCGCGTCATCGATCAGCGGAGTTCTGGGTGCCCGGATGATGGGAGCAGGATTTGGAGGCTGCACAATCAATCTTGTTGAGCAAGCCCGGGTTCAGGATTTCGTGGAAAAGGTGCAGGATCGGTACCGTCAACGGTCGGGCAAAGCGAACAATGTGTACGTGACCCGGATTGAGTCGGGAACAGGTCTGGTCTCGGCGGTCCGGGACTGAGCTACTGAATATGCGGCGTCGGGGAGTACTTCCCCGATGCTCTGTGTTGTTGCCGAGAGGATCCGTCAGGACTTCCTCAAGCTCTCATCTTCCTTATCCCTCATCTCATACATCACACGCCATTCGGGAAGAACGCTCGAACTGGGATCGATATGAAGAGAACACTCAGGACCATCCTCGCTTTTCTTTTTTCCGTTTCGCTGCTGCAGTCTCAATCGCTCACAATCCTCGACATCAGCGTGTCCCGGGGGCTTGCAGTGACAGGATTCAGTTCCGGAACTGATGCCCGGATTAGCTGCAAAGACACGCTTCCACTTTTCACGTTCGAGCTCAATGATACACTGGTGAGTTCCTTCCGGTTCTCGGCTGTGCGCGAAAAGGACAGCATCCGATGGACGCATGCTTCGGGAATCGGAGGATCGATAAAAATCCAGGAACACTTCGATCGTGGGTGGAAAGCGCTCCTCACGTTTCGAAATGCGTCCACAACGAAGCAGCAAATCTCGAATGTCGTTCCCCTCGGAGTTACCCCGGATCATGTCTACATCATCTCAGCCGGTCCTTCTGACTACGCCCACCGGCTCAGTCGTTCGCAGCTGTACAGGCCTGGTGTTGGTCCCATCGGAGTAGTTCTCCCGGACAATGCGTGGGAGCTCGGATTCTGTGATGCTCCTGTCGCCGACTCGCACTCACTCACAGCAATTGCACGCCGTACGGAATCGGGTAAAGCGGATGTGCGCCGCTTTCGGACAATCTTGGAACCAGGCGGATCTGTTCAATACGAACTGTATGCGGACGAACATCGGGGAGATTGGCGTGACGGATTGAGGATGACGTTTCAGGAACGGTGGCTGTATGACCTCGACAAGTTTGACAACACGCTGTTCGAGCGTGAAGATCTCAGCTGGATTCGCCACAGCTATCTTCTCCTCCTCCAATTTGCCTGGGACCAGAAGTACTACGACGCGGTGAAGGGGGCGTATGTGTTCGATCATTTCATCGCCGAGCAGGATAGGGTGCTCGGTGGCTACGAAGCATTTATGATCTGGCCGACGTGGCCACGTCTCGGCCTTGATCAACGCAATCAATGGGACATGTACCGGGATTTGCCCGGAGGGCTGAAGGAACTGCGCCGTCAATCCGGGCTGATGCACAAACGCGGCGAGAAATACTTCATCTCCTACAACCCGTGGGATGAAAGCACCCGTCATGAAGACCACATCAAGGGAATGGAAAAGCTCTTGAAGGAGATCGATGCCGATGGCGTGGTGCTCGACACTTGGGGAGAATCAAGCAAGGAGTTTCAGGCAGCAGCTGATCGTGTGAAACCCGGGATCATCCTCTATAGCGAGGGGATGGCTGTGCCGAAAGATATGCCCGGCATCGTCGCAGGCCGTGTCCACGACGCCATTTACCTCCCTCCTCCGCTGAATCTCAACAAGCTCATCAAACCGGACATGGCGATCTTCCGCGTGATTCAGTTGGCGGAAGGGAGGATCCATCGGGAAACTGCCGTTTCGTTTTTCAACGGATATGGTGTCGAGCTGAACATCATGAGGCCGGGTCGGCCCGACTGGATCGACGAAGAATTCGCTTACCTCGGAAGAACGACGAAGATACTGCGCGAGAATTCCTCGGCATTCCTCAGTCGGTCCTGGACCCCTTTGCTGCAAACGACAGGAGACAGCATCTGGGTCAATAAGTGGCCGACGCCATCGAAAACGCTTTTCACAATATATAGCCTTCGTCCGGAAGGTTTTACCGGGCCGCTGTTCGAGGTAAGCGCACCGAAAGACTCGCACTATGTCAGCCTCTGGAATCACGAGGAACTCAACCTCGTCACGACCAAGGACAAATCTTTCGTCCCGGCAACGGTCGAAGGTTTCAGCCGGTCGTGGCTTGATACACGAAGAGAGGGAAATATCGATTGCATAGCACTCTTTCCGAATCTCCTCAAAGTGAAGATCGATCAGGACTCACTCCATTTCGAGGCGACACAAGGGACGAGGGTCATCGTATGGGCTGGTTTGCCATCGTACAGTTGCCGATCGGTTGAATTTCCAATAGGCTCACGTACAATTTCTTTGCGTGAGCAACTTGGGAGACACGAAGAGAAATTCGTTGTCCAGCTTTTCAATGAGAATGAGCTCTCCGACGAACGCGTGGTCAATGTCCCGCTGGCGACTCCGAGATTGGTGTCCCGGGTGGAGCGAACCGCGCCGGTGTTGAACACGCCGGCTGGAATGGTTGAGATTCCATCAGGGACTTTCAAATACAAGACGGCAAGGAGTTTCCTCAGTCCTAATGAGGCCATTCCTTATCCTGACTATGCCGATGGTCGTGTCGTCAGCGTGAAGCAGTTCTTTATGGATCAGTTTCCGGTCACCAATGCTCAGTTCAAGATATTCCTGAAAGCGAGCCACTACAGGCCGAAAGACACGACGAATTTCCTCAGGCACTGGGTTGCCGGCAGCCCCCCCATGGGACTGGAGAATCACCCTGTCGTATACGTGAGTCTCGAGGACGCCCGGGCGTACGCTCGCTGGAGCAACAAGCGGCTCCCAACAGAAATCGAATGGCAATACGCTACGCAGGGAACTGATGGCCGAAAATACCCGTGGGGGAATGAATACGATTCCACGCGCTGCAACAATGGCCTAGGGAAAACAACCCCCGTTGACATGTTCCCGTCAGGGAAGAGTCCGTTTGGTGTGGAAGATCTCATCGGAAATGTCTGGCAGTTGACGAACGATGTGTATGACAACGGGAGTAACTATTTCGGCATCGTCCGCGGCGGTTCCTACTACAATCCGGGTTCGAGCGTCTGGTATGTGAAAGGAGGACCTCAGCCGGCGGACAATCCTCAAATCCTTCTGATGGTCTCGCCTGCACTGGACCGCAATGCTACTGTTGGTTTCCGGTGTGTTAAAGATGCGACCGAAACGCCTTGAGCACTCACTATGGAGGTGTCGTTATGCGGACTCGTCTCTTTAGAATCCGAACTTTGGGGTTCCTTCTCCTATGCTTCGTGGCCAGCAAAGGATTCGCTCAGTCGCTTGACAACATTCTTTCTCCTTCGCGGCTCCCTTATCTGAAGAACAGCCACCTCGTCCAGATTTCGAGCTATGATCGGACCGGTGGCAATGCAGATTTCGTGCCGATACCAGTGGGTGGCACTGCCGTTCTGGCAGACATTCAGGGGCCCGGCGTCGTTGTCCAATTCTGGGTGACGATCGGAGCGGAGGACAAATATTTCCTGCGCCGGATTCTCCTGAGGATGTACTGGGACGGAGAAGAAAACCCGTCGGTCGAAGTTCCGATCGGCGATTTCTTCGGAACCGGATTTCAGTACAAACATTACGTCACACCATACATAGGTATGTCGAGTGGGGGGTACTACTCGTACTTCCCGATGCCATTTCAGAAATCTGCACGGATTGAAGTCGTGAACCAGACGGGGGCCGAGGTCAACTCGTTCTACTACCATATTGACTACCAGAAGCTCGACCGACCGCTTGAGGACGACGTGGCATATTTCCATTCGCAGTGGCACCGCGATGTCAGGACGAAGGACAAATCGAATTACGTTGTTCTGGATGCGCAGGGGGAAGGGCACTTCGTCGGTCTCAACATGTCGATGCAGAGCTACGACGGGGGCTTGGGATATCTCGAGGGGGATGAGATGGTCTATGTCGACGGAGAAACACAACCGTCGATGTACGGAACCGGAACAGAAGACTATTTCACCAGCGGATGGTATTTCAACCGCGGAGAATTCGCGGCCCCCTATCACGGCCTCATTCTGAAGGACGACTCACTCGGACGGATTGCAGCATACCGTTTCCAGATCAATGATGCCGTCCCGTTCAAGAAATCCATACGCTTCACAATTGAGCATGGCCACGCCAATACTGAGGCGGCGGATTGCTGCAGCACGGCCTACTGGTATCAAAAGGAGCCGCACAAGAAATTCGACCCTCCGCTTCCAGCCGGAATGCGCATCCCGTTGAGGGTCGCAGTTCCGAACGGGGCAATCGAAGCAGAGTCGCTGAAGCCGATTGAAGCCGATATCCCATCTGCTGTTGAGGAAATGACGTCGTTCGGTGCGGACTGGAGCAATGGCAAGCAGCGAAGGGTTGCGACCTGGAAGGAGGGGGAATCATTTTCGTTTGACCTTCCCGGCGCGGAGCCCCGGTATGACGTCTCCGTCTATTTCACGAAGGGACCAACCTATGGTAATGTCACCATGTACGACGGGACAGAGAAGGTTGGGGAATTGAATGGATACAGTGCTGTTACCGAGCCCGGTGGAAAACTTCTCGTGCAGAACGTGAAACTCCAGAACAAGTCAGTTTCCCTGAAGTTTGTCGTCAGTGGAAAGGACCAGAAGTCGACTGGGTATGAAGTTGGACTCGATGCGTTTGTGCTTGAGCCGCGCCGGACATACATCCCCGAGTGGTATGTTATCGGGCCGTTCCCGAATCCGCTTGACGCCAAGAAAAACAGGCTTGGCCTCGATACGCCTTATCCGCCCGAGACAGATGCAGACATTGCCAAAACATACCAGGGTGCCGGACAGAAGCCCGTCGGTTGGGTGCTCGTGAAAACGCCGCCGCACGGGAACATTGACCTGACCCGATTCGAGCCGAATGAACTCGTAGTCGCCTATGCGATGACACACATCTATTCCCCGAAAGAACAAACTGTGTTACTCTTCATCGGGACGGATGATGGGGGAAAGGTGTTGCTCAACGACAAAGAGGTATTTCGTAAGCTCGTGATCCGCGGAGCAGGAGCAGATCAGGACACGGTCGTCCTCCACCTCTCCCAGGGTTGGAATAAATTGGTGATGAAAATCGAGAACAACTATGGCGGGTTTGGATTCTTCGCCCGCGTACGAGTTGATGACGAGACTCTTCTGTTTGATCCGCTGAAGAGAAAGTAGTGGCAGCAACGCTGTCGAATGAAGAACACCATGTTCGGAAAATGAGCAAGTCGAAGCGAGAGACCGGGAAATCGGGTAGCCAGTCAATTGGACGGGTGACGGCAAAAGACGTTGCCGCAAAACTCATCGCAGATATTGAAGCTGGGTCAAGGCATATCGAGGATATTGTCGTGAGGGCTGAAGAGGTAATTCGCGAATCGTGTGGATGTGTCGCTGAGGAGCCGGTGCGTGTCCCAGTCGACAAAGAGTTGTCGTCCTCTTCAACTACACGGAATGTCGCGCTCACGGGAAGTTCATCTTAAAGGACTGAACAATGGCCAGAATTGTGTTCTTGTTGATGATTGCTGTGGTTCCGGCAGTTTCTCAGACCGGTTATGTGAAGGACTGGCTCATTCTTGGAACGTTTCCGGACTCCGCGGTGAACACGCGTCTTGCGAAAGACTACATTGATGGCGAAGGGTCTGTCTCTCCCCGCGGCGGCGAAGTTGTTGAAGGTCGTCAGTGGGTGCTCTATCACTCGCCTCAGGACTTTGTCGATTTCCTCTGGAGCGATCTCGAGTTCGGTGTGCGTGAACGCTGCGTTGTCTATGCCGCGTTCTTTGTGCAGTCTCCTTCACAGCAGACAGTTCGATTATTGGTTGGCAGCAACGATGGGATCGCGATCTGGTGCAATGGCAAAAGGAGTCACTTCGCCGACGTCGTTCGCGGACTCGTCGTCGACAATGACACCGTTTCACTCGAGCTCCTGGCCGGTTGGAACACAGTTGTGCTGAAGGTGGCAAACACCGAAGGCGGATTCGGCGCTTCAGCGCGGTTTGCCGATGGGAAGGACCTGATTCTGAGCGCACAAAACCCCTTCCCAGCGCAGCAGGCGTTGACCCCGGCAAACCTTGTCAGCAAACCCGGCGCACTATCATTCCGCTATCACCTTACAGATCAACCCTCCGTCGCCAGTTCGATGGAGTTACCCCTCTTCAATGCCGGGAGTTTATCTCCGCGTGCCGTGACGCTGCAGTTCTCTTCGGCGGGAAAGACACTCGCCTCCTTTCCCGTGCCTTCTTTAGCAGGTGGCGAATTGAAGAGCATTGTGTCAAGTGTACCATTCGCGCAGACGATGCTTCAGGCAGAATCGGGGGCTCCGCTCTCCGTGCGATTGAAGTATGAGGGGCATGACACGACACTCTCATTCGCTTTCTGTGATCAGCTCTTGAACAAGTTCTTCGAGCCGTGGCCACTCGAGGGATGGATGGTGCGTCAGGTCGACGAGAAAACAGAATCCTACAGTCGCACAATTGTTGTACCCGAGGATCTCCGGGGGTTGATCCTTCAGTTCGCAGTCGATATCGGAGATTATTGGGGATCGGTCACTGTGAATGGCGTGCCAAAGCTCCCGCGCTTCAGCGGCGATTCAGGAGAACTTGAACTTACATCACAGGCCCGAGCGGGTGAGAAGTTCGAGATTGAGTTGAGCGTAAAAACGGAGAAGCCAGTGGGACTGAAAGCTCTCGTTTCATCGACTTTCCATCCCCGTCACGATCGCATCGAACGATACCTCCTGGATGCCCGGTTTGCCAAAGCGATCTACGGGATCGACGGCCCCGACCAGTCAGCGACCAGCTCACAAATCCTGACGCTTCTCCGCACTCTAAGCTACGAGGAGCTCGACAAGATACTCGAGCCGTTTCAGACTCGCATCGCTTCTTATGTCGCCGAGGCAAAACAATTGTCGTTGCACATGATCGGGAATGCCCACATCGACATGGCATGGCTGTGGCGGTATCCCGAAACGATTGAAGTGACTCGTGCGACGTTCCAATCCGCGCTCGACAATCTGAACCGTTACCCCGATTTCAGATTCTCCCACGGACAGGCACAAAGCTACTACTGGATTGAGCAGAAATATCCTGAAATGTTCCGCGAGATTCAGAAGTATGTGAAGGAAGGTCGGTGGGAGATCATTGGCGGAACGTGGGTGGAATCGGATGGGAACATGCCTTCGGGAGAGTCGTTTGTCCGGCAATACCTTTATGGCAAGCACTATTTCAAGAGTCGCTTCGGTGTCGAAGTAAAGCATGGGTACTATCCGGACACATTTGGACACGCTGCAACGCTTCCTCAGATCCTGAGCAAGAGTGGGATCGAGACATATACCTTTTTCAGGCCGGGGGAGGATGAACGCATTTTCTGGTGGGAAACTCCTGACGGAAGCAGGGTTCTTGCGCATCACCCGTCGAACTGGTACGGAACCTGGTCGGGAATACCGGATACCGTTTGGGCCTCAGCAAAAGCTTCGAGTCAGAAGTTCGCTGTGCATGATGTTGTCCAGTTCTTCGGCGTGGGAGATCACGGTGGTGGACCAACGCGTCGACAGATTGAGCGGATCAAACAGCTGAGCAAGGTACAGCTCTATCCGAAAACAGAAATGTCATCCTTTGGATCGCTGTACGACAACCTCCTTCCTCAGATCAGCACCGTACCAGTTCAACGCGGAGAGCAGAATTTCGTTTTCGAGGGTTGTTACACAAGCCAGGCGATGATCAAGCAGAACAACCGGAAGGCAGAAGCGCTGCTGCCGACGGCGGAGATGTTCTCTTCGATTGCCATGCAGTATGGGTACACGTATCCATCCGGGGAGTTCGAAGATGCGTGGCACAAAATTCTCTTCAATCAATTTCACGATGTCATGTGTGGATCGGGTATCCACGACGTGGCTCTGGACGCAGGACAATTCTATGCAGAGGCATTCGACAAGACGAACAAAATCCTTAATGGTGCGCTCGAGGTTATTGGGAAACAGGTGAATACAAAGGGGATTGCGAAGAGCGGAATCCCGGTGCTGACATTCAATCCCTTGAATTGGACCAGATCTGAACCAATCGAACTCACCCTCAGGATGAAAGCAGGTGAACAACCGCGGGTGCTTGATGCGAAGGGAAAAGAAGTTCCGTCCCAAGTTATCGCACGAACGAAGGATTCAGTAAAGATTGTCTTTGCACCGAAAAACGTGCCATCCATAGGTTATGCGACGCACTGGATCACCAGCCGCAAGTCTGGCGTGCAGAAATTGTCCCGGGATTTGACGCTTGAGAACAAGTTTTTCAGCGTGCAGGTTGATCCCGTATCCGGTTGCGTCTCGGAAATCTATGACAAAGTGCGTTCCCGTGAACTCGTGCCACAGGGGCTGCTGGTGAACGAGATGCAGATCCAGGAGGACGATGCTCCCATGTCCGCATGGGTCATAGGGTTGAAAGGTGAACCGCGCTCTATCCGCGACGCTTCAAGTGTGAAGGTAGTCGAGTCGGGGAAAGTCCGGAAAATTATTCGTTCGGAATACTCTTACGAAATGTCGACGTTCGCCCAGGAGGTTATTCTTTACGAAAACAGACCTTGTATCGAATTCCGGTTCACAGCAGACTGGAAGCACAGGAAACGGGCGCTGAAGATAGCATTTCCGCTAGCCCTCGAGAAGCCGAAAGCCACTTTTGACATTCCCTTTGGTACCATTGAACGGGCAGCGGATGGTCGTGAAGTCGTTGCTCAGAAATGGGTCGATCTGTCGGAACAGAATTTCGGCGTCACGCTCTTAAATGAATCGAAATACGGATTCGATGTGAAAGAGAATGTCATTCGCATGACCGTTCTTCGCTCACCGACGGACCCCGATCCGAAAGCTGACGAAGGTTTTCATGAGTTCCGGTACGCGTTGTACGCTCATGCCGGGAGTCCGCAGGACGGCGGGACAGTGCGGAGAGGGTTTGAGTTCAATACGCCTCTCATAAGTATCCTCACTGACCAGCACCCTGGGAATCTTCCGCCAGCATTCTCTTTTATCAAGACTGACAACTCGGATGTCGTCATCTCAACGCTCAAGAAAGCAGAAGATGACGATGATCTCGTCCTTCGTCTCTACGAAGCCGCTGGCCGGATATCTCAAACGAAAATCAATCTGTGGCGCTCCGTAACCGACGTGAAGGAGACTGACCTCATGGAGTGGAATCCTCGGCCGATGGTGCCAGGAAATTCCAACGCCAACATCCTGGACCTTGCATTGAAGCCGACCGAAATCAAAACTCTCAAATTCAGCTTAGGGAAGAACTGATGAAACCATTGCTCGAACAATTGCTTCGCGAGAAACCCGTCATCACCGATGGTGCCTGGGGCACGCAGATCCAGAATCTTGGCTTAGAGGCTGGTGCTTGTCCCGATGCCTGGAACCTCGAGAACCCGGCTGCCATCGAGAAGGTGGCTGCATCGTATGTCGACGCGGGGAGTCGGATCATTCTGACGAACACATTTGGTGCGAGCAAGCTCATGCTTGAACGTCACGGCCTCTCGGAGAAGGCGGCAGCGATTAATCGGGCCGGAGCTGAGATATCGCGCAAGGCGGCCTCAGACAAAGCACTCGTCTTTGGCTCGATCGGACCAAGTGGGAAACTCTTCTTTACAGGCGAGGTCAGCGAGGAAGAGCTGAGCGATGCGTTCGAAGAGCAGGCGATGGGGCTTGCCGAAGGAGGCGTGCACGGCATCGTCATCGAAACGATCAGTGAGCTGGATGAGGCGAAGATCGCGCTGAGGGCGGCTCGAAAAACCGGATTGCCGGTTGTCGTGTCAATGGTCTACGATTCGGGACAGGAATTCGATCGAACGATGATGGGAACGACTCCCGAGGAAGCGGCAAATAACCTGAAGAACGAAGGGGCGGATGTCATCGGCGCAAATTGCGGGATGGGAATCGAATTCATTTTGACAGTCACGAAACGCCTGCGGGCGGCGACAGATCTTCCAATTTGGATCAAACCGAACGCGGGTTTGCCAGAAGTGGCGAATGGGAAGGTCGTTTACAATATCACTGCTGCTCAGTTTGCGGCGCATGCGTTGAATGTGCGATTAGCAGGGGCCGATTTCATCGGTGGATGCTGCGGCACAAGTCCTGATTTCATTCGCGAGCTCACGACTGTGTTCGGCCGCAAGTAGCGAAAACCAATGGGATGGAGAGTCGTTTTTCGTAGAGTAAACCCGGGAATCCCGAATGAGCAAACCTACCGTTCATCTAATCTGTAATGCACATTTGGATCCAGTGTGGCAGTGGAGGTGGGAAGAGGGGTGTGCCGAGGCAATGGCCACATTCGGCAATACTGTGCAGTTGCTGGAGGAACATAAGGACCTCGTTTTCAACCACAACGAGGCCGTTCTCTATCAATGGGTACAGCAATACGATCCTGCGCTCTTCAGGCAAATTCAAAAACTTGTGAAGGCAGGGCGGTGGTGTATCAGTGGTGGGTGGTACCTGCAGCCGGACGTCAACATCCCGGGCACGGAATCGTTGATCAGGCAGATTCTGGTCGGCAGGAAGTTTTTCCGGAAGCACTTCGGCGCCGAGCCGATCGTGGCATACAATTTTGATTCGTTCGGCCATACCGGCGGACTCCCGCAGATTCTCCGGCAGGCAGGCTATAAGATGTATATTCACATGCGACCGCAGGATCCAGATTTGAAACTCCCCTCGGATCTCTATCGCTGGCGAGGTGTCGATGGTTCGGAGATTCTCGTCCATCGGATTTCGGTTGGGTTTTACCACTCGGAGTACGACAACATCGAGGACAAGCTTCGCGAAGGTATTGAAGCGTCCCTGAGATTGAATCGCGATGTCCCCGTGTTCTGGGGTATCGGCAACCATGGTGGAGGTGCCAATCGCGAAGCGCTTGAATCGATCGATGCGTTCATAAAGAAGGAACGTAGAGTCAGAATCATTCACAGTTCAACCGAAGGCGTTTACGCAGCGCTGAAGAAGCACGCTTCATCAGCCCCCGTGGTTCAGGGCGACCTCCAGCGCGTTTTTACGGGCTGTTATACGTCCTTCTCCCGTGTGAAGAGGCGGGCACAACGGAGCCTTGCAGAACTTGTCCAGGCGGAAGCGCTGAATGCATGGGCCTGGAGGTTGAAGGGCGTTCGCTATCCGGGTGTTGAACTGGATGAGGCGTGGCGGGACCATCTGTTCAACGACTTTCACGATATTCTGCCCGGCTCGAGTGTCGAGCCAGCTGAGCTCGACGCGTTGGATCTTTACGGCAAAGTCTCCGAGTCTTTGCGCCGCGTGCGGCTCGGTGCGGTCAGCTTTTTCAATTCCGGCAAACAGCGAAAGCTCTACATCCCGGTTTCGGTCTGGAATACGAACCCTTCCTCTGCTTCAGTCCCCGTTGAGCTTGAATGTATGATCGGTCTCCGTCCTGCGTGGACAGGGGATTGGCATCTTCGTCTTTATTCGCTGGACGGGCATGAAATCACTTGCCAGGAAGAACAACCTGAGTCGCTTCTACCGTTCACCTGGCGGAAGAGAATATCATTCATGGCGAATCTGCCGCAAGTCGGGGTTTCGAGATATGAATTGAGAATCCATAAAGGTAGGAAAGGAGAGAAAGAAGGGAAGCACGCCCCGGCGTTCTTGAAGCACGTGTCGGATCCGAGGAAAGGATTGATAACGAGTCTCGATGCTGGTGAAGGAAGAGAGTGTTTATCCGGACCGATGTTCCAGCCGGTCGTGGTGGGGGACGACGCAGACTCATGGGGAGCCGGGCGATGGCGGTATCGGGACGTCACGGGTGTGTTCCAGCCAAATCCGGACAGGCATGTGGTCCTTGAGAGTGGGCCGATTCGAACCATCGTGCAATCGGTTTTTCATTACGCTCGAAGCTCGATCGAGATGCGGACGATTTCGTACCCATCATGGCCGGTTTTAGAATTTCAACTCAGGATCAACTGGGCGGAGTCGGCGAAGCGGCTGAAGCTCTCGATCCCGACACGGTTTAGAAATGAAAGCATCTATTGCGAGGTGCCGGGAGGGGCGCTCTTCCGTCCGGCCGACGGTGAGGAACACGTGCATGGCCGGTGGTGCATGCTTGAAGGGAGTCTGAATGGACGAAACACCGGTTTTGCGATTGTCAATAGCGGCCAGCACGGATTCGACTTCAGGGATGGCGAGATCCGGCTTTCCATCTTGCGCAGCGCTGCATACTGTCACGATCAGGGCTTCAAGATCAACGGACCTGTTGCGCGGAAATACATGGATCAGGGAATCCACGAGGTCCGTTTGCTCGTTACGGCGGGAGATGCGGATGACGTCCTCAAATCGCTCACCGGGCTCGCTGATTGGCTGAGCGCTCCGCCGGTCGTTTATTCCCACCTTCCGATCGGTGCGAAGATGAGTCTGTCGGACGAGTTCCTTCGACTCGAGCCCCGGAATATCCGACTGCTTGCCACAAAGCAATCAGAGGATGGAAAGGCGTTGATCCTCCGTTTACAGGAGGTGGTTGGAACGGCGTCGAAAGCCCGGCTCTCGCTGGAAAAAGAGAAGGCAAATCTATCTCTTTCATTCAAGCCATTCGAAATCAAAACGATTCGACTTGAGAAATCCGGGAAGTGCCGGGAAGTTGGGTTGATCAGGGAACAATAGGAAGTACATGAGACCAGACATCACGCAGTTGATCAAAACGTTGCGGAGAGAGAAAGGGATGCACGTGCCAATGATCGAGCTGGGAGTCCATCCGAAGATCAAGGAGCGATTCCTGGGAAGGGAAGTGATCACACTGCAGGATGACATCGACTTCTGGCGAAAGGCTGGCTACGACTATGTGAAGATCCAGCCCGCAGCCGATTTCAATCCGGCGAAGATTGGTCTTGAAGAACACCTCACGTACAATGAGGACGGGACGCTATTTCGGAAATGGGCTTCAGAGAACAAGGGGGTCATCTCGGATTTTCGGGACTTCGAGACATACAAGTGGCCCATGAAAACCGACTTTGACTATGGGAAGTTTGAACAGGTACGGTCCCTGTTGCCCGAAGGCATGGGCGTGATCGGCCAGTACGGTGATATTTTCACAATGACGTGGGAGATGATGGGGTTCGAGACGTTCTCGCTGGCGATCTACGAGAACCCGGACCTCGTCAAGGCATTGAACGAGAGGATCGGCGAGCTTGTGCTCAGCATGTTCGAGTACTTCGCCCAATCGGATGCGGTCGATGCGATCTGGTACAGCGATGATATCGCTTTTACCCAGGGGCTCCTCGTCTCTCCGGACACGCTCCACACCTATTTCTTCCCGTGGTTGAAGAAAATCGGGGACCTCGCCCGGAAGGCGAACAAGCCACTTCTCTATCACACCGACGGCTTGCTCTGGGATGTCTTCGATGATATTGTCGCGTGTGGAGTCGATGCAATTCACCCTATCGAACCGAAAGCGATGGACATCGGAGAAGTGAAACGCCGCTATGGTGACAGGCTGTGTCTGCTCGGAAATGTTGATGTTGATATTCTTGCCAGGGGGTCGCGGGATGAAATCAGACGGATTGTAAAGGAAAACGTCGAGAAAGCAGGTTACAACGGCGGCTATTGTGTTGGTTCCGGCAACAGCATCCCGGAGTATGTCTTGTACGAGAATTACATGGCCTTGCTCGAGGCCTCTTGTGAATTTGGCGGCGGAGGTTCCTGATTGCAGGCGATCTCCGGCCGAGAGCAGCGAGTCTGGTTCGAGTTCTTTCATCCAATGTCGGAGGATTGGAAACATGAAACTCACAAGAAGAATGCAGTACCTGTTGATCCTTGCTCTCCCATTCGTGCTGGCATTCGTGGTTCAGGCGCAGCAGCAGACAAGGGCGAAGTACCTCGACCCGAAGGTAGCGATCGAAGATCGCGTTACGGATCTTTTGGCCAGGATGACAGTCGAAGAAAAGGTTGCACAACTTCAGTGCACGCTTCGGAAGATTGAGTGGGGCAAGAACCTGACGGTCAACGGTCTCGGCGGAATCGGTCCGCTCCTCCGCTCCTTCACTCCGAAGGAGGCTGCTGAGAATGCGAATGAGTACCAGAAAATGGCGGTGGAAAAAACAAGATTGGGAATTCCGGTCATCATTCACGATGAAGCTCTGCACGGCCTGATTGGAAATGGTGCGACGAGTTTCCCGCAGGCGATTGGCTTGGCAGCGAGTTGGGACATGGACCTGATGGCAAACGTAGCCGACGTCATAGCAAAAGAGACACGAAGCCGGGGAATTAGGCAGGTGCTTTCTCCGGTCATCAACATTGCGCGGGATGCGCGGTGGGGAAGGGTTGAAGAAACGTATGGTGAAGATCCTTACCTGCAATCGCGGCTTGCTGTTGCTTTCTGCAAGAGCATTGAGGAGGATGGTGTCATTACGACGCCGAAGCACTTTGTGGCAAATGTTGGAGACGGTGGAAGGGACAGCTATCCCATTCACTTCTCGGAGCGGGAGTTGAGAGAAGTATATTTCCCACCGTTCAAAGCTGCCTTTCAGCAGGCGAATGCATGGTCTGTGATGGCTTCATACAATTCGATCGATGGCACCCCGTGTTCAGCCAGCAAATGGCTCTTGACGGACATCCTGAGAAAAGAGTGGGGATTCAAAGGCTTTGTTGTGTCGGACTACGGCTCCGTCTCGGGGATCGTGGATAAACACCACGTCGCGGCGACACCGAAGGAAGGAGCGGTGAAGGCAGTCGAGGCGGGACTCGACATGGAACTCCCCGATATCTACTTCTATGGCGAACCTCTTCTACTTGCAGCGAAGGACGGCTCGGTTTCGATGAATGCTGTCGACGATGCAGTCCGGAACGTGCTGCGCGCAAAATTCCGACTCGGCTTATTCGAAAATCCATATGTTGATCCCCTGGTCGCGGCCGCGGCGAATGATTCACCCGATCATCGCTATCTGGCGCGAGACGCTGCCCACAGAGCAATCGTGTTGCTGAGAAACGAAAGTAAAACGCTCCCGCTGAGCAAGGAGATCAAATCCATTGCTCTGATTGGTCCCGAAGTGGAAGCGGGGCGGCTCGGCGGATATAGCGGCTTCGGTACGAAAGTCGTGTCGTTGATCGAAGGGATAAAGAACAAGGTCCCGACAACGAAGGTTGTCTACGAGAAAGGTTGCGATGTAGGGTTCTCGGCCCTTCCGCCGATTCCAAGCGAATTCCTCGTTCCGCCAAATGCAAAACCTGGCGAACATGGACTGCTCGGCGAGTACTTCAAGAACAAAGACCTGCAGGGCAAACCCGATCTTGTGCGGATTGATAAGGTCATCAATTTTGAATGGGCGATGGGATCTCCCGATCCAGGTATCCCTCCCGACCATTTCTCTGCGCGTTGGACGGGCAAGCTTGTCCCGAAAGAATCGGGAACGTACAATGTCGGCTTTAGCTCAGATGACGGAGCCCGACTATACATCGATGGGAAGCTTCTTATCGACAGCTGGTTCGACCGTGGTGCCACGCTCGACGTCGTCACGATGAAGCTCGAAGCTGGCCGGGCGTACGATGTCAGGATTGAATACTACGAAAACGAAGGCTGGGCGTACGCCAGTTTTGTGTGGGATGTGAAGCGTCCCGTTGATCCGCGGATTCAGGCGGCGGCAGATGCAGCGAAGAAATCGGATGTGGCCATCGTCGCCGTCGGAATCATTGAAGGGGAAGGGTACGACAGATCGAACCTTGATCTTCCGGGAGAGCAGGAGCAGCTCATTCAGGCTGTGGCCGATACGAAGACGCCGACGATTGTCGTTCTGTCCAACGGCAGTGCGGTGACAATGAAGAACTGGGTCAACAAGGTCGCAGCCATCGTTGAAGCATGGTATCCAGGAGAAGAAGGGGGTAACGCAGTGGCAGATGTTTTGTTTGGTGACTTCAATCCAGGCGGGAAGCTGCCAATTACATTTCCCCAGGCTGTCGGTCAGGTGCCGCTGTACTACAATCACAAGCCTTCCGGTCGGGGAGATGACTACACAGACCTCAGCGGCAAGCCGCAATTTCCGTTTGGTTTCGGGCTGAGTTATACGGAGTTCAAGTATTCGAATATCCGGGTTTCGCAGAGTAGGATCAGTCCAGACGGCCAGGTCGAGGTCTCAGTCGACGTTCAGAACGTCGGAACACGCCAAGGAGAAGAAGTTGTCCAACTCTACCTGCACGATCCGGTTGCGAGCGTCTCCCGTCCGGTGAAGGAGCTTAAGGGTTTCAGGAGGATCTCGGTTTATCCCGGAGAAAAGCGGACCGTTTCGTTTCCTCTCTACAAAGAAGAAATGGGTTTTCTGGATCGTGCGATGAAGTTCGTCGTCGAGCCTGGGACGATTGAAGTGATGATTGGAAGCTCTTCTGATGACATTCGTGAGAGATCTGTGATTGAAGTAGTGAAATAGCAGGAGGTGAAGTTGGGCGTGGGGCAAGAATGGAAGGCAACGCAAAAGGTGGAGTAGAAATGCGCCGAGACATGCTGAAGTGGAAACAATCAATTCTTGAATCGATAAAACGATATGCTGTCCCGGTCATGACGCATCCGGGTATAGCGTTGCGGGGCAATACCGTTCTGGCAACAGTAACAAATCCCAGATTTCATTTTGAAGCTGTGCAAGCTGTTGCCCAACAATATCCGACCGGCGCTTCGACGATGATTATGGACCTCTCCGTCGAAGCCGAGGCATTCGGTGCTAGTATCCGGTTTGCCGAGGACGAAGTTCCTTCCGTTACGGGGCGTTGCGTTCACGACGCCGAATCGATTGAGCAGTTGGCAATTCCCACGCTGACGCAAGCAAGGATTGGCCAATGGATCGAGGCATCGAGGCTAGCGTCGGCAGCCATCTCGGACAGACCTGTTTTCGCCGGCTGCATCGGCCCCTTCTCGCTTGCGGCCCGGCTTTACGATGTTACAGAAGTGTTGACGGCGATACTGATCGAACCCGACAGTATTCTCGCACTTCTCGAGAAGTGCACGCAGTTCCTGATCTCGTACGTGAAGGCATTTAAGTCTGTCGGAGCCAATGGAATAGTGATTGCAGAGCCGGTCGCAGGTGTCCTTTCAGCCGACCTTTGCACACAATTCTCATCAACTTTCGTGAAGAGAATCGTGGATGCGGCACAGGATAAAGATTTCCTTGTCATCCTCCACAATTGCGGCGATACGGACACGCTTGTTCAATCGATGCATGACACGGGTGCAGGAGGACTGCATTTCGGCAATCGTTGTGACATCGTCAAGGCGCTCGGACAGATTCCCGGCGACACACTCGTATTTGGCAATATCGACCCCGTTGGTGTATTCAAATCGGGATCACCTGCCTCCGTCCGATCGGAGGCTCTGCGTTTGTTGCAGGCCACGAAGAACTTTCCCAATTTCGTCCTCTCATCGGGATGCGATGTCCCGCCGCATGTTCCGCTGGAAAACATCGATGCTTTCTTCAGTGCACTAAGAGATTTCAATGCTGGAACGTATGTGTAACAAGCGCCTGGTGACAATCATTTCCATCAGACGAAGCGTCCCTACCCACCAAGCAACCGAAAGAGGATCGCATGAAATCTCGAAAACGCAAACCGCAAAAAATCAATCGGCGTGATTTCTTCCGCAAGACAGCGCTTGGAGGCGTGGGACTTTCCTTCCTTTCCTTCACTCCTCAAAGCAAGAAAGAGAAGGCCGTGCCGATTGCATCAAAGTCCCTTCCGATTCCGCAAGATTCCCTCCCATCAGCACGGGCATTGAATCTTAGTCCGGCCGAGTGGATCTGGTATCCGTCCGGAAGGACCCTGTGCAATACTGTGATTCTGTTTCGTCGCGGGTTCAAGCTCACCACGTCTGTCAAGAAGGCGACGGGCTGGATCGTTGCGGACAGTCGCTATCGGCTTTTCGTGAACGGAAAACGGGTTCAGTGGGGGCCCGCACCCTGTGATCCCCGGTGGGTTGAAGCTGATCCGCTCGATTTGGCCTCACATCTCAAAGAAGGAGAAAACGTAATCGGGGTGGAGGTCCTGTACTATGGCCTTGGTGATGGCACGTGGCCTATCGGCAAACCAGGATTCATGTTCAATCTCGATATCGAACTGTCGGACGGAAGTAGTACGAAGATTGTGTCCGATCCTTCCTGGCTCACACATCTGGCCCGGAGCTGGAAACCGGGGCAGTACAAGCGATGGTACCTTCGCGCGTTGCAGGAGGAATTCGACGCTCGTCTTTATCCGTACAATTGGCTGCAGTCCGACTTCAAGCCGAATTCGGATTGGTTGCCGCCCATGAACCTGGGATGTCCGCCTGACAAACCGAGCGGATGCGCCTCTTATCCTGAGTATGCAATGGAGATCCGCGGCTCCAAAGAAGTCTCGGAGCTGAGGCGTCGAAGCATTCCGATGATGACGGAACAATTCGTCCCGGTAAAGCAATTGAGCGAATCGCTCTGGATCCGGTGGAAACGAACGCCGGAGGAGTACTTTGAAACCATGCCTCCCGATTGTTTCGAGGCAATCCGTGCAGTCAGCGCCACCCAGGCCACACCTGGGTCCTGGAGTGTGTCGCTCGACGGAAATCGTTCGGCTGCTCTCACTTTTGAGTTCGAAGAGCAGATCGTTGGCTGGCCCTGCTTCATCATCGAGGCTCCTGAAGGGACGATCGTGGAATTGATGGTTCAGGAGTCCCACGAAATCGGGGGTCCGGCGCTTCTGAATACACAGTTTTACGCGTGGACGAGGTTTATCTGTCGGAAGGGAATTAACGAGTTTGAGACGTTCGATTTTGAGAGTTGCCGTTGGATGCAACTCCATATCAGAGGTGCTTCGGGAGAAGTTGTGGTGCGAAATGTCGGAATGCGCCGGAGGGTTTTTCCATGGCAACACCAGCCCATGATCGTATGCTCCGAGGCGCCTCTGCAACGATTGTTCGATGCTTCGGTGAATACACTGAACAATTGCGCCCAGGAGACTATCGTAGACGGTATGGCGCGTGAGCGACAGCAGTACAGCGGTGACGGTGGGCATCAGCTGCACGCGATCTACTCTTCGTTCGGCGAAACACGGCAGACGGCGCGATACCTGGAGACCTTTAGCCAGGGAATCACGCTTGATGGCTATTTCCTCGATTGCTGGCCGGCCTATGATCGGCTTGCACGTCTCCAGGAACGACAGCTGCAAATGACGTTTTGGGGTCCGCTCCTCGACCATGGGGTTGGGTTCAACTTCGATTGCTGGAACCATTATCTGTACACCGGCGATCTCGAAGCTGTGCGGGAACCGTACCCTCGGCTCCTCCGCTTCTTCAACTACCTGCGATCGATTAAAGGACCCGACGGGCTGCTCCCGGCTGAGAATCTCGGTGTCCCTTCGCTCTATATCGATCATAATGCATTCAAACAACAGAAACACAAACAGTGTTCGTTCAACCTCTACACGTCAGCGATGGCACTGCACGCACTGGCACCGCTGTGTGATGCATTTGGTGATCGGCGTTGGGGGGAAGCAGCCAGAGAGTTCGCAGCGGGGCTGTTAAAGTCGACTGTGCGGAATTTTTGGGACACGAAACGGAATCTCTTCGTCGACAATCTCCCCTGGGCGGAAAAGGAAAAAGAGTTGCGGTGTTCGGACAGAACGCTTGCAACCTCCGTTCTGTTTGATCAGTGCCCGGGTGGAAAACAACAACCCGCGGTCGACATGCTCGCCGCCTGTCCGCCGGAGATGGGATTCTCCTATCCGGCCAATGCCGGATGGAGGCTCTGGGCGCTGTCGAAAGGAGGGAGGGGACATGTGGTCGTCAATGATCTTCGCACGCGCTGGGCTCCGATGGATTCAGTCAGACTGAACAATACGCTTCAGGAGTTCTGGACTGCGAAGTCGGATTCGACCGACCAATGGAGCCATTGCGCTGTCGTGCCGCTTTATGTCTTGTATATGGACATCGCAGGAATCAAGCCACACACCCCAGGATACCGGACGTACGAGATCACACCGCAGCTCGCTGATATCCGATCGATGGACCTGATTGCTTATACGGTGAGGGGACCAATCCGGATGAAATGGGATGGCATTATGGGAGAACGGAAACTGGTGATCGAAACGCCGGCAGAGGCAGCAGGGGAGATCACGCTCGATAAACGTGAAGATGTAACTCTGAAGCGTTTAAGGGGTGTTGGGCCGCTGGGACGGTCACGCTATCAGCTCCCCGCCGGCGAAAGGGTGACTTTGAATTTGAAATTTACCTGATTTCAATAGGCGCATTTTCGCGCTTCATCCGCGAACGCCTTCAACAACTCCACGTCAGCATCGAAGAAATGGTCTGAGGGACAGAGGATGTAGCCTCCGTTCCGGCCGGCTTCGCTAAAGCATTTTCGGACGGCCTTCCGCGTCTCTTCAACGGTGCAATCCTTAAAATAATGGAACTGATCGAATCCGCCGATCATACACACCTTTTTCCCAATCCGCTCTTTTGCTTCTGCAAGCACTGTGTCGCCTCCCATCGAAGAGGGAGTAAACGTCTCCATGGCATCGGGCTTCATATCCGCGAGTCGCTCGAGGAAGGGCATCATACCACCGCACGTATGGTAGACAACGCGTTGGCCTGCCTCATGAGCGAGGTCAATCAAGGGGACATCATACGGTGCAACGAACTGATCGAAGATCTCGGGCGAGATCACCGTTGACGACGCATCACCCCCGCCAAGCTCGATGACATCATACTTCGCTCCCTTCAGCGATTGAACGAAGACCTTCTTCCTCTCCAGCATGATTTTCATGAAGGCGTGTACCCACTCGGGATCCTCAAACGAAGCCATAATAAGGTCCTCGATCCCATACAGCACGGATGCGTCTTGCCAGCAGCCTGGCTGTCCATAGACATCGAAGGAGTTGACGAAGCCCCGGATCATTCCACGCTCACCATATTTCTCAGCCTGGCGATTCACCTCCGCCACATCGCACGCTGGCTTCACGGCATATTCAGCAATGATGTCGATATCCGATTTTTCCTTGACCAGCCGTTCGCTGACCCAGGAGGTATGCTCGTTGCTCTGAAGGACTGTCGTGAGTGTTTTCTTCGGCGTGATAAACTTATAACGAACAGTCTCGTAGCGTGGATCTGGGACAGCTTCGTGCTCAACGCGCCAGCTTTCGGAAACGATTCTGTGTGGTTCGAGAAATCCCGGCGTATGGTTCGGATCGTAATACTCTCCGTTTGCTTTGTTCGGTTTGTAAACCAACACCCAGTGAATTGGATCGAGACCAATTGAATCGAAGAATTCGTCGTTCGAGATGCCGTTCATATACTTCTTCAGAAAGAATGGCATCACGTGGTGCGTCGTGACCGGTAGCCGGTCAGCTTTCTGGCGTGTGAGCGCCGCAATGAATCGTTGTTTCGCAGTCAATCTTCCGTCCTACGGTCTTTCAATCAGCCTTTGTTGCGTCTAAGCGTCTGTGCGTGATTTGCTTTGTCAGAAGCGCTCTATTCGAGTTCCGGTACTCTCTTGATGTTCGGGTCGGAAAACACATCAAGCTCATCGATGCTTGTCGACGAAAACTCCGAGACAATTGCTCCTTGGTCGCCCGCCTGAAACCAATGCAACGTATCAGGTTTTATGGTGTATTGGTCACCCGGCCTCATCACGATTTCCCGCCATACCGACAGGTGCTTCCGGTACTTATCAGGAACCACAGCCTTTGGATTCGGCGTCGCCACCCCCTCAATGTAGAGGTAGACTTCACCCCAACGGCATCGGAAGGTTTCCTGCTTTCCCGGATTGTTTTCGTTCACGCGGGGATGACGGTGTTGGGGACACATTTGTCGGGGGAAGAGAATCAGCTCCTTCGCACAATACCTGTCGTTGTTCTCGTAGAGGACAATCTCAAGGCCGACATTCCTGATGTCGTTCAAACCGAAGTCGGCAACTTCAATTGACTTTTGTTCCTGTTCGGAGATGGCGATGTCCACCTTGGAGAGGAATTCGGCGGCTTCGGCCTGCAATTGTTCTACTTCTTCACGTCTCATGACCTTCCTATCCTCCATCAATCATACTGAAGATAGTCAATATTCGTGCTTGTCTCAACC
>JBEKOB010000064.1:0-25082 GCA_049522195.1 Bacteroidota bacterium
CCTGATCACCCGATCGAGCGATCACCGTAACTTGAATACCAACAGCTAACTGGATAGATGTCAAATTCTTTCCTCGATATTCTCAAAGAAAAGATAGTTGTCTTTGACGGCGCAACAGGGACTCATCTGCAAGGCCAAAACCTGACGGCGGATGATTTCGGTGGAGAGCGTTTCAACGGCTGCAACGAATATCTCGTCGTAACAAAGCCATCGGCGGTGGAGAATGTCCATCGGGACTACCTCGACGCCGGATGCGATGTCATCGAGACGAACTCTTTCGGCGGGGCGAACATCGTGCTGGCCGAATACGGTCTGGGAGATTTGGCGTACGATCTCAATTTCAAAGCTGCAACCATTGCCCGAAATGTTGCAAGTGGATATTCCCAGAAAGGGCAACCGCGATTTGTCGCTGGCTCCATGGGGCCAACCACGAAACTGCCTTCTCTTGGACACATTACTTTTAAAGAGATGGCGGCAGCGTATCAGGTCCAGGCGCGGGCACTGATCGAAGGGGGTGTCGACCTCCTCAGCGTTGAAACCTGCCAGGATCTCCTTCAGATCAAGGCAGCGCTTTATGGCATTTTCGAGTCGTTCCGTGCGAGCGGAAAACGAGTCCCGCTGGTGGTCTCAGTAACCATCGAAACGATGGGAACGATGCTCCTTGGGACAGAAATCGCTGCCGCTCTTGCGGCTATCGAACCCTTCAATGTGGATGTTATCGGAATGAATTGCGCGACCGGGCCGAAGGAAATGTCGGACCACGTCCGTGTCCTTTCAGCGAGCTCTCCCAAGCCGATCATTGTCATGCCCAATGCGGGCTTGCCCGAGAACATCGGCGGCAAGGCACACTACCACCTTTCTCCCCCTGAGCTCTCGAAATACCTTTCGCACTTCGTCAAGGATCTAGGCGTGCAGGTTGTGGGGGGATGCTGCGGGACGACGCAGGAGCATATCCGACAACTTGTCGAGGCTGTCGGCAGCCTCTCGCCGATACCGCGCAAGTTCGAATTTGTTCCCGGCGCATCGAGTCTCTACCAGGCAGTGCCGTTTCAGACGGATCCTCCCCCGATTCTCATTGGCGAGAGAACGAACGCCAATGGGAGCAAGCAGTTCCGTGAGTTCCTTGTCAAGGAAGATTGGGAAGGGATGGTCGCAATGGGGCGTGACCAGGTTCGCGAGCAGGCGCACATGCTTGACGTCTGCGTCGCCTATGCCGGCCGGAATGAGGCAGCCGACATGCGCGAGCTGATCACCCGTTTCAATACGCAGATCTCCATTCCGCTTGTGCTCGACACGACGGAACCTCCGGTCATCGAAGAGGCGTTGCAGCGAATCGGCGGCAAGTCAATCGTAAACTCGATCAACCTCGAAGATGGTGAGGAGCGACTGGCAAGGGTTGTGCGTTTGTGTAAGCAGTACGGCGCCGCCGTCATTGCGCTGACAATCGATGAGAGCGGCATGGCAAAAACCGCGCAGGCCAAGCTTGTCGTTGCCCGGAAGATCTACGAGCTGGCAGTCGGGAAATACGACATGAAACCGCACGACCTCATCTTCGATATGCTGACATTCACGCTCGGCTCGGGCGAAGAGGAGTTCAGGCGTTCCGGACTTGAGACCCTCGAAGGGATTCGGCTGGTGAAGCGTGAATTCCCTGGCGTTCACACGAGCCTGGGAGTCAGCAACGTTTCTTTTGGTCTCTCACCTGCCCTGCGCCACGCGTTGAACAGCGTCTTCCTTCATTTCGCCGTCGAAGCCGGGCTCGACATGGCAATCGTTCATGCATCCAAGATCATGCCACTCTTCAAGATCGACGAGCGCGGCCGCGAATTGTGCCGGCAGCTCATCTTCGACGAACGCAAGTTCGAGGGGGAGGGGGTCGATCGCCGTTGCATGTATGATCCGTTGACGGAGCTCATGGCTTATTACAGCGGCCATAAAACAGCTGACAAAGCGAAGACCGAAACACGAGGGGGGACGATCGAAGAGCGGCTGAAAAACCGCATTATCGACGGAAATAAGGTTGGACTGCAACCCGACCTTGACGAGGCACTCAAGCATATCCCGGCTCTCGATATTATCAATATTGTTCTTCTCGATGGGATGAAAGTCGTCGGGGAGTTGTTTGGTTCAGGCCAGATGCAGTTGCCGTTTGTCCTTCAATCGGCCGAGGTCATGAAGTCCGCCGTCTCGTATCTCGAGCCATTCATGGACAGGAAGGAAGGCTCTCAGAAAGGGACGCTTGTCATCGCAACGGTGAAGGGGGATGTTCACGACATCGGAAAGAACCTTGTCGACATCATCCTGACGAACAATGGCTACAAGGTGGTGAACCTTGGCATCCGATGCCCGATTGAGACAATGCTCCAGGCAGCCCACGAGCATAACGCGGATGCGATAGGAATGAGCGGACTGTTAGTAAAATCGACGCTTGTCATGAAGGAAAACCTTGAGGTGATGAATGAGCGGAACCTCAAGACTCCGGTTATACTTGGCGGAGCCGCATTGACGAAGCGCTATGTCGATGGTGACCTTCGTCCACTCTACAAGGGGAACGTCTACTACGCCAACGATGCGTTTGACGGACTTCGCTACATGGAGGACATCCTCAATGGTCGGGGTCAATCGGGATCCGCAGAAAAGGTAATCCTCGCCGATCGGGAGTCACTCGTCGGAGCAGATGCCAAGATCGCGCTCGCCCTTGAGGCTCAGTCTGCGAAAGCGCGGACGGAAAACAGCACGATTGCTCCGTCAGGGGGACGTTCCAGGGTCAGAACGGATGTGCCGGTCCCTGCGCCCCCATTCTGGGGATCAAAGATCGTAAAGGACCTGTCACTTGATGAGGTATTCAAGTATATCAACGAGACAGCCCTCATTCGGGGACAATGGCGGCTTGTGCGCGGTACAATGAGCGAATCGGAATACCAGAGAATCCTGGAAGAGCAGGTTCTTCCTGAATATCGGAGTCTGCAGGAGCAAGTGAAGCGCCACCAGCTTTTGATCCCCCAGGTTGTCTACGGCTATTTCCCATGTCAATCGGAGGGGAACGATCTGATCGTCTATCATCCTCCATCAGAGAAATCGAACAATTTGCAATCCACAATTCGCAATCCGCAATCTGAGGAGTGGCTCCGGTTCACATTCCCGCGGCAGACGGATGATCGACATCTCTGCATTGCCGACTACTTCGCTTCCGTCGATTCTGGGAAGATGGATGTGCTCGCATGCCATGTCGTGACAGTTGGACGGCGAGCATCGGAGCATTCGAAGGCACTGTACGATGCAAACAGCTATAAAAACTATTTGTATTTTCATGGTTTGAGCGTAGAGAGCGCCGAGGCGCTCGCCGAGCTCTGGCATAAACGGATCAGGGAAGACCTCGGCATAGCGGGAGATGATTCGCCGCACATCAAGCGGTTGTTCAGTCAGGGATATCAGGGCTCGAGGTTTAGTTTTGGCTATCCCGCATGTCCGCGTCTCGAGGATCAGGTAAAGCTCTTTGAACTTTTGAGGCCGGAGCGCATCGGTGTCTATCTGACGGAAGAATTCCAAATGGAGCCGGAGCAATCGACTTCCGCCATTATCGTCCATCATCCCGAAGCCCGGTACTTTACCATTAAATGAAATTGATGTACCTTATAAAAGAAGCCACTGCGCATCGTTAGAGTGAGTGGCATTTTCCTTCAAGTCACCGTTTACCATACACAACCGACGCAACGACCATGCCAAACCTTATACTTCTTCGCCACGGCGAATCACAATGGAATCTGGAAAACAGGTTCACCGGATGGACCGATATTCCCCTTTCACCTAAAGGCGAGCAGGAAGCCTACGAAGCCGGTCACAAGCTCAAGGCCTACAAATTTGACAAAGCGTACACTTCGGTTCTGAAGAGAGCAATCGACACGCTCCAGATCGTACTGAAGATCATTGGACAGGAAAATATTCCGATTGAGTACGACAAGGCGCTCAACGAGCGTCACTACGGTGCTCTTCAGGGATTGAATAAAGCCGAAACTGCGGTGAAATATGGTGATGCCCAGGTGAAGCTCTGGAGGCGGAGCTACGATGTCCCACCTCCAAGCGAAGTGACCGAGTTGAATCCGATGGGAATCAGCGAAAGCCTGAAGGATACTGCCGCCCGTACACTCCCCTACTTTGATTCCAAGATTCTTCCCGATATCAAGGCCGGCAAGAATATCCTCGTCGCGGCGCATGGCAATAGCCTTCGGTCAATCGTCATGCAGCTCGACAACCTCACCAGGGAACAGGTCATCGAACTCAACATCCCGACCGGTGTCCCGCTTCTTTATGTGTATGATACGGCAGGCAAGATACTCGAGCACAGATATCTTTGATCATCCGGTAGTGTGAGAAACCGAAAGGCACGGTCCAAATTCGAACCGTGCCTTTTTTTGTTTTTGCCTTCCGTGAACAGGAACGAATCCCTTCTACAGACAGACTACTTCACGGATATGAGAGGGAATCAATCGGGAGCCAGGAACGACCCCGTGTACAAGTGCCTTCGCGACATCCCCGAGGAATACAGTGTATGACCGATAGACGGAAGATCCTGCCTCCATATAATCGTTGTGCAACAGTACGTGTAGCTTTGGGAGATTATACCACGGTATTCCCGGGTACAGGTGGTGTTCCAGGTGATAGTTAATGTTGCACATCATGAATGCCAGGGCCGGGTGTGTTGTGACCGTCCTTGTATCGGTGAATTCATTTTGCCCCGTCGTCAATCCGTGTTCGGCAATTCCGCGGAGATTGGCAAACTGGCCGGCGACAAGAAGGGGATAGAGCCAACCCTTCAGCATCAGGCGATGGGGGACAAGCATCCAACTGGCCCCGACAATGATCGCCATTGCCAGCCACTCCGCAACGACCTTCACACGCTCTTCGCGAGTCCCCTTTCGGAGTGCATTGAGCGGCACCATGATCAGGTACAAATAGACGCCGGCTACAAAAACAGAAATATAGACAAACCGAAGCAATGACGGATTCGCGGAGACATTCTCGATATCATCGGGGTCCTGTTCCGAATGAAGGAACTTGTGATGCAGCGGATGAACAACCCGATAACCCGCCACAGAGAAGAGGACCGGCAGTCCGCAGAAGAACCCAAGCAATTGATCGACGGCCGGCTTACGCGTGAAGAGGTTGTGGGATGATTCATGGGCCAGCACTGACAGCGTGCTGAGCGACAATCCCCCCACGGCATAGAGGAAGAGGTCTATGAGCAGCCAATGACTTCGAATTGAAAGCGTGACAGCAGTAAGCCAGACGGCATAGTGGAGCAGTATAACGAAGTTCCATCGTTTGTCGAGTACATGAAGACCGTGGATGGCCTGCTTCTTCTGTTGGGAGAATTCGTTTCGGGTTATTTTCCTGGACAAGTTCCCGTCCGGGCAGAAGTAAATGTCTGAAGCAGCTTGGAATGAATCGTGGTATTCTCGTGGCAACGCAATTTGGTTGTAGTCCATAGTCGTCCCTCCGGATCTTCCCTTCATGGATGTCAGCACTCTTGCTGTCCTCGCTCTGAACTGTGGTGCCCCCAGCGCATCTCCCGATGGGGACATTGTATCCACGCAAAGCCTTCCTATCCAAAAACAATTTCGAGTGACATTTGGTTCATGGGTATCCGGGCTCGGCGTTGCTTCAGTTGTGGTAAAGGAGGAGAGTATTCCTGAGAATGACACAACAACGTCGAAACACCGCATAAAATCAATAAAATATCGCTCTCACAGCTTGTTTTTTATTCCTCTGTTTGCTATACTCAGTCCGAATGGATGAGCGATTCTACGAGGGTATTCGGGAATTCAATGAGGGGAGATACTTTGAAGCGCACGATATTCTTGAAGACCTCTGGCAAGGTTATCGCGAACCCGACCGTGTATTCCTGCAGGCTCTGATTCACTCCGCCGTTGGCCTCTATCATCTCGAAAACGACAATTTCAAAGGGGCCCGTAGCCAGCTGTCGAAAGCCTGCACGAAGATCGAACCATACAGGCCGGAATATTGGGGCATCCGCGTAGATATCCTGTATGCATCGTTGCAGGATCGGATGACGATCCTCGAGGCGTCTGAGAGAGGCGGGGAAAAGGGTTTTGAGTTGCGGGAAAGACCAAGAATCCAGCTGACATCAGGCAATTATCTGACAATTCCTTAACTAGAGGAGATATCTGAATGGCGACTTTTATCACAGAGGAGTGTATCAACTGCGGAGCCTGTGAACCGGAGTGTCCGAACACAGCAATCTATGCTGGCGGAGTTCAATGGGAGAAGGAAGGCGCCACGCACGAAGCAATCTCGAACGACTTCTACTACATCGTTCCGGAAAAATGCACCGAGTGTGTGGGACATTTTGAAAAAGAACAATGCGCCGCAGTATGTCCGGTCGATTGCTGCGTTCCTGATCCGAATATCGTCGAGACCGAGGACGTGCTCTACGAGCGGGCAAAGAAACTGCATCCGGATCGCACATTTGCTGAATTGAGTCCCGCGACATCACGTTTCAGAAAATAAGTTCGCGCAACATTGGAATGGAGGTCGGTGTCTAACCATCACGGAAGAAGATGATGGTGTGCGACAGCCGACCTTCTTTTTTTTAGATCACGGTCAGTTCAGATCGGACATTATGAAGATCGGTGCATATGATATCGTTTCCCTGGAAACCGGCCGCTTTTCGCTCGATGGCGGTGCTATGTTCGGAGTCGTTCCCTGGGTGTTCTGGAGCAAACTGAACCCGCCTGATGAACGTCAGCGCATCGAGCTCGCCGCACGCTGCTGGCTTGTTCGTGGCAACGGCCGGACCATCCTCGTCGATGACGGGAACGGGACAAAGTGGTCAGAGAAATTGAAGGATATCTACAAGCTTAACAACGCCACTGGCGATCTTCTGACATCTCTCAGGAACGTTGGCCTGTCCCCTGATGACATTACCGATGTCATATTGACCCACCTGCATTTCGATCACGCGGGCGGCTCAACAACCGTCGTGGATGGCAAGCTTGTGCCCACGTTTCCGAAAGCCCGCTACTACGTGCAGAGGAAACAATGGGAGCTTTCTCAGAATCCGACGGAAAAAGATCGCGGCAGTTTCATGCGAGACGACTTCACACCGCTCATGACGCACGGGGTCCTCGAATTGATCGATGGGGAATTCGAGCTTTTCCCGGGTATCGAACTGCTTGTCTGCAACGGTCACACAAACGCACAGCAGCTCCCGAAGGTGTCCGATGGTCGGAGGACCATGTTGTTCTGCTGCGATCTGATCCCGACGACCTCGCACATCCCGTGGCCGTACGTGATGGCCTACGATGTCAGGCCTCTAGGAACGATCGAGGAGAAAAAAAAGATCTTTGGTCGGGCATATGAAGAAGGGTGGATCCTGTTCTTGGAACACGATCCAACAACGGTCGCGATCACGCTCAAAGCAGCAGAAAAAGGATTTGCAGTCAATCAGCGATTGATGTCGATCTGATCAGGTTCATCAGAGAAAGCGCAATGAGCCGATTCGTGAAAGTTGCCCGGACGACAGATTTCATTACGCGGAAATCAATGCGTGTGACGATCGAGAATGTGGATGTCGCATTGTTTTCGGTGGATGGGGTCTACCACGCCGTGCAGAATGATTGTCCGCACCAGCATTTTTCCGCCTTGCATGATGGCATTCTGAATGGTGGAGAAATCACGTGCCCGATGCACGGATGGACCTTTGATCTTGCCTCTGGCAAGGCGACGATTGGCGGCGGCAAGCTCAAGTGCTACGCTGTGAATGTAGTTGGCAACGATATACTGGTCGAAGCGCCGGATGATGAGCCGGAGTGGGCAAAGAAGTGACGTCGGACAGCACCATAACCAAGACGATCAAGACGAAGGCCCGTGAACTTGGGTTCTCAAGTATCGGAGTGGCGCGTACTGTGAGCCTCGAAACGGAAGGGGTGAGGCTGCAGCAGTGGCTTTCCCGCGGGTATCACGGGACGATGGAATGGATGCAGAAGAATTTCGAGAAGCGTGTTGATCCACGCCAGGTTCTCCCCAATGCACGATCCGTCGTCTCTCTGGCGCTGAACTACTACACTCCGGTCGAACATAGCGAAAACTCAGAAACGGGGAAGATTTCCCGCTATGCCTGGGGCGATGATTATCATATCGTGATGACATCGCGAATCCAAATGCTTGTTGACTGCATCAAATTAGAAAGGCCGGAAGTAAACGCCCGGTTCTATGTCGACACGGGGCCAGTTTTGGACAAGGCCTGGGCGGTGCGTGCAGGCGTCGGTTGGCTCGGAAAGCACACGAACGTCATCACGAAAGAGTACGGTTCGTGGGTTTTTCTGGGCGAGATTATCCTCGACCTCGAGCTGGAGTATGATGAGCCGATGGCTGACTTCTGTGGGACCTGTACCGCATGCATTGAGGCTTGTCCTACGGACGCGATCGTCGGGCCGTATGTTCTCGATTCGACAAAGTGTATATCGTACCTTACGATTGAACTCAAAGGTCCGATTCCGGATAAGATGAAGCCGGAACTCAACGGCTGGGTCTACGGCTGCGATATTTGCCAGGATGTTTGTCCCTGGAACAAGTTTCAGCAACCGACAAATGAAGGGGCGTTCTTGCCCAGAGGCGAGAACGTGGAACCCCGGCTGGAAGATCTTCAGAGCATTTCTGCGGAGGAATTTACCAGGCGATTTAAGAAGAGTCCGATCAAACGGACAAAACGAGAGGGGATAGTTCGAAACGCGAAGGCAGTACGAGAAGGTAGGAGTGGTGGCTCGGCAATCTAGTTTTCTAACATTCCATTATTCCGATACTCCATTACTTATTACTCAACTGCTTCACTACTCACATACTCAGATACTTATTACTTATATACTCATCTCATGACAGACACAAACCATTACAAAGTAATCATCATTGGATCTGGTCCGGCAGGACTCACAGCGGCGCTCTACACAGCCCGGGCAAATCTAAGCCCAATCGTATTTGAGGGAATTCAACCGGGTGGGCAGCTCACGATAACCACTGAGGTTGAGAATTTTCCAGGTTTTCCTGAGGGCATTATGGGCCCGGCACTTATGGACCTTTTTCGGCAGCAAGCTCAGAGATTCGGTGCCCAGTCGTTTTACCAGGAAGTAACGGAAGTCGATTTTTCGAAAAGGCCGTTCAAGGTTGTGTCGGATGGAAACACACACACGGCCGAAGCTGTGATCGTCTCAACGGGGGCATCGGCAAAACTCCTTGGCATTCCGTCAGAAGCTGAGTATATGGGCTACGGAGTGTCTGCATGTGCCACCTGTGACGGATTCTTCTTCAAGAACCAGAAGGTTGTGGTGGTTGGAGGAGGGGACACGGCGATAGAAGAGGCGTCCTTCTTGACGAAGTTCGCCTCGAAAGTGAGCATCGTGCACCGTAGGAATGAGCTACGTGCTTCCAAGGTCATGCAGAAACGTGCATTCGACAATCCCAAGATTGAGTTCATCTGGGATTCAGTCGTCGATGAGGTCCTGGGTAAAAATGAGGGGGGCAAGAAATCGCTCACCGGTGTCCGGCTTAGGAATCTGAAGACGGGTGCGAAAACCGATTTCGCCTGCGACGGTCTCTTCCTTGGTATTGGTCATCAGCCGAACACAAAGTTGTTCGAGGGAAAGCTTGATATGGACTCCGTCGGATACCTCATTACGAAGCCGCACAGCACAGCGACAAATATCCCTGGCGTGTTTGCAGCAGGTGATGTGGCAGATCCCACCTACCGTCAAGCTGTAAGTGCCGCAGGGACCGGCTGTATGGCCGCGATTGATGCGGAGAGATTCCTGGCGCATCAGGGAGAGACGCATTCATAAACGAACTGGTCTGCTTGAGAGTAGTCTGTGTGAGTCCCGATCTCAACCAGTCGGGACTTTTTTTTGTGTATCAGATTCGACATCACAAACAGGTTGCTCTAGTTTCGATCAACCAGCTAGAGTTGCGGATTGTAAGTGATTGCTGGCCGTAAAGGTGTTCGATCCCTCCCTGAAGCTCCCTTGGAATTCCGCTATTTAAGGGGGATTCCTGATATCCTACTTCACACGAAATTCTTATTTGACTTTCAAACAGCGTATTCGTATAATCTTAAGCATATCAATAACTTATGCGATCCGTTGTAGGGAAGTCGCCTCTTCCTTCCTGAACGCCATAAAGAGACTATCTCGGAATGTCCAACACGACCAAGTGGGTAATCGGAATCGTAGTCTTTGTCCTCGCAATGGGAGGACTCTTTTTCATTTCCCTGGTCTCTCTCATTTTTAGCCAGACAGATGATGAGTCAGCGGGCACGACCGGTGAGCGCGTAGCAGTCGTCGAACTGACGGAGCCGATCATTGATTCTCAGGAAATAGTCCGCCAATTCAAGAAGTATCGCGAGAACAGGTCGGTCAGGTCGATCATATTCCGTGTCGATTCTCCGGGAGGCGGAGTCTCTGCAAGCCAGGAAATCTACGAGGAAGTGAGAAAAACGCGCCAGTCCGGCAAACCAGTCGTTGTCTCGATGGGCTCAGTCGCTGCAAGCGGAGGATACTACGTCTCTTGTGGGGCGACGACGATCGTGGCCAATCCCGGCACTCTCACCGGTAGCATCGGCGTCATATTTCAATTCCTCCATTTTAGCGAACTGATGAACAAGATCGGCATCGACGCATCGACATTCAAGACAGGGAAATTCAAGGACATCGGGTCTCCATTTCGCAAAACCACAGAAGACGAAAAGAAGTTCTTTGACCAATTATTGGGAGATGTGTACGATCAATTTGTGACGGTTGTTGCGAAGGAGCGCAAGTTGGACCGCAAGGTCGTTCTCGGTTACGCTGATGGTCGTGTCTTCACGGGTCGTCAGGCGCGTGAATATGGACTCGTCGATACGCTTGGGACGTACGAAGATGCAGTGAGCATTGCAGCGAAACTCGGAGATATCAAAGGAAAACCAAAGGTCGTGAAGGAACGAAAGCTCAAGTCGTTCATGGAGCGGTTGATGGGAGAGACGGTATCGGAGTTGGCGTCATTGAAACACGAGCTCCTGAGCCAACCTGTGCTCCAATACAAGTTTACCTCACCGTACTAACAACTCACAGGAGGCACCTTGACAAAAGCTGATATCGTAGATGTCATTGCAGCGGCCACAGGGCTGACGAAAGTCGAGACGGAAGCTGTGGTCGATGGGTTCATCTCCACTGTCATCGATGCAATGAAGGCGGGGAAAAACATCGAGATCCGCGGTTTTGGCAGCTTCAAGGTCAAGAAACGGAAGGGGAGAATGGCGCGCAACCCCAGGACCGGAGAACAGGTAAAAGTCGAGGAGCACTTTGTCCCGATCTTCAAAGTCTCAAAGGACTTGAAGCATGTTGTCGATGAGAATCTGAAGAAAACGGCAGGATAGGTTGAAGATGAAGCCAAGGATTCTGTGTCCGGAGTGCGGCAGGGAGATTCACTGGGGCAATCGGAATTGTTCGAATTGCGGCAGTGCCGTCGAATGGCCGACCGAGACTGATGTCACGGAGTCAGCCGAGACCCCGGTGATGCAGCGGACATGCAACAGATGTGGCTCGGGAAACTTCGCTGATGCCTCCTTTTGCAGCTCTTGTGGAGCAAAACTGCAGGGAGCGCAGAAGCAACAGGCACAATCCTCTCGCAAGTCCGCGAAACAGGAAAAGGGACGCGATTCGAAAAAGCGAGAATCTGATTCAAGTCCTCTCTTCTCCTGGAAAGTAATTTTCGGGTTCCTCGGGCTACTGCTCATTCTCGTCGTCGCCGTTGAATTGTTCTCGAAACGGGAACCAACGCCGGTTCAGGATCAGGCTGCAGCTCCTCAGATGCAGGCAGCGAATATCCAGCTTGCCGGTCAGATATCGGAGTTGGAAATGCAGATTGCTGCAAATCCCTCTGATATGCAAGCTCTTCTCAAGTTGGCTAACATGAGCCATGACGGCCGGTTTTTCGACAAGGCCATCACCTATTACAGGCGTTATCTCGATAAAAACGTGAAGGATGCGAACGCCAGGGTCGATCTCGGCATCTGCTATTTCGAGAATGGGGATAATGACGAGGCGCAGAAACAGATGCTGACCGCCTTGAAATACGATCCCAAGCATTTGCAGGCCCACTTCAATTTGGGAATCGTGAACCTCAAGGCCCGGCGCATTCAGGAGGCGAACGATTGGTTCAAGAGGACCATCGCTCTCGCTCCGCCGAACAGCGACATTGGCCAACAGGCGAAGCAATTTCTCGAACAACACTCTAGTCCACTCATTCAGAACAAATAACGGAGGGCGCTATGCCAAGTGGTAAGAAGCGCAAACGCCACAAGATGGCAACCCACAAGCGCAAAAAACGCTTGAGAAAGATGCGCCATAAAAAGAAGCATCGTTAAGGCGTATTGATACTGTCTAAATTGCCCTGTCCGGTTGCACACCGGCAGGGCAATTTAGTCTGCTGGTTGAAGAAGCCAATTACTTCGCACCGTAGCTGTCCCAATGTGCTTGCTCAGATCCCGGAGCTTGCTGACACCTGTGGGATCGAAATCTGTGATCGAATCTCAATAAAGGGTGAAGTTCGAATTCCCATAAAGAGGAGTCAGGAGAACGTGTCTCGTTTTTGAGTCAATCGGCGATTTTTCCAGCAAGAGGCTCAACACAGCCCTGATTTCCTTGTTTATTTACCTCTTATTTTCTACTTTCTTTTGCACTTTGAGTGCAGTTACGCCGATAATTTCTTACGGAGGATTGTATGGCAGACGAAAACAATGATGGGATGGCCAAAGGTCTGATCATCGGCTTTATCGCTGGCAGCGTGGTTGGTGCCGTGTTGGCACTCCTCTACGCACCGAAGAGCGGGAAAGAAATGCGCCGGGACATCAAGGACAAGACGAACGAACTCGTCGACAAGGGCGAGGAATATCTCGCGAAGGCCAAGACAAAGGCCTCCGAAATCATGACCGAAGCAAAAAAGAAATCTGACTCATTGATCTCGGACGCCCGGAAGCAGGCCAGCAGTCTGATGGGCGATGCAGAGCGGATACTTTCCGATGCTCGCAGCAAAAAAGGGGACTGATCCGGGGGGAAGCTAAGGAATTTTCGATTGTCGATTTCTGAATGTCGATTAAGAAGAGCACCTCTTTGACTCAAATCGAAGATCGAAAATCGCAAATCGACAATAATCTTGTGTCATTCTGTAACCGACTGATTGTTGTATTCGTACTGATTGAGAGGAACTTCACGTGGAAACTGTTCTCCAACTCGTCCAGGTGGTCGCGCTGGTCAGCTTGACGGCACTGTGCCTCTATCTCATTGTGGTGCTCTCTGGTTTCAGACGCGATCTAGCGGAATTCGTGCAGCATTCCAAACCTGTGCTGGAAAATCTCGCATTCATTACCGAACGATTGAAATCGACAGCACAGAAAATCGATGAACACGTCGACATTGTCAAAGGGGCCTTCAACTCCCTTAGAAATGTGGCAGACAATGTCCTCTTTCTCGAAGAGCGCGTGCAACAACAGCTCGAAGAACCCATTTTGCAGGTCGCCTCTGTTCTTGGAGCCATCGTGAGCAGCATCGGAAGTTTGTTCGAACGGTTCCGACCCCGTTCGTAACAGGTTTCACCTCGAGCTGTCCTCTCTTGTCCTAACTATCACCTAAGACCAATGAGGAGATACTGTGGCTACCGCGCCTTCAAAAGAATATACGACTGACAAAATCCGCAACATTGCATTCATAGGGCACGGCGGATCAGGGAAAACCACAATCTCGGAAGCTGTGCTCTTTACGTCTGGTACCTCAACGCGTTTCGGACGTGTCGAAGATGGAAGCACTGTCTCTGATTACCATCCCGATGAGATCGAACGCAAGATCTCCATCAACACGTCGCTCCTGCATTGTGAGTGGGAAGGATGCAAATTCAACATCCTTGATACACCGGGCTATTCTGATTTTACCGGAGAAGTGATCTCCGCACTGCGTGTCACCGACATCGCTGTCGTACTGCTGAAAGCCGTGGAAGGGACAGAAGTCGGGACGGAGATTGTCTGGAACTACACGAAAAACTATCAAACCCCGACCGTCATCGTTGTCAACAAAATGGACAACGAAAACGCAGAGTTTGAAAAGTCTTTTGGTTCGGCAAGAACCCGTTTCGGCAATGATGTGACGCTGATTCAATTTCCGGTGAACGAAGGATTGACGTTTGACTCGGTCGTCGATGTTCTGAAAATGAAGATGTACAAATTCAATCGGGATGGGAGCGGCAAATTCACGGAATCCGACATTCCCGCTGAACACAAGGAACGGGCGTCCGCACTCCATGAGGAATTGATCGAGAAGATTGCCGAGACCGATGAAGGGCTGATGAACAAGTTCTTTGAAGACGGGACTTTGCACGACGCCGATCTGCAGAAAGGACTGAGGATTGCTCTGAACACCCGGAAGATCTTTCCGGTGTTCTGTTCTGCTGCCAGCATGAACATTGGTCTGGCCTCGATCCTCAGTTTCCTGGTGCAGTATGGACCATCGCCAATTGATCGCGGCTCAGTCGTGGCCACAGACACGCAGAAGAAGCAGCAAATCCAAGTTCCCCCCGATCCAGCCGGCCAACCGTCGCTCTTTGCGTTCAAAACGATTTCCGAGCAGCATGTGGGTGAACTTTCGTTCTTCCGAGTCTATTCGGGCTCAGTTGTCCCTGGCCTTGATTTGACGAATGTATCGAATGGCAAGAGCGAGCGTCTTGGACAGATTTTTGTGATGAACGGCAAGGAACGGCGCGATGTTGCAAAACTCGTTGCCGGCGACATTGGCGCCGTCGTGAAACTCAAAGATACGCATACCAACAATACGCTCAGCAGCAAGGCATTTCCAGTCACTTACACTCCGATCGAATTTCCAGAGCCGGTCATTCGCATGGCCATCGCCGCGAAATCGAAGGGGGATGAGGACAAAATCGGTACAGGCCTGCACACGTTGCACGAAGAAGACCCGACGTTTCTGGTGCAGGTGGACGGAGAACTCAGCCAGACAGTTATTGCAGGGCAGGGAGAGTTGCACCTCCTTATTGTGACAAAGAGACTCAAAGAGAAGTACGGCGTCGATGTTGATCTCAAAGAGCCGAAGATCCCATACAAGGAAGCGATCAAAGCGAGGGTCCCGGAAGTTGAATACAAACATAAGAAGCAGACGGGGGGACGTGGTCAGTTTGGTCACGTGTATCTGAAAATTGAGCCGCTGCCGCGCGGAACAGGCTTTGAATTCCTCGACGAGATTGTGGGTGGTGTGGTGCCAGGACGGTTTGTCCCTGCCGTGGAGAAGGGCGTCATCGAAACGATGCAGAGGGGAGTCCTCGCAGGCTATCAGATCGTCGATGTCAGAGTGACAATCTTCGACGGTTCGTATCACTCGGTTGACTCGGATGAACATTCGTTCAAGATCGCTGGCGCAATGGCATTCAAAAAGGGATTCCTCGAGGCGAAGCCGGTCCTGTTGGAACCGATCAACGAGATTGAAGTGATCGTGCCCGACGAATATATGGGTGACGTCATGGGGGATATCTCTGGCCGCCGCGGAAAGATTTCGGGTATGGAATCGGAAGGGCACTTCCAGAAGATCAAAGCGCTGGTGCCAATGTCCGAAATCCATAAGTACTCAACAATACTCCGGTCGATGACACAGGGCCGGGGTGTGTACCGGACAAAGTTTTCACACTACGAGGAGTTGCCGAAAGAACTTGCCGAGAAGGTAATTGCTGCTAAAGAGAAAGCGAAGGAAGAAGAGGAGTAGGCTCTTCCAAATCAAAGAACCGATCCAGCCCGCCCACAGCGGGCTGGTCTATTTCAGACGGAACTATGAACGCACTCGAACGAAAAATCAGGAACAAGAAAGCCCGTATCGGCGTTGTCGGGCTTGGATATGTCGGATTGCCGCTGGCCGTTGAATATGCCGCAAAGGGATTTGAAACGCTCGGCATAGAAGTCGATGAGAAAAAAGTGAATGCGGTCAACTCGGGGAAGAACTACATCGACGATGTAAATAACAAGGTATTTGCCAGGGTTACGAAAAGCGGGATGTTGAAAGCGGCTGCGAACTACGATGCGGTTGCAAAACTCGACATCATCTTCATCTGTGTGCCGACCCCGTTTACTCCAAACAAAGAGCCCGACATTTCCTACATCGTCGCATCGGCGAAGGAAATTGCCCTCCGGCTGCGCAAAGGGCATCTCATCATCCTCAAGAGCACGACTTTCCCCAATACGACTGAAGGATATGTGCAGCCGATCCTTGAGCAATCGAAGCTCAAAACGGGCAAGGACTACTATCTTGCGTTCTCGCCGGAACGGATTGATCCGGGAAACAAGAAGTGGACAACGACGAACACGCCGACGGTGGTTGGAGGCGTTACGACCGAATGCACCCGCCTTGCCTGCGTGGCTACTGAACAGGTGGTTACCCGGGTGATCCCGGTTTCAAATCCCAAGGTGGCTGAGCTTGAAAAACTCCTGGAAAACATTTTCCGGAGTGTCAATATCGCACTGGTGAATGAACTGGCACAGCTCTGCGATCGGATGGGAGGCATTAATGTATGGGAGGTCGTGGAGGCGGCGGCCACGAAGCCTTTTGGGTTCATGCCATTCTATCCGGGTCCCGGAATCGGAGGGCACTGCATTCTGATCGATCCATACTATCTTTCGTGGCTCGCTCGACAATATGATTTCCAGACGAACTTCATCACGCTGGCCGCGGAGACGAACGAGAACATGCCGTTCTATGTGAAGAACATGGTCCAGCGTGAGATCAGCATGATGCCCGTGACGTTCCAGGACGCAAAAATCGTAGTTCTCGGGGCAGCGTTCAAACGCGATGTCGACGATATCCGGCATTCCCCTGCTCTCAAAGTGATGGAGCTGCTCCTGGCGGATGGAGCTAAGAACATTGTCTACAATGATCCGTTCGTGCCGAGAGTGAAGGTGAACAACCACTCCTTCGAATCCGTCGAGCTGACGAAGGAATTGATCAAGAGCGCGGATTGCGTCGTGATCACGACGGACCATAGCCAGTACGATTACGAAATGGTTGTGAAGAACGCGAAGCGCGTGATCGACAGCCGCAACGCGACGAAAGCGGTCAAGAAAGGGAGGGAGAAGATTGTGCTGCTGGGAGACGGGAAGTAGCCGGTGTTAACAGAGCCCGGAGGGTGAAAAGTGAATGCTATGAGGGAACGAGGATGGTGAGAAGTTAGGAGATCGAGGTAGATGAGCGACAGACCACACAAGAAACTCAAACTCTGGCAAATGGCGATGGACCTCGTGGTCAAGGTCTACACGCTGACAAAATCGTTCCCAAGGGATGAAGAGTTTGGGTTGAAAGCGCAACTTCGGCGTGCGATTGTCTCGGTTCCTTCCGACATCGCTGAGGGACTCACTCGATCATCGAAAAAAGACAAGCTCCATTTTCTGAATATCGCTCAGGCGTCGTTGAGCGAGGCAGATGCTCAACTAGAGATATCGTTAAGGCTCGGTTACGTTGATCAAATTCAATATGATGAGATCGAGCGCGATATGTCCGAGGTTCAAAAATACCTTAGCGGACTTAGCCGGAGTCTGCGTTGAACCTGCATGCGGACTCATGTATTGATCGTAGACCGTAGTCGCCGGCCTCACTTTTCACTCCCGGGGCTGAACAATGAGCTCACTATTCACCCCCGTAGCGAGGACACGTCTGAAATTGTTGAACAAGATCTTTTATTCGAAGTGGCACTAGTATTCGCAACACTTCGTCAGAATAGTGATTTACTTTTCACTTTTTACTCTTCACTGTTTGCTGTTCATCCGATTCAGGTGCTTTCATGAAACGATTATACTCTCCATGGCGTTCCGCCTACATTGATTCCTTCAGAGGTGCAAAGTCCAGCAAAGGATGCCTCTTCTGTCGGATAGCGAAGGAGAAACAGGATCGGAAGAATCTCGTGGTCTGGAGGGGGAAGCACTGTTTCCTCGTCATGAACCTGTTCCCGTACAACAGCGGCCATCTCATGGTTGTCCCTTACAAGCATACTGCTGACCTGGCCTCACTGACAAAGGATGCATACGTGGAGGTGATGGAAGCCACTGTGCTTGGGATGAAGGCGCTCGGGAAATCGAGCGGCCCTCACGGATTCAATCTGGGCGCAAATCTTGGCCGGATCGCTGGCGCGGGGATCGCCAAGCACATTCACTTTCACATCGTTCCGCGTTGGAGTGGCGATACGAACTTCATGCCGGTGCTCGCCGATGTGAAACTTATCTCGGAGGATCTCAAGCGATCGTGGTCCCGATTGAAGAATGCGGTGAAAGGGAAAGGAAAGAGGTAGATTCCGAATATTGCATTGATTATGGGCGTCACCGGTCAGGATGGCCCCTGCCTTGAGATCATTCTTCGGACCGTCATTTCGTTTCCCCATTTCGATACAATCTGTTGATTCATTACCGTCGAAAATAACTCACAACAACTCGAATAGTACGCTTATGAATGTCTCTGTTATCGGTACCGGATACGTCGGCCTCGTTCAGGGAGCATGCTTTGCCGACACAGGAAACAACGTTATATGCATGGACATTGATGAAAAGAAGATCAACAGCTTGAAGAAGGGAACAATCCCCATCTATGAGCCCGGCCTTGAGGAAGTGGTACGGAAGAATGCCCAGGAGGGACGTCTGGTATTCACTACCTCGATCAAGACAGCCGTTCAGAAAAGTGACATCATCTTCCTCTGTCTTCCGACGCCTCCTACCGAGAATGGCTCGGCCGATTTGACCCATGTCTTGAGTGTAGCAAAACAAATCGGGGAATTTGCCAACTCAGAAAAGATCGTCGTCAGCAAAAGCACCGTTCCTGTAGGCACCGTGGATAAGATCAGACAGCTGTTGAAGAAGAAGGCGAAATACCCGATGGAGGTAGTCTCGAATCCTGAGTTTCTCAAAGAGGGCTCAGCACTTCAGGACTCTCTGAAGCCCGATCGAGTCGTCATCGGAACAAGAAGCAAAAAGGTAGGTGCGGTGCTTCAGGAATTGTATGAGCCATTTGTCCGGACCGGAAATCCAATCCTCGTGATGGATGAACGGAGCTCCGAGATGACGAAATACGCGGCAAATGCTTTCCTGGCGACGAAAATCTCCTTCATGAACGAACTGGCCAATCTTTGTGAAGACGTGGGGGCGGATATCGATTCGATCAGGAAGGGCATTGGATCCGACCCTAGAATCGGCAAGCAGTTTCTCTTTCCCGGCGTGGGATATGGAGGTTCATGTTTCCCCAAAGATGTCAAGGCCCTGGTCAAGACCGCTGAGCTGTACGATCGGGAGCTGACGATACTCCGCTCAGTTGACAATGTGAACGAAGCACAGAAATCGGTCCTCCTCAGGAAACTGAAAAAGCACTACAAGGACCAGCTGAAGGGAAAGACGATCGTGCTGTGGGGACTGTCGTTCAAGCCGCAGACAGACGACATTCGCGAGGCTCCGTCACTCGTCATGATCCGGGAACTCCTGAACCTGGGAGCAAAAGTCAGGGCACACGATCCGATAGCAAACAATGTGGTAGAGCCGCTCTTCAAAGGAAAAGTCGATTTCTTTGAGAGCTCCTATGATGCATTGAGGGATGCAGATGCCTTGCTTGTCGTGACGGAGTGGAATGAGTTCCGCCGCCCCGATTTCTCAAAAATGAAAAAACTCATGAAGAAGCCTGTCATTCTTGACGGACGCAATATCTACGACCCCAAAGAGATGAAGGACAAGGGATTCATCTACTACAGCATAGGACGCTGAATTCTAAGATTCTGAGGGAAGTCCCGGTCGGCGTTCGCCTGCCGGGACTTTTCATTTATATGGCATACTTTGTGCAATTTTCTGCCAGCGGCCCAGCTCAGGATTGAAGAAATCGCTGAGCGAGTGACATTCAGCGGCACTGCCAATTTGGACGATCTATAGAGAGGAACGTATGGACAGACGAACCTTCTTTCGAAACTCGCTTGGTGTTTCGGCGCTAGCTGGATCATACCTGGCATTCGGTGAACCAAAAGAGCTATTGGCAGGCGTTGCGCTGCGACTCTCAACCGCTCCGGTCGATCTTGTGGCGGTACGCGGAGGCGAAGTTGCGCAGATGTTCCAGAAGGGGATTGAGGCTTTCGGCGGGATGGGCGCCTTCGTGAAAAAGGGACAGAAGGTTGTCGTTAAACCGAATATCGGATGGGATGTTCTCCCTGAGCGCGGCGGGAACACGAATCCTAAACTCGTCGCAGAGATCATCCGTCAGTGTCTTCAGGCCGGAGCAAAAGAGGTTGTCGTGTTCGACCACACGTGTGACGAGTGGCAGCGTTGCTACAAGAACAGCGGCATCGAGAGCGCTGTTAAGGACGCAGGAGGCAGAATTGCTCCGGGCCATACAGAAGGATACTATCACGATGTAGCAATTCCGAAAGGGAAGGTGCTCACGAGCGCCAAGGAACACGAACTGGTGCTGGGCGCCGACGTGTTCATCAATGTCCCTATCCTGAAACATCATAGCTCGAGCCGCATTACGGGTGCTCTGAAAAATCTCATGGGGAATGTATGGGATCGGGGCTTCTGGCACGGAAATGATCTTCATCAATGCATCGCTGACTTCGGGACGTTTCGAAAACCAACGCTCAATGTCGTCGATGCGTACTACGTCATGAAACGCAATGGCCCGCGGGGCGTGTCGGCCGAAGATGTTGTGACGATGAAGGCGCAACTGCTGTCGACCGATATCGTAGCGATTGACACCGCGGCGGTCAAGCTCTTTGGATCTGACCCGAAGGACATCAGGCACATTCAGATCGCTGCCGAGCAGGGTGTCGGCCGTATGGATCTCGAGAATCTCAATATCAAACGCATCACGGTCTGAGGCAGCTCATTGCAGTCACTCAAGAAGATCAGGGTCGCTCTTGCGGTGGGGGTGTTTGTCCTTGTGTCGGTGGTATTCCTGGACTTCACAGGCCGGGTTCCTGCTTCGCTCGCGACTGTTCTCGCATCTCTTCAACTCATCCCATCGATTGTCAGGCTGATTTCCGGTTTCACAATCGCATCAGTCGGCCTCCTGGTCGTGCTCCTGCTTACGCTCGCGTTTGGACGAGTCTATTGTTCCACACTCTGTCCTCTTGGTACGCTGCAGGACATTGTCATCCGGCTTTCGGGCCGGATGCGACGCAGGCGGTGGTATCGTTACAAGCCAGCTCCGACCCGAGTTCACTATACGCTTCTCGGAGTCACTGCCATCGTTGCCCTCACGGGGAGCATGATTCTTGTGGATCTCCTCGAGCCTTTCAGCAATTTTGGCCGCATTCTCACAAATCTTGCAGATCCTGTTCTTATCTTCTTCAACAACGCTGCTGCATTTGTTCTGGGCCGCCTTGGAATTTTCATTCTCTTTAACATCCATCTCCTTCATCTTCAGACGCTCGCTCTTCTGCTTACGCTAGGGTTTCTTGGTCTCCTGGTGTACCTCTCATACTTCCATGGCAGGCTGTTCTGCAACCTCTTGTGCCCGGCGGGGGCTCTGCTTGGATTACTGTCGCGATTCTCGCTCTTCAGAATATCAATCGTCGAAGAACGTTGCACTGACTGCGGTTTCTGTGAGATGGTCTGCAAGGCGAATTGTCTCGACAGCGATTCGAAAAAGATCGATGTTCACGCATGTGTCGGATGTTTCAACTGTATTGATGCATGCCCTACAGTGGCGCTCAAGTTTGAGGGGTTTGGAAAGAAAACGAACAGGATCCCGGATGTTGAAGTCGATGCTCCGCGCCGAGCGTTTCTGGGAGCTATTGTGGCCACTGGCTCAGCAATGATGTTGCCGGGGATTGGCCGTGAAGGGGACCTTCCTCCGCCAACTGTCACATATGACGAGAGCAGAAGGATGGCGGTCACGCCGCCGGGTTCACGGAGCCGGGATCGTTTTTCGAACCTTTGCACAGCGTGTCACCTGTGCATCAGCGTTTGCCCGCCGCAAGTGCTTTCCCCGTCACTCCTGGAGTATGGGCTGGCCGGCATTATGCAGCCGAAGATGAATTACAGTGCGAACTACTGCAATTACGAATGCGTTCTTTGCACACAGGTATGTCCGACGGGGGCGATTCTTCCACTCGAAGTCGCGGCAAAGAAAGAAATTCAGCTTGGCAAGTCGATCTTCGTCAAGGACGACTGCATCGTTGTGGCAAAGAAAAAGGATTGCGGCGCATGTTCTGAACACTGCCCCACGAAAGCGGTCAAAATGGTCCCGTACGAACAGAAGCTAGTCATTCCTGAACTTAACAATGATATTTGCGTCGGCTGCGGGGCCTGCGAACATGCCTGCCCGACGACACCCAGAAAAGCCATCTATGTGGTCGCCAACGCCGTTCATCAGAAGGCGAAGAAACCGCAAGTGCAGAAACTGGAAAACCCACTCGAGTCCCAAAAGGACTTCCCTTTCTGATCCCTGCTGTGCGATAGATTTGTACTGGATAATCACCTCACGTTATGCGATATTCATATCGGATCAGCGGCTGGGTCACACTCAACTCGAGGAACAAAACCATGAAGACGTCCTTTATCGTTGCAGCTCTTGGCAGCGCCCTTCTTATTCTCCTTGCATCATGCAGCGCAAAAAAACAGGAGTCATCAACAATGGAAAAAATATCTTTTGGAAGAACCACGGAAGGGACAGAGGTGAATCTCTATACCCTTCACAATAAGAATGGAATGGAAGCCCGGATTACCAACTACGGCGGGATCGTGGTGTCTCTTCTCGTGCCTGACCGTGATGGCAAGCTGGCTGATGTTGTTCTCGGATTCGATTCATTGGCCAGCTACGTGAAAAACAGTCCGTACTTCGGTGCACTTGTCGGCCGGTACGGCAACAGGATTGGGAAAGGGACGTTCGAATTGAACGGGACGAAATTCAAGCTTGCGATCAACAATGGCGCGAACCACCTCCATGGAGGGTTGAAAGGATTTGACAAAGTGGTCTGGAGCGTCGATGAACAGCAGAGTAAGCCTGGCAAGTTACTTGTTCTAACCTATCTCAGTAAAGACGGAGAAGAAGGATATCCCGGCAATCTCTCGGCGAAAGTCGTGTATTCGGTGACCGACAGCAATGAGCTGAAGATTGAATACACCGCAACGACTGACAAGCCGACCGTCGTCAATCTCACGCATCATTCGTATTTCAATCTCGCTGGAGCCGGAAACGGCAATGTTCTGGATCACGAGCTCTTCATCGATGCGGAGCGATTCACGCCGGTTGATTCGGGCCTGATCCCGACCGGCGAGCTGAAGAGTGTGAAAGGGACGCCGATGGATTTCACCGCGGCGACCGCAATCGGCGCCCGTATCAACGATGCGTACGATCAACTCAAGAACGGCGGAGGGTATGATCACAACTGGGTTTTGAACAAAGCGGCAAACTCGTTCGGCTTGGCGGCCAGAGTCTATGAAAAAACGAGCGGACGTGTTATGGAAGTGCTGACGACCGAACCCGGCGTGCAGTTCTATTCTGGCAATTTCCTTGACGGCACCCTCACTGGAAAAGGGGGCAAGCAGTACGGGCATCGGTTTGGGTTCTGCCTCGAGACACAGCATTTCCCTGACTCCCCAAATAAGCCTCAGTTTCCACCTACGACCCTGAACCCCGGTCAGACTCTGACCTCTACCACAGTCTATCGATTCTCTGCGAAGTAGTTGTTGTTGACGGACCGTCACCTTGGATGCGATGCAACTTCAAGGTGACGGTTAACTGTCTCAAATTTCTCTTGCTTTTGCGTGTGCGTTAACGCATCTTCCTTTATAGCGCTTCGGGTTCATAGCTTCTTTGCCGTCCGGGTGATACAAGGTCCAACACCCGGTGCACCGCACGCAGCATTGATTTTTGCAGCGATCCCGAAGCCCGACATCATTGATTTTCTTCCTTCCTGAGCTATGGGTCACCTCCTCGACGTCAGACAGATCTCCAAGAGCTTTGGCTCAACCCAGGCACTTCGACGCGCTTCGTTCAGTCTCGATGCTGGAGAAATCCATGCCCTTGTCGGAGAAAACGGTGCGGGGAAATCTACGTTGATGAAGATCCTTGCCGGCGTTCACCGGAAGGAAGAGGGACACGTCTTGCTTGAGGGAGTCGAAGTCAACCCGCAAACGCCACAGGCTGCGCGGAGCCTCGGAATCAGTACGGTCTTCCATGAACTGAGTCTCTGCAATAACCTTTCTGTCGCCGAAAATATTTCCGCGAATCGCGAGCCGGGTTCGTTTGGGCTGGTCAATCACCGACTGCTGAACCAACTTACCAATGACCACCTTCGCGAGTTCGCCTTTTCCATCCCAGCTGATACGCTTGTCGGCGACCTCAATCTCGCACAGAAGCAGATCGTCGAGATCCTGAAAGCGACGGCCCTGAAGGCGAAAGTGTTGATTCTCGACGAGCCCACCTCTGCACTCGAGCGCACAGATGTGCAGCGTCTGTTCGAACTTCTCGCCAGGCTCAGAGCGCAGGGGACCGGGATCATCTTCATCTCTCATAAACTGGACGAAGTCTTTCAAATCGCTGACACCATCACCGTGTTCCGTGATGGTGACCATATTGCTACCCTGAAGAGCGGCGACACCGATCGCGGAACAATCATGAAGTACATGGTGGGAAGAGAAATACGCCAGATCTATCCTCCCAAGGCGAAGGTGCGGGGAAGAGAAAGGCTGAAAGTCACGAATTTCTGTCTCCACGATACGCTCGAGGCCATCACGTTTGACCTTCACGAAGGCGAGATCCTGGGGGTCGCCGGTTTGACCGGTTCTGGCAGAAGCGAGGTGATGCAATCGAGCTTTACCCTTTCCTGAAATGGCCGAGCCGCATCCTGTCGCCTCAAGCAGAAGGGCTGCCGGTACGGTGTATCGCGAAACGGCTTTGAACAGATCCTCAACCAAATATAAGAAGGAGATCTAGAACATGGGCACTCTCCAAACTCTCGATTGGATTGCGATTGGCGCCTATTTTTCTGTCTTGCTGGGAGTGGCATGGTGGGTTGTGAAGAAGGGAAAGAAG
>JBEKOB010000065.1:0-25065 GCA_049522195.1 Bacteroidota bacterium
TTTTTCTCTAAGACAGCGGCATTTCTCTTAGGCAGCGAAACCCGCCACTCTGTGCACTCTCCCGAGCTTCTGGCCGAGAAACCGTTCTCCTACTTCAGTGAACCTGTGCGGGACGTCGCTGACATTGAACTGGAGGTTTGGCTTCAGCTTGCTCGGGTTGCGCATATTCTGGTCGTCGAGCAACTTCTTCACCGTCTCGGCAGTGGCTTCTCCCGAATCGATGAGAGTGACCGACTGATGCAACACCCTGCCGATGACGTCCTTCAGCAATGGGTAATGCGTGCAGCCGAGGATGAGCGTGTCGATCTTCTCAAGCGTAAGCGGGAAAAGGTATTCCTTCGCTATGAGTTCCGTCGCCTTGTGATCCATCCAGCCCTCTTCCGCGAGTGGAACGAAGAGGGGACAGGCCTGGCTGAACGCCTGAATTTCCGGATCGAATTGCCGCAAGGCGTTGACATACGCGTTGCTGTTAACCGTGCCAATAGTCCCGATGATTCCCACCCGTTTCTTCTTCGTCGCTCGCGCAGCGGCTTCGGCGCCCGGGATGATCACTCCTACGACCGGTACTTTGGCTCTTCTTTGAACAACATCGAGAGCAACAGCCGAAACCGTATTACAGGCGATCACGATCATTTTCACGTCGTGTTCAAGGAGCACGTCCGTATCCTGAGCTGCATATTCGCGGACAACCTGGGATGATTTTGGGCCATACGGCACGCGTGCAGTGTCACCGAAATACACGATGTTCTCGTGCGGCAAGTGATGAGTGAGTGCCCGGACTACCGTCAACCCTCCGATGCCGGAATCAAACACTCCAATCGGTCTGGAATTGCTCATGCAAGCTCCTGTTCGATAATCACTGCATCACCAGTTCAGATTCGGACAAATCGTTGATGACTTTGAGAATCTCGGACCGTACGTACGATCTCTGTGCATCATCGTCCACCTTCCTGCCGGTCAGATCAAGAATGTAGAACGAGTCGACGATTCCGTCAATGCGTGTTGCGATCTTAGCGAACGAAATATTCAAGCCAAGCATCGATATCGTACCAGTGATCCTGTACAGGAATCCCAGCATATCTGGTGCATAAACATCAATAATGGTATATCGCGGATGGCTCTCGAATTCCACATCAATCCGGACGTTCGGATTTGCAATTCTGCTTCGCCGTTTCCATTTCATCTTGTGCCGGCTGAGCAATGCTTCGATGTCAGTCACATCATCGAATACGTGATTGAGTTCCTGATGAATCTTGTCGCACCGCCGGGAGTTGAGAGTCGCCTTGGAGACGAAATCGATGACCCTAAACCGATCGATGATGATCCCGTCATTGCGCGTGAAAATCTGGGCATCGAGGATATTCGCGTCGTTGGCCGATAAGACGCCGCAGAATCGTGACAGGGCGAACGGCGCATCGCGGGCGATAATGGTCACTTCAGTATGGTCTTCGTTTTTCTTGAAGATGGTGCTTACCGTTTCGTCCGTCCCGATACGGCGGATATGTTCGGCGATTTCCGCTGCGTCAAATGCCGCGAGATAGGCGGGACTTTCCACAGCGTCAAGATGGTCGCGTGCTTGATCTACGGAGATGGTCGAGCTAAGTTCGTTGACCATATCCTGGACCGCCGTCTGGCGGCGGTCTGCTTCCACACGGGCGTACTCGTCTCCCGTGAGATTGCGCTCGAGAATTTCACGCGATCGCTGATAGAGTTCGTGCAACAGCATCGCCTTCCAGTCCGTCCAGACGTTCTTGTTGACAGCGCTCAGATCCGCGTACGTCAGGAGATAGAGCAAATCGAGCTGCTGTGTCCCTTCGATCTTGGAAGCAAAGTCAATGATGGTTTGGGGATCACCCAAGTTGCGGCGGAAGGCGATTTGTTCCATCAGGAGGTGGTTGCGCACAAGGAAGAGCACGTCGTCCATGACATCTTCATATCGCAACCTCTTCAAGATAGTGCGTGCGACATCGACACCGATGATTTCGTGATCACCAACCCGGATTGGCTTGGCGATGTCGTGGCACAACGCTGCAAGGTAAAGGGTGTCGCGTCTCGACAATGATCGAAAGATATTTCCGAATGTCGAAGGGCTCGTGGAAAGGGCTTCGGCGTTAGACAGGACGATAAGCGTATGCTCATCCGCGGTATAGAAGTGGTATTGGTTATGCTGGAAGAAGGCAACGAGGCCTTTCCATTCCGGAATCCACCGTTGGAGAAGGCCGAGATCATTCATGCGCTGGATGGAGTGGCCCACCCCATGGGGTTTGTTGAGAAGCTCGCGAAACAACGAGGTCTCGCCTTCAGCGCGCAGTGGAGAATGGCGTGACGCATTTCGAGCCAGAGCGTCTTCCAGTCGATGAGAGAAGGGCACATTGTGGTCAATGGAGAGAAGAAATGCACGAAGGGTCTCTTCACTTGTGAGACGATCCCTGCCAACGCTCAGATCGAGTTTCTTGTCTTTGACGACGAACGGAGAGGCGAGGCGTAGCGTTACGTTGTGCTCTGCAGTGGCCACGTATTGGTCGTGTGCCCAATTCATCATTCGGCGAGCCAACTGGGAGACCACCCGGGCAGCCACGTAGTAGTCTTTCATGAAGCGCTCGACACTTGTCAGCGACGAGGAATCACGGTACTTCAGGGATTTGGCAACCTGCCGCTGAAGATTGAATTCAAGAGTATCGTGCAATGCGTGAGCCTGCAGGTGCATCTCATTGCGTGTCCTCAGCAGGAAATCGAGTCCCTGCCGTGCTTCCCGGAGGTATCTGGCGTCAAAGTGTTTCATGAGGAACCGGCCGTGCAGCATCTCGGTGAGAGCAGTCTGCGTGGACGTAGGGCGAGCTGTGAGTTTGGCAAGCCCTGTGCCGCGCCCTAGCCACAGCACCGTGTGAAGATCCCTCAATCCGCCAGCGCTGTTCTTCACATTCGGCTCGAGCAGCTTGGTGGAATGGCCGTACTTCCGGTGGCGAAGCTCTGTCGCGATGATGAGGTTTTGTATGTACTGTGCAGCATCAAGCGATCGTATCTGACGCTGGAGGCTTGTGTGGAGCCCCGAGAAGACAGCACGGTTCCCGCAGATGAATCGAGCTTCAAGGAGCGAATGCCATACTTCAAAATCGGATGACGACGAATCGGCACATTCCTGGATAGTTCGAAAGCTGTGTCCGATGTCCAGCCCGTACGCGAGCAGTGCGTGAAGCAAATCGCCTGCAGTAGCACCAACGTGTGGTTTCTGAGACTCGTCGGCGATGAGAAACATGATGTCAACGTCGGAGGAAAAACAGAGCTCCTTCCGGCCGTATCCACCGAGGGCCACGACGGCGATAAATTTCTTTTGGGGGTTCTTCAGAGAGCGGAACACTGCGGCGATCAGGCGATCAAGCCGCTTCGTCAGTGCCAGCGCGACCCGGAGTCCGCCCGCGCCCTGACGATGGAGTTTCACAATCGATTGCAGTTGGCGAGCAAATACGTGCTTACCTGATGTGGAAACAGCCATGTGGTCTTGATTTATCGATTGGACAGGTTGTGCACAAAATATACAGAAAGCAGATGTGGATTCAAAGCATCCTGAGCTCTCCGAAGGTCAGGGGACCACAAACCTGTTCTGCCCCTTTCCGACATTGAAGTTCACTTTCTTATTGTGGTACTGAACCTTCAATTTGAAAGCGCCGTCGGAATTAACGGAGAGAATCAAGCTTCCTTCTTTCTCTGCCGGTTCAGCAAGTAGTGTTGTGACGTGGCCGTTGAACCGGTATCGTTCGCAGCCCACCCTCGCAGGCGAATCAATTCTCCATGTCAGTTCGTTCCTTGCTGCGTTCGGTTTCAGACCGACTCCATACTCAAGAAAGTACAGGATAGGAGCGATGCCGCTCCATCCGACAAAATCTTTCGCCACGAATGCACTGTCCGCGTGCCGTCCTGGCTCTTTCGCGTCGGGTGCATAGTTCTCCCAGATTGTGCCTGTCTTCGCGAACACATCAGCCACAATATGCAAATGTCGCAGGGCAATCGACCGGGCAAGATCGTAGTAACCGTAGTTCTCCAATCCGCGGATCACCATCGTGTTCGTGGGTGCCCAGACGGCTCCTCTCCAGTATCCTCCTACAGAAAGATATCCCGGCTCATTCGCCGCGCACGTCGGCACGGGATCGATGCGGCCAAATGTCTCTGGGTTCTGCAATTCCTTCACGAGGTCCTTGGCCTGTTCGGATGATGCAACACCGGCAAGAAGTGTCCAGTATGCCGCCACCGTTCTTACGGGGGCTTGTTCACCGTCGAGTGTGAGATCATAGTAGAATCTCTTCGTGCGATTCCACATGAGCCGGTTGATCCGGCCTGCAAGCTCATCCGCTTCCTTCGTATAGCGCCTGGCTTCGTTCTCCTTTCCGATGAGCCGAGCAATCTCCGTCAGATTTCTCGCAAAAAGCACCATCTCCGATGAAATATCAATGCCAGTTCCACCACGATTCAGGAACGCATTGCGGGGCGAATTATCCATGCTGGCCCAATCGGTGACGTAAAGACCGTTTCCCTGGAGAAGATATTTCTGATACGACTGGTAGTAGTGGATGAGGGGATCCCAGATCAGTCGAAGCCGGGAACTGTCACCTGTGAGATGATAGCTTTCGAGCTCAGCCCATGCAAGGATGGGATGGTCCATCGCATCGAGCGTCAGGCGCGGGTTGGGTGATGGGGCTGTCCGTCCGCGGTAGATAACCGATGCTTGCCGAGCAGGAGGAAATATCCATCCCCATCGGCTGAACAGCGTGCTGTCTTCGGCGTTCACCCAATACACAAAATCAAGACCGGTGTTTCGCTGGATTTCTCTGCATATCTCTCCTGTCGGATGCTGCTTGATATAGAAATTGTCGAGCGATGCGATACCCGGGACCAAAGGATAAGCGACGTTGCAAAACATCGTCATGAACGCTGTATCCCAGAGAAAAATGTTGTCGTTGAATGCGGCGTCGATGAATTGAGATACGAATCCGCTGGAAGGTGACGGCTCGTGAAAATTCCTGAACGCAATCTCCCAAGCCTTCCAGTAGAGCTTGACAAGCAGGGAATCCTCGTCGAAGACCGGCGCAGGCAGAAGGGGGCGCGTTGCCTCAAGAGTCGGCAGCGGTGCCTGGACATAGACCTTCTTCTGGAAGTATTTCCCGCGCTCTGCCTGACGGGGATCGTGTGATCCCCGGTCTTGGGCAATTAAACAGCTGAGGAGAAGAGATGTGAGGACGGCTGCCGAACAGGCCAAACGGAGGATTCGAATTGGTCTCATGGAGTTCACTGCCTTGGGATGGGAAGGATGACGATGCAATATACTGAGGATTACGGCATCTGTCCACTGGATGAAGAAAAGCCGCAAATCAGAATCGATTGGTTTGGACAACCAGTATTCATTCACAGCTTTGCTGCAACAACTGCCACTGCCTTAGCCGTGGCAACCACGCCCGCCTGACCATCCACCGCTTCAACATACACAATGTACACTCCAATACGAACACGCTGCCTCGTGTCGTCAAGCCCGTCCCAGATGATCTGGCCCTGAGCGCCGCTCAGCTCGCCGTTGGCAAGTGAGCGAACAAGTCGTCCTTTGATATCGAAGATCGATATGCGAATAACCGATGTGATCAACGGGAGATCGTAGTGGATGATGCAGAAGTCCTCAAATCCGTCCCCATCCGGCGAGAAGGGATTGGGATTGATCGAGACAGTCGCCGTCGAGGGTAAGCTGCTTGTATAGATTCCGTTTGTTCTGCCGGGAGTGCCACCGGCCGGATCGGGGGATGAACTCCAGTTCCGCCGGTCATTCGATCCGAGTTCCGGATTCACCCGTTCGAGCGATCTTCCCCGGGCGTCCGTCAGGTCAGGATGTTGCCAGTCTGAAGAATAGGATACACTGTCGATCGTTCGCCCCATCGCGTCGCGCAGAATGACGTCGTCCCCATCGTTGTTCAAGCCAAGCCCGCCAGTGCGGTTCAAGATGAACAAATGGACACCCGGAGCGGGCGGGCTCAGATACCAGAATCTTGAAAGGATGGTTGAGTCTGCAGCCACGACCACGAAATCGCGCGGCTGAATGATGGCTGACAAATTGGTTATGGTGAACGAATTGGATCCGCTTGCAGTAGGACGATCCGAGATCTTCCAGCGGGCTATGTCTATTGGTGCTGATCCGCGATGGTACAACTCGACCCATTCATTCTGATCGGCCAATGGGTCATACATAATCTCGTTGATGATAATGGCTCTTGGTTCGATCTCGGGCGTATCGACATGTGCAGTGACCGAAATGTCATCCATGCGGAATGTTCCCGTCACGCCTCCTGTCGCTGCAATCAGTCTCCAGCGAATCCGGACTCTGGGTTGATTCGACAGAGACACCGGTAGTGGAAGTGAAGAGAGCGCGTAGCTCGTGGAGCCCGGGTTTCGAATCGTGTCACTTAGGGCAATGGGAAACGTCACTCCGTCGTCAATGGAGGCGTCGACGATCAACAATGACATATGGGAGCTCGAGCGAGCAACGTAAAATTCGAGTCGCTCCGGATTGCATCCTGTGAAGTCGAGGAGAGGTGAGATGATGGATTGCGGGATGGTGGCATTCGTCGAGAGGATGGCATTGGGAATCGAGTGGACTGAAGAAGTCGTGGTGGTGAAATCTCCGGACGTCAACCGATTCGTCGATGTTGTCCACCCGCGAGGAAGCATAGGGGCCACAACGGAATCGAAATGCTCGACGTACAGAGACGCGCTTTGCTGTGCCTGTGCGACGGAAAATGTGAGAAGGAAGATAGTGAGCAGACTTTTCATGATGCGGAGGGAACTACGGGGATTTTGAAACGAGGGGGCGACGCAGTTGATCGTCGCCCCCAAGAATGCGGAAGTTATGGACGAGGAGACTACTCCGGCTTTGCGCGCATCGTATCCCAGAGCATATAGACAACAAGAAGAACAAACATCACGTAGGCAAGCACGTGCGCCGACTGGGTTTCCTGCCATACGGTGTCGAGCAAGTTGACGCCGAAAAACCTCAGGAATGCACCAATGACACCAAATAACGACCCGCCTGCGAGGAATCCGGAAGCGATCAACGTTCCGCGGGAGAAGCACGCATTGTTTAGTTTTTCATCCTTACTGCGGCTTGTGACGAACCACGAAACCAGACCGCCGATCAACAAAGGCGTGTTCAGCTCAAGCGGAAGATACAGGCCCAAAGCGAACGCCAACGGCGGTATTTTCAGGACGACGCATAAGAGTGCAATGATGGCCCCCGCGAAATAGAGAATCCAGGGTACCGGGGCGTTCGACATCAATGGTTGGATGACGGCTGCCATGGCATTAGCCTGCGGTGCAGCAAGAGCATTGGGTCCTTTGAACCCGTCCGTCTGATTGAGAACCATGATGACTAGTCCGACGGTAGCAGCTGAGAGAAGAGAGCCGAGGAATTTCCAGGTTTCCTGCTTCTTCGGTGTCGATCCGAGCCAGTAGCCGATCTTCAGGTCGGTAATAAACGATCCAGCAACCGAGAGGGCAGTGCACACAACACCGCCGATGATCAATGCACTGACCATCCCATCAGCGCCCGTCAATCCGATTTGTGTCAGCACGAGGCATGCGAGGATCAGCGTCATCAGTGTCATACCAGACACAGGATTCGTTCCAACGATGGCGATAGCATTCGCTGCGACGGTAGTGAAGAGGAATGAAATAATGACAACTACAAGGAGAGCAACAATCGCTTGCATCAGCGTCGGCACAACGCCGACATAGAAGAAGACAAAGAGGGCAAGCGTTGTCAGAAGGATGAAGAGCACGATGTGGAGCATTTTGAGGTCTGTCTGCCAGCGCCCCTCGCTCACCACCTCGACTTTCTTTGCCTGAAAGATCTCGCGGTACGCCAGGGAAAACGCTCCGCCGATGATCTTTGACGACCGGATGATCCCGATGATACCTGCCATTGCAATGCCGCCGATACCAATGTGGCGGACATATGTCCGGAAGATTTCTTCGGCGCTCATGTTCGCTATGAGTTTTGTCGCCGTCGCGCCCAGTGGGACACCGAGATGCTGACCGATCTCGTAGAACATGGGCACAAACACAAACCAGGAAAGAAACGAACCGGCACAGATGATGGCGGAGTACTTCAGGCCGATGATGTACCCAAGTCCGACTACGATCGACAGGATGTTCATGCGATACACAACTCTTATCTTATCGGCAACGTCTGCGCCAAAGTCCACCACCCGCGAGGTCACGACTTCCGACCACCACCCGAGCGACGTGACCGTGAAATCGTAAGCACCTCCGATCAAACCGCTGACAACAAGCACAATCGCCTGCTTGCCTCCGCGCTCACCCGCCATCAGGATCTCAGTTGTGGCAGTCGCCTCAGGGAATGGGAGTTTTCCATGCATATCCCTCACGAAGTACTTGCGCAGCGGGATGAGGAACAGGATACCCAGAAAAGCGCCGAACGTCGCCGCAAGGAAAAGTCGGAAGAAATTGGTTGGGAGGTCGAGGATATACAAGGCCGGAATGGTAAAGATCGCGCCGGCGACGACGGCTCCGGATGTCGAGCCGATCGACTGGATAATCACGTTCTGGCCAAGCGCTCCTTTTTGGCGTGAGAGCGTGGAGATTCCCACGGCGAGAATCGCAATCGGTATGGCGGCTTCCATAACCTGCCCGATCTTCAATCCCGAGTATGCTGCAGCGGCGGAAAAGAGAATCGCCATTGCCAGACCGAGAAGAACCGAGTACGGGGTCACTTCCGGTACAGGCACAGCTGGGTCCATGACAGGACGATAGACTTCGCCTTCTTTCAGCTCTTTGTACGCGTTTTCCGGGAGGACCCGTGGCGCTGATTGTTGTTCCATAGAATCAGTCCTTTTTCGTTACTGAACGGTGCGGAGGGAAGAAATAAGTTTACAGTTTACTGTTTCAAGTTTTGAGTTTGTCGATTCACGGTTTATTGACTGCAAATCCACTTTTTACTCTTCACTATTTACTATTCACTACTTACTTTTCTCCACCCACACTTGAGCAAGGTTGACCACCGTCTCAGCTGCCTTTTCCATTCCCCACAATGAGGCCCACTCAGTATTCCCGTGGTAGTTGTGGCCGCCGGTGAAGATGTTCGGCGTTGGCAGGCCGTTTGCTGTCAGTTTTGATCCGTCTGTGCCCCCGCGGATGGGAACCCACTTTGGTTCGAGGCCGGATCGTTTCGTGGCTTCCCAGAGACAATCCAGGACTCGCTGATCCTTCTCCAGTCCTTCGCGCATGTTCCGGTACGACTCGATTATCTGGAGTTCGATCTTCGCTTTCGGATGCAACGGCTGGACTTCGGCAATGATTTTTTCGAGTCGTTGTTTCAGAACGTCGAGACCGTCGGTGCGGAAATCGCGCAACAGGATCTTCACGACGGATTTCGCTTCCTCTCCCTGCAAAACATGCGGATGGATGTACGGTTCATACCCTTCCGTTGTTTCAGGTGCCATGTCTCTGGGCATGCGTGCAATGATATCGGCGATGACACGGATCGAGTTCACCATGATTCCCTTGGCTGTGCCGGGATGGATGTTTCGACCGTGCACAGTTATGACGGCAGAATTCGCGCTGAACGTCTCCTTGTTCAATTCGCCTGTTGTATCTCCATCGATGGTGTATGCGAACAGTGCACCGAATTTCTTGATGTCGAAATATTTCGTTCCCATCCCCACCTCTTCGTCAGGAGTGAACCCGATCTTGATATCACCATGAAGAAGATTGGGATGATCGATCAAATGCTGCATCGCGGTCATGATGATTGCGATGCCTGCCTTATCGTCTGCACCAAGAAGCGTCGTTCCGTCACTGGTAATGACCGTTCTGCCGATTTCTTTCTTGAGTTCCGGATTCTCCGACTCCTTAATGACGACCGACCGATCGCCAGGGAGCACCAGATCACCCCCCTGATAGTTCTTGATTATCTGAGGTTTCACGTTCGCGCCTGACGTCGAGGGAGACGTATCAACATGTGCCACAAACCCAACCGTCGGTACTTTGCCATGAGCCGGATGCGTTGGCGGCACGTTGCCAGGTAAAGTGGCCATCACGTAACCGTACTTGTCGATGGAAGCATCCCTTAATCCCAGATCCTTTAATTCCTGGACGAGAGGGTTCAAAAGGTCGAACTGCTTTGCAGTGCTTGGATAGGCCTCCACGTCGTCTTGCGACTGTGTGTCGATCTTCACATAACGGAGAAAACGATCGAGCATTGTTTCTTTCATAAGATCATCCTCTTGTAGAATGTAATAAGCTAGATTCGTACCACAAAATCTTCCGCAGGATACTCACCTGTCATCGAAAGGGAACAATCCCTGTAGCACTCACTTCCAGCGTGCGGTTTTCCAATACTGCGGGTCAAACAGCTTCCTGTCGAGCTTCGGGTTTGCATGGAGTTCCGAATATTCTTCGCTCATGAGGACCTTATTGTCGACCATGAAGATAACTTCGGGTGCCAGCCAGCCGTTGGCGAGCCGGACATACTTGTTGAATTGCGTCTCCCGCGTCTGGGTGCCACTGGTGCCTGCCGGTTCGAGGAGGCGGACAAAGAGGAGCCGCTCCTTCTCTATCCAGAACTGCGGCGAGTGGAGGTCGCCTTGTTTTCCTCCTACAACATAGGCCGGTCGTCCCTGCCAGGTATCTTCCCGGAAAATCGACAGATCGAAATGGAGCCCCTTGAGCTTTGTCAGCATGTCCTGCGGCTGGAGGAAATAGACATCGAATCCCAGGAGCAGCAGCGAATGAACAAAGTTTCTTGTCGTCGTCAGTTTTCCATCCCGGAAGACGTAGAGCGAATCGCCGGCGAGCATCATTCCACTACCCCCCATGGAATCCATGTCGATGCGCATCGTTCCGGGGAAGGAGAACGATTCGTACCATGTGCTTACAATGGTGGTGTCTGGCTTCACCTGCGAGGTTTTTTGGACGAACGTCAGCGTCTTGTACCACTTGCCTGCATACCGGTCGTGCATTGCCTTGATGAGCTGCTCAGAAGTTTGAATAGTCTGGGCGGAGAGGAGATGAAACGCGATGAACGGTAGAAGCAGCAATTTCTTCATTGGGCTGGCGAAGTGTTGAAGGGATTTGGCCCGTCGTTGGTGCGGTCAATTAAAGGGAAAAACCAGAGAATTCAAAGTAGAAATTGCTGGCATTTTGCCAGTATCTACGATCCGTCATGAAGAAACTGCTGGACCACGTCGGCGAACAGGACAGGTGATTCGGCGTGTATCCAATGCCCAGCGTCAATCGATACGATTCTTGCGTTCGGGAACAACCTGCATATAAACGGTGTGTCAGATTCGAGCACGTAGTGTGATCGTTCCCCCTTGACGAAAAGTGTCGGATTCAGAAACGGCGCTGACGAACGTATCTCGCTAGCAATTTCTTTGTAATGCCTGGAAATCGCTTCGAGATTCGCTTTCCAGAGAAAAGAACCGGCTGAGTCGCGCGCAAGATTTTTCATCAGAAATTGTCGCACTGCGAGGTCGGGGATTTTTCCGGACAGCGCATCATCCACTTGTTGGCGTGACTGGAAAGCTCCGGGGTCAATGGACATCAGCGCCTCGAGCAGTTCATCGTGCAAGCGCGGATAGGATCTCGGCGCAATATCGACTACAACCAGCTTCACTACGCGCTCAGGACTTGATAGAGCGAGCCTCATTGCGATCTTTCCCCCCATCGAGTGGCCGATGAGGTGAGCGGAATGGATGTGCTGAGCGTCCATAAGCTCGATCACATCCTCTGCCATCGCCTTGTACGTGAGTGTGTCCGAATGCGGGGACCGTCCATGATTGCGCACATCGATTGCCAGCACTCTGTATGACGTAGCAAACTTCTTGCTGAGCGTGTGCCAATTGTCGAGCGAGCCGAGGAGTCCGTGGATGATGAGGAGTGGCTCGCCGCTGCCGTATTGCTGGAAGAAGAGCTTCATGGGGATTGGCGGAGTGCAGATGGAAGGCAGACGTCAGTTGCCCATTGCCCGGAGTGTGAACTTTGGAATGGTGACACGAAAGAGATCTCCATTCTCCCGCTGCATGAGGTATGTCCCTTCCATGGTCCCTTCCAATGTCTCGAGGATGCAGTAACTGTTGTACTCGTGAAAGCTCCCTGGTCGGATTGTGGGTTGTTTGCCGACAACTCCCTCACCTTCAACTTCCTCAACCCGGCCGCTCGAATGTCTGATGAACCAATGACGGCGCGTGAGCTGTACCGTCTGCGAACTGTTATTCTCGATCCGGATGAAATAGGCGAAGACGAATTTTCGCTGCAGCACGTCTGACTGACCGTCCAAATAGACCGGCTGTACTGTTATCCGAATGCCTTCAGTTGTTGCTGTGTAGGTGGTCATCGTGCTTCAGCTAAAGGTACGGCCATTGCGAGAAAACCTCAAGGTGATCAGAACTGAAATGAGTCACCGTTTCTGAGTATGTGAACCTTGTCTTGAATACCGCATCGCTGGGCCTCGGCCAGAAGCTTTTGAGGCGGTTCTTCCATCGGCTCGTCGCTGATCCAGAAGGTCCCCCAATGGAACGGGACGAGATGTCTGGCACGCAGATCCTGAAACGCCTGGAGCGCCGTCACCGGATGGAGATGGAGGTTCTTGAACCACTTTTCGGGTTTGTAAGCACCGATGGGGAGCAGAGCAACATCGATGTTGTAACGCGATCCAATTTCAGTGAAGAATTCCCCATACGCAGTATCGCCGGCAAAATACACTGACCGATTGTTGGTCTCGACAACAAAGCCGGCGCAAGCGTTCATGCCCGGATCTCCGGGTTTTCGTTTGCTCACGTGCTTTGCGGGAACGCAAGTGATCGTCGTGCCACCGTCTTCGAATCTCTCCCAGTGACTCAACTCTATAATCTTTGGGAAACCTGCTCTCTGACCGTATGAGCCGATCCCCTTCGGAAGAATGAGCGTGGAGATTCCGCGGCGACGGAGCCGTCGCAGTGTCCTCATATTTAAATGGTCATAATCGCTATGCGAAACAAGGATATAATCGATTGGCGGCAGCTCTCCGAACGGTATGCCTGGTTTCTGCATTCGGGGGAAGAGATACGATACCGTCCACGAATAGATTGGATCGGTCAGAATATTGACGCCTCCGAGTTGAATCAGAACGGTGGCGTGATTGATGAGTGTGATCGAGTCGGGCATGCGAGTGTTGAAATGGTAACGAATACTCGGAAGGTATGCAATCATCTCACTTTTCTTGTCTAGAGCACACACCCCTCTGCTCCCCTCTCTCAGCCCATATGCTTTCGCTCGAGAGGGGACGTTTGATACCGTAAGATCTTGTATTTTCCTCCAAGTACCAGCAGTCCCCTCTGTGTGTGGGCTTGAGCGACGGGGAGAGGGGATGAAAGGGGTGTGCTGTTGAGAGTTGGATGAACTCTTCTCGCTCTCGAAGTCGTTGTTCGGCTGAAAACTGGACGATCCCATCGATTCGATGAATTGAAGGTCATTGGATTTTCCACAATATTGTGTAAACAAGATTGTCATCATCCAAATCTACTGACAAGAATACCCAACGTATTTCACTGGACCGATCATTGAAAACCCACGATGTCATCATCATCGGAGCCGGCGCAGCCGGATTGATGTGCGCCATCCAGGCTGGCAAACGGGGACGATCAGTCCTCGTGCTTGAGCACAACGGCAAGATTGGCGAGAAGATTCTCATCTCTGGCGGCGGTCGCTGCAATTTCACAAACCTCAACGCCGAGTCCGTCAATTTCGTTTCGGGAAACCCCCACTTTTGTAAGTCGGCCCTGTCACGTTTCTCCCCATCTGATTTCACCGCTCTTGTAGAGAAACACAAGATCCCATACCACGAGAAGAACCTGGGACAGCTCTTTTGCGACGGAAGCTCACAGCAAATTGTTGACATGCTGGTTCGGGAATGCAATGAAGCGAACGTCGAACTGCGCGTGGGATGTGAGGTACAAGAGGTAAAGCGGGGAGAGCGCTATCAGTTGTTTACAGCGATCGGACAATTCGAATCTGACTCACTCATCATCGCCACCGGAGGACTTTCCATCCCTCAGCTTGGTGCGACGAACTTCGCATTTTCTCTCGCACGTCAATTCGGTCTGAATGTTACGAAGCTCTGGCCTGGCTTGGTTCCTCTTACGTTCAATGCGGAGGACTTGCGGTTTTTCGGAAAACTTTCAGGAATCTCGATCGACTCTGTCGTTTCGTGTGGGAAAGCTGCTTTTCGGGAGAGCATTCTGTTCACTCATCGTGGATTGAGCGGTCCGGGGATTCTTCAAGCATCGTCGTATTGGGACGAGGGACAAAAGCTCACCGTCGACCTTCTGCCGGATGGCAAGGCAAAAGACATCCTTCTTACCCAGCATCAAACCACGAAAGAACTGACATCGGTTCTCGATCAGCACCTTCCCCGCCGGTTTGCGGTTGAGTGGTGTGATCGACTTGGCGGCTCCAGGACCATGCAACGCTTTTCCAGAAAGGAATTGGAGGAAATCGCGCACGGACTGCACAACTGGGAGGTGGCTCCGAGTGGAACAGAAGGGTTCGGCAAGGCAGAAGTGACAGTGGGAGGAGTTGATACGGACGAACTCTCCTCAAAGACGATGGAAGCTCGCAAAGCTCCAGGCCTGTATTTCATCGGCGAGTGTGTGGATGTGACCGGCTGGCTCGGGGGATACAACTTCCAGTGGGCCTGGTCGTCAGGATGGGTGGCGGGACAGTACGCGTAACAATGAAGAAGTCCGACTTCTACCCGGTGTAGCGTGTTAAAAGTCGGACTTCTCGTAACTCAAAACTTGTCCGCCATAGGCGGAACCGCCTGCGGCGGAAAACTCTAAACTTGAAACTCTCCTAGTATTTCGGTGTCACTCCGAGATTGTAGAAGATAAACGAGTAAATATCCGCAGTCTCTTCAATCGCTTTCGTTGTGCTGCTCGCGCCGTGCCCTGAGCGAGTCTGGATTCTGATCAGCACCGGGTTTTCCCCCTTGTACAACTCCTGCAGAGTCGCCGCATACTTGAACGAATGCGCCGGCACTACGCGATCGTCATGATCCGCTGTGGTCACCATCGTGGCAGGATAGTCTACCCCCTCCTTGATGTTGTGAAGCGGCGAATATTTGTAGATCGCCTTAAACTCTTCCTCGTCGTCGCTCGAGCCGTAGTCGGGTTTCCAGTTCCACCCAATTGTGAACTTATGGTATCTGAGCATATCCATCACGCCAACTTGCGGGATGGCGACGCGGAACAGTTCGGGTCTCTGGTTGATCACCGCTCCGACGAGCAACCCTCCGTTCGAGCCCCCCTGGATTGCCAGCATCTTCGGCGAGGTATAGGAGTTTACGATCAGGTATTCTGCCGCAGCGATGAAGTCGTCAAACACGTTCTGTTTCTTCAGCTTGATTCCTCCCTGGTGCCATTTCTCGCCGTACTCTCCACCACCACGCATGTTCGCCGAGGCGTAGACGAATCCTTGTTCCAGGAGACCAAGCCGTGTCGGACTGAATCCGGGGGTCGTGGAGATGTTGAATCCACCATAACCGTACAGAAGAGTCGGATTCTTTCCATTGAGCGCCATTCCCTTCTTGTAGACAATGAACATAGGAATCTTTGTGCCATCCTTGCTCTTATAGAAAACTTGTTTCGTTACGTAGTCAGATGGATTAAAGTTGAGGATTTCAGGTGCTCTGAAAACAGTGCTCTTCTTCGTTGCGATGTCGTACTTGTAGATGGTGGGAGGGAATGTGAAGGATGTGAACGCATAGAAAACGAACGTGTCCGTCTTTTCCCCGCCGAATCCGCCGGCAATCCCGAGGGCTGGCAGCTTGATCTCGTTTTCCAGTTTGCCGCTGAGGCTATAGACATATGCTCGGGTCGAGACATCTTTGAGATAGGTGACAATCAGTTTCCCACCGGCCGTGCTCGTCCCCTGAAGCGGCTCGGGTTTCTCGGGGAGCACGAGTTTCCAATTTTTCTCTTCGGGCTTTTTGGGATCGATGAGAACGAGCTTGCCGTTGGGTGCGTTCTTGTTTGTCCGAACGAGCAGCTTGTCTCCAAGATTGTCGACCACACCGAAGTTGAAGTCACCGATTTCAGCCACAATCGGCTGGAACGTCTTCTCTCCCTTGCTCAGATCCCGATAGAACAGCGCATTCCCTTCTTTCCCTTTTCCCAGCTCATAGATGGTGAGAAATGCGAAACGCTCATCTTCGGTTGTGCTTACGTAATGTAAGCGCTCCGGATTTGTAGGGTCTTCGTAGATGAGCTCGTCCGCCGATTGCGGTGTTCCGACTTTATGGTAATACACTTTCTGATTGACGTTCTTTGAGGAAAGCTCCTTGCCCTTCTCCGGGGCATCATAACGGCTGTAGAAAAATCCGTCTCCCAGCCAGGCAGCGCCGGATTCTTTGATCCACTGCAGCGTGTCGGGATGGTACTTCTTCGTACCGGTTTCCATGACGAAGTAGTCCTGCCAGTCGGATCCGCTGCGGGAAATTCCAACAACCGCCCTCTTGCCATCGTGTGTGAGGGAGAAGGCCCCGAGCCTTGATGTTCCATCTGCAGAGAGTTTGTTCGGATCGATCAACACTTCGGGCGTCCCAACGAGCCCTTTCTGAATGTACAGCACGCTTTGGTTCTGCAAACCGTCGTTCTTATAGAAAAAGTATGTGTTCTCACGATGGAATGGCGCAGTATACTTCGGGTAGTTGAAGAGATTCTCCAATCGTTCCTTCATTTGCTGGCGGTAGGGGATTTTCTCCAGGTATCCGAACGTCACTTTGTTTTCCGCCTCGACCCATTGCGCTGTCTCGGCCGAATTATCGTCTTCCATCCATCGATACGGATCGGCCACCTTGACGCCGAAGTACGTATCGACCTGATCCGTTTTCCTTGCTTGTGGATATTGGAACTTCTGCCCAATCGCTGTCGATTGAGCGAGAAGAAAAAGAACCGCCGCGGCGGTCATGGAAAACCAAATAGCTTGGTTGGGTTTCATGGTGCGTCCTTGAGATATTGAGGTTGAGTGCGCGTTCAGTTAGAGAGGGACTTTGTGAGTTGATCGAAGGCCAAAGGAAGGTCTCGCAGGGGGAGTTTTGTCAGTCCTGTTGACCGTTCTTTGGGATGGAATGACACGGTGCCAACAAGTGTTTCAACGTCGTATTCGCCGAGTGTATAGTCGAGAAGGATAAATCCGATATGGCCGACAACCCGCTCATCAAAATGATCCTCATCTCCAAGAAAAAGGGAAACGCCGATACGCGTCCCTTGCGGCTCAACGGTTGCGAGGATGTCGTCCGATGAGAATTGCAGACCACCCAGTCCTATGAGACACGGCTCAGTTCGTCGGGGCCGGAATTTCACGATTCGCCAGCGCGGCAACAGAGGGGCTTCATCGGCAAGTTTGATCACAAAAGGAAACGCGTCTCGATGTCCATCCGCGCTGATGATGAATTCCCTTATTCCTTCACTCTCCGACCCGATTTCGAAAGTCAGGGAATAGTTGATTCTGTGCAGTTCTCGTGATAGATCATTGATGTTCTTTTCTTGGTCCGTTTCGAATTTGAACATGCGCGATTCGTTTTCTCCGAACCAGTGCCAGAACCGAGCTTCAGGAGATTTTTCTGAATGAGGGGACACGAACACCTGCCGAGGAAGTAGCGGAAGGTTGATAGAACAGCACTGAGGTGAATATATCGAAAATGGTCGGGAAGGGCAATCAAGGGAATCGGGGTACCACACAATCGCAAATAGATTGGCAAAAAGAGACCTGGGAAACGACCCTCTCGCTGCGAATCCTGGACAACAGCATGGTGGCAGTCTATTCGTACCGCAGCGATTCCACTGGATCCACGCTGGCTGCTTTTCGGGCGGGGAAGAAACCTGCGAGCAAACCGATGACTGCCAACACTCCGGTTGTCATCAACATTGTAGTTGCCGAAAGGACCGGTCTGCCAAGGAATTGCATAGCGTTGACGCCGTCGCCAACGGGAAGCATGCGGACGGCTGAGACGACGCCGTAAGAAAAAAGCATACCGACACTGCCGCCGATGAAGGCGAGGAACAATGCTTCAAAAATAAACTGGGAGAGGATATATGAACGGCGCGCTCCTACGGCCATCTTGATTCCAATCTCACGCGTACGTTCTTTTACGACAACGTACATCACGTTGGCCACTCCCACGCCGGCGATCAACAAAGTGAGAAAGCCGACGGAGAATAGAAAAATCGATACTCCAAGTCCAATCTTTCGGCTGATCTTCTCGGCTTCGATGAAGTCCCAGATGCCAAGCGCCCGCTCATCGGTAGGATCAAACCGGTACTTACTCCCGAGGACCCTGAAAATCTCGCTCTTCACACGCTCCTGTTGGCTCGGATCGGATGGGCGCACGAGAAGCGAGTTCACGTAAATATTTCCGTACGAAGTCTTGAACGTGGTGTATGGAATGACAGCGCGGCGCACATCAGGGCCGTTGTTCATCGCCGTTTGAATCTTCGTCTGCATAATGCCGACAACGGTGAAGGGAACATCGTCGACAGTGAGCTTCTTGCCGACGGGATCTTCTTCTTTGAAGATGTCCTTGGCGATTTCGGGACCGAGGAAGAGCACCCGCCGCTGTTCGAGCACGTCGATCTCGTTGAGGAACCGCCCGTAGGCGCTCGGGAACATCCGGCGCATTTCCTCAAAGAATGGGTTTACACCTTCACATTCGGTGGTGACCGAGAACTTGCCGTAGCTCAGTGTGACGTTCCGCCGGTACTGCGGGGAAATCATATCGATCGAAGGAATTGCCCGGGCAAGAAGGTCGGCATCGTCTTCCACCATTCTAACCCGGCGACCTTTTGGCAGGCCGTCAAAGGTCAAGCCTGTCTCTCCGCCGTAGACGATCATGATCCTGTCACCGGCGTTCAGCATCCCTTTCATCATCTGGTCGCCGAGTCCTTCTCCGAATGAAAGAAGAAGAACCACCGCCACTGTGCCCCACGTGATCGCTACCAGCGTGAGAATCGCACGTGTCCGGTGTGCCTGAAGATCCTGAACGAAGTCTCTGAGAAGTTCAAAATACATTTCAAATTGCGGATTGTGGATTGCGAATTGATGAAATTACATTCTGTGTTCTGTTCCTGATATTTACGGTCCGCATTTCGAAATTGTCATTTCGCAATCCGCAATGCGGAAGTATCCCCTAGGTCCTCAAACATTCCACCACGTCCAGATTTGCCGCCTTGCGTGCCGGCATCAAGCCTGCAGCCAGCCCGATGATACACAATATTGTGACGGTGGCAATCGCCACCTCAGTAGAAAACTCGGGGGTTCCTACATACTCTTTGATAGGAACATACTGGAGTACCTTGATGATGCCGAGCGCAATGAGGAATCCAAGGGCGGATCCCAGTCCAACAATGAAGAATGTCTCCATGAAGAATTGGAAAAGGATATTTGACCGCCTTGCACCGACGGCCCGCTTCACGCCAATCTCCTTGATCCTCTCCTGAACTACGATGAACATGATGTTCGCTACCCCAATCCCGGCGACACCAAGCGTAAAGCTTCCGATGGCTCCCATGAAGATGTTGAATCCGAGAAAGAAGTAGAAAATGAACTTATCGAACATCGTTGTGTCCCAAATCCAGACAGCGTCCTTGTCTGTCGGGTCAAACTTGTATCGCTTTGCCAAAACCGAGCGCACCTGCTCTACAACCGCATCCCCCTGCCGCGGGTCGTACACCTGATAGATGATATTATTCAAATAGATCGATCCGTAAATCGACGAATGAGTCGTTGCAGGTATAAACACCCGGTCCTGGTCGCGAGAGTTATACGAAGAGCTCTGCGTCTTCTTTTGCATCACACCGATGACAGTGAAAGGCACCTCACCGACATAGATGATTTTTCCTAGAGCGTTGCTCTCTCCGAACAAAAACTCCTTGACCTTGTTTCCGATGACGGCCACCCGTTTGCGCTGCTTCAAATCGAGGTCATCGATGAATCGACCGTCTGGTTCAGGAATGATGTTTCGCATGTCCGCGTAGATCGGATAAATCCCGGAGATCAATGGCGTCAGAATGTTCTCTCCGACGCGGGTAGGAGTCCGTTTGCCAAATTCGGGGCTGATTGCCTTGATGCCTGGAATCTGGCTTGCGAGGAGCTTCGTGTCGTCTTCCACAAAACTCATCGGCCGTCCAATGCCGAATCCTTCCCACGCCTTTGTCGTTTTGCCCGGGAACATGATGGCAATGCTCTCACCTATGCCGTGCATATTGATCGACATTTGTTTCTTGAAGCCGACGCCGAAGGCAATGAGCACGATGATCGTGACGGTGCCCCAGACGATGCCGAACATCGTCAGGAACGCGCGCAGCTTCTGCGCCCGCAGGTCGAGAAGAAATTCTGAGATGATGGTACCAAGGTGGTTCATAATGTCCTGCGAATGAATCCAGAATTCAGGAGTCAGAAGTCAGAATTCTGTATTCTGTATTCTGCATTCTGAATTCTCCTCAATCAATCCTCTTCACCGGCTTCTCAAAGACCTCATCTCCCTCTTTCAGTCCCGAGACGACTTCGATGCTGATCGCATCGCTCAGTCCTGTCTTGATCAGTTTTTCCTGATCTTTTCCCTGGCCGAGCGGGATCTTGACGAATGAGGAGTCATTCCGGAACGTGACGACACGCTCGGGAATTGTCAGCACGTTGTTTTTCTTCTGAATAATGATGTTGGCATTCGCCGAATACCCCGCCCGCAGTGTGGTGTTCCTGGCGCCTGGGATCAGGATTTCGATCGGAAAGACTGTCGCATTGTCTTTCTTCTCCGCCTTCAGCCAGATCTTTCTGAGTATGCCTTTCACCGTGTCCGTGGGCAGCGCGCCGACCTTGATCTCGACCTCCATCCCTTCCTTCATTTTGCCGACATCGATCTCGTCAACAGTTCCCTTGAAGAGCAGCCGATCCATGTTTGCCATCTTCATCAGTGCGGTTCCCTCCATATAGGAGGTCTGCGGAGTGACAGGATCTCCAACTTCAATTACGCGGTTGAGTACAAATCCGTCGATCGGAGCTTTCACGATCGATTCGATTTCCGTTTCGCCGATCTTCACTTTTCCACTTTCCATCAAAGCGACATGTTCATTCGCAATCTTGAGGCGAAGCTCAGCCCCATCAAACTGCCTCAGAAAGTCCTCGTAGTCTTTGTCTGAAATGAGCTTGTTCTTAATCATAATGTCTTGGCGCGTACGATCTTTTTTCAGGTTATCAACATCAACCTGAGCAAGCTGCGCCTGTCGCTTTGCGTCGGCAAGCTCGAGCGGCGTGGGATCCGGCCTTACCTCCACGAGCGGTTGACCCGCCTTGACGAATTGTCCGACATCGACAAAGATATGCTTGACCACGCCCGACACCTTGGCCTTGACGGAGACCTCGATCTCCGGCTCAATAGTCCCGACGGCGAGCGCCTTGTCGACGATTGTTCCTATCTTTACCTTCACCAGAGGGAGTTGTTCATCCTTCGGCGACTTCGAATTCCCGAAGAACAGAAACGCCGCACCGGCAAGTACGATGACGGCGAAGGAAGAAAGGATGATTTTCTTTTTCATATGCGCCTCGAAAAGGATTCGGAAAACCTGAAGGGGGGTGAAACCTGCTTTCGCTCCTTGTGATACGCCTTCTGGTGGCAAAGGTTACGGGAAAGGCCGTCAAATATGGGCCGTTTTGAACAGCCGGGAAGGCACTCTCGTTAGACTTCGGCTGGCCGAGAAAGGTTGCAGTTGGTGCGTAGCGAGCGGGCCAGATGGCAGGCAGAGATGCGTACGATTCCTACTTTTTCCAGCTTTAGGTGTTAACTTTTAGCTTTCGTATGTTCCTTTCTGTAGCACCGTATGATCCGCCAGACGCTCAGTGATACCGATCTCGTGCGCAACTTGCGTTCAGGTTCTCGTAACGCCTTCGAAGAGTTATACCTGCGGCACAAGGACGCTCTCTACGACTATTGTAGTCGACTGCTAAGAGATGGTGCTCGGGCAGAAGACATTGTGCATGATTCATTCCTGACAATATGGAACGATGCTCAGACACTCAAGGATCCGGGTTCCTTTCGCTCGTGGATGTTTAGCATCGCCAGGCACCGGGCATTGAATGCAATCAGAGATCGAAAGTCCTTTGATGAGCTGTTTGATGATTCCCTGCCCGGAGATGATGACTCTCATTCGATTCTCGTGAGAAACGAACAATCGGATCTCATCAGTGATCTTCTCGAGATGATCAGGCCGGCATACAAAGATCTCATTGTGCTCAAGGATTATGAAAACTTCTCTTATGCGGACATTGCGAACATAACCGGATTGTCAGTTGCGAGCGTGCGCATCCATCTCTTTCGCGCACGGAAGGCGCTCGCAAAGGCATATTCGAAGAAACACGGAGAGAAAGAATGAAAAAACAGTGTACAGAGTACGAATTCCTCATCGCCCAATACGTTGATGGGGAAATCGAGGAAGTTAGCAAGACCGATGTCTTCCTTCACTTGGCGGAGTGCGGGTCATGCCGCTCGTTCTGGGAGGCGGTCACGGAATTGAAATTGCAGGCCGCAAAGGAAAAGCGAATGACTGCGCCGGCTGGTTTGGATCGACGTGTCGCCGGCATCGCAAAGGCGAATACCCCAGCGCGGAAATCTCATATTGTGTGGCGTAACCTCGTCCGACGCAGGCTCTTTGTGCCGGCGCCGGTGGCTATTGTACTGGCTTTGGTTCTCCTGGTCAGCGGAGCGGGAATGGCATTCGCATGGATTCAGAAGCCTCAGCAAACCAGGGAAGTCATCGAACCCGTCGTCTGCATCAAGCTGCCCACCGTGGAAGTTAGGGGCGAACATGCCCAGCCCAAACAAGCTTTTCGTTAGGAGGTGTGTTATGAAATCGTGTGCGCTTCTATCCGCTCTTGGATTGATCCTGATTCCTTTATCGTTGACGTCCCAGACAACGCAGGGACCGTACTTCAAACCAGTGTTGGTGACAGCAAACATCACCGATGATACAGCGCAGAATGCTCAGGACAAGAAGAGCGTCAGAGACTCAACTCCATTAGACGAAGTGCCGCTGCTCGTCTGGAATAAGAAGCCAGAGTACCCGGCGAGTGCATTGAAAGACAAAGCGGAGGGGCTGGTCGAAACAAAACTCTATATCGACAAACTGGGAGCTGTCTCGAAAGTGGAGATTACCCAATCGTCGGGACGCCAGGATCTTGACAATGCGGCCCTGGAGGCGGCAAGGCAGTACAAGTTTACACCGGCCAAAATGAATGGCGCAGCTGTGAACAGTTGGGTGAGTGTGCCGTTTCAATTTCGGATGAACTCCAGCATTTCAACAATCGGCAGCCGATTCGAACGCGAGCAGTTACCTCCTATCATAATAAAAGAGGATGACAGGGGGGGAGAGGAGACTGTCGCCGCACCGAGTGAGAGAAAAAAAGATGAGGGTCCGAAGTTCTCAAAAATTGTTCGTCCAATGTATCCTGATGTCGCAAGGATGCAGCACGCGCGAGCCCAGGTAGATGTGACAATAACGGTCGATGAAAAAGGGGATGTGATCGCGGTCAGTTCTCTTTCGCATGTGCGGGACGATCTTGTGCACACGGCGCTTGCGGCTGCGGCCAGGTGCAAATTCTTCCCTGCGCTTCGAAGGGGGGCGCCCGTGGAATCAAAGACCTTTATCAACTTCTTGTTTGGTCGAGACAAGGTAATCACCGATGCAGAGTTCTTGGAGTCGGCGAAGGCAAAGATCGCTCTCCCTGAACCTAAGGTGGAGGTAAACCCTCAGAACTCAGGTGTCTCGATTGCTTTCAGGAACGAAGTAAGTTCGAGTGACACTCTTGTGATTCGTAATGTGGGCGGGAAAAAAGTCAGAACGATATTTCTAGGACAAATCCCTGCGGGCCCCAGGGAGATTGTGTGGGATGGAAAGGATGACGATGGGAAGGATGTTGACAGCGGCATCTATTTTTACATCGTCATTGCAATGCCTGAAGATGGCTCGAAACCGATGAAGTACTTCGGTAAGGCGAGTGTGATACGATAGTAATGGGTGGCAGACGCGGGTGTCGCTGGCCGTTCAGTGAGACATTGAGGAGTTGAGGACGCGCTCCGCGAAAAGCGTGATCCGGTCGAAATATTCCTCGCCCCCGACAAAGAACGTATCATTGTGGCGGGCTACGGGGATTTCGTAGAACTCTTTCGGATCGTTCGCAGCAGCAAACAGACGGCGTCCCAGACCGATGGGGAGAATCTCGTCGAGGGACCCATGCATGACCAGCAAGGGAAGATGGAGCCTCTTGATCTTGTCAATCGTGTTAAACTTGCTGTGCATGAACAGCCCTACAGGCAGGAACGGGTAGAGAGTGTGAGCTACATCTTTGGCTGACGTGAACGTCGATTCAAGAATTAACCCCGCCACAGGACGTTGAGTCGCAACATCGGTCGCCACCGCTCCGCCGAGACTTGTTCCCCAGAGGATGATTCGCTTCGGATCGACCTCTGGCAGCGTCACCGCATAATCGAAGAATGCCCGCCCGTCTTTGTAGACTCCATCTTCGCTTGGTCTCCCTTCGCTACGTCCGTACCCGCGGTAATCGTACATCATCACATTGAACCTGTGACGCAGCAGCGAACGCATCAGGAGATAGCGGTATGAGATGTTGCCCCCATTACCATGGGAGAGCACGAGTGTGGCTTTTGCGCTCTCCGCTGGGGCAAACCAGCCGTGAAGCTTGACTCCATCTTCTGTTGTAACCCAGCAATCGCGCAGGTTTCGGATGGAGCTGGCCTGATCATATGCGCCCCTGGGATATTTTTCGGGGAAGTAAATGAACTTGTCTTCAAGGATCATGAGCGCAAGAGTCCAGAAAATGAGTGCGGCTACGACGGCAACAACGACCATTCGCAGCCACCTGAATCCATGGTGCGCAAGTTTGTTCAAGGGCGACCCCGGCGAATTTTCGATTGCCGATTTTCGACTGTCGATTGATGTCTTGATTCCTGCAATCTCATCATCGGCC
>JBEKOB010000066.1:0-24103 GCA_049522195.1 Bacteroidota bacterium
CACAAACGGGCCAATGTGTCTCTTTCACCGAGACTCAAATGACGATATGATGTCTGTTTCATGCACCTAGGATACTAAATCATCGGACACCATCCCAGGTGTTGCACTTCCTTGTAGAACTCGTGAACCCTAATTTCGAAATACGAAACAAATTCGAAATCTAAGTCCGAGAATTCGAACAAAGGAACAACTCGTTTAGCACTTCGGGTTTCGGTCTTATGATTTGTCTGGGATTTCGAATTTCGTGCTTCGGATTTTCGTCTACGTGAGCATCAGCAGGCAGTTCACATCGTCGCCAGGACGCCTCTCACATATCCAACCGATTCGGCCAATCCCGGCAGCGGATCCTTTTCGTCCTTTTCATGCTCAAAGTGCAGAGTACCGGAGTATTTCATTTTCACGAGAGTTCTCAGGAGCATTGGAATGTCGATGACCCCGCGCCCGCATTCCACTGTTGTTCCTTTCGCGTCGGGCGAACTGACGTCCTTCATATGAACGTCGAGGAGCCGGTCGAAGAATCGCTCGACTTCGTCGGCGGGATCAATTCCAAGCCGCCTCGTGTGCCCGACATCGATGCACAAACCCATCCGTTTGTCCATCCTGGCGATGAGCTTGTAGGCGCTTTCGGGACTCGGATAGCGCTTGTCCGTGGGACCGTGATTGTGGATTGCCAGAGCTATATTCGTCTCCTTGACCATTCGCTCGGCGAGGGGGAGTAGCGGTTCGTCAGGGACGCCGACCATCATACCGATTCCTGCTGCTTTTGCATACGCAAACGCGTGGCGGACTTCTTCCTCCGTCGTCATATAGACAACACCGCACGAAGAGAGCTCGACTCCGGACGCTTTCAACTTTTCAAGGACCGCTTTGATTTCTCCCTCCGTGCTCTTGAGTGGTAGGTGCATGTCCTTTAGTGTCATCTTCGTAATCCCGAGCCTCTTTGTCATCCCGATCGCCTGATCAAGAGGGAAGGCCCGGAACGTATAGGACGCGATTCCTAACGTAAAGGGAATGGAGTTCCCGGATGCACTTTTCTCTTCCGGAAGAACAGCTGATAGTGGTAGCGAGCCGATCGCTGCTGAGAGTCCGGCAAGTTTCAATATGTCTCGACGAGAGTGACCCATGTTGATCCTCGGTTGAATTGTCTGCGCCCAAGGCGCATCCGCCTCTGGCGGAGATTTTCGATTGCCGATTGTCGATTTAGGGAGGGCGAAGGACGCGTTCTAGAGGGTTCGGATTTTGATGTTACGGAAAAACACCTTATTGCCGTGATCCTGGAGAAGGATGTGTCCTTTTTCCGCCTCGCCAAAACCAACCCGATCTTTGAACTTGCTTTGCGCTTTGTGGGAAAGAAATTCCTTGTCGCCGCGGTCATATTCGAGCACTTCCGCACCGTTGAGCCAGTGTTCGACGTGCTTTCCTCTCACGACAATACGTGCGGTGTTCCACTTGCCGATCGAAATCACTTTTTTGTCGTGAGCAGGCATAAGATCGTACAGCGATGCCAGAGTCCTGTTTCCATTGATTCCGAGCTTCGCATCAGGATGCTTGGCATCGTCGAGGAGCTGATACTCCAGGCCGATGGCAGAGCCGGGAGTTTTGGGCTGTTGTTCGGCGACGAAGTATTTGATACCGCTGTTCGCCCCTGGAGTGAGTTTGAAATCGACCTTGAGTTCGAAATTGCTAAACTCTTGGATCGTGACGATGTCGCCGCCAAATGCCGCTTCACCGCCGCCGGACTCCCGCACGATCAGCATTCCATCCCTCACTTCCCATCCTTTTTTCGGCAACGAGTCCATGTAGGCACCGCGCCAACCGTTCATCGTCTTGCCGTCAAAGAGCAATCTCCAGCCATCGCTCTTCTCCTTAGCGGTGAGGACGTTGGGGGAAGGAGCCGCTGGTTGTCTCTGTTGCGCAACTAAACAGTTCATCACGATAACGGTAACCAGAAGAGCGTACAGCAACTTCCGAATCCTTAAGATCAGATCGATGCGCATCGTTTCACCTTGGCCTGCGAAGTTTGTAGGATTTTGCTTTTCTTAGGAGAGTCTTCACACTGATGCCGAGAACCTTGGCAGCACGACGCTTGTCCCAAGCGACTGACTCGAGAACGCTTCTCATATGCGCTTTCTCAAGCTTAGCCAGCGAGATCGCACTGCCGATGCCTGCTTTTCTTTTCCGCGCCCGCGTCCGTGCCACGGGTTTTCGGAGCGGCGGGGCACCGTGAGGAAGTGCAATATGATTCACTGCTATCGTATCCCCCTCAGAAAGTACAGCGGCGCGCCGCACGACGCTTTCCAATTCCCGCACGTTTCCCGGCCAGTCATAGTTCATCAGAGCCTCGAGAGCGTGCTCGTCGAGCTTCTTCGGCTGCTTTGAGCCGGCATGATTGATGAGGAATTGATCGACAAGTAACGGAATGTCTTCCTTCCGGTCTTTCAATGGGGGAAGCCGAAGATTGATCACATTAAGCTGCAGCAGGAGACCTTCGCTGAATTTGCGCGCCGCGGCCTCGCGTTTCAAATCTTTGGTTGTCGCTGAGAGTATCCGCACATCCGACTTGAGAGTTTTGGTCCCTCCGATTCTGCTGAACTCCCCGGTCTGAAGGAATCTCATCAATTTCGGCTGGGATTTCAGAGGCAGTTCCCCTATCTCATCGAGAAAGAGCGTGGCGCCATGCGCGATCTCGAGCAATCCTTGTTTCGCAGCAGTGGCATTATGGATGGCTCCTTCCTCGTGACCGAACAGCTCGCTCTCCAGTAGTTCATCTGGAATTGAAGCGCAGCTCAGCACCAGGAGGGGTTGGTCCTTGCGCAGACTGTTGGCGTGTATAAAATTCGCCACTACTTCCTTCCCCGTGCCGGTCGCCCCTTGAATGAGCACAGGGGATTCCGTCGGGGCGGAGCGCATCGCCAGATCGAGCGTTTCGAGCAGCTCTCTGTTTTTCGTGATCATGCTCGTCGGAAGTGCGCGGTAAGCGATCTGGCGCCGGAACGCCTTGTTTTGAGTGACCAGGCGTTTCCTCTCCAACGCCCGTTCTACCAACCCCACAAGATCAGCTGGCGTATACGGTTTCGTGATATAGTAGTACGCACCCAGGCTCATGCATTCGACAGCGGTCTTCACATCATGGACAGCCGTGAGCATGATGACTTCGGCATCCAGATGCTGGTCCTTGATGAACTTCAGCACTTCTACGCCACCGACGTCGGGCATCATCACATCAAGGAATACGAGGTCGAACGGAAGCGTCTGCAGCATCGTGATTGCCATCCTGCCATCAGAGGCAGTATCGACATAGTAGCCTTGCCGCTCCAACACGTGAGTCAGGAGGTGAAGAAGAGTTTCTTCGTCATCGACAGCAAGTATGGAAATCGCTGGTTTTTCCATGGCGAACCTGCCCTGAAAGGTTATTCAAAGTGAAGATCTGTTGAAGTGATCCGGCTGAAGTACAGCGGACACTGGGATCGAGTCAAGTTTCAATAAGCAAAGCGCCAAACGACGACCAGGCGCAATTCAAAGGTAGTAAATTCCTGATAACAACGCACTCGCGGCGTTCTTTTGCAGAGGCATCGATTTCCGATTTTTGGCACGATGCATTTGACTGAGGCTGCTCTCCGACCCCAATCTCTAGCGATCACTGCGAAGTTTCGATTGACTTTTGGCCACGCGTCGTTCTTCGGATCGATTCATTGCCTGTCTGGATTCAACATCGTACATTCAATTGATCTCAAACGTTGACACTTGAGGAACCTATGCAATCCGTGGCCGCCGCTGCACTCCGCTTAGAACACGAGCCTGTCGCTCTGATGTGGACCGATGAAAGACCCGAACAAGCACTTCAGTATCATCATGAGAAATGGGGATGTGTCATGGCCATGTTTGCGCAGGCTGCACTTGGCAAAACCGTGGCATTTGATAGGAATAGTTATGGTTGCCTCGGCGGAGGGGTTGGAGTCGGTTTCGGGAATCTCTACCTCAACTGGCGGGGAGGCATCGATTGCTTCTACGGGTTTCTTTCCACGGGGAATGAAGGGAAGGAAAATGCTGAGACGATCGCAGAAGAGATTCGGAAGACCGGCCGGAAGCTTGCCGTCGAACGATTTCTCCATGGTGAGGGGTACGTGAAGTCCCCTGAACTGGCGAAGAGATTTGTGGCTTCACTGCCAATGGTCGACATTCCCGCTCGCTATGTGGTCTTTAAACCGCTGCGCGAAGTGGACATCGCGAAAGAAACTCCCGTTGTCGTCATCTTCATCGCCAATGCGGACCAGATGTCTGCTCTCATATCGCTTGTGAACTACGGACGGGGAACACTCGATAATGTCGTCGTCCGGTCAGGAGCCGGCTGCCAGAGCATCGGAATTCTTGCGTATCAGGAAGCCGAGAGGGAAGTGCCGCGAGCGGTCATCGGGCTGACAGATACCGCGGCCAGGTCGTACACAGCTGCGACACTCGGCCACGACGTCCTGACCTTTGCAGTACCGTGCAAAATGTTTCTCGAATTGGAGGAAAATGTTCCAGGCAGCTTCCTCGAGAGAGAAACGTGGAAGGCCCTCATTGAGCACTGATTAATCGGGTGATCGGGTCATCGATTCATCGGGTCATCTGAAGTTGGTTCGTCGATCAGATCACCCGATGGAGAGATCACCCGATGGCCCGATCATCCGATCATCCCGCCGCTCACACAATATCCTTCAGCCCAAGCTCGACAAGTTTCTTTTCCGTTGGGATGCCGTCCTCGGTCCACCCCATGAGGTGGTAGTATTCTGCCCTGAGCTTCTCAAGTTCCACCACATGCCCTTTTGCCGGCCCGGAAGGAAGCGGCTCGGCGAGCGCGCGTTTCGGCAGGATATCGTCCTTCGCTGAGAAACCTTCCCTCGTGCTGAAGAGGCGCGCGAGCACAGTGATCCGTTCACCGACGCGTTCGAGGTCGCGGGGGCTCTTGTACTCGAACCCGGTACAGGGATTCACCATTTGGAAGATCTCCTTCAGCGTGATGCCGAACTTTACAAAATAGCAGAGAATCAATGCATCGATAATCGATGTGTCAAACTGATTCGTTTGAAAGAGCTCTGCCTTTCCTTCTGTCGCCAACGGATCCGCACCGCCGAGAATCTCCGCCAGCGGCGATCCGCGAAGGTGACATCCGCCGCGATCGGAGACAGCGTAGCTCAACCCGATCCCTTGCGCCGCATTCGGATGATATGCCGGCATCTCCAATCCCTTCACCTGCATCGCAAAGTCTTCACTTCCGGGAAAGTGCTTGCTGATCTCGCGGACTCCGTTTTGGAGCAAGAGACCAACGCCTTCACCTTTCGCTATCTTTTCTGTCAGGGCAACAAGCGCGTCTCCGCTTCCCCACTCGGCTTTGACACCATCGAGGTCCGTGGCTGAAATCATCTTGCGTTGGTACATCTCCATCACAAACCCAACGATGTTGCCGACACTGATGGTGTCAATCCCGTAAAGATCGCACAAATAGTTCGAATAAATGATCGCTTCCTTGTCTGTGAGACCGCAATTCACCCCCATTGCCCAAATGGTTTCGAAATCGGGCCCATCAATCGCGATATCGCGCGTCTTTGCGTATGCGATCTTGGAACAATAGATTGGACAACCATAGCATCCGATGGAACGGGTCCAGTATTCCTTGCGCCAGGCTGCTCCCGTCATTTCATTGCTATGCTCGAACTGCCCTTCCTGATAATTCCTCGTCGGCAATGCACCCGCCGCGTTCACGAGGCCAAGAATGTTCGCGGTGCCGTCCTCTGTCATCCGTTTTATCTGATTCGACATGCGAAGCATCCGATAGGACACCCGTGCCGCTTCATCGAACTCAGAGGGATTGTACACATGCACTGTGCCGGTTCCCCGCAGAGCAATCCCCTTCAACTTCTTCGAACCAAGGACTGCTCCGGCCCCACCTCTTCCTGCGGTCCGCTCATCATTGAAGATCCCGGAGATCGGCACCATCCGTTCGCCTGCCGGACCGATGACGACGGTTTGGAAACCCTCGCCATGCTTCGCCTTCAGTCGCTTCGTTGCATCTGCTGTCGTTGTCCCCCACAAGTCTTTCGCGTCCTCAAAGTGGACGTGGTCGTTGTCGATGACAAGGGTGACCGGATCATCAGCAGCCCCTTCAACAATGATCGCGTCATAGCCCGCGAATTTCATCGTCTGGCCGAAAAAGCCGCCGCAGTACGAATCGAGAAACGTCTGCGTCGCAGGACTCTTTGTTACGACGCCGAAGCGTCCCGCCGTCGGGGCACTCGTACCAGTGAGAGGTCCAACCACAAAAATGAAGGGGTTTTCCGGGGAAAGCGGATCGGCATGTGGAATGGACTCTTTGTACAGGTAGTAGGAGCCTATCCCCTTTCCACCGAGCAAGAGTTTGGCAATCTGCGGATCGATGCGCTCAGCTGCGCAACTCCGTTTCGTCAGATTCACTCGCAGCACGTTGTCGGCGTATCCACGGTTGTTCAGGCTCATGCAATTCTTCCCTTGACTTGAGACAGCACAATGGCACCCGGTTTGCACCACTGAACGCATTGAGGATCTCCCTCACACATATCGCAGAACAGGGGGATGCCCTGGCGATCGAGCACAACCAGATCAAGCGGGCAGGCGGCCACACAGTCGCCGCACGAATCGCAACGTGCACGGTCAAGCACAAGATACCCTCCCGCCCCGACGGTAAGTGCACCCACCTTGCAGGCGTCAATGCATTTTTCACAGAGCGGACAGACGATCGGTTTCGAAATGCGCGGCTCATTCGGGCGGAACTTGTATTCGATTCTCAGCCGGTGGCTGCTCTGATCAAAATCCGTCGAATGGAAGTGTACGCAAGTAATTTCACAAAGCTGACAACCTGTGCATTTCGCGGCAATGGGTCTCAGTCGCCCCTGCTTTCTTGCGTGGGTGCCGAGGATTTCGTTGATGCTCTTTCCTTCATGAACAAGCGCACAAATGTCCGCTACCATTTTTCTCGGATCCTTCGCCTTCGTCACGTTTCTTCCGAAGACGGTGCCGCTGGCGCCGGCACGCAGCGCTTCATCCGCCAGTTCCAGAGCGTCACGCGGATCGTCCGACTTGGCACCTCCGAGTACCAATACCGGCACACCCGCTTCATCAACGAGCTTCTTGAAGCTTTTTACATCGTTGGTGTACGGAATCTTCAAAGCATCCGCGCCAATCTCTGCTGCGATTCGGGCGGAAGCGATGAGAATTTCGGTCACATTTACTCCCGTGACCGCGGCACCGACTGCCATCGGTTCGATGATGAGCGGGAGGCCAACCTTCCGACATTCCTTCGCGAAAAACGCTGCCTGCTCGATATTGAGAGCCTCGAATTCGTCACTATAACCAATGAAATAATAGATCGTGATCGCTGAGGCGCCGACAAGGAGCGCATCCTTGGCGCACGAAGTTGCCTTCTTCTTGAAATTCACGGCGGGGAGAATATTGCTGAGGTTCGACCCGCCCAACCGGGGCATGTTCATCCAGTCAGCACGGATCAGAAGTGCGGGAGCGTTCTTGCCCTCGAAGAACTCGCTCATGTGCAGTGCGGTGCCGAAGCTCACAAGGATGCCGTCCGCTCCGCCAAGTGCAACCTGTCCCAGAATCCTCCGGAGTTCCAGGACATTCGGTGTCGGATCGGACATCCATCCGTGGTCCGCCGCCACACAGACTGCCCTGCCGTCCTTGGGATTGAAGAGCCTGTTCAGCCGAACCGTTTTCCCTGGTGACACAATCATTTCAGAGCCCTTAGTGATGGACAAGCTGCCTGAGTGAAGGAATTCTCTCCCCGATTGTCTCCAACTCAAGGATTTTTTCCGTGAGAACGATGCCGGCAATTCCTTGTGCGAAATACTTATCTGCTTTGTCGGCAGCAGGGATCTCATCAAGACGCAGAAGTACCGGAATGGTCGCCCACTTGCCGATCAGTGCGCATGTTTCGACGTCGCACTCGGGAAGTATGAGCGCGTCTGCCCCGGCCTCCATCATGAATGAAGTTCCGAGCTTGATGGAGCCTATGTAATTGTCTGCCGAAATCTTGTCACCGATTGGCCGGATGTCCACCACGAGCGGAAGCGACAACCGGTAACACTCACGCGCCAGGAGAGACACTGACCTGATATTCTCCGCCTCCAAATCTTCGCCAAATCCGAGGAGGAATGTCGCCACGGCCGCAGAGGCCCCTAATCTGAGCGCATCCTCACCATCCGAGATTGTAACTCGTGTGACAGCTGAAGCAGGCAAGCAGAATTCCTTGCTCCGGTATGCATTTGTCCAATCGATACGCACCAGAGGAGCCGCGCGCATCTTTCCGCCAACCAAATCTGGATGGTGCTCGAGCTGACCGGGATTAAGAATGACTGCGTCGAATGAGGTGTTGCATCGTCTCAATGTCTCGGAAATGTCTTCCGTTTCCGGACCCGCACCTAAAGAAGACAAAAGGGTCAAGTCAAGCATGAGACATCGCTTGTCCCTGGAATCGATGAAATCACTCATGCGGATGTTCTTACCGACGTTGATGTTCACGATTCACCCCTGGATTGTCATAGCATTTCTTCTTCAATGAGGTCCTGCGTCGGACTTCTCACTTTTTGATTCCGGCCCGGGGCGAAGAGCCCTGCTGAGAGCCATCGCGGGCCCCCAATGACCTCGCCGTCTCAACCAGGAAACGAGTTTTCGCGGGTCAAAGAGCCGCGCCACAGAGAAGAGAACCCAGCCGACGGTGACAGCCCGAAGAACAATCCACATCGCCTGCTCCCATGTCGATCCGTTGACGAGTATGATGATTCCGACGAAAACCACCGGTGCCCAAAAAAGAGGCCGAACAAGATCGCGCAAACCTCTTCGAAAGGCCGCCGTCAACGTTGGCGTTCCAACATCACCCGTAATCCCCCTGGCTCCTTTGTCCAACATTGTCCTGATCCGGGCCGGCAGACGGTGGCGGCGTAGCCACGCAAACAATGTGACGATCGCTGACAGGGTTCCACACACTACCGTCCAAAGGGCAATCAGCGAGACGATTCCGGGGAGCCGGAGATGCAGGTATTCTGAGGTCCAGCGGACCATGACATCGAGCGCCGGCAACAGGTTATCCCCAATCATAATGTACTGGAGCACCAATCCTTGCAGAGCCGCCCATGCCCCGACAAGCCATCCGCCGACAAGGATTCCGACGACGTTCCATCCGAAAACTGTGGCAGCAAGGCTGAACAGGAATCCCTGCACGGTGATCGCGAGCATGGGGCGCAGGCGACCGCCGTACGGTGAAAGCGCTTTCAATCCTGCAGAGATGACCGGAACCCACATCACCCGGCCTCTATTCGCCAGCCGATCACCGGCATACATCATCACCAGCGATTGAACCACAGAAAGAAAGAGCCCGCCCATCGGGATCTTTGCCTGATGCAATGCAGAACCGACCGTTGCCTCAAATCCCCCCGCGGCAGCGCCAAATTGCCCAACGCGTACCCAATCGGAATGATGCAGCACCAGGTTTTGAAGCTGTTCGAGCACACCCGTCTCCGTCACATCGAAGACAACATCGAAGGGGGTGCCAAGTCTGCTCTCGATTTCCCGGACAACTTTCTCTCTTACGGCGATAACTACCACCTCGGGCCTGGAGGCTTGAATGGATTCCCAATGCTTCATGTGCCCGTCCCCACGCGCTTCCAGCGGACCGAACTCATCGAGTATGAGAATCGAAAGAGGATGTCGCGCCTTGAGCGAATCAGCCCACGCGGCCAATGCTGTCACAGTTCCTGCATCGATCCGATACGGAGGCGTCAACGACGAGTCCCTGCGGACGAACGGGAGCCGCTGTCCGGAGTCGATGAGCTGCAGAACGTATTCCTCAGCTCCCTTCCCCGGCTCGACCCGATCGTGCGGCAAAGCGAGAAATCCGTCAACGGACTTTCCGTTTCCCTTCGCCCACGTTAAAAGCGAGGAGAGAACGGTAGTCTTTCCTGATCCTACCGGACCTGTGACTGCGACAAGCACCATTCAACCACTAACCAATTAACCAACTTTTCCACCACACACATCTACTTCACTGCCGACTTGATCTTCGGTATCACATCTTTTGTGTAGTAGTTGCAGACTCCCTTTTTTGCTGCCGGCTTAAGCTTCAGATCCACGATCGCCTTCTTTACTTTTGCACCGGGCAATCCCATTTCTTGTGCGATGGCGCCCGCAGTCATCAAATCAGATTTCTCGGTTTTCATTTCGATGTCCCTTCTATTTTGGTTTTGTTTGTTCATCAGTGTATCGGACGCCATCAGATCATTCAACTAACGGAACACTCGCTTCATATCTCGATGATTCGATCACCCGATGACCTGATGGCCTGATCACCCGATCACTCACGATTTCCAATTGCCCATAATTTCCCCGAAGCACTCCAGTCCGCTTCCGATGACCCCTCCGTAGCCGTGACCCGGACGAGTCCACGCCCCAGATAGATAAAGATTCTTTATAGGAGTCGTATGCGGCACTCTATTCTGACCCGAATTCCCGAGTGTCTGGTCCCAACCGTAGATGGCCCCACGCGTGTTGCCCGTGTAGCGCAGGTTCGTCAATGGTGTCGCAATCTCCTTCACTTCGATCGCTGAGGAAAGTCCCGGCAACAGCGTTTCCTCTGCTTTCTTTATGAGGATGTCTGCCATCCTCTCCTTCTCGGCGCGGTACGCTGTTTTGTTCCCCTTGAAGTAGTCCTCTTCGAATTCCTTCCAGTGATCGTATCCCTGCAACACCAAGAGACTCAGCGTGTTCTTCCCTTCAGGTGAGTATCCTTTATAGATGTTGTCGTAGAGCGTCAATCCGTAACCGGTGTTGTCCATATTCGCCGTGAGCGCGGCCTCGTATCCTGCCTCATGATCGTAGCTCGTATGGTAAAAGATTTCCGAATCCTCGATCCCGATTTTGCCCACCAGGTCTTCTTTGAGGCCGAGAAACACCTGGAAACTCGACAAGCTGACGCTGTAACGGTCGAACTTCCCAACGTATTCCTTCAGAACGTCATTCTCGCCGGGCATTGAATGGAAGGTGTCGAATGCATTGGAGTTCGAGACCACGACTCTTCCGGCATACTCCTTCCCATCGGCGGTTTTCACACCGTACGCCGCATGGTCCTTCGTCAGGATCTCCGTCACTCGCGAGTTCAACACGACCTTACCGCCGCGGTCCTCTATGAATTTGACAAACGCATCGCTGATTTTCTGTGACCTTCCCTTTGGATAGTATCCCCCTTGACGGAGATACCCGTACGTCGGCAGCGCATAGTAGAACGAAGAGAGCATGGACGGTGGAAGCCCGTAGTATCCCCAGAGAGATGAGACTATGGATTGCAGCTTTGGATCTTTGATCCGGGCATTGACCATTGTGCCCCACGTCTTGCTAAAGTTGTTGAAAAGAAACGGGAAGTCCTGGGGGAAGCGGTTCATGTCAATCTTCCCGCGTGCGTTCGAGTACCGGCTGATGTCATCGCTGAGCCCCTTCATGTCATCCAGAAGACCCTGAATTCCTCGTTGTTCATCAGGAAAGAGCCGGGCCAGCAGCTTCACATATCCAGCGACGTCCTTCTGCGGGACACGAAGATCGTAATCAGGATAGATTATCCTGTAGAGATTCCGGTGAGGAACGAACTCGACGTCGGTGATTTCGGGGAAACCGTAAATCAAATTGTGAATCCCCTCTCTGTCACCAACGGTCGTTGAGTGAAGCGATACATCAAATACGAAGCCGCCCGGCCTGCTGAACGTTGTGGCATACCCTCCGGGGCGATCATGTTTTTCGAGAACGAGCGGCTTGAATCCCTGCCGCGCAAACGCGGCGGCACAGCTGAGTCCGCCAAGACCCGAGCCAATAATCACGGCATCGAAGCCCTTGTCATCCCGTGCAGCGCCGGTGCTTATGGGAAAGGAGTTCCAGTCAAGGGCAACGACGGAGACTCCAGCCAGCAATGACTTGATGAATTCTCGTCGATCTACAGTTTTGGTTTCCATCAGTCACCTCCCTGATGAGAGTGTTCTGATAATGAAGTACGCCAAAGAGAATCAATGTCCTGCAGCTTAATCCTATTTTGTTGCCCCCCAATGAATCGCGTTGAACAGCAGCTTGAAGGTGACCTCGGTCTGTGCCCGCTGCTGAACGCGGAATCCAAGAAGAACGATTTTCCCCTTACTATATGTCATCGCGATCGCCGCTGCTTTTCTCTGAAGCTTCTCGGCACCCAGTATCCAGCCTGACATCAGGATATCTTCGGATTCATTGGGGTACCACGCCAAGACCCATCGTTTCATCTCGGGAGCCGGAGGGGTCGTCTGGAAAGCGATCCGCTGGTTCACGAATCCGGGGACCTCTGGCGGCATCCCGTAGCCAACTGGATGACTGGCATCGATATACATCCTGAGCAACGATCCGGGACAATTGAATTCTTCACTCCTTGCCCTCGACAGCACGTTCATCACCGGGACGTTGAATTCATCAATCACGAAGTCACACGCCGAGGCCATCGCGATGAGCGTTCCGCCTTGTTCCACAAATTCTTTCAGGTTCTTCACCCCATCCTTCCCGATCCCCCCTGAATATTCGGGCGGCATATCGACGAAATACTTCATCTCCCCTTCCTCGGGCTTCCTTTTTCCCTCCACAATCACTTCCTTGGAAACATCGGGAATGATGATGACATCATAGTCGCTTCCCAGCTTCCGCTCCTTGATATCCTTCGTTGTGATGCTCTTGAGCGGAAACTCGTACTGTTCGAGCACCCATCGCGTCCAACCTTCGTCCATCGACGCAACCCACGGTTTGTACATGCCAAGCCTGAACTCGCCGACCTTTTCCATCTTCACGTTCGGTTTCTCGTTCAGACCGACAAGGTCCAAAGAGTATTCTTTCGCAAGGGCGTCAATGTCTTTTACATTCTCAAGTACCACTGAGCCGCGGGGGAACTCCTTGCCGCCTGCCCTGTACGTCTCTCCAGTAAGGTTGACCGTTCCTTTCTGTTTCAAAGCATTGTTGATCAGTTTTGTTACGCTGTTCACCTCGTGGGAAACGATGAACCTTGATGTGCCAGCTCCTGTCACGCTTCCCTGCGGCCAGTCGGACTCTTTCAGCTCCCGGAGATTGCTTTGTTTCTCTTTAGGAAGCGTAACCTTCTCCACGTTCACGCCCATCATCAACGGGAGAGACCAGGCAGTCATATCGTACGGTTGGACGATGTTCGGACCCGCGACCAGTTTCACTTTTGGGTAACGCTGGAGGCCGAGCATTTCCTTTACAAACCGTCCGTACGGTTGAGCGGTCGGAATATAGTACGCCTTCTCAGACGCAGCAAAGAGCACCTCGACACCTCCATCCTTCATCACAAAGGCCAGGTGTGCAGCCGACACGGGATCGCGCTGTTCGGCGGCAATGCGGTAGTATTCACCCGGCGAGCCGAGATTGACGGCATCCATCGCCATCGTCGCCACACCGCTCAGAATGTCCTCGCGATGCTTCGTGCAGGCCTCCAGCAGCGCATCCGATGCAATGCGCTCGTAGTCCATAATATCGCGGACACGCCAGATTCCTCCGGGCCACGGATTCGGAAAGTTCGACTGCTGCTTGTATTCGACAAGACCCTTCGTGCCACCGCTGAGCTCAATGGGACTTACCTCGACCGGCGTTCCCATCCTTGTCGAAGCTACTTCCGTCAGGAGCCCCACAATGTTCTTCCAAAATCCTGTCTGGTCGGATGCGCCGGGCCAATACGTGTCGTACATCGCACCGTAGATAACTCCGGATTTTTTCTTCTCCTCCAACCTCCACGCCATCATTGTGCCGATATGATCCACCATACGCCAGACAAGCGGATGCACATTCTCGGCAACAGGATTCGCGTACGGGGGAGTAAAGATTCTCGGACCTGTCGAACCCATCTGATGCTCATCCAGCCAAACCTGAGGGTACCATTCGTGATACACGGCTTTCGTTACCGCTTTTGTTTCCTTCTGGGTAAGCATGTACCAATCACGGTTATCATCATGCCCAACATACGCATGATACAGGAAGGGTGACCTGCCGCCTTCGTATTTCGTCCCCACATACTTCCTATACCACTCGACCTCCATCAGCTGACCGTCTGGATTGAGAGATGGAATGATGAGCAGGATGACGTTCTCAAGCCGCCGTTTCGTCTCAGCATCCTCTGCTGTCACCAACGAGTGCGCCCACTCGAGAACCATCTGCGTGGAACCGATTTCCGTCGAATGAATATTACAGCTCACCAGGACGATTGACTTCCCCTGATTGACGAGCGCCTGGATCTCTTGCTGCGAAAGCCCCCGCGGATCAGCGAGCTTCCTGGCAATATCCTGGTACTTTGATTTGTTCTTAAGGTTTTCCTCCGACGAGATGACGGCCATGACAAGGTCATTGCCAAGCGTCGTCGGCCCGAGGACTTCGACTTCAATCTTCTTTGATCCTTTTGCGAGCTCGCTGAAGTAGGAAACAATTTGTTTGTAGTCGGCGAGCTGGCGATCAGCGCCAACCTCAAATCCAAGAAATTGGGAAGGAGTCGGAAGATTCGATTGCGCGGCTATGATGCTGCATCCGAGAATCAGGAGCATGGCAAGCACGCCGAACCGCCTGAGAAACAGAAGGGAAAAATGCATGGTATGTCCTCCGAATGTGGTCTTGTGAAGTCTCACCGCCAGCCCGATCTCCCGTGTGATCATTCCGCACACACGCCACTGCACTTACGGGGAGGAATCTACTCCAGTCATAATGACTTCCGACGCCGGGAATCTGGACTCGGCAAAAACTCTACGGTGCTACGGCAGGGATGATCAACAAATACAATGACACAAAGCGATTTCAGTTCGAACTGAAAGACGATCCTCGATTTTTTCATTCCAGCTTCAAGGCAGGGTTCATGCCAGAAGCCGCGTGAAGCAGGAATTCTATTGTAACGTCGGAATCACGGAACGCCCCATAGTCTGCACCGCAGGCGCGCTTTCATTGCCAACCCGGTCAACGGCTGTGACCGCCACCCGGATCACATATTCAACTTTCGGCTGTGCAGGGTCTCCGCGCTGCCGCCCGCGGGCGCGTTCTATGACTGTCCGGGAGTACGGAAGAGCAGCCATCCGATCTTGACTGTTCAGTATGGTGTATTCCCAGTTTTTTTCATACTGATAGTAAACAACGTATCGGAAAACATCCTTCGCGTTTTCATGAGACCAAGTTACGAGGACGGTTGAATCGTTGGCAACGGTGGCCGACATACGAGGGGGATCGGGCGGGACATCATCCAGCCAGGGCGACGGCGGCACGAGCGATTGGTGCTGATAGGGACCGGCCTTCAAACCGGCATTCAATGCGCTGCTGTCCTTCAGGAATACTCTCATGCTGAAATGGATATGCCCGGGTGCGTCATTAACGAAACCGCGTTCAATCATGATCTCGTTGATGATCTCGTCCGCCCCCTTTTCATCCGTCTTTCCACCAATGATCATGCCGGGCCAGAGGTTTCGCCCCATCGTGTTTTCCTTTGACCACCAGCCAAGAAGCACCGGGAAACTCTGTGGTATCTGGTTGACAGGCCAGTAAAGCTGAGGTGACCAGTAGTCGATCCATCCCTTCTTCAGCCAGAGGTGCGCGTCGGCATACAGAATGGCATACTGATCAAACCCCAATATTGAGCGGGGATTTCCCGGACGGCCAATGCCGAACGGGCTGATCCCAAACTTCACGTGCGGCTTCTCTTTCTTGATCCCTTCATACAGTCGCTCGATGAAGGTGTTGACTGCATCTCTACGCCAGTCTTCACGTGAGAGAGAGCCTCCGGACTTTTGGTATTCCCCCCACGTGTCATCGTCCGGGAAATTTCCATCGCCATACGGATAGAAGTAATCGTCAAAGTGAACGCCGTCGACGTCATACCGCCGCACAACATCCATGACGACATTATAGGACTGATCCTGCACTTCTTTGTTGGTTGGATTGAGCCAGTACGTTCCGCCGCCAACATTTTTTGCCAGGCCAGGCCGAGTCTTCACGATGGAGGTCTCGGTGACGTCTCCTCCCTTTGGATGATGTGCACGGTAAGGATTGAACCATGCATGCAACTCAATCCCCCGGTTGTGGGCTTCTGCGACCCAGAATGTTAACGGATCATAGAATGGCTCGGGCGGTTTGCCTTGAGTCCCTGTAAGATAGTACGACCAGGGCTCCAGTTTGCTATCGTACAGCGCGTCACACTGCGGCCGTACTTGCAGAATAACCGCGTTGAGGCGAAGTGCGACGACTGTATCGAGGATTGTTATTGCCTCCCGCTGCTGTTCTTCACTCGTCAGCCCCGGCTTGCTTGGCCAGTCGATGTTTGCCACTGTCGCCACCCAGACGCCGCGAAACTCGCGCTCTGCAGGAGGTATTTCGGGGAGCTTTCTTTCCCCCTTTTGAGGACGAAGGAAAGCGCATCCTGATACAAAGAGTGAGAGGAAGCACAGTGTTAGCGACAGGAACAACTTCTGTGACATGGGATATTCCTTTTTCTGGTGCGGGTACAAGCATGGCGGCGAGGGAATCAACGGTGGCCTCCTGCCAAAATCACACAGAATCACGGCCATTTCGTTACAACGATGGTACAAAAGCGAAGGTTGAATTGCAAGGAGGGGCTGGGGGGAGGTTCGGGTGTTTGGGTCATCAGGTGATCGGGTGATCGGGAAATCGGCTCAGCACGTAACTGTCTCGCACTAGCGGATCCCTATCCTGACACCCAAATACAATACTAGCCAAACAATTATCCACCTAACCATTTATCCAATCATGCCATTACACTAACCTTTGTGACAAGTTTAGCCGGCGGACGACTTGAAGGGAGCGCAGTCAATAACTGATCCAGTTGCGACTTTCTTTCCTCAGGAGGATGATGTGTTTTTCCTTAATCGCGGTTTTCACAAGGCTTGCAAGAAATCCGACGAACTTCAGCTTTTTGACAACCGGGAGAGCAACCCAACCGACCGCGAGATGCCGACCCAAGCTGATAACTTCTCCCCAAACTTTCGGTCGGTACTGGCGCTGTTGTTGGCCGCGGACAACTGCGAACAGGTTTTCGGCAACCAACCTTCCCTGTTGAAGTGCGAACTGAGCAGCCGCGGGCACGGGCTTCCTGGTGGCAGGATTGATCGCCAGCGCATTGTCACCGATCGCATAAACGTTCGGCGAAGTCACCGATTGAAGGAATTCATTGACAAGGATTCTCCCCGACTCGCCGATCGCGAACCCGCTCTCCCTGGCGATCTCGGATACCTTTATCCCCCCAGTCCATACGAGTGTCCGGCTTCGGAGTCGTTCGCCTGAGGAGAGTATGACTTCTGCAGGCGAGACCCCGACGACCCGCATACGGGTCATCACACTTACGCCCTTGGAAAGAAGTTCCCGCCGCGTACTCTGCCGCAGTTTCGGGTCGGAAGCCGGGAGGATATCATCCGATCCCTCCACAATAATCACCTCCGGAACTCCCGCATCCAGACCGTAATTGTGAGCGGATGCGACAACGTGATCGACCAGTTCCCCCGCCATTTCGATGCCCGACAACCCGCCTCCACCGATAACGAATCGCAGCATCTCCTTCCGCTTTGAAGGATCAGATTCCGCAACGGCTCCGGCGCACAACGACGAAATGCGTTCATAGATCTTCTGCGCGTCTGAAGCACTCTGCAGAGGGAGAGCATTCTCCTCTAACCCCGGAATACTAAAGAAATTTGCCTGGGCTCCAATGGCGAGAACCAAATACTCGTAGGTGATATGGACGTCATCGAGCTCCACCGACCGGTGAACCAGATCGAGCGCATTCACGACACCAAGTTGGAACGAAATGTTGTGTTTGCGGATAATGCGGCCGACATCGATCGTGACTTCACTCTTGTGTACAGCCGCCTCGTGGAGCTGCGTCTTGAGTGTATGAAACGGATACCTGTCAATCAGTACAAGCCGGAAATCCGGCATTGAGCGGAAGAGGTTCGACAGCCTCAGCGTCGCGGTGATCCCTCCGTACCCGGCTCCGATCACGACAATGTTTTTGCGATCACCGTCCACACACACTCCACATCATTCTTCCATGCGAACTCTTACTTCATCAGCCAACTTGCGACGTCATCAATCACTTCCTCCTGGACGTGACCTACCCGTTGATACTCTGCGGGCCCACTCTTCCCTTCGCCGGCGATGAAGAGGTGGTTCAGCTTCGGGTACGTCTTGAAGGTCACATTCTTGTTCAGTCCCAGGGCGCTTTTCCAGCGTTCATAGTCCTTCATCGTGACCTGGTAATCACGCTCTCCCTGCAAGATCAGCATACGCATGTTCAGAGATTGTGCCACCTGGGGAGGATCGTATCCACGAAGGTCGAGCCAATATGAAGGCGGAGCCGAGAAATATACCTCGCCCGATGACGTGTCGGCCTTCGTCAGCTTCTTCACTTTGTCCCGCTGCTTCTCAATCGCCGTCACCTGCGCTTGTTGCTGTTCCTGAGAAAGACCGCTGAGCTGAGCCAGATAGGCGGTCTGCTCAACGATTACGTCTTCGAGCGGCCGGGTTGCGCCCGCCAGCATCACGAGGCCGGCGAGCCCGGGATCTGCCGCTCCAATCCTGGGTGCCAGCATACCACCGAGGCTGTGACCCAGCACGAATATCCGATGGACGTCGATTCCTTTGGTCCCGCGCAAGAGATTGACCGCGGAAAGTGCATCATCGATCACCTCGTCTTTTACGGTCAGCTTGGACCTCACCGCCATCAGCTCAGTTCCATGTTCCCGCGTCCGCTTCTCGTAGCGCAATACGGCTATGCCCTTCGATGCGAGACCCCATGCCAGATCACGGAAGACTTTGTTTGGTCCGATCGTCTCGTCTCTGTCATTCGGTCCTGAACCGTGGACAAGCACGATTGCCGGAAAAGGCTCAGCAGTCTTAGGAATCGTCAGCGTGCCGTGCAATGTCCACTTCCCACTGCCCACCATCACCTCTTCTTCTCGGAATGTTTCGCGCTTAACGTACGGAGGGGCCTTGTACTCGACCGGAGCTTGAGATTTTGAGAAGAACAGACCGGCGACCTGTTTCTTCTCGTTCAAAACGACCCTCACATCGGTGGTATCCTTCTCAAAGACGCACGTCACGAAGACGATGTCGTAGACTTTATATTTTTGGTAGTTGACGCGGAGTTGCTTCTTAAACGACCCCACTTGAACCAGGACCGTATCCCACACTTCCTTCAACTTCTCAAGAGGCATCACCGCTTTCATCGTGCTATCAAAAAACCCGATGCAGATCGAGTGTTCACCCTTCGTCAGATGCCCGACGAAATCTTTTGCTCGCGCGATCGCCGAGTCTTGTGCGGCTGTGTATGTTTGTTGGGCGTTCGACACAAAGAAGGCCGACATCATTAAGCCAAGGAGTACTGCGAGAAGATGCTTTTTCATTTCTTGTCCCTTCCGTTTGTATACAGCTACAGACAATGCTAACGTATTACCTCGTAAACTGAGCTTGGCTATTCTCCGGAGACAGCCAGACGATGTTCCCCGGAAGGAGCAACCACGACAAACACTTTCTCTCCCACCAGCACGGGAAGATTCGCAGAAGTTCCGTCGACGAGAATCCTGGCGGGACGATGATTGAACGCGAGCAGACATCGTGCGGGAGAGCGATAGGTGAGCTCGATCCTCGCGTTTGATGCCTGGCACCCGAGCAACTCGTCGGAGAGAAAGAGGAGTCTTAGAACACCAGAGGTTGAGTCCGAAATTGCGGTGGCTGGCTTGAACGCAAGTGAGTGTGTTCCGGCCGGGATGATCACTCCCTCCGACCCTTGGCAGGGCCACGGTCTGTCGTCAATCCAAGCTTCACCCTCCCCCAAGGTTTGCACGGCAACTGTAGTCGGGCTCTTGATTTCCCATCCCGACTTTGCCTCACGTAACGATGCTTCCGCTGCCATCGCATGCGGTACGTGTTGCCAGTCCTGAGTGAACACCGATGATTCGCAGTATACGCAGACGCGTCCCCCTTGTTCTCCTGCTCGTTGGAGTTGTTGCAGGAATTCAACCCCGGTCGCTTGCGAACTCGGAAAACCAAGTTGTGTCGAAGGATGAACCGGCACAACATTGATGTCGATCATCGAAGTATGATCGGGGACGAGCGAAACGAGAGTGCTTCTGAGCTTGCGATATCTCTCCGGCGGCTGCAGCCATTCCATGTACGGATCTTCCACATTCAACGTCACGCCATATTCTTTCAGAAGCCGGAGTGTCGACAGCTGGTCGAACCCCAGGAGGTAGTCGAATTCAGGATGAAGCGAATTATCGACGATTGTGTGGATCAACTCCCAGTCCCGGCTTCCTTCCTTCCTCAGCCTTGTGATAAACTCAACGACCTGACGCAGCAGGCGGTTGTTGACGCTGGTGCGGTAACGATAGAACTGATCGAGAGCAACTGCATTGCGTCGCCAGAAATGCCGGGATGTCGAGTCCTCAAGCTCCAGCGGGTTATACCCCGCGAGGTTTTTGAATTCCGCGATTGCCGTCGGAGTAAACGGAACAAAATAATCCGGTCGCTCTGGTCCGGCCAGCGCTTCTCCTCCGGCGCCTGTGATCGTAAACTCCGCAATATCGACGCCGTCCCAGTCCTCTTTCAGAAGGACAGAGAGATCGTTCAGAGCTGCGTTCAGGCAGTCGGGGTTTTGCAGATCCATGAGATGCAGAAAATCGAGCTTCGCGTCCTGCAAGAGAGCATTCTTCTGGCGCCACTCCGGATGCTGTTTCCAGAATCCGGGTCCGACGTGCGGCCACTCAAGCCAGGCGTAGACGACAACACCATTCTTATGAGCAGCATCAATCAGTCGTTTGTAGTCGTACGGCGGTGTGTTGCCATAATACCAGGCAGCAGCGTGGACTGCACGAATGCCCCACTCACGCCACAGAGCTGCAAGGCTTTCGATGGGAATACTATATCGATATCCGGCGTCGAAGTACACATCCAGTGCATTGCGCCGGAATGGTGGGCGGCAATTCAATTCTCTGACTATGGCATTCGGAAGTGTCGGGAATCTGGAATATCCGTTACCGGACAGCTCGTCAAACAAAGGAGCCAGAACGAGACAACCGCCTTGTCCAAGACGCAGAGCAATCCCAAGCGAACGACCGGAGGCAGAATCAGAATACAGGACACGGGACAGTTTTCCTGGATATCCGGCAATGGAGCGCACGCTTGGTCTGTCAGGCCAATGCAGTGTCATGTCGGGCAACAGACGGTCCAAGACGACGCTGACACGTTGAGCCTTTCGAAGATCGATTCCCAACGCCGTCAGGAGCGGACTCGGCCCATCCGTGATGAGGCTCATCCCGCTCCTCACGCTACTCATAATCGCTTTCAATTGGAGGGGGGACAGCGTCAGCGCAGATGCATGAGGAACGACCAAGAGATTCATGCCGTCAAGATTGGTCGGCCTAAACTCACCCGCGTCTATGACGGAATAACTGAATCCCATGCTCTCAAGCGCACCTCCGAAGCTTGCCTGGTCGATAGAGTCTGGCCGCGAGGCGCCAACGTTCCGAACGAGCGCAACGTGAATGCCCCGTGGGGCTGGAGCAGCCTGACCAAGCCGCGTGTTGGCGACCGGGATGATGAGCAAGAGAAAGCAGCCAAAAAGGAATCGCATCATGCAAAAAGCAATGAAAGGTGGCTTGAAGGTGTGAATTGGAATGGACCTCAGCGGCATCTATTCCTCTAATTTGAAGCGGACTCTCAACAACCCGTTCTCAAATGCGGTCGATCCGATCTTGAACAGTCCGATTTCTTTCGTCGTTGAAGCGTGTGTTCCGCTGCATGGACAGGCATCGTAGTCGCCAATTGTAATGATCCGTATCGTATTTCCTGCGTCCTCGGGCAAACGGGACAACATGAAACGGGCCGCCGCCTCATCCCGTCCGAGGAAGCTCTCCTTGATGGGCAGATCGAGGCTGATCACTTCGTTAACTTTCTTTTCGACAGCCGCGATTTCTTCCGGCGTGAGGTTCCGGTCAAACCGGTAGTCGCATTTCGACTTCTTCTTCTCGATGTGAGCGCTGATCGCCCGACCGCAGTTGAACATCCGCACCATTGTCTGATTCAGAATGTGTTCCGCAGAATGCATCCGGGGATCATACTCTTTCTTGTTTGGGTTGAAATCGTTCATCGAAGTTTCGAGTTCAAAGTCTCAAGTGCATGGTTATGGGCACATCTATTCCCTCTATTGCGCATGAATCTTATGACAATCGGTCGTCTTTCCTTCTTCGAAACTAAGGAAAAGTCACCCGAGAACAAAACTACAACAGACGGTAAAGAAAGGCAAACTTCTCTGATTGGAACGGCTCGCTGAGTGAGGTAACGTTGGTGTGCTCCTCACGTACGTTTAGAGTGGGATGGAATGAACTGGATGAAGTCGAACGAGCGCTAGTCCGAATCCGGGAGACGCTCCGCGCCGAACTCCCTCCCGTGCGACTCCATCATGCTCTTCAGATGGCGCCGGAGATCTTCCGGGAGGTGGGATGAAGGATTTTCCGACAGAAGCTCTGTGACCTGCTGTGAAGCCCGATCGGCCAATGATGGCTTACCGGTACGGATCCACCCTTCATATCCATCACGATTGATCACCTGCGGATAGTTCTGTTCGAGTGCATGCCATAAGAGCGTGTGGGGGTGAGTAAGAAAATCGACTTCCCCATTTGTTTCCGAGAACAATTCCAACGCAAGCGGCTCATCGCGCTGCTCAATGCCCCGGACGAGCCGGTAGGCCATCCCGCAGATGTCATTATCGATGACAAGCTTCTCGAAGCTCTGAGTCGACTCATAGTCAATCATACCTCCTCCCGACATCACGTTGATTCCCGCCAACGCTCCGAGGATTGCGCCGATGCCCGTTTCAAGTCCCGCCTGTGCATCCACACATTTCGAGTCGCTCAGTCCGATATATGCGTGCGTGGGTAATCTGAGCGCTTTGCCAATCTGGCTGTACGCGGCATCGAGCATCATCGTTTCGATTGCACCCATGGGGGGAAGCGCCGTGTGCATGTCAAAGCACGACGGGGAACCGCCAAAAATGACTGGCGCGCCCGGGCTTGCCAGCTGTGTTATCACTACACCGGCAAGGTTTTCTGCAGTCAATTGCACGAGCGATCCGGCAAGCGTCACCGGCGCGGTCGCTCCTGTGAGCGGCATCGAAACGAGCTCGGACGGAATCCCGGCTCTCGCACAATTGATGAGACTCTGCGTTGTGAGGTTACTCCATTTCAACGGAGGTGACGGGCAGGCGTCAAAGATCGCAAGTGGTCTTGCTCTCAACTCTTCCGATCCACCCCTTACCGCCGAAAGCATCTCAACCATCGGTTTAAATCCATCGACAACAAACAAGCCGGTCACTATGGGCTTGGAGCAGTACTGCAGTGCTATGAACAAGCGATAGCAGTCGGCGACGACTTCCGGCACGTCGGCGCTGATGAGCCCTGTGCTCTGGAAGTGAAAGTTGTCCAAATGATCGACGAGATTGTGGAATCGTATGAGGTCACGCGTCTGAGGAGCGCGTTCAGATTGCGTGGTGTGATCGAACAAGCGGAGAGCTGAAGAGCCGGGATCGAAATGGATTTCTTCACCGCCGACAATGAAAGATCGATCCCCGGCAGCGTTAAACAGTGTAATACTTCGTGGAGCTGACGAAAGGGCATTCTCGATGACAGTGGATGGCATAAAGACTCTTCTGGAGGAAGTATCGATCCTCGCTCCTCCCCCTCGAAGCAGTTTGACCGCCTCCTCATTCTCAATGAAAACTCCAATCCGCTCAAGCAGCAGGAAGCTTTCATCGATGATCTTCTTCGCGAACGAATCAGTCAGAAGCCGGGTTGATGGACGGAGTGGGGGGAGCATAGCGAGTTCCTTTGGAGAATACAGGAGTCAGAATATAGGAGTCAGAATGTAGGAGTCAGAATCCAGAAGTCAGGAGACAGAAGATTGATGAGTGAATCAAGATTCTGGATTCTGCATTCTGACTTCTGGATTCTCTCTTTTCCTCCAATAAAAATAGAACGGC
>JBEKOB010000067.1:0-24013 GCA_049522195.1 Bacteroidota bacterium
ACGATAAAAAAATCACTCCGGAAGGTACGCCCAACTTCAAATCGATTATAACGAAAAATCCGTCTAACGAACAAATGTCAAAGAACTTACAGCATTACTCACTGCCCTTAATTGGACAGCAGTGATTGGCGATTGCGAATTCGTTAGTTCGCAATTTACAATCCGCAATCCGCAATGCTTCATTCGTATCTCAACGCTTCTACCGGATTCGTCATCGCCGCCCTGATTACCTGAAGACAGACAGCAAGAGACGCGATAACGAACGAAACGAGACCAGCAAGTACAAACGTCCATATACCGATGCTGATTCGGTATGCAAAATTCTGTAACCATTCATGCAAGACATAATAAGCAATAGGCCACGCGACAAGATTGGCAAGGACCACCAAAACAGCTAGCTCCTTGGTCAGCAGTCTCGCTATTTCAGGCATCGAGGCACCAAGAACCTTTCGAATTCCAACTTCCTTGCCCCTTTCTTCGCCTGTGAGAGTCGCTACCCCAAACAGCCCGAAACATGCTACCATTGTGGCAAGGACTGACGCATATAATACGATTGTTTGCCACCGCTGATCATCTTGATACTGACGCTTAATGCGGTCATCGACAAACAAGGCCTCAAATGGAGTGTTGGGAACTACCTCATTCCATATATTCTTGAGTAATTCAATTGTCTCCTGCATCTTGGCAGGTGCAATTCGTACGATAATGTCACTTTTGGGCCAAATTGGACCCAGGAAAAGAGCCAGCGGTTTGATTTCCTCATGCATCGAGCGAAAATGAAAATCCCTGACAACACCAATGACCTGGAAATCTCTGGATAGTTTATCGTCATACCATCGGGGAAATCGTCTATCGAGAGCTGAACCATTCCAGCCCATTGTTTCCAAGAAGGACTCATTGACGATTGCCGCGTCTTCCAAATCCGATACATGTCCGGGATCAAAATTACGTCCTTCAAGGAGCTGGATTCCCATCGTCTTTATGTATTCTTGATCAGCACGGCAAAAAGAGATCTCTTTCTTCTCGCCTTGGCGTCCGACACTCATGTTGAACGTGCCGCTCTCTCCTGAAACGCTCATTACCTGCGGGATAGCCGCAAGCCGCGTCCGCAACAGTTCAGTGATCTGATCCCTTTTGTCGAGCGGGACTCCGGTGAATGGTATTTCGAGCACCGCGTGAGGGTCGTAGCCGAGATTCCTCGTCATCACATACTGCAGTTGTCGAGATACGACCAACGATCCGACAATAAGGGCGATAGCGATGCCGAATTGCAGGACGACAAGACACCTCGTCAACATGTTGCCCACGCGTATTCTGAACTTCCCCTTGAGGATTTCAACCGGCGTTAAGCGCGATAGAAACAACGCCGGGTAGCCTCCTGCGAGTACCCCAACAAACACGAGTAATTCCGGAAGATAGAGAAAGAACAATTTGCTGGTTCGAAAGTCGAGGGTGAGTTCTTTTGCGGCAAGCCGGTTGAAGATTGGAAGAGATAGCTCAACAAAAATAATAGCCACCAGTAGGGAAAAGAAACACAAAAACACCGATTCGCCCAAGAACTGCTGGAAGAGCTGTACTCTGGTCCCTCCAAGGGTCTTTCGAATTCCAACTTCCTTTGTCCGGGTTGTGGCCCGGCCGATGGTCAGAATAGTGAAATTGATACACGCAATGGCGAGCACCAAGAATGCGAGTCCAGCTAAAACATATGATTTGGTTGGGTCGCTCACTGGTTCTTGCGTAGGGTGAACCCTTGTGTTTAGATGAACATCCTTCAACGGCTGCAGCATGATCTGATACACGTGGGGATCGTGACCCAAGAGACCTCTATCTTCTTCCGCCTTTATGACGTTGCCCAAGTACTTACTTATGAATGGGGCCATCTTGGACTCCAGCCCTGTCGGGGTGAAGTCCTTCCCAAGCTGCACAAACACAGAGTTCGAATAATCTCTGCGATACCAGTTTTGGCTCAGCAGGTCATACATTGGATGCATCACGAAAGGCAGAAGGAAATGGAAGGAGAGGCTTGAATTCGATGGCATCTCTTCCACGACTCCGCTGACAACAAAGTCTCGTGTCTTGTTACTCATTGCTATGGTGAGCCGGCTCCCCGAAGCATCGTCCCGTCCGAAATACTTATTGGCCATCTTCTTCGTTATGACAATGTTGTCCGGCTCCGTCAACGCATGCTCGGGATTGCCAGCAAGGAAATGCATGTCGAACATCAAGGGAGCCGCTCGATCCGCGAATGTCAAATACTCTGAAAACACTTTATTTTCGTGAGAAACGATCCCCTGACTCCAGCTCCATCTGGTCGCGAGAGCAATGTCCGGAAATTCCGCAATCATTGCAGGCACCAGAGGCATCGATTGATTTGCACCGATCCGGTCTTCACCATCTGGCGACTTTGTTTCGGTGACTACTCTGAACAGCCGATCCGCGTTTTGGTAGTAAGAATCATAGGACCACTCCTGCATGACAAACAGCACGATCAACATGCAACATGCAATCCCGATGGATAGTCCCAGAATGTTGATCACCGAGTACAGCTTATGACGAAGCAAAGTGCGAGCAGCGACTTTGAAGAAGTTGGTGAACATAATGAGACAAATGCAGCTAACTTGTGAATTGGTCGGTTAGTTAATTCGCTTGTTGGGCCGAAGGTCAATCGTCCCATTTGCTGACAATGCAACATCTCATCGCTCCACATTTCCATCACTTCTGGGCTATCATCTTCCTGCCCTGAGCCGAGAGATGTGCGCACAGTCTGTTTTCTGCCTACTGCCTACTGTTTACTGCCTTCCACTTTCCTCCTACTTTCATACTTGTTTCTTACCACTCGCATACTCCCTCTCATTCATACCTCAACGCCTCAACCGGATTCGTCATCGCGGCCCTGATTGTCTGGAAGCTGACGCTGAGCCAGCCAAGGACAATACTGATCGCCCCGGCCGCGACAAAGGGCCACACTGTAATATCGATACGATATGCGAAATCCTCCAGCCATCGGGACATGAAGTAGTAAGCCGCTGGCCAGGCAAGGACATTCGCCACGAGGACCCATTTGAGGAAATAGCCCGAGAGCAATCCTGTGACGCTCAGCGCCGATGCACCAAGTGCCTTCCGGATGCCGATCTCTTTCGTCCGCTGTTCGGTTGACAACGAAGCCAGGCTCAGCAAGCCCATGAGGGCTATGAAGATACCGAGAGCCGAAAACGTGAGGAACGTTTGTTCAAATCGTTCCTCTGATTTGTAGAGACGGTCAAATTCCTCGTCCAGAAACGCGTACTGGAAAGGAGTCGACGGAACGAGAGAGCTCCAGACCTTGCCGATCGCTTCAACAGACGCCGCGACATTCGGCGATTGGATCTTGACTGAAAGAAAATCATACCGCCCTCTCCAGGGTTGTTGCGTCAGGATCAACGGCTCGACGGGGCTGTTGAGCTTCGCATAGTTGAAGTCCTTCACGACGCCGATGATCGAATGTGCATTATCGCGTATGATCATCTTTCCAATCGGGTTCTTCCAGCCAAGCGTTCGCACAAGAGTCTGGTTGACCATATAGGCGGATCGATCGGAGGGGAAATCCTTGGAAAATGCCCGGCCTTCAATGACGTTTATGCCAAAGGTCTTGAAGTAATCATCGTCAATGTCGACGACGTGAATCATCATGACCGTTTGTTCCCCCTGCGGCAGATACCCGTTGCTCGTGAAGTCGTTGTAAGGCACATCCGATGAAGCAGACACGCTGACAACGCCCGGTACGCGCAGGAGCTCCTGCTTCAACAACGTGCTCGTGAGTTGTGCGTCGTCACCGATAAGCGGTATGCGCAGGATGTTCTCCCTGTTGAAACCCAGGTCTTTGTTCTTCATATAGTGGAGTTGGTTCGCAACAATCACCGTGCAGACGATCAACGCGATCGAAATGCCGAACTGCAACACGATGAGCAATCCCCTGAGCATCCCCTTGCGTCCCGGATCAGAACCTGGGCCTTTCAATGTCTGCGCCGCCTGAAGTGATGAGAGGTAGAACGCCGGGTAGCTTCCGGCAATAACTCCTACGACAACGATGATCCCCACAAGCCCGGCAAGAGTCCTGGGCTCAAAAACACTCCACGGATCAAGGTTTTTGGCAACGAGGTTTCGAAAGACCGGAAAAGAGATCTCCACAAGCACGATTGCCACAATCGATGCGAGCAGCGTGATCAGTATCGATTCGCTAAGAAACTGTTTCACCAACATCGATCTGTCTGCACCGAGAACCTTTCGCATACCGATTTCTTTTGAGCGGCGGGCAACCCGCGCTGTCGTGAGGTTGACAAAGTTGACGCAGGCGATGAGGAGTATGAAAAGAGCAATGAGGCCAAAGACGGTGAGGTTGGTCCTAAGAGCACCCGAATCCCGATCTGAGAAGAGATGGATTCGCGGCATTGGTTGGAGATACGCTTTCATGAGCAGGCCGGAGGCAGCCGTCTCTCTATTGATATGAGCCCACATGAAATCGGGCAGCCTGGCTTCTACATCCCGCGGCAGAGCATTCGGCCGAAGCTTGAGGTACGTGATGTAACGGTTTCCCCCGTTCCAGTCCAGAAAAAGATTCGGATTCTTGTAGAGCGTGGCGAACGAAACAAGGGCACCATACTGGATGTGCGAATTCGCCGGTGGTGCTTTCACAATCCCTGTTACTTTGAAGAGGTCTTTATTGTCCGCTTTGACCATCTTCCCGATCGGATCGCTGCCTCCGAACAGCCCGAGCGCAGCCTGTTCCGTGAGAACAATTGAATACGGCTCAACAAGGACGCGCCTCGGATCGCCAGCTACGAGCTGGAAAGAAAGCAGGTCGAAGAACGATGTGTCAGCGTAGGTGATATCGGAAACGCGCAGGACATTGTTACCGGCTGTGAACGTTGCTTCGCCAAAATTCGAGATGCGAACGAAATTTTCGACTTCGGGAAACTCCGTCAACATTGCAGGACCAATCGGCGGGGTAAACTGCGGCCCGTCACCAAGCACCTTCCCCTCCTTCGTGGTCATCACAGAAATCCGATAGAGGCTTCCGCCATTTTTCTGAAAATTGTCATAACTGAGTTCGAATTCGACGTAGGAGAGGATGAGCAGCGTCGCCGCGATGCCTACAGCCAGACCGAGGATGTTGATAATGGAATAGGTCTTCTGCCGGAAGAAATAGCGAAGCGCGATCTTGAGATGGTTGGTAAACATGAGACTCCTTATCGTTCTGGTAATATCGGGTCATCGCACCGTCGAAGCGACTCACCATTTAACCAATTAACCAAATGTCGGCTGCTTCTGATTGCCCTCTTCACTCATACCGTAACGCCTCCACCGGATTCGCCCGCACCGCCCTCACGATCTGACCCACGATCGTTACGAACGCAATAACCATAGCACCTAGTCCCGCCAGAAGGAACAGCCAGGGTGTCAGCGTTATGCGGTACGCATAATTCTCGAGGTATTTCGACGCTGCGAAGTACGCCGCAGGCCAGGCAAGGAGATTCGCAATCAGGACAAGTTTGAGAAAGTCGATAGAGACCAGCTTGATCATCCCGATTCCCGAAGCCCCCAGCACTTTACGGATCCCCATTTCTTTCGTTCTGTTGGTGACGGCCAGGGTCGCAAGTCCAAATAACCCGAGTGAAGCGAGAAACACTGCGAACAGCGTCGAGTAGGTCATAATCCGCGCCCACTTCATCTCACCTTCATACAGTCTTTGGAAATCCTCATCCATGAACGTCAGCTGAAACGGTGTATTCGGACTCAGCTCTCTCCACACCTGCCGGAGATATTCAACCGTCTCCGGGATCTTTGCAGGAGCCATGCGGATCAAAATGTCATCCAGCGGCCAGTCAGTCCTCATGAACATCATCGCAGGACGTATTTCTTCTCTGAATGATCTGAAATGAAAATCCTTCACAACGCCGATGACATTCAACTGCGCTAGCATCTCGTCGTCGGCTCCCACAAGCCTCTTCCCAACTGCCGGCGAGGACCAACCCATGCTGCGGAGAAAGGCTTCGTTCACAATCATCGCATGATCACGATCGTTCGTGCTCCCTTTGACGAAATTTCTTCCCTCGACAAGAGGTATCTGCAACGTCTCGAGATACGTATCGTCGACGCGGTACACGAACGAGCTTTTCTGCTCCCCGTTGTACTGAAACCCGCTGATGTCGTATCCGTGCGTAAATGCTCCGCTTGTTGCCGAGACCGAAAGAATGTCCGGATATTCCTGAACGCGCGTGCGGAATCGATCGGATAGTTGCTCTGCATTGGGCCCATTGGCGAACGTTGGGAGAACAGCCACCTGCTGGGCATGAAAGCCGAGGTTGGAAGTAATCATGAAACGGATCTGGTCCGAGAGAACCAAAGCAGCGCAAATCAGGAAGATTGAAAGCGCGAATTGAAACACGACCAGACACTTCGTGAAGAGGGTTTTGCCTCCAATTCGAAACCTTCCCTTGAGAACCTCCACGGGTTCGAACTTCGACAATACCAGTGCTGGATAGCTGCCGGCAGCAACACTAATAAGGAGCAGTAGCCCCACCAAACCACCGACAAGCCCGACATCGGTCAGCGAGAGCACAAGCCGCTTTCCTACGAGCTGGCTGAACGTGGGAAGGAAAAGTTCGGCCAGTACGATTCCCAATCCCATCGCAAGCGTGGCGAGAAGAAGTGCCTCACCCCAGAATTGGCTCATGAGCTGAGTCCGATAGGCGCCCAGCACCTTGCGCATTCCAACTTCCTTTGCCCGGTTAGCGGACCTTCCGATGGCGAGCGTAACAAAGTTGATACATGCGATGGTCATCACCAGGATCGCAACGCCGCCAAGGATCAGCGAGTAGGAAGGGTTTCCCTTCCCTTCCCATGTCGAGATGACTTTTGTGTCCAAATGCACTCGTGTAAGAGGCTGCAATTCCAGATGAAGCGGATTCGGATCTTTGCTCAGGATCCCGTTGTTCTGGCGCTTCTGGACGATCTCGCCGAAGTGCTTTTCAACAAATGGCTGGAGTTTCAGCTCGAGATCATGCGCCTTCGTTCCCGGGGCAAGCTGAAGGTAAGCGGATCCGTTGGACGAAGTCCATCGGTCCTTCAGAGTCTCGTACATGAATTTCTTTGTTACGTTGGCCAGGAAATCGAACTGGAGAGATGAATTCGCCGGCATCGCTTCCGTAACAGCGACAACGACGAACGGCTCCTCCCTCTCTCGCGTACGAACCAACAACTGTTTTCCAAGAGGGTCATCCTGACCAAAGTACTTCACTGCCATCTCTCTTGTCAGCACGATGTCGTTTGGATTTCGGAGCACCGCTGACCCGCTTCCTTCAATGAATTTGAAATCGAACATTGAAAAGGCTTCCGGGTCGGTGTACAGGACCGTTTCCGAGAACGACTTTTCCCCACGTGTGATGATCGTTCCCCCGGTGGCAAACCTGGCTGCGTGCCTAATCTCGGGATATTCGGAGCGTAAGGCGGGAGCGAGCGGCATCGGAACGTATGCCGAGTAGTCTGTTTCCTTATTCGACTTCGCATTCACCTGGAGTACGCGAACGATCGAGTCCCCATTCGAATGAAACGTATCATACGACAATTCATTTCGTACGAACAAGAGAATAAGAATACAGCATGCGATGCCGAGCGAAAGTCCGAACACATTGATGAACGTATAGAGCTTATGCCGAAACAGAACCCTCGCGGCGATTTTGAGATAGTTGGAGAACATATGTCCTCTGGTAGTTCTTGGTTTATCGGGCCGTCGGGCCATCTGGTGATCTGACCATCAATCGAAGCAACAAACGAACCAACTAACTATTTGACCAATCAACCATCTAACCAATCACCAATTAACCAATCCTGCATTCAGCTCTCAGCTTTCAGCTATTAGCTAACCGCTAAAAGCTAATTGCTGGCCTCATTCGTATCTCAATGCTTCGACCGGATTCGCAGTAGCGGCTCTGAGCGCCTGATAACTGATTGCGGCCAGAACGACAACAACTGCAGCCAAGAGGGTGGCCAATACTAAAGAAGCATCCACGGCGACCCTGTAAGCATAGTTCTCCAGCCAGCCATTAATGAAATATGCCGCTATCGGCAAGCCGATAATTGTCGAAATTGATATCAGGATGATGAATTCTTTCGCTACCAGGAAAAGAACGGTACCGACTGAGGCACCCATCACTTTTCTGATCCCGATCTCCTTCGTTCTCATCTGAATGACGAAGAGCGAGACTCCGAACAATCCGAGACACGTGATGAACATGGCCAACGCTGTGAAATAGCCGATCATTCGGGCAAATCGATAGTCGCTGGAATAGAAATCGTCCAATCGATCGTCGAAGAATTCAAAGCTCATGGGTCCTCCGTCGTTGAACATCGATGACTTAGCGAGCACAAAGCCAAGAGTTTTGGACAAGTCGGCACCATGGCGCACCCGGACAGCAATTTCGTTCCGTTCTGAAGTATCGCATTGGATAATCACTGGGGAAATGGGTTCGCGCAACGAACGCATGTTGAAATCCTTGACGACACCGAGAATCCGTTGATCCCTGATCGTCTCCTTTGAGAGATCGGAAAATCCGAAGGCCTTCACTGCGGATTCGTTCACGATGACCGAATGCCTCGATTCTTCAGGTGCCACCTCGGCAAAACTCTTTCCATATACGACATGCATCTTCATGGTCTCAATGAAATTGCGATCAACGGAGAGCTCCTCGCAATTAACCTTCCTCGATGGATCGGATTTGAGCGCAATGATACTGGATTTGCCCCCGTCCCTTCCGGGAAGATGTTGAGCGCCGGTCACACCTGTGATGGAAGGATTCGAGAGAAGCTCAGACTTGAAGGTTTCAAACCTGGTGATGTCAAACCTCGAAGGATCGGAAGTTGATCCAACTCTGATTCTGTGGCTCGCGAGCACAATCAAATCCTCCTTCTCGAATCCCATATCCTTGCTGTGAAAGTAGTCCACCTGCCTGTAAATCGCCAGAGATGCGGTCACAAGCCCGACGAAGATGACCATTTGAATAGCAAGCATGATTCTCCGCAGCGTTACCTTCGAAGCTCCCGTACTGGCCTTGCTATGCAGAATGTCTACTGGACTAAAGCCGGACAGATAGAAGGATACGTAGCTCCCGGAAAGCACCCCCGCCAAAAGAGTAATACCTGAGAAGAGGATCAGGTACTTCAGGCCATGGAAGAACGTTTCGGGCAGCCGGTTTCCCATGTGTTGGCTCAAGGTTGGGAGAAACAACTCAACAAAGACCAAAGCGATTGGCAAGGAAAGAACGGCGACCAGCAGCGATTCGAGCATGATTTGTTTCATGAGGTCGAGCCGTGATGCACCAACGACTTTTCTCACCGCGATTTCTTTTGTGCGGACACTCGCCCTCCCTGTGCTGAGGATGACTAGATTGAAACACGCGATGAGGAGAATAAGTATGGCAATAGCGGAATAGACATAGACAGTCGAGATATTGCCTGACGGGAAGGGGTTGCCGCTCAGGGTCGACGAGTGGAAATAGAGATCTTTCATGGGAAACAGATGGAATTGCGGCCCGACGCCGGCATTGACGTGGCGTTTTGAAAAAGACTTCATCATGGTCTCAAGCTGGGCTTGGGACGTTGAATGGGATAGCAGGACGAACGTTGGGAACGACGGCGTTGACCAAGATTCAAACATGTTCCCTGCCTGCGGACCGAGTAGCCTGGTGAACCACTCCTGCGCGACGGAGAGCGGCATGATGACTTCGGCTCTCAAGGAAGAAGTCTGCGGAATGTCTTTCATGACTGCACCGATTTTCAGATCGTACGGCTTTCCGAGCCAGTTGACCGTGATGATTTCTCCAATGGGGTTGGCGTCGCCGAAGATCTTGTGCGCCATCTGGTTGCTGATGACGGCGAAATTTCGTTCGGTAGCAATTCCTTCGAGACTTCCTGACTCAACGGGAAGAGTAAGTATCCGGAAAATTGAAGGGTCGGCACAGAGACAGTGGGACCGTTCAAAACTTTTGTCTTTGTATTTGATGGAGGGAGAGCCCCTCATGAACCGCGCAAATTCCTGAACCTCTGGATATTCCCCTTTTAGTGCAGGCCCTGCCACAAACGGTGTGAACAGCGCGGTTGACGGCGGGCTAGCCCATTCAGCGGTCACCAAGTAGATGTTGCTAAGATTGTCGTTGTGCGCGTCATAGCTCAGTTCATTGATCGCGTAGAGCATGATGATGAAACTTGACGCAAGACCGACGGAGAGTCCTGCGATATTGATGAATGTGAAACCCCGGTGTATCCAGAGGTTTCTCAGAGCGGATTTCACGAAGCTTCCGATCATGATTGTTCTCCCTGATTTGGTCAAAATCGGGCCCCCAATCTTCCTCGATTCCTGCCAACCGGCCACACTTACCTGCAAGCTAACAGTGATCGGCATTCAGCGATCAGCTGTCAGCCGTTGGCTATTAGCTAATCGCTAACGGCTAATAGCTCGCGTCATTCATATCTCAGCGCTTCCATCCCGTAGAACGGGATTTCGGCTCTTCACTACTCGTAACGAAGAGCCTCAACCGGATTTGCCGTCGCAGCTTTTATTGCCTGATACCCAATTGTCACTAACACGATGCACACTGCGGCCAGCAATGCGAAGATAACTACAAACGCATCCACGCTCACCTTGTATGCGTAGTGTTGAAGCCAGCCATTCATGAAGTAAATCGTAATTGGTGTCGATACGATGGTCGCGATCAAGATCAGGGCAATAAACTCCTTCGCAACAAGATAGAAGATGGTGCCAACCGAGGCCCCCATCACCTTCCGTATTCCTATTTCTTTCACTCTGGTTTGAATCACAAAGAGCGACACCCCAAAGAGTCCAAGGCAAGCGATGACAATTGCCAACGCTGTGAAGCATCCGATCATCTCCGCGAATCTGTAGTCATTGCCATAGAGATCGTCCAGTCTGTCGTCAAAGAACTGGTATTCCATCGGTTTCCCGTTGTTGAACGGTTTCGACTTTGACTCTATGAGGCTCACGGTCTTCGATACGTCAGAGGAATGCCGGACCCTGACGGCAATCTCCATCACAAATTCCGTACTGCAATTAATGACGATGGGAGCAATCGCCTCGCGAAGTGAATGCATGTTGAAATCCTTGACAATGCCGAGGATCCGTTGACCGTTGACCAACTCTTGCGAAGGATCCACGACCCCAAACACCTTTACTGCAGACTCGTTCAGAATAACCGCGCTCTTCGATTCTTCAAGCGTCGATTGTGCAAAACTTTTCCCGTACACCAATTTCATCTTCATTGTTTCAATGAAATCTCGGTCAACAGAGACACCTTGATAAGAAATCTTTTTTGTCGGGTCCGATTTATCCGGAACCATGCTGAACCCACCTCCCCCCGATCCGGGCAGAAGATATGTGCCCGAGACGTCTGTGATTGATGGATCGCTTTTCAATTCGGCTTTAAACGTCTCGAGCGTCTGCCCTAAGTTGCGGTTCTCAGTAGAAAACACCAGCAAATCCTCTTTGTCAAACCCCATGTCCTTATTGTGGAAATAGCGCACTTGTTGGTAGATCGTTATCGAAGCTGTGATCAATCCAACGAAAATCACCATTTGTATGGCGATCATGATCTTGCGCAATGTCGCTTTGGAACCTCCCGTACTGAGTTTGTTTCGCAAAATGTCCATTGGGCGGAAACCAGAGAGATAAAACGAAACGTAGCTCCCGGCCAGGATCCCGGCTACTAAAGTGACGCCTGCGAAAAGGAAAAGGGAATTCAGATTGTGAAAGCTGCTTGCCGGCAACGCTCTGCCCAGGAGGCGACTTAACGATGGCAGGAACAATTCGACTAAGAGTAATGCCACGGGCAGAGAGAGAAGCGAGACCATGACGGATTCCATCATCACCTGTTTCATGAGATCGAACCTTGTGGCACCGATGACCTTTCTGACCGCGATCTCTTTTGTGCGAACGCTTGCCCTTCCCGTGCTGAGAATTACGAAGTTGATGCACGCGACAAGGAGGATCAGGATCGCTATGGTCGAGTACACATAGACATTCGTAATATCCCCTGCCGGGAAACGATTGTTGACAAAACCGGATGAGCGAAAATAGATTTCCTTCAGCGGAAGCAAATGGAATCGTGACTTGATGTTCGCGTCGGTATGAGCGTTTGAGAACGAAGCCAATTGATTCTCAAGATCGCTCGCCACGCTTGACGGAGTTAACAACACGTAGGTCGGCGCGATCTTCAGGTTCCAAGATTCCAGGGGATCTTTTACGAACTTACTCCAATTGGTGCTCATCCACTTCTCACCGATGGACAACGGCACGATGAGGTCGGCTCGGAACGTGGAAGTCCGCGGAATATCCAACATCACAGCGGAAACTTTGAGATCATATGACTCCCCTCGCCAGTTGACTGTAATAATCTCTCCGATGGGATCTCTATCGCCAAAAACCTTTTGCGCCATCTCACTGCTGATGACGGCAAAGTTCCTTTCAGCCGAGATATTTCGCAGACTCCCCTCCTTCAAAGGCAGAGTCAGGATCTTGAATATACTAGTGTCCGAGGATATACAAGCCACATTGTCAAAGCTTCTGTCTTTGTATTTAAACGGACAGAAACTCTTCATCCAGCGTGCGAACTGTTCGACCTGCGGAAACTGGTCTTTCAGTGCCGGTCCCAGGACGAACGGGGTGCTCGGCTCCGTCCATTTGAGGTCGGGATTTTCCGTCGTCACCAAGAAGATGCGATCGAGGTTTGTGTTGAATCGGTCGTAGCCCAGCTCGTTGAGTGAGTAGAGCATGATGATAAAGCTCGACGCCAGGCCAATAGAGAGTCCTGCGATATTGATAAAAGAATACCCTTTGTGCATCCAGAGATTTCTGAAGGCAGCTTTCAAATAGTTGCTAATCATAGACTTTCTCCGTGCCTGTTTAACTTACTGTCATCAGCACTTAGCATTCAGCTCATGAGATAGTTGGATAACACAAGCCCTATGATGGTTCCTGCTATCAGGTTATCTGCTCATCGTCCGAAGGACCTGTTCGGGGATTCATCTGACTGTCTTGAAATGGGGCATCTCCCGATCGCCAGATCACCCGATGATCAGATCTCCCGATGGCCAGATCATTCAACTTATTCATTCATACCTCAGTGCCTCAACGGGATTTGCCGTCGCCGCCCTGATCACATGAGAGACAATTGTTACAAGAGCAACGAACATCGCCAGTGTTCCCGACAATGCAAATATCCACGGGCTCACTTCAGTTCGGTAAGCGAAGCCCGCAAGCCAACTGAGGATCATGTAGTATGCTACCGGCCACGCTACTGCATTGGCAATCAAAATCCACTTTATGGTGTCTCTCGTAAAGACCAGAAGAATATCACGGATCGACGCACCAAGAACCTTCCGGATGCCGATCTCCTTGGTGCGTTGCGCCACGTTCAGGGACACGAGACCATAGATTCCCATCGAAGCAATAAGAAGAGCTAAGGCGGCGGCTAGCCTCAAGACGTTCCTCAGTTGTCGATCGGCCGCGTAGAATGCACTGATGCGCTGACTCGCAAAGTAATAATTGAACGGCGCGCTCGGGAGTATTTCCTCCCATTTGCGCTGAATTTGACCTATCAACGAAGAGATGTTCGCACCGTGCAACTTTAGTGAAATAGATCTGTATATGTGTGCGTTTCCTATCCAGAGAAACGCAAGCGGCCGTATCGCAGTGTGCAGGGACTCGAAATTAAAATCCTTTACGACACCGATGACACGAAGCGGTTCGCCCTTTGACCCAACAACTGTAGCACCTACTGGATCATTTAACCCCAATTTGGAAACGCAGGACTCGTTCAGTACTATGCCGCTCGAGTCCGTAGGGTGATGCGGTGAAAAAAACCTCCCCTCCTTCATCACGATGCCATAGGTATCCGCGAAAGATTCATCCACGTTATATAGCGGGAGGCTGATCGATTGTTGACTGCTCCACGAAGCGAGCCGTAAGCCTATCGAGTTTGCAACGGTGTAGGTGGGGGTATCGAAAGAAAGACTGACTGAGGTAATCCCTGCAATAGCTCTCAACTGATTCTCCACTGCGGCCATTTTCGTGACGCCTCCTGCATTCCATTCTCTCGGGACAGAATCAATCACGAGAACATCCTTGTCGTCAAATCCCGGGTTCCGATCGGTTATGAATGATAGTTGACGGGATATCAAATTCACAAGTATTAGGAGAATTATGGCAACAGCGAATTGCAGGATAACGAGAACAGGTCGAATATTAGTACCCGATTTTCTAAAAAAGACAAGCCCCCTCAGAGCATTTACCGGCTTAGGCAACGTGAGTAGGATTGCAGAGTACCCACCAGCAACAACTGTAACGAGAACAGTCATCGTTCCCACAAACGATATCGTTTGCAGGTCCCAACACACATCAAGAACAAGCGACCTGCCGAATAGCTGAAGAAAACTCTGCAGGCCAGTCTCTGCTATTGAAACAGAAAGGACCGCTGCACCAAAAGAGATAACAAAGGACTCGGCTAGCAGTTGAAAGATCGATTGTCCTCGTGATGCTCCCAAGATAGTCTTCACCGCAATCTCTTTTGCGCGGGGAAGCGACCGAGCCATCGTGAGATTCATGAAATTGACGCACGCGATAACAAGTATGAGTGATGCCACGATCGTTAGAATTGAACAAAGGCGACGGGCACTCCCATTATCGTCGTCAAGATATATTCTCGACAGAGGCTCCAATCTCAGACGCAACTGACCATGATATTGTGGTGGCGCGAACGTGTCGATGAAGGAATTCAGCTTTTCCTGTAGTTCCTTTTCGCGAACATCAGGCATGAGTTTTACATACGTGAGAATGTAACGGCTATCCCAAGAGAGTCCTGCTTTCGCGTTGATAAAATCTCCCGTCGAATTAAAGGGAACAATAAGGTTATAGTCGTCTCCGCGAAAGTTCGTGATAGAGTTGTGGACTACCTTCTTTCGCACAGCAGTAACAACGTACTCTCTCTGCCCTCCCCCCCACACATCAAACATCAGTGTTTTGCCGAGAACATCGACGGAGCCGTAGATCTTGTTGGCCAATTCATCCGTGATAACGACCGAGAGTGGATGTTCAAGGGCATTCCTCCAATTACCAGACACAAGAGGCAACTTGAATACATTCAAGAAGGATGAATCGGTCACTATAACATCCTCTTTGAAATTGTACTGACCGGCGTGAATCGTTGCGGAGATCAGATAGAGCCTGGCCTGCGCCTCAATCTCTGGATATGCACTCGCCATTATCGGACCTACTGGCGCGAGTGTAGTTTCCGGGATGCCCCTATCCTTCTGTCTCCAATCGCTTCCAATACGGCATACTCTGCTCCAATCCGGAATGACTCTATTGACGCTGTACTCATTGCGGACAAAGAGAAAGGTCAAAATGCAGGATGCAAACGCCACGGAGAGCCCAAGCACGTTGATGATGGCGTAGCTCTTGTTGCGGACGAGATTACGTAGAGCGACTTTGAAGTAATTGGAAAACATGGAACCTTTGCTAGTTCGTTGGTGATCGGGCTGTCGGCGTTCAGCAGTCAGCATCGAGCCGTTAGCTATTGGCTGTTAGCTGACAACTGACCACTGATAGCTGATAGCTGATAGCTGATAGCTTCCTTCATTCATACTTCAGAGCATCCACGGGATTGGCGCGCACCGCTTTGATTGCTTGATAACTGATCGTCAAGATCGCGATGAGAAGAGCAACACTCCCTGCCAGGGCAAACACCCACCAGCCAATCTCGACTCGATATGCGAAATCCTGAAGCCAACGATTCATCGCGAAATAGGCAATCGGCCAGGCGATGAGATTGGCAAGTAGAACTATGCCGACCAGCTCCTTCGTCAGGAGGACCGTAAGGCTCGAACCACTCGCTCCAAGAACCTTTCTGATGCCGAGTTCCTTCGTCCGCTGTTCCGCTGCATACATTGTCAGCCCCAAGAGTCCGAGGCAGGAAATGAGTATTCCGACCGAGGAAAGAATAGCAAACAACATTCCCTCTGCTTCATCGCGGCGGTAGTAGGTCTCGAGCTGCTGATCCAGGAAATACGCTGTGAACGGCTGCCCGCCGCTGATCGCGGTCCACTGCTCATTAAGATCGCGCCTGATTTCGGGAATGTTCCCATGAACCTTAAGCACAATCCTTGTCGGGTGACCGTGAGAAACCATGATCACCGTCGGAAGAATCGGAAGGTGAAGCGGCTCATAGTGGAAGTCATCTGTGACTCCAACGATTTTCATCGCCCGTTCCCCGAGGCCGAAGAACCCGGTGACCGTTCGTCCAACCGGCTGGCTGTAACCGAGAGCCTTCGCAGCAGCCTGGTTGATGATAACCGAATATGTCGAATCGGACGCGATCTCGCGAGAAAAATATCTTCCTTCGCGCAGCTTAATGCCAATCATCGGAAGGAATTCAAAATCCGCCCAAAGCTGCCGGAACATCATCAGCTTGCTCTTATCGCCTCCTTCGGCGCGGTATGCACCGCTATTAATGTCGTTGCCGGGAAGGTTCTGTGTATACGCCGCACCGAGGACGCCCGGCCTCTTGAGCATCAACTCCCGGAAGCTCTCAGTCTTGTTGCCGAGAAGCCATGTGTTGTCAATAACCAGCATCTGGTCTTTGTCGAAGCCAAGATCTTTGGACTGGACGTAGCGCAGCTGCCTGTAGATCACGATGGTTCCAACGATCAATATTATAGATATCGTGAACTGTGTCAGCACAAGTAATCCCCTAAGCCGACTGCTTCGCATGCCGCTCCGCATTTCACCTTTGAGGACCTTTACTGGCTGGAACGAGGAGAGCACGAACGCAGGATAGCTCCCTGCCATGAGTCCGACGACAAGCACGAGCACCAAAGCCCCGCCCACGATTGCAGGCGCCCCCATTGCGCTGAAGGAGAGCTGTTTGCCGATGAATGCGCTCATCGAAGGGAGCAGTTGCTCGACGACCCCCATGCTCAGGATCATTGCAAAGAACGTCAGGAGGATTGCCTCACTCAGGAACAGGAGCACCAGTTGACTACGCTGCGAGCCGAGAACCTTGCGCACACCGATTTCTTTGGCGCGATGAGCTGAGCGGGCCGTGTTGAGGTTCATGAAATTGATGCAGGCGATGACCAGGATAAGGACACCGATCATGATGAACATGGTCACTGTAGAAATTGCCCCGGTAGGTTCAATTTCCTCGTCGAGGTGAGAATAGAGGTGGATGTCCGTCAGAGGCTGAAAACGATACCGATAATGCATTCCTGTCGAGGCCAGATTTTTCCAGTCGGTACCGAACACCTGCATCAGCAGGGGGCGAACGTGCTCTTCCACAACGGAGTGGAACGCACTCTCTGCCTGTCTGGCCGGGACGCCTGACTTAAGGAGGACATAGGTGTACCAGCTGTTCCCGATCCAATATCCTTCATCATCAATTGGGCGCGGCCACGAAGAGACCAACGAATTGAAATGCCAGTGAGAAGCTGAGGGGAGCGGCTTTACCACTCCACACACCATATAGGGGACGTTTCCGTCCATGATCAGTGTCTTGCCAAGCGCCGGTGTGTCGCCGAAGTACTTCCGCGCCATCAGATCCGTTATGACGATGGTGCTCGGTTGCGTCAGAAAAGAGCTTTCATCCCCCTCAACGACGGAAAAGCTGAATATCCGGAAGAGTGACGAATCGGCGAGGTAGAGGCGATATTCGGTAAACGAGCGGTCTCCAAAACGCATCGAATGATCACCGACGACGCGGATCCTCGTTGCCTCCTCCACTCCGGGCACAGTTTCTCTCAAGCTCCGGCTCAAAGGCCCACTGCTTTTGGCAGTGAGGAACAACTTCTCGCCGACTTGCGCATCGAGTGTCAGCCGGTAAATGCGACCGGCGTGTTCATTGAATCTGTCAAACGAGAACTCATCCCAGACAAGAAAGGAAATCAGCACGAAACAGCTCATTCCAATCGCCAATCCGATGATGTTGATGAGCGAGTAACCTTTGCGCTTGAGTATATTTCTGAGCGCGATCTTGAAATAGTTCGAAATCATGGATCCTCTAATAGCTCCTGGATGATCAAATCTCCCGTTGGCTAGATCGCCTGATGACCAGATCACCCGATGGTCCGATTCCCTCCCTCACACGTGGAATTGCTCTTTGATGTTTTCCGTCACCACGTGACCGTCGAAGAGATTGATCGTGCGATGGCTGTATTCAGCATCATGCGTGGAGTGCGTGACCATCACGATCGTCGTCCCGGTTTCATTCAACTCGGTAAGGAGCTTCATAACCTCACTACCGTGGGCAGAATCAAGGTTTCCTGTCGGTTCGTCTGCGAGGATAAGCTTCGGCTTGGCAACGATTGCCCTGGCAACGGCAACGCGCTGTTGCTGACCGCCCGAAAGCTGTTGAGGAAAATGGTTTTTGCGATGCATGACCTGCATGTGTTCAAGAACCTCGTTGACTCTTTTTTCACGTTCCGGCGCTACGACCCCAAGATAGAAGAGCGGAAGTTCGACGTTTTCATAAACCGTGAGCTCGTCAATCAAATTGAAACTCTGGAACACAAATCCGATGTTCGCCTTCCTCATATTCGCCCGCTGGCGTTCTGTGAACTTCGAGACTTCCTGCCCCAGGAAATAATACTCCCCATCGGTGGGATTGTCCAACAATCCGAGGATGTTCAGGAGTGTCGACTTGCCGCATCCCGACGGTCCCATGATCGCCACATACTCTCCTTCTTTGATCTCGACGTTGACGTTGTTCAACGCGGTGGTTTCCACCTCATCGGTGGTGTACGTTCTTTTGAGGCCATTGGTTTTGATCATTCGTCTCTCCTTAGTGTGTGCTCACAACTACTCTATGTTCCTATGTCTTGTTTTCTGCAATGCACCACCGCACTCCCTTGAGTTGCCGCTGCAGGCGATGCGAAGTGGAGTTTGTCAGTGCTTGTCGTTCGGAGGCACGATGCAATGCACTATCCAACCGATCGACGGATTCCAGAGCTTTCTTAAGAAATGTGCTATCACCGCTCCCTTCGTATCCCTTCGCCAGATTATCAAGGATCGAAACTGAAAGATGGTCGATTTCCAAAGCCAGGCCCCTATGCTCAGCGAGCTGCGACAAAGGCTTTGTCATATCCAGGACCGAACAAACGGCAAATCGCGCCCTCTTCCAGCTCTCATAATCCCTGTAATCCACCACAACGATTTCCCCGATCATGCGCTGATTATTCTTCGTTATCTTTTTAGAACCAACCTGTCGATGTCGCCGAAATTGTCATACGTCGAAGTGATCACCTGCTCCCCGGGCACAAGCCCCTCCAGTACTTCAAAGACCTGTGGATTCTGGCGACCGAGTTTGATATTCCTTTTCACCGCGAAATTTCCCGACTTGTCCACGACATAGACCCACTGACCGCCCGTTTTCTGGTAGAACCCTCCTCTTGGGACGAGGAGCGCTTCTGAAAGATCGCCAAGCTCCAGTCGGACCTGCAGGGTCTGACCGCGGCGAATGCCTTGCGGTATAGCCCCATCGAATATCATGTCGACTTCGAATCTTCCGTCCTTCACTTCGGGGTAGACTTTTGTGATCTTGAGGCGATACGTTGCACCCGTCAGATCGAAATCTCCACTTTGTCCCACATTGATCCGTGCGATGTAGAATTCGTCGATGGCTGCGCGCACCTTGAAGTTGTTCAATACATCGATCTGGCCAATCCGCTGCCCTGGAGACTTTGATTCACCGATCTCTGCATTCAGCGATGTCAACTGACCGGCAACGGGCGCACGGACAACGAGATTCTCTAGATTGTGCTTTGTCATTTCCAGATTCGCCTGAAGTCTTGTGACCGATCCATCGAGCTGGGACAACTGGTTGACGCGCATCAGGGAATCCTGATGGAAGTTCTCCCGTGCGAGTGCTCGCCGTCTGATCCATGATTCGTACTCGTACTTTGACAGGAGATAATCGTGTTCGGGGATAAGCTTCTTGAGAACAAGTGCGGAATCGCGACGGTACGCGAGCTCCGTCCGGTCAACCTGGTATTCTGCGTCGGCAAGCACGGACTTAACGGCAATCGTGTTCTGCTCGATCGTGAGCCGCCTGTTCTGCGCGTCGTTGATCTCCTGATACGAGAGCGCTTCACGGTACATCACATCGAGCTGGAGAGTCGTATTCGCGAGCTTCAGGATCGGATCTCCCTTTTTCACGAACGACCCGGCTTCTATGTATCGTTTCTCCACCCTTCCGCCTTCGATCGCATCCAGGAAGAAAGTCTCAATGGGAAGGATCGTGCCGTTCACCGGCGTGTATTCGCGGAACGGAGCCTTGCTGACCGTTGAAATCGTGATCTTGTCCGCCTCTACATTCAGTCTCGATCCTCTGTCAGTCATGACGAAGCTGTAGATGATAAGAAGCAGAAGAAACGAACCGCCTGCTATGTAGACGATCCGCCTTGGTGTCCAGAACTGCTTCTCGATCTTTCGATCCATCCCGGACTGGCTGATATCGACTCCTGGTTTCTTTTGAGGTTCTTGTGTCGCTTGCTCGCCCATAGTGCCTTGACTCTCACAATATTCTGGGGAAAGACCCCCCGCGGAGGATCCACGGATTATCCAATTAAATACAACTTCCAGGCCAGCCAAATCCCTCGAAAACGCTCGAAAAACCGGGCAACCCTTTGCTTATGCGTCCGTATTCATTACATTGAGTGTCCGGATTCGGACACCCCGTTCCGGCGTGCCCTCGGAAACAGGCGGAATCCGCAAGATCTGCACCCTCCCTTTCGGCACAATATTGGCATCTACGTGTGGACTGCTACCAATTCGGGAAGATCGCAGGCCGAGGTCCAATGCGATGAATGACAAACTGGGTAAAATACTCGTCGTCGACGACGACAAAGATGTTCTCCTAGCTGCGGCCCTCTTCCTCAAGCAGCACACCCAACGGGTACGGACGGAGTCGAAGCCCGCACTCATCCCATCACTCATGAAAGAGGAGAATTTCGATGTCATCCTCCTCGATATGAACTTCACACGTGACGTCAGCAGCGGACAGGAGGGTTTCTTCTGGCTGGACAAGATTCTTGAGCTCGACCCGCTTGCGGTCGTTATCCTGATCACCGCATATGGAGATGTCGAGCTTGCGGTCCGTGCCATCAAAGCAGGCGCTACCGATTTTGTCCTCAAGCCGTGGCAGAACGAAAAACTCCTCGCCACGCTCTCGGCTGCAATGTCCATCCGCCAATCCCGTGATAAAGTCGAGATGCTGCTGTCACGCCAACAACAGCTCGGTGCAGATCTCGATCACCATTTCCAGGGATTTGTCGGGAACTCACCGCGCATGCGTCAGGTATTTACTACCATTCAAAAAGTTGCCAAGACTGACGCGAATGTGCTCATCCTCGGTGAGAATGGAACCGGAAAGGAGCTCGTTGCACGAGAGCTTCACCGACAATCGCAACGATCGGAGAATGCCTTCATCACCGTCGACATGGGTGCGTTGACGGCTGGGCTCTTTGAGAGCGAACTGTTCGGTCACGTGAAGGGGTCTTTCACCGACGCCCGGGAGGATCGCGCCGGCCGTTTCGAAACTGCCTCGGGCGGGACTCTCTTCCTCGATGAGATCGGCAACCTGCCTTTAGCGCTGCAGGCAAAGCTTCTCGCGGTGTTGCAGAACCACGAAGTTACGCGTATCGGCTCGAATAAGGCGAGACAAATCGACATACGGGTCATCTCAGCGACCAATATGCCGATCCATGAGATGGTGAAAGAGAAACGGTTCCGGCAGGATCTTCTCTATCGCATCAACACCGTCGAAATTCACCTGCCGCCGCTGCGAGAGCGAACGAACGATATACCGCTTCTCGTCAACCATTTCATCTCCCAGTACTCGATACGGTATCACAAGCCGAAACTCCTTGTCCCCCCATCTACTATGAACAGACTCGAGCTCTATCACTGGCCCGGGAATGTCCGGGAGCTCGAACATGCCGTCGAACGCGCAATCATCCTGACTGAGGACGACATCCTGCAGCCGCAAGATTTTTTCCTCACCGACACCGAAGACTCAAAGGATTCCCCGGTCAAAGATGCGTTCAAGCTGAACGAGGTCGAGAAGTCGGTCATTCAGAAAGCACTCAGCAAGCATGGGGGGAATATCACGCAGACCGCAAGAGAACTTGGACTGACGCGCACCGCCTTGTATCGACGTCTTGAGAAATATGGCCTCTAGATCATTTCGCTTAAACGTCATCGCACGCTCCCTCGCACTCGGGGGTACACTGTTTCTCCTTCTCTATCTCTTCACTCAGACCAACCTGTATGCGACAGCGACAGTCGTCGCGCTGGTCATCATTTATCAGATGTTCGAGCTGATTCGCTACGTCGAGCGGACTAATTTTGAACTGAGCCGCTTCCTCCGATCGATACGATATGCCGATTTCTCTCAGACGTTTTCCTCCCGGGGGCGGGGATCATCGTTCGACGAGTTGAACCTGGCATTCACGGAGGTGGTCGAAGAATTTCAGAAGGCGCGGGCAGAAAAAGAAGAGCACTTCCAGTATCTGCAGACTGTGGTCCAGCATATCGGTGTGGGACTCCTCGCGTTTACTACTGACGGGGAAGTGTCGCTCATTAATACTGCCGCGAAGCGCCTTCTCGGCATCGATCAAGTGATCAACATCAAGTCGCTGGAGCTGGTGAGTCCGCCCCTTGTGCAAACCCTCTACTCGATGAGATCTGGTCAGAAAGTGCTGCTCAAGATCGAGATCCACAAAGAACCGTTACAGCTCATCGTCTCGGCCACCGAGCTCAAGCTGCGCGGCCAACTCCATACACTCGTTTCATTGCAGAACATCCGCTCTGAACTGGATGAAAAGGAAGTTGAGGCGTGGCAACAGCTCATTCGCGTACTGACCCACGAGATCATGAATTCAATTACACCGATTTCTTCACTCGCCTCGACGGTCAATGAGATGCTGAAGTCCTCGCCAGGGCTTGAAGACCATCAAAACGTTCCGTCCCCCGAGGTCATCAGGGATGTTCAAGGAGCTGTCCAGACAATTGAAAAGCGGAGCCAGGGGCTTCTGCATTTCGTAGACGCGTACAGGTCGCTGACAAGAATACCTCCCCCGAAATTTCAGATTGTGAGCGTCAAGGAGTTGTTTACGCAGGTGGAGCAGCTGATGCAGCAAAGACTCGTGGAAAGCCGCATCGTTCTCGGAAAACGGATAGAGCCGGAGAGTCTTGAACTGACCGCAGATCCTGGGTTGATCGAGCAGGTGTTGATCAATTTGCTTCTGAACGCCGCAGAAGCACTCCAGAACATCCCTCAGCCAGTCATTTCGTTGTCGGCATTCATTGGAGAACGGGGTCGGGTCACAATTGAAGTCGCCGATAACGGTCCAGGGATTCCGAAAGAAGTCCAAGAGAAGATCTTCGTCCCCTTCTTCACAACCAAACCCAATGGTTCCGGTATTGGCCTGAGCCTCTCACGCCAGATCATGCGCCTGCATCGAGGAATCATCCTATTGAATTCAGAGCCGCAGAAGCAAACGACGTTCACTCTTCGATTTTGAGGGCATCCTCTCACTCCCCCCCACGGCGGCATCAAGCGCCCGCACGTGAGAGCTCTTGGGGATCTTCGACATATCCGAATGCATCAGACACTTGGTCTGAATGCTTAAAGAAAAAAGCCCTGTGTTTCAGAGCTTCTCTCATTGACCTTCAATTAATCTTACCGATTTCATGCATGCTTGCCTCGGTCATTCGAAGAGACATCTCGAATGAACTCTCAAGAGCAGGAGATCGCGGGACAAAAACTCCACACACAAAGTGTAACTGTTACCAGCGACCCGTGTAACCAAATCGTCACCACACTGTATCACACTCCCTACCATCCAATAATCGTGTAACCAAATCGTAACAATTTTGTCTCTAAAAGAGTGCTTGCGCCTCAAAACCGAAAAAGAA
>JBEKOB010000068.1:0-23940 GCA_049522195.1 Bacteroidota bacterium
CCTTCCGGAAGCTACAGATATGAAGTACACGAATGCCACATTGAAAGCTTCCAGTACTGATGGAACCCCTCTGGGGGATCCAAACTGGTTCGGAATAGCGACTGAGGTGAAGAAAGATCCGGGACTTCTGCCGCAACAATTCTCATTGTCGGCCGCGTATCCGAATCCGTTCAATCCTAGCACGAACATCCAGTACACCCTGAATACTTCAGGTCTTACAAGCCTGACGGTGTACAATGTCCTCGGCCAACTCGTGAAGTCCATCGTTAACGACGTCTTCCAGAATGCAGGGGCGTACAAGGTCACTGTCGATATGTCCAACCTGCCAAGCGGACTTTATGTGTACATCCTTGAACAAGGAAACAATCGGCTTGCTCAGAAAATGATGTTGCTGAAGTAATTGCGTCAGGCGTTATCACAGGAGGCACACCCACGTGCCTCCTGTGAATGTTATTTGATCATGGGGAACCGGTTTCCGATCCCTTTGATCCGTCGACTCATTCACCCGCAGTCTCACCTCATCACGGTGATGAGCCGTAGGTCGAAGAATGTAAAGAAGACAGAGCGGTATCCGAAGGCAGATAGTGATGAAGAACTCGAAAAGGCGCTTTGTCTTCCTTGTGATTCTCGTGGTCTCAACCTCGATGCTCCGGGCTCAGAACTATCGGGTTGTTGGGTACTATCCTATGTGGGCCCGAACAAGACTTCCCGCCTCGTCAGTGCAATACAGTTCTCTGACTCACATTAACCACGCCTTCGCGTGGCCGAATCCCGACGGGACTATCTCAGCGAGCGAAACGAATGTCGATACCGCACTGATCAATGCAACACATCGGGCAGGCCGGAGAATTCTTCTTTCATTCGGTGGTGCCGGTGCGACACAAGCTGCCAACATTTCACTAGTTGTCGGTGATTCGCTTCTTCTTACAACCTTTATCAACAATGTCGTCGCTCGCGTTGCAATGTATCACTACGATGGTTTCGATCTCGATTGGGAAGGACCCTCGACTCGCGCAGACAAAGCGAACGAAGTGAGTTTCGTGCAGCGATTGAGAGCGGCGTTTCAAGCAGTGGACTCGACGTGGCTCATCACGATGGCGATCGGTATGTCAAACTGGTCGGATCAATGGCATGACTTCGCCGCGCTGACCCCTTCCGTGGATTGGTTCAATGCCATGGAGTATGATTTTCATGGCAGCTGGAGCCAGATCTCAGGGCATAATGCGCCGCTCTACGCAGGCACTGATCCGACGGGCGATCCTGATTATTATTCTGTCGACCAAAGTCTGCAGTACCTCACTGTGACCCGGGGAATTCCCGCAGCCAAGCTCACGCTCGGCCTCCCGTTCTATGGGAAGTCCTTCGGGACGTCTTCTCTGTACGCACCCTACACAGGGGAGCAGGATTTGGCGTATCGGGATATCATCAATACTGTTCAGTCAAGCAATTGGACGTATGCCTGGGATGGTGCGTCCCAGGTTCCGTTCTATCGTTCGACTGCACCGCCAATGATCATCGTCCTTGATGATTCTGCATCGCTCGCACTCAAATGTCAGTACGCAAAAAGCAGGGGGCTCTCGGGCGTCATGATCTGGGAACTCAGCCAGGATGTCATTGGCCAGCGTCAGCCGCTCATGGATGTTGTGGGCAAGCAGATGATGAGGACAACTGGCATTGTCCAAGAGAGAAGCAAATCGTTGCCGGTGGGTTTGACTTTGTTCGATAATTATCCGAATCCGTTTAATCCAACAACAGCGATCAGCTTTCAGCTGCCTGCCGCGAGCGGAGGCGAGGGGTCGGCGGCCAGTGCTATTACACTGAAAGTAATCGACCTGCTGGGCAGAGAGGTGGCGACGCTGGTGGACGATGTTTGGCCCCCGGGTGCGTACACCGTCCGATGGGACGGATCATCGTATCGGAGCGGTGTGTATTTCTATCGTCTGCAAACACAAGGTATTGTTGCCACGAAGAAAATGCTTCTCGTCAAATGATAGGATTTGTTCGTATCCTCCATGGTTACTGCTGAGTCAGGAAAGCAGACGCGTCGACATAGAAGCTCAAACCGTACGTGAAGGAACAGTGGTATGGCAAAGTTTGAATCCAAACTCAGGCACCCTGCTCTGTGGGTACCGACACTCTATACCGCCGAGGGGCTCCCTTTCGTCATCGTCAATGTCGTTTCAGTCCTCATGTACAAAAGCCTGGGCCTGGCCGATGCGCAGATTGCCTTTTTCACAAGCCTTGTTACCATTCCATGGGCGCTGAAGCCGTTGTGGGGTCCGCTGATGGAGATGTTCAAGACGAAGAAGCATTTCGTGCTGGCGACTCAGTTCCTCGGAGGTGTGACGTTTGGGCTTCTTGCTCTCTCGCTTCACCTTGCCGATTATTTTACCTGGACCATTATTCTCTTCGGCATCGCAGCGATCAACTCTGCTATACACGACACCGCCGCGGACGGCGTCTACATCATCGTCCTCACTGACAAACAGCAAGCCGAGTACGTCGGATGGCAAGGGGCGTTCTACAATGTGGCCAAAGTGCTCTCGCAGGGGGCATTCGTTTATCTGGCAGGTCGGCTCGAAAAAAGCATGGGAGTTGTGACGGCTTGGACGATCGTGATGGGGATGTTTGGCGCGATCCTCATCCTGATGAGCATCTATCATTGGTACTTTCTTCCCACGGGCGGGAAATCGACGCAGGTGAAGACAATCAAAGAGACGCTTGCGACGTTCTGGGACGTCGTCTTGACCTTCTTCCGTAAGAAATACATCGTATGGGGAATTCTCTTTCTTGTTCTGTATCGATTTGCCGAAGGCCAGGCCATCAAGATCGTTCCGCTCTTCATGCGCGCGGCCCGTGATCACGGCGGACTCGGCCTCTCCACGGAAGATGTCGGCATTCTGTATGGGTTCTTTCCGCCGCTCGCTTTCATTCTCGGTTCTGTGTTGTCGGGATACTTTTCCGCCCGACGTGGATTGCGCAAGTCGCTGATCGTTCTCTGTGCGTTCTTCAATATCCCGTTCGCCGTTTATGCGTTTCTTGCGATTGCACAGCCAACCGATTTTATCACCATTTCGGCAATGGTTGTCTTCGAATATTTTGGCTACGGATTTGGATTTGTCGGCCTCATTCTCTTTATGATGCAACAGATCGCCCCGGGGAAATACAAAATGGCGCATTACGCGTTTGCAACCTCTCTGATGCAATTGGGATTCCTGATCCCGTCGATGATCAGCGGCTTTGTCAGCGATTTTCTTGGATACAGAGAGTTCTTCATCTGGGTCATGATTGCCACAATCCCCTCATTCCTGATCACGTGGTTCGTCCCATTCCGCGATACGAAGGCAGATGAGCCTATTCAATCTGCAGCACAAGCATGAATACGATGAAAAGCGTGAGGAACTGGATTTGCCTGCTTTCGCTGCTACTAGCAGCCTCATCCATCATGGCACAGAGGAAAGAGATCGTCGGCTACTATCCCTCCTGGAAATGGGATGCCCGGAGCACAGTCATGACGCCTGCCAGAATCCCGTTCGGAAAACTTACGATGATCAACTACGCATTCTTCTATCCCATGCCGGATGGGCGACTTGTCGGTCGCGATACGGTCGGGGATGAAATATTTCTGAGAGGAGAACGGGACATCGAGAAGCGCACGTACAAGCCGGGCACGGCTCTCGTCGAGCTTGCTCACCGGCATGGTGTCAAAGTATTGCTCTCCGTCGGAGGCTGGGAAGACTCATCGAACTTTCCGGAGGTTGCTGCGAGTGAGACGAAGACGGAGCAATTCGCGCATTCCTGTATTAGCAAAATCCGCGAGTACGACTTCGACGGCATCGACATCGACTGGGAATACCCCGGTTACGTCGATCACAAGGGAACTCCAGAGGATAGGCAGAATCTGACTTTGCTGCTCAAGATCACTCGCGATTCTTTGACGGCGCATGGGATTCGAACGGGCAAGAAACTCCTCCTGACAGCGGCTCTCCCCGCTGGAGCATCGAACCTGTCCAATTTCGATTTGGAGAAGGTGACAGATCTACTCGACATGCTCAATGTGATGACGTACGATCTGAGTGGGACCTGGGATCCTGTCAGCGGACACAACGCACCGTTGTTCTCTCCCAACGACAGTGACAGCTCGCGTAACATCGACGCCGCATTCAGACTGTTCACGGTTACGCACAAGGTGCCTGCCTCAAAGGTCAACATCGGAGTCCCTTTTTATGGACATACATTTGCCAATTGCACAGCGCCATATGCGTCACACTCCGGTCCTGACACGGTTCATTTTTCAGCCCACGGGTGTTTCTACTACGACATCGTTCACTCGATGGACAAGTTTACGCGTTTCTGGGATGACCGGGCAAAAGTGCCATACCTTGTCAGCCAGGAGTGGAAAACCTTTATTTCATACGACGACGAAGAGTCGGTCGGGCACAAAGCGCAGTACGTTCTGGATAAGAATGCCGGAGGGGTGATTGTCTGGGAAATCACCGGAGACTCTATGCCGGACGGAGGGACGCCGCTTCTCGATGTTATCTCGAGGAAGTTCGGCGCAGCCGAGAAAAAGCAATAGGGACAACCCAGAAGTGGATCCTGACAACAAAAGGAAGATGCAATGCGATATGGTTTTTTTGATGACGACAACCGTGAGTATGTGATTGATCGACCCGATGTTCCTGTTTCATGGACCAACTACATTGGTGTGAAGGACCTCTGTACGGTCCTTTCGCACAATGCCGGAGGATATTCATTTTATAAATCTGCGGAACATCACCGCATCACCCGTTTTCGCCAAAATGGCGTCCCGCTCGATCGCCCGGGGCACTATGTCTACGTCCGCGATGATGAGACGGGTGAATACTGGTCCGTGTCCTGGCAACCCGTCGGAAAGGACTTAGGCAAAGCGAAATACGAATGCCGTCACGGCCTGTCCTACTCCAGGTTTCGCGCGGACTATCAGGGAATCGAAGCCGAGCAACTGATCTTCATCCCCCTTGAAGATGATGTCGAGTTGTGGGATGTGAAGATCCGGAATTCGAGCAACAGGCCGAGAAAACTCAGCGTGTTCTCGTATGTCGAGTTTTCGTTTCATCATATAGAAATCGACAATCAGAACCTCCAAATGTCGCTTTATGCGAGCGGCTCGAGCTACGCCGACGGTATTGTCGAGTACGACTTCTTTTATGAGCCCTGGACCTACCACTATTTTACGTCGAGCTTTGATCCCGACTCGTATGATTGTCTTCGTGACCGGTTTCTCGGCTCCTACAGGACGGAAACAAACCCGATTGCGGTCGAGAAGGGTAACTGCAGTAACTCCAGTGAGCTGGGAGGAAACCATTGCGCCTCGCTGCACAAGCGGTTCACGCTTGGAGCAGGAAAGGAAGCGCGATTTGTTTTCATGCTCGGCGTGGGGGATCGGGCTGCAGGAAAAACGATCCGGAAAAAGTACTCCGATCTCTCGTCGGTAGATCGGGCCTTCATGGACCTCAAGGCGTATTGGAAGAGGAAGCTGGACGTCTTCCAATGCAAGACCCCGAACGTCGGACTGAATTCCATGATTAATACCTGGTCACTTCTCCAGGCAGAGACGTGCGTTGTGTGGTCGCGATTCGCTTCGTTCATCGAGGTAGGTGGTCGAGCGGGCCTCGGGTATAGAGATACCTCCCAGGACGTTATGGCTGTTCCACATACGAATCCCGATAAATGCAGGGAGCGCATGATCGAATTGTTGCATGGACAGGTCAGTGCGGGATACGGCCTGCATCTGTTCGATCCGGATGTGTTCAAGCCAAAAGAAGACAAGCTTCCCGGTGTCAAATTGCCGACAGTCGTTCCGACTCCCAGCGCGGCGGACATCATTCATGGAATGGAAGACGTCTGTTCTGACGATGCGCTGTGGATCATCGCATCGGTCTGTGAGTATGTGAAAGAAACCGGGGACGTCCCGTTTTTCGACACCGTGATCCCGTTTGCCGACAAAGGCGAAGGGACAGTATACGAACACCTGAAGCGTTCACTTGATTTTTCCGCGAAACAGGTCGGGCCGAACGGCATCTGCCTCGGGCTCCGTGCTGATTGGAACGACTGCCTGAACCTGGGGGGTGGTCAGAGTGCCATGGTGTCGTTTATGCATTTCTGGGCTCTTCAGGAATTCATCGCTGCCGCGCAATTTCTCGGCCGCATGAACGACGTGCAGCACTATACGGCAATGGCGGAAAAAGTGCGCGAAGCATGCGAACGGGAACTCTGGGACGGAGATTGGTACAGCCGGGGGGTGACCAGGGCCGGTATCAAAATCGGGTCGAAGAACAATGACGAAGGGAAGATTTTTCTTGAAAGCAATAGCTGGGCGGCACTCTCCGGAGCTGCTTCTCCTGACCGGGCGCGGCGAGCAATGGACGCGGTCCACAAGTACCTTGCTTCTCCCTTTGGCATTCACCTGGTTTGGCCGACGTATACGAAACCGAACGATGACATCGGATATGTGACGCGGGTTTATAGGGGGATCAAAGAAAACGGTGCAATCTTCAGCCATCCTAATCCGTGGGCGATGATCGCGGAATGCAAGCTCGGAAGGGGAGATCTTGCCATGAAACTCTACGACGCACTTCTTCCGTACAACCAAAACGATGCTATTGAGGTCCGCGAGGCCGAACCGTATTCCTACTGCCAGTTCATCATGGGCAAGGATCACACGGCGTACGGGCGGGCACGGCACCCGTGGCTGACCGGAAGCGCTGGGTGGGCATACACTGCGGCAACACACTGGATCCTGGGTGTCAGACCCGATTACGACAGCCTCGTCCTTGATCCTTGTATCCCTGCATCATGGAGAGAGTTTGAGATTGTGCGACGTTGGCGCGGGGCTACATATAATATCATCGTGAAAAACCCGGATGGCGTTCAGAAGGGAGTAAAATCAGTCACTCTGAACGGTCAGAAAGCGAGCAAGTTAATCCCTCAACAACAGCTGGGCTCATCTCATGATATCGTCGTAGTGATGGGATGATCTGAAGGACCTACAAGCTGAGGGTAGCCTCTCCATGAGTTTTTGATTATCTTCGGAGAGGGAAGAAGGAAAGAACCATGCGACAATCCTGCATTCGTACGATCTGTTTTGCCGGCCTGTTGCTGCTGATCGTCGCCGGACCCGCGTCCTCACAGAAGACATCGCCCGCCAGGATCCCCAATGGGTTCTATGCGGTATTGATTGAAGCAAATTCACGCGATGAAGCACGGACGGATAGCATTCCGAATATCGTGCTTGTCTACGACGGCAAGTACGTTGACTCCATCCAGTCCGCGTCTCCAAGCTATGTCGCTCTCGACACGACATTTTTCGTCCCACTTGTCCTCGAAGGCTCTCCCACCACAAACAAGGACGGGAACGGGCGCACGCTGTTGGGCGTAACCCTCTCCAGGAAGTACATCAGGACACTTGAAGATTTTACGAAGGCGCATCTGGGGGGAAGGGTGGCAATTGTGCTCGACGGTGAGATCATCACCATGCACAAGATTCGAAGCGTCATCAGCGAGGGGAAAATCCAGATAACGCGTTGCTACGACAACGCGTGTGAAGTACTCCTGTCAAAACTCACTCAGTAGGGGTGTGCCTTTTCAACACCTATTGAAATATCCACCCATCTCACTTTTCCAATCCCGTCCCAAACCTCATCGTTTCTGAGATTGTGACTGGCAGCTTTCCCGTAAAGCGTGTCTTTCCGAAAAGAGCTTCCGCCGTTGCTTCTTGAAGCACTTTCGCATTGTCATAAGCGCAGATGTATGTCGGGATCTCAGGGACACTGGCTCCTATGTACGGGTTGCCGAACGAAACCAAGACTGTTCGTTGATTCTGCAAAGTGAGTTGATTCAGAAATGTAGCTTGAGCGGGTGACAGATCGACAGTGCCGCTGCTGAGGACAATTCTGACATACGCAGCGATCACCACGACCTCCGCCTTCTGGGCAAGGTAGAGCGCTTTCTCGGTCTCATCAAATGTCAGGGAATCGCTCAGGCGTAATTCCGTCGACCCCGGCGAGAGTTTCCGAATCTCATCCGGAAATGTCACGAGTCCGCGGGACATCATCGAATTCCCTTCTTTATTACTCATCGTCAGGACGAGCACCTTCTGTGACGCTTGCAGAGGTACCAGCCGGGCATCGTCCTTCGCGAGCGTCAGGCACCTGGCCGCAATCTTTTTCGCGATTTCATAATTCGCGGGAGTCCCAACCCTTTCCAGAATCTTGTCGGCATCCGTAAGGCGGTTCTTCTGGAGCCCCACTCTTGTCTTCACACGCAGGATCCTCCTGACAGACTCATCGATCCGTTGTTCCGGGAGGTCGCCGCTCTTGATCGCCTCCCGGACGGCGTTGATTCCTTTCTCAAGATCCCCCGGGAAGAGGATCACATCACATCCGGCCTGAATGGCCTTCACTGTTGCGGCGCCGAACGGATACCGGGTTGTGATACCACCCATCACCATCGCGTCCGTGAAAACAAGTCCGTCGAATTTCAACTGGTTGCGCAAAATTCCAGTCATAACCTTTTTTGAGAGTGTCGCAGGGATGGTGTCCGTGTCGACCGATTGAATCCACAAGTGGGCACTCATAATGCTGGAGGGCTTTGCCTTCTTCAGTATTTCTTTGTAAGGATAAAGCTCTGTCGACTCGAACTCCCCCGGCGAACTCGCAACGATACCGATTTTACTATGGGTGTCCGTCCCGGTATTGCCGTGCCCGGGAAAGTGCTTCCCCGTGGCGAGAAGGCCATGTTCCTGGTACCCCTGGATTGCCGCAGCCGCAAGCGTCGCTACAAGCTGGGGATCTTCGCCATAGGATCGCGTATTGATGACCGGATTCTTAGGATTGTTGTTGACGTCGAGGACCGGTGCGTAATTCAAATGCACGCCGAGGGCACGGGCTTCCTTGGCCGTCAGCCTGGCGGCTTCGTACACCAACTTCGGATCGCGTGATGCTCCCAGTGCCATGTTAATAGGGAGATCAGTTGCGCCATCGACGTACGTACCGGCACCTTTTTCGAAATCCGCTGTGACGAGGATGGGGTACTTGGAAGCCCGTTGAAACACGTTGAGATCCTCGGCGATCTTCTTCGCCTCAACCCTCGCAAACCAAATGCCCCCGATGTTGTATTTCTGAATCCATTCCAGTGTACGACCTGAGGAAGTGCTTGCCGGAAAGAAAAGTTGCCCGATCTTTTCCTCCAGCGTCATTGACTTAAGGGTTTTCTCAACCCAAGTACTGTCCTCGGGGAGAAGTTGTGAACAGACGGGGGATGCGGCGAGAAGCAGAAGAAAAAACGATGTGAATGTCTTCATGCGCATGGCTTCCGATTTCTGAAGCGTGAATGATCAGAGTCCGCTGAGCGCCCGTTTCAGGTCGGCGATGATATCTTCGACATCTTCAATGCCGACGGAGATTCTGACGAGTCCGTCAGTGACTCCGATCCGCCGGCGTTCTTCTGGCGGGACGGAAGCGTGTGTCATTGTGGCCGGGTGCGAAATAAGCGTCTCGACACCCCCGAGACTCTCGGCCAGCGCGCAGAGGCGGACGGATTTGAGTAACTTCTTCGCCTTGTCGAGGCTTCCAAGGTCGAAGGAGATCATCCCCCCGAATCCCCTCATCTGTTTCTGAGCCAGCCAGTGTTGTGGATGTGAAACGAGGCCGGGGTAATTGACCTTCTTCACCTTCCGGTGCGAGTTGAGGAAGCTGGCGACCTCCATAGCGTTTGAGTCGTGCCGGGCCATCCGGACGGCAAGGGTCTTGATCCCGCGCAAGCACATCCACGCCTCGAAAGGGCTCAGAATTCCGCCGACAGATTTCTGGACGAACCGCAATCGCTCGACCAGCTTCGGGTCGTTGAGCACCACGAGACCTCCCAACATGTCGCTGTGACCGTTCAGATACTTCGTTGCGCTGTGAAGGACAATATCGATGCCGAGGTCGAGAGGGTTCTGAAGGTACGGCGTGGCGAATGTGTTGTCTACAACGGATATCAGCTTGTGGGCTCTGGAGAGCTTCGCCGCTCCCCGCAGGTCCGTGATCTCCATCGTTGGGTTCGTCGGTGTTTCGATGAAGAACATTCTTGTGTTCGGCTTCACCGCCCGCTGTACGACGGCAAGATCGGTGGTGTCGACGAAGTCGAACTGAAGTCCGAAGTCTTCAAGCACGAATTTGGCGATCCGGTACGTGCCACCGTACACATTTCGTGAAGCAATGACATGATCTCCGGCTTTCAGGATGTGGAAGACAGCTGCCTCTGCGGCCATTCCGGATGCGAACGCAAGGCCTTCCTTGCCATTCTCAAGAGCTGCGATGTTTTTTTCGAGGACGGTTCTGGTAGGGTTCGCAACGCGGGAGTAGGCATAGCCCTTGTTCTTGCCCAGTTCTTCTTGAGCGTATGTGGAGGTCAGGTGTATAGGTGTCATCAGCGATCCGGTTGATGGATCGGGTTCGATGCCGGCGTGAATTGCTTTGGTGGAAAACCCCATGGTAGATCCTTTCTTTCGCGGATGGACGCGGATGCTCACAGATACTCGCGGATGGATTGGCCCATGGTCGCAATTGTCAGTCTAACGACCATCGATGGAATAAACGAACCGTTTGGATTCAACTCTGTCACCAAAATTGAGCAGAAGTCCGACCTGGAAGTGCGTATTCTTGAGATAGCCAAGCAACTGAGCTTCATGGGACTTTGATATGTTCTGAACTGCTTTGATCTCGACGACGACAGATTCCTCTACAAGAAGATCAACAACCTGTTCGCCGACTTTCTGGCCTTCGAATACGACCGGAAGCTCCTTCTGTTGAGAAATGCGCAGGCCGAGATTCAGCAACTTCAATGCGAGTGCGTTCTCGTAGGTCTTTTCACTCAATCGTTTGCCAAGAGCATTGTGTACCCCGAACGCCGCTCCGATGATTTTTTCAGTGATATCACTGAACAATAGTTCGACCATCTGCTGTCCTATCCGCGAGGATCCGCTCCCATCCGCGTTGATCCGCGGTCATCCGCGCTTATTATGAGAAATACTCAATCACATCAAACCGCGGCGCAATCCCTGCAATTTTCCGCAATCTTCATCAAAAAAGTGTCAAAATATAGCACTAATCATATGGAAAAGAAAAGAAACCGGCGGAGTTGAGCAACTTTCATCAATTCACTCACGATCGAGTGGCAAGAGTTGGCGAATGGGCGAATCGGGAATTGTCTTGACATTGGCACTACTTTTCTGTATAATTTCACCCCAATTTTTGTGCAAAACGAGGGTATTTTTGTCAAAAACGTGAGGATTTTGGAAGGATTTATGGCGACAACTGCAGATTTTCGTGTTGGTATGATAATCAAGTTCAATGGCGAACTTCACAGAATCGACGAATACATTCATCGTACTCCCGGCAACCTTCGGGCATTCGTGCAGGCAAAGCTGCGAAACCTCAAATCTGGCCGTGTTACGGAGACTCGCTACAGGTCAGGCGAAGAGGTTGAAGAAGTCCGTCTGGAGCAGAAGGCCTTCACCTACCTGTACCATGACGGGGCCAGCTATCAGTTCATGGACAAAGAATCATATGAGCAGATGCCGGTTTCCGACGTTGTTTTGGGGGATGGAGCCAAGTTCCTCAAAGAAGGAGAAACCGTGCAGTTGATGATGGTGGGAATGGACATCGTGGCGTGTGAGATTCCCTTCAACGTCGAGCTGAAGGTTGTGGACACTGTTCCAGGCGTGCGGGGCGATACCGCGTCTGGAGCAACAAAGCCCGCAACAGTCGAATCCGGCGCGGTGGTGAACGTTCCGTTATTCATCAATGAAGGTGATGTTATTCGTGTTGATACCCGAACGGGGGATTATCTGGAACGGGTAAAAAGCTAGGGGGCAATGCTCCGCGCTCTCAGAGTTTGCGAGAGTGCAACGAACGAGCTCGAACGCTCTCGTTATAAACCATAACCCCGGGATATTCATGGATCTTGCATACGTCAAGAAGGTCATCAAGCTCATAGAGAAGAGCGAAGTAGACGAGATTGAAATTGAGGAAGAGGGAAAGAAGATACGGGTCGCGAAGCACAAGAATTCTCAGCCGGTGTACGTAGCCCAGCTTGCCTCCCAGGGCCCGACTGCTTCTCTTCAATCTCAGCCAGTCATCTCCAGCCCCGCTTCAGCTTCCGCTGCAACTCCTCCGGCCGCCAAACCGGAAACCAAATACCATGAAGTCCGATCTCCTATCGTCGGCACATTCTATCGCGCTCCCGCGCCTGATGCGGAGGTCTATGTGGAAGTCGGACAGACCGTCAGCGTCGGGTCGGTGCTTTGCATCGTCGAGGCGATGAAATTGATGAACGAGATCGAATCCGATGTCAACGGGAGGATAACGCAAATCCTGGTAGAGAACGGCAAGCCGGTCGAGTACAATCAGGTTCTCTTCCTGATCGAAAAACCGTAGTCTATCGCGCACTCGCTGCCAGACGCTCACCCTCACGCCCGAACCTGGAAAACTTCTACGTAAGGAATCGAATTGTTTAAAAAAATGCTCATAGCAAACCGGGGGGAGATTGCGTTGCGCGTTATCCGCGCTTGCCGCGAGCTCGGCATTAAGACTGTTGCCGTGTACTCAGAGGCGGACCGGTATTCACTGCACGTGCGATTTGCCGATGAAGCGGTCTGTATCGGGCCTCCGCCAAGCAAAGAGAGCTACCTGAATGTTCCCCGTCTCATCGCAGCAGCCGAAGTTACCAACGCTGATGCCATCCATCCCGGATATGGATTCCTGTCGGAAAACGCGAGCTTTGCCGAGATTTGTGGGACATCAGGCCTGACGTTCATCGGTCCCAAACCCGATTCGATCGCAGCAATGGGTGACAAGTCATTGGCCAAAGAGACGATGAAGAAGGCGGGCGTTCCGGTCATACCCGGCAGCGACGGAATCGTTTCCGATTTCAACGACGCGAAACGTATTGCCAGCGATGTTGGTTATCCGATCATCATCAAGGCGACGGCGGGAGGCGGTGGACGGGGCATGCGCATCGTACGTGAGCACGGGGAGCTGGAGAATGCGTTTCGAACGGCGAGCCATGAGGCCGAGAAGGCATTCGGGAATCCGTCCGTCTACTTCGAGAAATACCTCGAGGAGCCCCGGCACATCGAGATTCAGGTGATGGGTGATCGCTACGGAAATGTGGTCCATTTTGGCGAGCGCGATTGTTCCATTCAGCGACGCCATCAGAAACTGGTCGAAGAATCTCCGTCTCCGGGACTTACATCGGAAGTGCGGGAGGCCATGGGAATCGCTGCCGTCAAAGGAGCAAAGAGTGTCCACTACCTTGGAGCCGGAACAATCGAGTTCCTGTTCGACAAGAACAAGAACTTCTATTTCATGGAAATGAATACCCGCATTCAGGTCGAACATCCTGTGACAGAAGAAGTGATGGGGATCGACTTGGTGAAGCTGCAAATCGAGATGGCTGCCGGCGAGAAGCTCAAGAAGGGGAATGCGAAGCCGCTGTGGCATGTGATGGAGTGTCGCATTAATGCCGAAGATCCTGCGTTCGATTTCCGCCCGTCGCCTGGAAGGCTCGTGACGTTCCACATGCCGGGAGGGTTTGGCGTTCGAGTGGACTCGCACGCCTATGCTGGATATGAGATCCCGCCGTATTACGATTCCCTCGTGGCGAAGCTTATCGTCAAGGCCAAATCGAGGGAGGAGGTCGTGGAGAAGATGTACCACGCGTTGGATGAGTTCATCATCGAAGGAATCCAGACCACCATACCGTTCCACAAGAAATTGATGCTCAACGAGCAGTTCAGAAGCGGTGTGTTTGATACAAAGTTCATGGAGCAATTCAACTACAAAGACTGACGGATTGGAGCGCCGGGGGCAGGTCGCCCGGGCGCACGATCCCCAGAAGCTAACCAGACGAGGGTACAATGAATTTTCCCGACAACCTCAAATACACAAAAAGCCACGAGTGGTTCCGCGTTGAAGGCGATACTGGATGGGTGGGCATCACCGACTATGCGCAGAGTGAGCTGGGTGATGTGGTGTTCGTCGAGCTGCCGGCAGTCGGTACAAAGGTCGCTCAGGGCAAGTCCTTTGGCACAATAGAGGCAGTAAAGGCAGTCTCGGATATTTACGCTCCGGTGTCAGGGGAGGTTCTTGAAGTAAACAAGGACGTACAAACCAGCCCCGATGCCGTGAACAAGGATCCGTACGGCAAAGGATGGATGATTAAGATGCGCATCGGGAATCCAGCCGAGCTGGCCGGCCTGTTCGATGCCACCGCATACAAGAAGACTATAGCCAAGTAAGGGAAGTGCCCGGTACTTCCCAGTTCGCTTGATTCTTGGAAGTCGGGCCTAGTTTCTCTACATTGACTCACCAACCTGCGGCTTCCCTGGCTTGTTTGGCTGGGGAGTGCTCGCGTTGAGCCAGACGTCAATGATGAGCCACTATGAAGAATCCGGCTGACGCACAATCGGTGTTCAGACTGTTCTGGAAACTCAGTCGGTCTCAGCGGACGTTCGTCTCCGCACTCGCGCTGGTTCTTATCCTCACCTGCCTCGGCCTCGCCTATCTCATTTCTGATTTCTGGATCACAACACAAGACAAAAACCGAATCTTCGTTTCCGCGACGGCCCGCGATACGCTGGTACTCTCCGGATATGACCAATCTGTCCGATTGTTCTATGTGGCCCAGGAGGCATACCTCCATCCTGCCGAGCGCGACTCGCTGCGCCCGATATTTGACGATAAGGTTCGAACCCTCCACAGTGTTGGGACAGCGTATGTCAATCTCCTGACGGAGTTGTCAGGTTCCGACAAAGAGCGGCTCGTTGACAATTTCGCGCGCCTGTGGTTCATGTTTGACGACCTGGTCGATAAGTCCACAAAGGCATTCTCGTCTTCACCAGTACCACTGATTTCCAAAGGTGGTCCCGGAACATTCACCGTTCAACAATCTCCTCCGACGTTTCTCCGCGACCCTGACCAATTCTTCAGGAAACTGCGCGAGAATCTTGATCGGGCATTGCGTGCCGAGCTGGAGGAGGACCTTCGTCTTGTCCAACGGATGCGTGCGGAGACGGAGCGGACTACCTATCGCGGGTTCTTTATCGCGTTATTCCTGTTTGGGTTGGGAGCGGTGCTGGCGGTGATCATCGCTTCGCGCGGGCAACAAAACGAAGAGCGCAAACGGCGCTACGAAACGCTCCTGGAGGCATCCCTCAACCCGATCGAGGCAGTCGACATCCACGGGAAGATCCTCTATGTCAATCCGGCGTTCGAACGTTGGAGAGGGTTGACGGCGAGCGATCTCCTCGGGCAATCGATCTTTGAAGGCATGCGTGTCCCCCGCCACAGCGAAGCGACAGATGAGCTCTGGCTCCTCATTTCGGATATGCTGAAATCCGGTCATGCGTGGTCGGGAGAAGTGGAGCTCCTGCGAAGCAATGGTGAGATGAGCTACACGCTCCTGATCATTTCGCCCGTCCTGGGCGAGAACGGTCGTCTCCTGGAAGCTATCGGGATTCATCATGATGTCACAGAGCGGCGCGAGCTTGCCCGAAAGTTCGAGGAGTCTCAGGAGAAATACCAGAATATCGTCGAAAGCTCGCTGGACGGAATCGTCATCGTTCAGGAAGGGAAGATGGTCTTCGTCAACGCGTCTTCCGCGAAAATCTTCGGTTATGACTCGCCGGGCGATATGAAGGATGCAGACTTCGTGGACACTGTCGCGCCGTCGAACAGGTTCCTGGTTCTCGAAGGATACGAGGGACGGGCGATCGGGGAAGATGTGCTGAGAAACTTCGAAATGAAGGGATTGAGCAAGCAGGGGAGAGTGATCGACCTCGAAGTCAATGCGAAGCTGGTCTCGTGGAACGGAAAGCCAGCAGTGCAGGCATCGTTCCGTGACATTACCAAGAGAAAATCGCTCGAACGCGAACAGGCCCTCTGGCTCTGGGAACAGGAGACCATGAGCACCATTGACCGCCAACTCGTCTCCAGTGTGAACCTGCAATCAGTGCTTGACGCGATCTCCTATCACGCCAAGGCACTGACGCGGGCAGATTGGGCCGGTGTTATCATGGTGGATCTGGATACAAACCTTGCCCGCTGGCGCGCAGTGACGGGAAACAGGGTGCCGATGCCGGACAAACCGCTCCAGCTTGAAAAGGTGCACGCCGCGATCGTCCGGTCAAAGGAACCTGTCGTTATGAAAGATCTTGGGGCCTCAGAGGACTTTCCTGTGGAGCAGTTCCCGCCCTTCGAGGAAGAGAAGATCGTCTCGGCGGTCCGGTTTCCGCTGTTTGTAGAAAACGAAATACGGGGGCAATTGGTCATCGGTTATCGGAGGGCGCACGAATTTGCAGCCCGCGAGATGCGTCTGCTCACCTCCCTGGCTGAGAAGTCGTCCATAGCGCTGGCGAACGCTCAACTGTATGACAACCTCCTCTCCCGGGAAAAGGAGTTGGAGCTGCTGTCGGGGGAGCGCGTGCGGGCGCAGGAAGAGGAACGGCGCCGCATTGCCCGCGAGATCCATGACAGCCTTGGCCAGATGCTCACGGCAATCAAGTTCAATGTTGAAATCCTCGAGGATGCCGCTGGCCTCCAGTTGGAGGAGGACCGAAAGCGGCTCACGGACATCAAGTCGCTGCTCGATAACGCGATGTCGGAAGCCCGGGAGATCTCTTATAACCTGATGCCAAGCGTGCTCGTCGACTTTGGGCTTGTGCCCGCCCTTCAATTCCTGGGAGAGCAATTCTCGAAGAGAAACCAGCTCAATGTCCAGGTTCATACCAATGGAGTGGAGGGACGACTTGACTCATCAATTGAAGTCGGACTCTACCGGATTGCACAGGAAGCACTCAACAATATTGCCAAACATGCGGATGCCCATGAAGTGAATGTCCAGCTCATCGGAGATTCGAACTCCATGAGGCTCATCATCGAAGACGACGGCAAGGGATTCCACATCAACCGATTTGAGCCGCGAACGAACCAGCGTCGAGGAATGGGTCTTGTGAGTATGCGTGAACGCGCAGCGTCTTTCAAAGGGGTGTTTGTGCTTGATTCGCATCCCGGCCGGGGGACGGAAATCATTGTCGAAATACCAAGAATGGATGTGGAGAGTAATGGATAAGATACGCATTCTCCTTGCAGACGATCACACAATGGTTCGCAGCGGTATTGCCACTTTGCTTCAGAGCATCAAGGAGTTCTCCATCGTCGGTGAAGCGGAAGATGGTGAAGATGCTGTGCAGAAGACGGGCGAGCTTCGCCCGACGGTGGTCGTCATCGACCTGTCTATGCCAAAGCTCTCCGGCATCGAAGCTACCAGGATCATTAAGAAACGGTATCCGGAAACAAACGTTCTCGTGCTCACCATGCACGAGAATGAAGAGTACGTGTACCAGATCCTCAAGTCCGGTGCGTCAGGCTATGTGCTGAAAAGTGCGGGAAAAGACGAGCTGGCGGCCGCAATTCGGGCCGTGGCGAAGGGGGAAAGGTTTTTCAGTCCAAGAATATCACAGCTTATGGCTGAAGGATACGTGAAACGTGTCGAGAAGGGGAGTCCGGATGCTCCAAAGGGGGATGTGCCGTTGACGAGACGGGAACGGGAGATCCTGGCGTTGGTAGCGAGCGGTTTGACAAACCAGCAGATTGCAGATCAACTCTTCATCAGCCCCAGAACCGTGGATACACATCGAACCAACATCATGCAGAAACTCGGCATCCACGACCTGGCGAACCTGGTTCGCTATGCGATCGAGCATGGCATCATCAGCGAGGGAGAAGGCCTTGCTACGTGATATCCCGCCTGCGAATAGCCACGTTGGGTGGATCTTCTACTTATCATCGTTAATTCTGAACTTCTTCATCAGTCTGTACATCGTCGCCCGACCTATCTTCAACCGCCTCGCTGCTTCGACGATGTTGCCTTCGGTGGCCTTGAGTGCCTGACGAAGGCTTTCCTCTTTGACCTTTTCGAGTGATCGCACGTGCTCCGGACCCAGTGTCAGCGGTGAATTCGTGTTGGTTTCTTCACGGGAGCCGAAGGTTACAACGGCGAGCGGAAGGTCCTTGTCAGTGATGGCGGCACCGTCAGCCATCAGGACCGCACGCTGGATAGCGTTCTCAAGTTCTCGAACGTTTCCGGGCCAGGGGTATTCGTAGAGGAGCTTGAGTGCTTTTTTCGAGAAGCCGAGGCCGGCCTTGGAGACTTCGCTGGAAAACTTTTTCAGAAAAGTCTCAGCAAGTAGCAAAATGTCCGAGCGGCGCTCACGCAGAGGCGGAAGCATGATCGGGAAGGTGGCCAGACGGAAATACAGGTCTTCCCGGAATTGTTTCTGAGCGACAGCTTTCACGAGATCACGGTTCGTCGCAGAGACCAGTCGCACGCTCGTCGTGAGTGTCTCGTTGCCGCCGACACGCTCAAATTGCTTGCTCTGGATGACGCGCAACAGTTTTGCCTGCAGGCTTAGATCAAGCTCGCCGATTTCGTCAAGGAACAATGTCCCACTCTGCGCTTGCTCGAATTTCCCGATCCGCCGCTGATGCGCTCCGGTGAAAGATCCTTTTTCATGGCCGAAGAGCTCGCTCTCGAGAAGGTCATGAGGAATGGAGGCGCAGTTGACGACGACGAATGGTTCCTTCTTCCTCGAACCATTATAGTGAATGGCACGCGCGATCAATTCCTTTCCTGTCCCGCTCTCACCAAGAACCAGGACGCAAATGTCGTTGTCTTTGACCTTTTGAACAAGTTTGAACACTTCCTGCATCGCTCCATTATCGGAGATGATATTGTCGAAATGCACCGGCTTGCCCACGGCTTCGCGTAAGCGCGCGACTTCCCGTGAGAGGTCATGCATCTGGATAGCATTTTTGACGCTTATTTCGAGCTTCGCGAAGTCGACAGGCTTCGAAAAATAGTCGGTCGCTCCAATCTTCAAGGTCTCGATTGCGACATCCACTTTCCCTTGTGCAGAGAGCATGATTACCGGGACGTCAGGGTACTGCGCCTTGATCTGCTTTAGCGTGTCGACCCCACCGATCCCAGGAAGCATAATGTCGAGAAGGACGACATCTGGAATCACACTCAGGCTCTCCAGACATGCCTCACCTGTCGGGAAGCATCGCGCCTGATATCCCCACTTCTTTGTTGCCCAGTGTTCCAAAAGTTTGGAAATCGTCTCTTCGTCGTCTACAATGTACATGAGCCGTTCTTGAGCCATAGATACATCCTTCTCGCCTAGTTGTCGCTACTCCGCGGAAATTGAAGAGTAAATGTTAGTCCCTGTTCGTGCACCTGAATATTCAACAATCCACCCTCAAGTTCAACAACATGTTTCGCAAATGCAAGGCCGAGGCCTTCGTGGTGAATCTCGATTCCCGGCGACTGGATCCATCGAAACGACTTGCCGACTGCATTTGGAGAGACGCTCAGGAATCCTCTGTCCCGGTTTACGACCTCTATCTGAATCGACTGCGGATGTTGGACTGCTGTGATCTCGATGTGCCCTCCAACGGGGGCGATGACGATTGCATTCGCAAGAAGATTCTCCAGGATCTGGACGAGTCGCTCAGGGTCTGCACTGTCCACGTAGAGGCCTGGCTCGCAATGTTGTTCTATGGTGACCCCCTTCTCCGAAGCCCTCGATGCAATACCTTCAAAGGCCCGCTGAGTCAGAAGCGATAGGTCCTCCCGGCGCTTCTCGACGAGCTTTTTATTTCGCTCAATAGTCTCCGACTCGAGAAACTTGTCGAGGAATTCCGATAGTCTTCTCCCGGCATCGCGTATGATCTCTACATACTCTTGCTTTGCTTCGGGGGGAAGTTTTGGGTCGCTTAGCATGACCTCGGAATACCCAATGATGGTGGTCAGTGGGGTCCGCATCTCATGCGAGATGCGAGTCAAGAACTCAGACTTCCAGAGATCCTCACCTACAGTCGCGTTCATAGTCACGGTAGTCTCGCCAATCAGATAGTTGTTGCACGTTATTGCGTTGTGCAGCTCAAGGAGATTGTAGAGAACGAATGAGCAGCACGACATGACAGAATCTTGCTTCAATCCTTCTTAAAGACAATTGATATGCCAGAAGATTTCTGTCCCAAGATCGTGCAAAAGAAACGATAGAACGCGAATGTGATTACGGTGCGAGCAGGGTCTGGTCTCAGAATGAGATCAATACATATCTCAAGACACCGATCAAGAGCAATATACCAGAAAAAATCTCGATTTTAAACGACCAATGTGATCCTTTGATGGCGTGTACCGTGATGAGTCAGAATGCTCAAGTTGATACACTGTATTGGCTCAAAACCTCGAATCACATCGATTTTACTGTGGAATTCCTATTTGGCACGGGCTTTGAGTAAGTGTAATGCAGTTATGAAACCACAAACGAAAAATACCAACTCGGAGTCAACAATGAAAAAGTCAATCGTAGTTATCGCCCTCGTAGTCCTGAGCTTCGCAATTGCCCAAAACGCAATGGCACAAGCCAGTGCTACTCAAACCTTCAATCTGGCTGTCAACGCAGTCTATAAGATTGCGACCTCTGGCAACCCCGGTGCAATGACCATCACGACCGGTACTGCCGGAAACAATACTCTGACGTCAGTCACCGACGCTTCCACAAACTACAGCATCACACAGAATTTCGCTTCGACCGTGAAGGTTACTGCGAACCTTGATGCAGCTCTTCCGGCTGGCTACACGCTGCAGATCAACCTGGCGAGTGTCAAGGGAACGAGTGCAGGAACCGTCGATATCTCTGCCACGACCCCGGCCAGTGCGTTGAATGCTGTCACGGCGATTGCTCTGGGTGCCGATGCGAACAAGACGATCACCTATACCTTCGGTGCGCTTGCTTCCGCTGGTGTGCTTACCTCGACAGCAAAGACTGTGACATTGACTCTGACAAACTAAGTCTGCCGGAAATACCCGTCGCCTCCGTGCAGGACTGAGGGGGGTCGTCAATTGGGAGTTGACGACCCCTTCGTGTTTTTGTCCACTCCGTTCAGTCTCTTCATCCATTTCGTCCTATCGATCCACAATTGTCTCAAGATGAGACAAACACACTGCTCCAGGCTGTTCCAAACGGTCTTTTCAGTTCATAATCCAATTTTGGCCCAATCACAGCAACGGTCTTCTGTTATTGTCTCATAGTGAAGCATAAGAACACTTCTGAGACATCTTCGGACAGCCAATCCATACCGTTATCCCGTGTTTGTTGGAGTTCTCGATTTGGCACGGGCTTTGAGATAAGTGTAATGCAGTTATGAAACCACAAACGAAAAATACCAACTCGGAGTCAACAATGAAAAAGTCAATCGTAGTTATCGCCCTCGTAGTCCTGAGCTTCGCCCTTGCGCAGAACGCAATGGCACAACCAGCCACTGCTAATCAAACCCTCAATCTGGCTGTCAACACAGTCCAAAAGATTGCAGTCTCTGGCGATCCGGCCGCAATGACGATTAGCGACGGAACAGCCGGAACGGACGCTTTGACCTCAGTGAGCAATGCTTTGACCACCTACAGCATGACACAGAATTCCTCGACCCCGGCGAAGATCACTGCCGGATTGAACTCGGCTCTCGGAGCCGGTTACAGCCTGCAGATCACTCTTGCCAGCTTGAAGGGAACCAGTGTGGTTGCAGTTGATATCTCCAATGGCACGGCAAAAGACGTTGTCACTGGGATGGCAAAGGGTGCGGACGCAGGTCAGACGATCACCTATACGTTCGGTGCGAATGCGTCTGCTGGAATCATGACCTCGACTGCAAAGACAGTGACACTGACTCTGACTAACTAAGAGTTTCGCTTCACCTGCTGCCTCCGAGCATAGAGAGGGCCGTCAAAGTGGGAGTTGACGCCCTCTCTGTGTTTTTGTACGTGACCCCTTGATCACTTCAGCTCACTTCACCGAGTGAATCTACCCGTTGAATTCCATTCAGCAGTTGATCGACAGTTGTGTGAGTCGCTGGCAGCTCAGTCGCAAGCTGAGACATGTAAACGCCAGCATTGAAGACTGCGCAAGCGCATCAGAGAAATGCAAGGCAATACACGGTTTCGTATCAGGATCACCAATCTCGAAATAGCAATGCAGAATCACATTGAGACATCGAGCGAATGGGACCACCGTAAAATCACTGCAAATCAGCACCATCTGGGTTGGCACGGTCTTTGTGCTAAGTAAGACAGAAGCACTCATAAAATCAAGCTTAGAAAGTTGGAGGATGCAATGAAAAAGTCAGTCTCGATATTCGTCGCAGCAGTCCTGAGTCTCGCAATTGCCCAAAACGCAATGGCGCAAGCCTCGGTAAATCAGAACCTGAACCTGGCAGTCAGCGCAGTCTATAAGATTGCGACCTCTGGCGACCCCGGTGCAATGACCATCACGACCGGTACTGCTGGAAACAATACTCTGACGTCAGTCACCGATGCTTCCACAAACTATAGCATCACACAGAATTTCGCTTCGACCGTGAAGGTCACTGCGAACCTTGATGCAGCTCTTGCGGCAGGCTACATGCTGCAAATCAACCTGGCGAGCGCCAAGGGAACAAGTGCAGGAAACGTCGATATCTCTGCGACGACACCGGCCAGCGCGTTGAATGCTGTGACGGGAATTGCTCTGGGTGCCGATGCGAACAAGACGATCACCTACACGTTTGGTGCAACTGCTGATGCCGGTGTGCTTTCCTCGACAGCAAAGACTGTGACACTGACGTTGACAAACTAAGATGAAGATTGACTCGCTCGTTGCCAGCTTTTGCGGCATCTGATCGAACGTTGATAGAAGGCCCGACAATGAAACGCAATCATAAACATATCGCCCTGAAAATCTGGATCACAGCAGCTTTTGGAATCCTGACCGCAGGTTCCGCCTTCGCACAAGATGCGAGCACGAGTCAGACCCTCACGCTGCAGGTATTTGAAACGAACAGGATAGACATCAGCCAGCGTGCCGTGACGATGGTGATCAACCAGGCGTCTCTCGAGACAGGGAACCCGGTTGAAGCAGTCAACGAAGATGGCAACCTGACCTGGATTACCAACGGAGATAACAAGAAGATTACTGTTGCCTCGAACAATAGCGCCCCGCGGTACCTCGTAAAAGTCCATGCCCTTGATATCACCGGCTCGACCGGCGTCGCCGCTCCCGAAATCACAATGAACGACAATACCACCAGGGACCTCGTAATGGGAGTCACCCGGAGCTATGGGAAGTGCAAGATCCGGTTCGTGGCCTCAGCAAAGGTGTCGGACGGGATTGGAACAGAGACGCACGTGATTACCTACACGATCACTGGTAGCTAGGACCGGCGTCCCATCCTGAGACACGCTTGAATCTCATTCCGATAGCCCCTATATTAGGTGAGGCGAAAAACCTATGACTCGCTCACTGACCACCGTTCAACATTCCACCTCCTCGATGAAATCCCTTGTGTCGCTTGCATCGCTCATGGCCTTCATTGGTTTTGCATCGAGCGTCCAGGCACAGACATATGGTCGGGACAATAATAACACTGTCACAGTCACGGTGGCAACTATCACCAATGTCGCGGTAAGCTCAGGAAGTGTGAACCTGACAATGGCCCTCGCGAACGTCACGGCCGGGCAGGACTTAATGGGACCTGTCACAAATACTGCCACGAGTCTTCTTTGGGGAATTAATAGTTCACTGAAGAAAATCACAGTGGGCACTAATCTCGCTGCGCCGAAGTACACCCTGAAGCTCCTTGCAGTTAGTCCGACGACGGGTACCGCGGCAGCGGAAGTAACATTGAGTACGACCGCTGCAGATTTCATGACAAACGTCGGGAGAACATCCGGGACATGCACACTTCAGTATTCTGGATATGCGCTTGCATCAAAGGGAGTCGGCTCGGATTCACACACGATAACATTCACAATCGCAAC
>JBEKOB010000069.1:0-21892 GCA_049522195.1 Bacteroidota bacterium
TGCAGAACAAGTGCCGCAGCTTTTCTGTGGTTGGGAAGCGGGATCGTTTGCTCTGTGATCTCGTCGCCATACTGGGTTCGAATCCGCGAAGGTTCGGTCCCTTTGACGCCGACCCGGGTTGCTTTTCCCGAGAGAATGACCGGGGTGTTTCCACGATCATCGGTTGCAAAGAGTTTGTACGTCAGAGACGAGCTCCCGCAATTAAATACCAGGATGTTTATGTTGCCGTTGCCCATTGAACAGGCTCCTCGCCGTTATGCCTTCACCATTTTCGCGGGTTTCACCATGACAACTGGCACTGGCGAACCTTGAACCACCCGTTCGGCCACACTGCCAAGGATAACCTGGGCTAATCCTGTGCGACCGTGCGTCGCCATGACGATCAGGTCTATCTTTTCTTTTTTCACGAGCTTTATGATTTCCTCTCGCGGGTCCCCTTCACAGATGATCAATTCAAGCTTTCTGAGGGAGCCCAGGTGTTTCGCGGCAAATCGTTTCAACTCCTTCGTCGCGTCTTTATCAATCTCGTGGGATACGGTCAGGAAATCCGGTCCGCCATCGGGACGAATCAGTGGCGCTGTATCGACAACGTGGACCAAATACACCTTTGCCCCGAACTTGGCAGCGAACATCTTTGCATACTCCATCGCTGCAGCTGAAAGATCCGAGAAATCAGTCGCTGCAAGAACCTTCTTAATTGTCTTCTTTGTTGTCTTCATTGTTATCTCCTGGGACATTTGTGTGGTTTCACCGCTTGCTGCTTCCTTCACCCGGTTTCAGGCCTGGTCAGACTTCTTGGCGCCGTTTTCCAGCTGGCCGATGTGCCTTGAATTTCCGTGCCAACTTCGTGAGGGTTGACATCATCTTCGTCAGGTCGTTGGACTTCTCAAAGAAGTAATCCGCCCCCATTGCCATACACTTTCCCTTGTACTCGCTTTCTGAGCTGACCGTGAGCATGATGATGACCGGCGCCGGTTTCGCCAACTTGGCTGCCTGCAAGACATCGAGCCCGCTGCCACCCCGCATATGAATGTCAAGAATCACCACATCCGGCTTTGTTCGCTCGATTTCTCCGATGGCGTCTGCTACATCGCCTGCCTGACCAACGACCTCGATGTCAGCAAGGCATGTGATGATCGAAGCCAAGCGTCTTCGAAACTCGGTACTGTCGTCAGCAATCAGAAGTGTCATCATCCACCTCTCGCTCGATATCTTCCTGAAAGAGTAACTGAATCCGTATACACAATAGGTGGAAGAGACGGGATATTAAATCGTTCTCGCCGCATTTTCCGTGTAGTTTTCGGAGCTTCAGAGTGTAGTTGTGCGAACTACAGGTACATGAGGAATTCACATCAAATTTGGAGGAGAAAAGGAGGGGATCAGGGGAGGTCCTCTGACAGATTCAGCAGCCGAAATAAGCGTGGCATCATCACCGACAGGCTGCTGTTAAGTCTAGACGGCTAATACTCGTGCCAATTCGAGCAGACGAGGATCCAGGGTTTTCTTGTGTGAAACGACCTCTGTCAGCGGTGTGGTCGCTATATCGTCTTTGACCAAACCTACTAAAACTCCGACTTCTCCACGCTCGAAACAATTTGTTGCCGCGGCGCCGAGCCTTGATGCAAGGGTCCGGTCAAATGCTCCCGGTGCGCCTCCCCGTTGAACGTGGCCGAGTGTAGTTGCACGTAATTCGAATCCCAACCTGTCATGGTGCATTTCGAAGTATGACAAGAGTTTCGCAGCATTGTACTGTGCACCTTCAGCCACCACAACGATGGCGTGGCTTTTGCCTCCCTCATATGCTAAACGCAAGCTTGTGGCGACAGACTCTGGATCAGTCTTCACCTCAGGGACTATGACTACTTCAGCTCCACCCGCGATCCCGGACATGAGTGCGAGGTAACCGCAATCGCGACCTATCACCTCAACGACAAAGGCACGCTCATGAGATGAGGCCGTCACCTTGAGTCGATCGATGGCTTCGAGTGCAATGTTGAGAGCTGTGTCGACTCCAATAGTAATGTCGGATCCGAAGAGGTCATTGTCTATCGTGGAAGCAACTCCCACGACCGGGAAATTCATCTGTGAGAGCGCATGCGCGCCGCTTTGAGAGCCGTTGCCTCCGATGACAACCAGACCTTCGACCTCATTCTGATGAAGAGCTCGAATCGCTTCTATCCATCCTTTTTCCGTTTTGAATTCAGAGCATCGGGCACTGCCGAGCATCGTCCCGCCTCTCTGGAGGATCCCGCTGACATCTCATGAACTCAGGGGCCTGAGGTTACCCGCGATCAACCCTGCGTACCCGTGTTGAACCCCGAAAACTTGCCAACCTTTGTCGAGGCCCGTGCGTACAACCGCCCGTATGGCAGCATTCATGCCTGGTGCATCTCCACCGCTCGTTAACACTCCGATTCGTTTCATACCGATCCTCCAAACTACCCCGTGAGACATCAATCTATGAAGCCGATGTTCTACCCTGCATTCGATACGCAAGAACATCCAGCAAGAGGCCGAAACCAAGAGCGTACATTCCAATCACCCACGTAATGGCGGACGCACCAGAAAGGGGAAGGCTCGACAACAATGCGCCAAAGGCAAACGACATTGAGGCATCGAGAATAGCAAGCGATGCACCTTTGAGTTCTCTCCGGAGTCGAATGGCATGCAAGACCGTCAAACCTCCCGCTGCGGCTACCAAACCGGCCACAAGATATATCAGCGCCAGCGTTGTTAGCCCCGGCCAGGCCACCGTGAATATGCCCATGCAGAAACCGACCAGCGCACTCAGAATCAACTCCCATTTTCGCTCACCCAGAGCATAGATCCCAAAAATGAGTACCAGGGCGATGAGCGGAAATCCACGCCAGCAAAGTACCAGCAGGCCGAACAACGAGACAAACGAGCCGCGCAAAGCCACTCGTCGCCAGGTTTGAGTCTGTTTTTTTGAAGTCCATTTGTCGGATGTCGTACCGTACTTGCTTTCGAAGCCTTCGATAAACACGGTTATTTGTGCCCATCCTTTGTCGGAAGACTCCTGTAGCTTTCTCATCCTATAACTCCACTCTTAGGTCGATGCACGCGGTGTTTATATCCCCATATTCGCCAGGGCCGCGCAAATGTTGTTGACGACTGCTACGAGTGGCTCGTGTGACGCCTCGAAGCCTTTCACCGACGCAGTCAGGCCGGCGAGCGAGATTTTCAACAATTCCTCGTTCTTTCCGCGCCGCGTGGCTTCATGTGTCGAACGCTCGATGAAGCCAATGATACTTTCTGCGTTCTCCGGATCGTCCTTCGATAGGTCGGCCACCTCGTGCTCCAGTTTCGAGATGAGATCAAGTAATTCCTTTTTCGTCTCGACCCGTGGAATGGCTGCTTTCTGAATCTTCGACTTGATCTTTTTTATAATGCCAGAACTCAATTCGTGATGTCGAGGGCTAGAACTCATGTTAGATTCCTTTCCGAAATTTGTCTTTCTTGCATTCATCCACCGCGAGTGGCAAAACCGCCTTGATAGCGAGCGCATCTCTTGGAACCGCGACTACGATAGGAGGAAAAGCGGGGACTTTAAATCGTTCCCGCCGCATATTCTACGTAGTTGTCAAAACCGAGGAATGTCGTTGTGCGAACTACAACGCCCGCGGAGTATGGAGCCAGAGGAGGGAAATACAGTCTGGAAGTAACGATCGACGGTGCGGCATCGCTTGATGAATATTAGATGAGGTACAACAGGGGGGGTAATACTCTGCCATCAGCCGCTTTTGGTTGATGGGAAAAGAGCTAGAGAGAGAAGAAGATCGAGCTATTCGACAAGGCCATGCTTCACTGCATAATGAGCAATTTCAGTGTTCGTTTTCATGTCGAACTTCTTGAGGATACGTGCACGCAGAGTACTGATTGTGCTGACGCCAAGGGCCAACTCTTCTGCAATTTGCTTCACTGTCTTCCCTGTGGCGATCAAGCACATGACCTGATACTCACGATCGGAGAGCTTTTGATGGAGAGGGCGGTCAAAATCTCTTTCTATATCAATGGCTAGTTGTTCTGCCACATCAGGGCTGATGTACTTCCTGCCAGAGGCGATCCTCCGTATGGCTTCAATCAATTCATCAGTGGCCTTGTCCTTCGTCAAGTACCCGGAGGCACCCCCCTTGATCGCCCGAAAGGCGTACTGATCTTCCGGATGCATACTGAGAATCAACACATGAAGATGAGGTTTCATTTGCTTGATTTGTTTCAGGACGTCGATGCCATCCTTGCCGGGCATCGAAATATCCAAAATGACGACGTCGAAATCCGCACCCCGAATCTTTTCGAGGATCTCCTGCTCATTACCCGCCTCGCCCGCTACTACGAAGGCCGGCGAAGCGGCGAGGACTTTTTTCAACCCCTCACGGAACATCGTGTGGTCGTCGGCAAGAAGTATCCGAAGCTTTTTTGACTGGTTCATAATTTCCCGGGAACAGTTACAGAGACAAGAGTTCCTTTGCCTCGCGCTCCATGAATTGTCACAACTCCCCCCAATTGGTGAACTCGTTCGCGAATGCCAATCAACCCGAATGATTTCAAATCCACGATACGGTCCGGAGCGATTCCAATTCCGTTGTCCTGCACCGTGAGCACAATGTTCTTCTCCAGCGCCTTCAACTGGACTTCCACGGTCGTTGCCTTCGAATGTCTTGCGATGTTGGTAAGCGCCTCCTGCAGAATGCGGAAGAGGGCAATCGATCGATCCTGATCCAATTTGATGTCGGGTGGCTCAATCATCACGGCGCAGGCAATCTTGGTTCTCTTCTGGAATTCTTTGGTTTGCCATTCGACAGCAGCACCGAGGCCAAGACTATCCAACAACGTGGGCCTCAAGTCCGAAGAGACGCGCCGGACAGTGTCGATCGCAGAGACGATCAATTTCGCCATCGACTTGGCTCCTTTGCGAAGATCCCTCTGATCCTTGCGCAACCGACCCTCGATCAGGCCAAGCTCGAGTCGCAGGAGCGATAAATCTTGTCCCAACTCATCATGGATTTCCCGCGCGATGGTCTTTCTCTCCTCCTCTACCGCGATCCGAAGATGCGTCGAGAGCTCACGTAACTGTTCATGCGAGAATCGCAGATCTTCTTCTGCGCGTTTCCTTTCCGTCAGTGCAGCAACGTAGTTCGCCAGGCTTTCGATCCATCGTGCCATGCGATTGGTGATTTCGATACTCTCTGGATGCGCGAGCCCAAGTGATCCCACTATCTTTTCCCCTGCCATCATTGGAAAACCAACAAAAGTCTGGGCTCCTATCTTATCCGAGATCACACTTTTGTACTCCGAGTGTTCGCTTGCCCGAGTCACAATCAACGGCTTTCCCGTTTGCACGACTACCCCTGAGAAGGTGTCTTCTATAGGGAATTCGGGAGAGGCAAAACCAAACTGAGCCGGGACGCCTTTCGATCCCTGAAAGATAATCTTCTGGTGCGCCTCATCGAATATTGCAATGATAGCAATGGGAAACCCTGTCGCGTCCGAAATCTCTTCGACGATATCGTTATACAGCTGACCAAGTGGCCGGTGGGAGTGAAAAATCTCCCAAAGCTTGTGCGAGGTAAGAATTTCGCGATCGCGTCTCGCCAGCGCTTCCTCAGCGATCTTACTTTCTGTCGCATCTCTCGCAACAGCATACAGCGCTCGCTTCTTGGGATCACTCTTCGCTCTCCACATCAGCCATTTGTGCGGGCCGTCTTTGCAGAGGAAACGGTTCTCAAACGAAGCAAGAGATCCGCCGGTCATTGCCCGGTGCAATTGTTCCTTTGTTGTCTCTCGATCGTCCGGATGGATGAACTCGATGTAAGGTCGTTCCATCAGCTCTATGGCTGTAAAGCCCAGAGTCTTTTCCCAGGCATTATTCAGTTGCTTCAAATACCCATCGGCGCCAACAATACAGAACAAGTCGAGCGACAGGTCAAGGAATCTTTCGGGGTCGGTATGGTCTTTGGTGTGGTTCGTATCGGATCCAGTGCGGGATAAAGCTGAAATTCAATTGCTGCTGTATCACAATCTCTAAGCTTTTTCAATATATTGAGAAGCGAAAACGTATGCAATGGAATGATTATCGGTTCCGTCAACGTCCTCAAAACTCTCTGGATTCCCGTTGATGTTTCATCGGGGGTAGGCCAGCTAGTCAACGCAGTTGTGGTTTGATAGCTACTTACCTTCGCTGGTGGACGGCTCCCTCCCCAGCAACACGGCCAACCAGCGTGTCTGCTCATTCGTCTCAAGTGCAAACTTGAGGGTCATTGTAAGAGGGACGCACAGAACCATCCCCACCAGACCGAAAATACTCCCCCAAAGAATCAATGAAAGAAAGACGACCAACGTCGACAATCCAACCCCACGTCCCACAATCCTTGGTTCCAGGATAGTGCCGATAACAATATTCACGGCGAGATACCCGACGGCAACGAGAAACGCACGGCCCAATCCATACTGCACAAGTGCCAGCAAAACAACTGGAACGGCTGCGATCACCACGCCCAAGTTTGGGACATAGTTGAGCAAGAATGCCAGGAATCCCCACAATACAGGAAAATCTACGCCAAGAATCGCAAGCCAAACACCGGCAAGGACTCCCGTAGTCACGCTTACGCCTGTCTTCACAACAACGTAGTGATTGATGTCCTCAATGTATTGCATGAACGGATGAACCCCTGACCGTCTGCTCCCGAATGCAGCCCTGAGTTTTGTCGGGAAGGTCGGCGCTTCCAGGAGGGTGAATGTCACGATAAGGAGGATGAGCAAGATATTAGAAAGCGCCGAGCCCAGGCCTGAGAGTAAGCTCGCCGTAAAACCCATGAGAGCAGCTGGGTTGGCATAATCCGTGAGGATTTTGTCCATATTCTCAATTCCCTTGCTCGCGAGAAAAACCTTGAGCGATTGGACTTGCTCCTGCAACCGCGCTTGATAGGAAGGGAGGCTGCCGGTAAAATTGCCAAGAGATGCCCCGACGAGTGCGCCGGCAATCAAGAGAAGAGCAACCATTCCACTGATGACAATCAAGGCAGCCAGCACAGAAGGAACGCGTTTCCGTCGCAGCCACAGTACTGGGGGTGCGCCGACGACGGCAAGAAAAACAGAGACCAGAAAGAGTACAATAATTGACTGGGCTAGAATGAAACCCCAGATGATGATGACAAGTGCTGCTGTCACGAAGAGGAATTGCGTTCCTTGATAGGAGTGACTTTGGTCAGTCATACTTGCGCCTCGAGGATTATTAAGCTTTTCGGTCGATGATACTGTCTGTTGGCTGGATGGTTGTGAATCAAAACAAACAGAGGATTCGAGTCCCACACTCACTGCTGGCGATAATCTTGCTTCTGTGACGAACCTACTTCCGCGCGTCTCGTTTACCGGCAGTGTCTTCCGCTTTTGGTGCGACGAGTCCACGGACGGGGCACCCGATGTACATCCTACAGAAAAGTTGGGTCTTGTACACTCTTGTCATTCCGAGATCTTCCCGTTTTACTCCTGTGTGTATGTATCGACCGCGTCGAGAAGAAGCTTTCGGGCCGTCCGATACGTAGCAACATCCTTGCTGTACTTGTCGAATGCCTGAAGCACCAGCGCGATGATCCGTTGCGCCTGGGGCGCATCGTGTGATTTCAGTTGAGCGAGAAGCTCGTAGTCTTCCATTCCGATCCGATGCGCTTCGAATCTGTGGCTTGAGAGGGGTCCATCGTGTAACGGGTAGAGAATATGTGAATCACCGGCTGGAAGGAACTGCCCCTCCATGTGAAACCGGACGAGTTCCTCAAAGGGCTTGGCGGTGTGGAAATTCAAACCCCAATGCAGGAAACCCTGCAAGTCGTATTTCGCAAGAGCCCAGCCGATATAAACCTGGCGGAGCCGCTCCTCATCGAGGAGTCGATTCAACCATGGGCCGCCCGGCGAAAGACAGGTGTATACCCATACTTTGTCACCCGCCGCTTTTCGCTTGTCAAAGAACTCCTGGTTGGCCTGATATTCCTGAACCTGCGGGCACCAGACATTGACGAGACCGCTCACATTCATCGTCATCGTGGCTTCCAGGATCTTGATATCTGGTTTCAAACCCCGCAACACCGAAACGAGAACTTTGTAACGTTCGACGAATGGATCCTCCGGCTCGTCAAAGATCCCCTGCAACCATTGGCCGTCCCATTGATTCTCCTTCATCATGGCTATGATCCGGAGAGCCATTTGTGACAGCATACGCTTTCCCTTCTCGGAGACTGCGTCGACCTCTTTTCCATCTGCTGTCGGAACCCAAAGGAGCATGTCGGTGGAAGTCCAGTTCCGACGGCCGAACATGGGAGCACCGTGAATAGTTTTGAATCCGGCTGACAGAAAGACCCGAATGTATCGCTCGAGACGATCGCGTCGAAACGACGAAACGTTGCCGGCGCTGTCGATCGTGAAGTAGTCGGGCCAAAGAAACCAGAAGGCGTTCTGCCTTCCTCTTGCCATCGTCTGCGCATACTTTGCAAGCATGTTCCAAAATGGCTCGCTCCACTTCTCTACGCCGTGAGCACTGCAGATATTGTCGATGTTAATCCAGTTGATGTAGGAAATGGTGGATCGGGACACCGGAGGAACCATCGCACGATGCACGATCACGACGAATTCCAGCGACTCGACATGGTCGCCAAAGTCGAGAGTGATGTGGTGAACGTATTCCCCTGGGGATGAAGTCGAATCGATTGGAACCTCCATCCGGAGTGCCAAAGATGTGGAGTCGGCTGCAATCGGCGAACTCACGGGCCGGAATGGATCGTAGATTCGAAAAGGCGCTCTGCGGATGACGTACGGATTCTTCATGCCGCTGTATTTTTCCGTGTTCCGGTCGAGCCCAGTGTTTTCCGTGACAGGAACGTCAATCATCCTAAACCACTGTATCCCCGATGTCGGCCTGCCGCTCTTGTCCGACTCAGAGAACCTGATCGTTTCTGTTCCTCGAAGCCCCGTAATCATCACATGAACGCTGGCCCGCGTGTTCCTTGCCGCGTGGATGGTGAGTCGCTTCACCGGATGATCCAGCTTGGTGTCGGGGTAGAACTCTTGAACCTCATCGATAAGCCCGACAACGGGACTCGTCCGGGGAGCGGATTGCTGAAGCAGCTCAGCCGCAACGAGCTGTGACGCGAGAAGACAGCCGAGCGCGACGAGCATAACAAATACTAATTGCTGCTTCATCATACACCTCATGAATTGATTCATTTCTTACAGACGATTCCTTTTGACTCGTTGTGCTTTCGTCTTCACTCGCTTCGTTTTCTTTCTACCTCTATCTCCCCCATCAGCTTCAGCAATCAGCATATCAACAAAACGTTCAATTTGTTTGTGTAGAGCATAACGTTTAGGCAAGCCGCAACGGTTTTTGTGACCAATACTTGACTGAGGACGCTACATGAAACTCAAGTGTGACAGTTGGAGTCCAGTGTCAGCTGGGTTTCAGCTTTCCAAGATTCTCCACGATCTCTGACAAGAGCTCCGCAGGAATCCCGACGAAGACTTCCTCATCACGGATCTGCATATACTCTCTTACGCCGTGGTCGCCCAAGCTATAAACAACCTCACCGGTCAAAAAAGGGGCCGCAACAATTGCCGAACATATTGGAGGACCCGTCAAGCCCGTTGCCCTCTCTCCCGATTCGTACGCAAATGCTTCTGCGATCCTCATCCCTTGCTTTGCGTTGCAGACCAGCGCCACGACATCTGGTTCGAACACTGCCTTCTCCAACGGTGAAAAGGAGATGATCTTGACTGTTCCAAATTCTATTCTCGGATTCGAGTTGATGAATCTCCTCGCAGCCCTCCTCGAGCCGAAGAGTCCCAGCTCCTTGAAAAGGAATTCCCCCGTCTTCGACCTTTCGTTTCGCTCTCTCAACCCACAACTTGTGGCTCCTCCATCACATTGGTGGTTCCTCGTCGTTGTGTAGAATGATTCCCCTTCAAGCCTGACTTTGTCAAGCATCTGGCAGAGTCTCATCGCTCCTTTCATCTCTCCTAGTCCTTGGGGTGGCTCGGTGGAAAACGAAATGGCGATGGGAGAATTCTCAAGCCCCAGCCTCGTCTTCATCATTTCTGAGAGTTGACCGTACATTGGTGTTTACCTCACTTCCTATCTGGTTCCGTTCGAATTCCCGTTACCGCAGTTGCGATCGTTGGTGATCAAAAACAAGTGTCTTGCTCGTTGCGGCTGTGTTATACAAAAACCTCCCCCCTGCTACCTCACAATTTCAGAGCTTTAAATCCAGCCTTCCACGATCAGTGACCAGATCATGAGGGGCGGGTTACGGAGTACAGCAGAAAACTACGATAGTGCAAACCAAGAAGCAACCGAATCCGATCCTTAGAAAATTGGCGGGGGTCTCTCTTTGGGAATGGCAACGGGCGCGCCCTGGTCGTTCTCAAGACAATGAACGAGATTTGATTCATCCACTCACGCAATCATCTCGATGGGCCACGAAGCGATTGTGATCTCCCATTGATCGTGAGAATGGTCACCTGAGCTATCTTTCCTCATAAGTGATAACAGGATCCCAAATCACTTTTTCCCCTTTGCTCCCAGCGCTGCTCTCTGCAATGAAATGGATCACGTCTCCTCTTTCCACTTTTGTTTCAAGATCATGCGAGGCACTCTTTCCAGACTTAGCCAACGGTGATGACCAGGCTTCATGAGCGTTCTGAAAAATCCTTGCTATCGGACCGCCATCGCTGTCAAGTTGGACGGTGCCTTCAATGCGGACTTTGCCGCTGTGAGGTGAGACCCACGTTCTCACAGCACCTTGCTCGCCTGGGATCTGATAGTTATCCCCCACCCTGTTCCCCCCTTCGTCCCCCCAATAGTTCGCAAACGATCTCTGCTCTTTTTCTTCTCCAGTTTGTTTGTTTGCCACCACCGTCCTGACAAAATCGACAAACTTCAAATCAACATATTCTTTACCATTCCATCGCTTGTAGTACCAATTGTTTTTTCCCATAACGCCACAAAAGCCTGCCGAGGCCCGATAGCTCTCGGCCGAGTATTCAAAACCCATGTGCCGTATGACTGTTCCATTTGATTTGGGATTTTTGTCTGCTCTGACGACTGCCTTGAAGACGTGAGTGAGCTTTGGATCAAGCCCCGTCTTGATGAAAGTAAATTGAAAAGTGAGAGCTTCCCTGAAGTAGCAGTCGACGGTCTCAATAAGTTTCCCATCGAGATAGATGTCCGCTCTGCCGCAGTTTGTGTCGGCAATCGCCCTCCAATAGATCCCGGACCCTTTGAAAGAGTATTGCAGGCTGCCGCCGGGCACACCGCATTCCATTGCCTGCAACTGGTAGTACATCGGATCGTTCTTTATGGTCCATCCGGTGCCGGTATAAATATTGTTCGGACTCGCGCAACCGACAATTTTTGTTTTCCGGCTTACGATCGGATCGCCGGATTCCGGAAGCGGTTCATACGCGTATGATCCGTACCGGGGATATCCTGCAGTGGCAGTCGTTCCCGGACCGAGTGTGATATCGATTGCCCTGGAGGGAATATTGTAGAGCCAATAGTTATAGGCATGAATGGACCGGTCGCAGACAAAAGGATCCGCCGCGTTGCCGTCGGTCAGAGTGAATCCGAACTTATCATTGTCTGGTTTGTCAAACATCTTCGTCACTGGCGTCCATTCTTGTTTGGAAAGATCATCGCAGGCGGAGACGAAGACCGATCCATCACCAAACCCCAGGTTTGTGAAGCGTTTGTCGATGACGCCGAGGCAGACCCCTATGCGGAGGTATTTTCTGAGATAACGGCTGTAGATCACACGGCCATACATTCCATAGGAGCCCATGCTGACTTTCGACGCCTTTCCTCCGAGCCCTGGTTCGGTCCATGTGCCATTGCAGAACTTGTGCCATTTTCCGGGGGCCATCTTGTCGCTGATGGCGCAGCGCGCCACTTCATTGTACCAAAGAAAGTTATTCATCTTGCCGTTCTTGGGCGCGTAAGAGTTGCATGAGTAGATATAGAAGTACCCTCCCTGATTGTCTACATAGAAATCAAAATCAGCAGGACCGGCTTCAAAATATGAGCCGGAGAATCTTAACCAATCACCCGATGATGGCAAGTAGTCCGTCAAGATGTCTCCCTCGAGATGCCATGTCAACCCTTTGTCAGTGCTGGTCGCCAACCGCGTCTTCTTTCTGGTCCATCCTGCAGGCGGACTAATGTCGCGTTCATATTCACAGTGAATGGGGGCGTAGAGTTTCCCCGCGGTGCTATCGTACCACAGCCCTCCGCAAAAGTGGGTCGATATTCCTTTCCCAACCTCAATGGCTCCATCGGGTTGTCGTACTGTGTGTTCAAAATCAGCCCCCCTGTAGCGTGCGACCTTCACGTGGGTTCCATATTGGCTGCCGACATTGAACATCACCCAAACCTCGCCCTCAATCACGACGAGCCCGGTTGGCGAATCGATTCCCCATCCGACTTTAAAAGTTGGATTGTTGTTGTATAAATTCGGGCTGGGAGGAGATACATAGTCCGGGAGGTTTTCGGTTCGTTCTGTTACTTTGAAGGAGAACGGCAACACTGACTCCTGTGAATGAGTCACGAGTGTGAGCATCGTTGACATCAGCACTATTCCCATTCCTTTAATCATAGTCTCACCTGTCGTTGTCATGTCGCAAAGCCTCCATAGCACGCCGCATTTCGAATCCATCGTTAACGATTCTTCAAGTATTCTTTTGCCTCACTGCGCTATTCAAATGAATGCGGTGTTAGGAAACTACAGGAGTTCAGATTGAAAGGCAAATCGGATATTCCCCAGTGGGCTTGTCCCCCCGGATTTCGCAGACTGAAACGGACGGATCCGCGATCGTGGCACTGAAGAGTCAGAGGGTGTCCTTCTCCAGAGCTCGTAAAGGGGAACCCGACGTTTGAGGGTTTTTTGTTTACCTCGCTTCCAGTCAGAATCGCATCTGGCGATCTTGGATTATCAATTCTTGCTTCGATAATCGAATGCAGATATTGCGAAACGCTGTTGCGTTAGTGAAACGCCGCCCCCACGGCATCGAAATCCCATCTCATTGCAGAATTTGACTCTTGGCAAGCCGTGAAAGCACACGACACATTTCTCACAGTCAGTAACTGATGCCGACCTGTTCAAGAATCCATTCTTCGCCGGGTTGACTTTTAGGTCATACATTGACAGATTAGAACCGGACGTTCACAGTCTGCCTCCCCGCACCGTAGTGTCACCGCCTGTTCAAGAACACGGCAGGAGTCTTAGAGATTGAACACGAAAGAGCAATGCTCTTGTGTGAAAGGGTCTGCCACAGTTCCGCAAGAAGAACTCATCGATGTCATAGTGAAGTCCATTCACGCTGTTCTCCAGGCTGAACCGAATCGCGTGAGTTCAGCCCGGGAATCGGGCATGCAGTCCCTGTTCATCCCACTCGGCATCTCAAACCGCCACATTCACCTGACTTCAAAGACGTTCCATCACCTCTTCGGCGACAAAGCTGAGTTTGAATCGATGCGCCCGCTCTATCAGCCGGGAGAGTTTGCATCAACCCACACGTTGACAATCGTTGGGCCAAAGCTGCGGAGTATTCCAGGCGTCCGTATTCTAGGACCGCTCAGAAATTACGACCAGGTTGAAGTTTCGCTCACCGATGCGATATTCCTAGGCATCGATCCCCCCGTTACCAACTCTGGCAACCTCAAGGACGCAGCGCCTTTGACATTGGTGGGCCCGAACGGATCGGTGTACCTGGAACAATGTGCGATTGTCGCCAACCGGCATCTCCACATGACGACGAGCGATGCCGCACAGCTTGGTGTGAAGGAAGGTGATTATTGCCGCGTGCGCATCGGCGGGGAAAAGCCGACCGTCTTCGAAAACGTTCTTGTCCGAACGAATGACAACTGGAAGATGCAGATACATCTGGATACAGACGATGCAAATGCTGCGAACGTGAGAGAAGAAACACTGGTCGAATTCTTGGGCAAAATGGGAAACAAGATATGAAGATCGGAAAAGTAATCGGAAGGGTCGTCTCAACCAGGAAGGAAGGAAACGTCGAGGGACTGCCGATCCTGGTTGTGAGCTATCTCGACGAAACGCTCTCGGACACGGGGAAAACGGCAGCCTGCATCGACACCGTCAATGCGGGCGATGGTGATGTCGTGCTTCTCTGCGCGTCCTCGTCCGCACGAATGACATCGAGAACAACCAATGTGGCAACCGACAATACCATCGTTGGCATCGTTGATTCCGTCTCTGCCGGATCAAAGTATGTCTATAGAAAGAGTAAATCTGGCGCCGATCAGTGATGAACCTGTCAATTGAAGAAATGGTGAATAGAGTCGTAGCCGAAGTCCTGGCCGAGCTTTCAAGGCGGGGAGTAAAGGTGGATTCCGGTCCACTGCCGAAGAACGCTGTCAAGGCAGATCCTCCCCTGGGCGCATCTGTCCACGTTGTCGATATGAGCGGTTTCCGGAGCCCGGTTCTTCTTGAAAGCCACTTACTGTCGCTGGCCCCGGAGGTCAAAGAAATTGCTGTCCCGAGCGGAACCGTTATTACGCCCGGAGCGAGAGATATCATCAGGAGAAAGAACTTGATACTCAAGAGCATTCCAAAAACAAACTAAGGGAGGTCCAATGTCGCGAGTAGCCTTGGGTTTTGTCGAAACGCGCGGAAACACCGGAGCGATACAAGCCATCGACGCCATGCTCAAAACGGCGAATGTGGAGTTTATCAAGAGGGTTGAGATCGGGAGCGCGTTCGTGACTGTTATCGTGCGCGGAGAGGTCGGCGCAGTTCGTTCGTCGGTGGAAGCAGGGGCAGAGGCAGCAGCAAAGGTGGGAGAATTGGTCAGCACCAATCTCATCCCTTCGGCGCACGAAGATGTATTTGAATTACTCGGAATTGAAAAATAAGGAGACGGAACAATGATCGATGCATTGGGAATAATTGAAACGGTGGGTTTTACGTCTGCCGTTCAGGCAGCTGATGCGGCAGTGAAGTCCGCAAACGTGAAACTTGGCAAGTGGATTAAGGTCGGTGGCGGCAGAGTGTGCATTGTGATGCGGGGCGAAGTCGCGGCGGTCAAAGCAGCGGTCGATGCTGGCGTAACTGCGGCAAAAAGTGTCGGCAACGTCGCATGCTCGCTGGTCATTCCGCGTCCTTCGGACAAACTGACTCCTCAGTTCCCCCTCGAACCCCTGACGTCAGGGAAAAAGGGTGGAAAATAATCGAGGCCCAGAGTGAACATGAATGATGCTCAACTGAAAGAACTGGTAGAGCAGGTTGTTCGCCAGGTTGTGCAGCAACTTGAAAGCCCAACGGTTGCGTCGAGTGGCGGAAAAGGCAACTGGGGTGTCTTCGACGACATGAACGATGCCGTCGAAGCGGCATATGTGGCCTTTCAGTCCTACAAGACGCGCAGCAAGCAGTGCAGGAAGAAAATCATCGATGCAGTGCGGCAGATGACGCTGGATCACAAGGAAGAACTTGCGAGGATGACAGTAGAAGAGACCCGGATGGGGCGTGTGGACCACAAGATCGCGAAACTCATCAACGCCGCGGAGCACAGCCCCGGCGTCGAGTATCTGCAACCGCAGGCATGGTCGGGACGCAATGGGTTGGCACTGGATGAATACGCGCCATTCGGGGTCATCGGCAACATTACCCCGGCAACGCACCCGGGTCCCACGATGATCAACAACATCATCATTCAGCTCGCAGGCGGAAATACAATAGCGTTCAACCCGCATCCAGCTGCCAAACGGGTCAACGCCAGGGTCATACAGCTTGCAAACCAGTACATGGTGAAAGCTGATGCTCCCCAAAACCTCGTCACCTGTGTCGCCGAACCGACGCTCGAAACTGCAAAAACGCTCTTCAACCACGAACATATCGATCTCCTGTCTGTGACTGGCGGACCCGAGATGGTTGCGATGGCGATGAATTGCCCCAAAAAGGTCATCGCGGCAGGACCTGGAAATCCACCGGTATTGATCGACGAAACGGCCGATTTGACGCTGGCAGCGACCGAAATCACACGAAGCGCAAGCTACGACAACAACGTCCTGTGCATAGCGGAAAAGGAAATCTTTGTTGTCGAGTCAGTTTTCGAACAGTTTATGGGAGAGATGCAAAAGACCGGCAATGTGCGATTGACCCCGAGTCAAATGGACGCTCTGGCAAAAATCGCATTGCAACAATCCGGTAAGCACTGGCTCATTGGCCGCGATTATGTTGGACGGAATGCAAATGTGCTCGCAAAGGCAATCGGGCTCAATCTCTCCGACGATGTACCGCTCCTTTTCGGCGAAACCGACCGCCAGCATCCGTGGGTCGTTGCCGAGCAGATGACTTCGTGCATTCCGGTCATCAGAGTCAAAGACTTTGAAGATGGGCTGCAGGCCTCGCTGAAGGCAGAGCATGGCTTCAGGCATACTGCGAGCATTTTCACGCGGGATATGAACCGCGCCACAAAATACACGCGCGTGCTGGACTGCGACGTTCAAACCATCAACGGCGGAACGCTGCGGGGAGATGGCGGGGATCTGGGCGAAGGATACTTCTCCCACACGATTGCGACACCGACCGGAGAAGGAATCTGTACTCCTTTGAATTTTGTCCGCAAGCGCCGCATTATGACACATGGCGCACTACGATTTGTCTAACCATACATATCATTGCAGTGAGGAGATAATACAATGGCAGCAAAAAGCGCAATCGGGATTCTGGAGACAAAAGGATTTGCCCCGTTGGTTCAGGGTGCAGACGCTGCGATCAAAGCGGCCAACGTGGAATTGGTGGAATGGCGTCAGGTTGGAAGCGGATACGTTTCGTTTCTGATCGAAGGGGACGTCGCATCCGTTCGTTCTGCAATCGAAGCAGGCGCAGACGCCGCTTCCAAGATCGGCGAGGTTGTTTCACAGCTGGTTATTCCCCGTCCGGTCGAAGAAATCGAAAAGTCACTCAAAGGCTGACAACCTATGATATTCGCGAAAGTAGTCGGAACGGTCATCTCGACTCAGAAGGACCAAAACCTCAACGGGAAGAAGCTTCTTTTGTGCAAAGAGGTCGACCACCGGGGGAAGCCTCTGAGCACATACCACGTCGCCGTCGACGCGGTGCAGGCAGGTGAGGGATGTTTCGTACTTCTATCGTACGGCTCCTCTGCCCGCATGACCGAGGTCACCAAGAACGCGCCGATCGACGCGGTCATCATGGCCATCATCGACGATCTTCAGATCACACACTCCACTCAAGGTCGGAAATGAAGCTTGGGATTGTGATTGGGGTCGTCTGGGCCTCGAAAAAGACAGCCGAATTGAAGGGATGCCGTCTCTCCATCGTCCAACCGGTTTCGTCGGACATGAAAGAGACTGATCTCCCGATTGTCGCAGCGGATCCCTTGAACCTCGCCACGGGGGGCGACACCGTTGTCTATGTGACAAGCACAGACGCAACGCAGGCTTTTGCAGACGGCTTCGCGCCGGTCAATGCCAGTATTGTGGAATTGGTGGAGGAGATCGCCTGATGTTCCTCGCACGGGTCGAAAAAAAGATTGTTTCGTCGGCAAAGCACAAGGCGTATGACGGCAAGACCGTCTATGTCGTTCAACCGGTGAATCCCGACGGGAAACCCAAAGGAGCAGAATGGGTCGCCGTCGACTATGTGGGTGCCAACATCGGCGACATCGTCGTGTGCGGCGGAGCCCCGGGTGTTGCACGGGATGTCTTCCAAATGGACCTCGCGCCGATCAGGACACTGATCATGGCAATTGTTGATCGAATCGAGTACACGGATATGTAGCGGCAAGGAGCTTGTTGTTGACTATCAACGAGATTCAGAGTTTTGGTATCATCGGCGCCGGCGGTGCAGGATTTCCCACCCACGTCAAGCTGAATTCCAACCCCGACACGATCATCATGAACGCGGCGGAATGCGAGCCGTTGCTGCACAAAGATATGCAAATCCTTCGCAACCACGGCGACGAAGTGCTGGAAGGATTCAAGATCGCGATGCAACTCACCGGTGCCCGGGAAGGAATCATCGGGATCAAGGACAAGCATCACGAAGAAATCGAGTTGTTGGAATCCAGGGTGTCGGGTAATTGCAGGGTTCAACCGATCGATGATGTGTATCCCGCCGGCGATGAAGTAACGCTCATTTACATGACGACGGGGAGAATCGTGCCTCCAGGCGCTCTGCCGCTCTCGGTGGGCTGCGTTGTCCAGAATGTCGAGACGCTCTACAATATCGGCGCGAACAAGCCGGTAGTGAGCAAGTTCATCTCCGTTGCCGGTGCAGTGGAAGAACCCGCCACCGTCGAGGTCCCGGTCGGAACATCGTACGCGGAGGTGCTCTCGCATTTCAAGATAACCGCCGACGAGTATGTGGTCCGATCCGGAGGCCTGATGATGGGGGTACTCGAACAGGACCTCAACACTGTCGTGTCGAAACGGACCTCGGCTCTCATTGTCCTCCCGGCAGATCACTATTGCGTGACGATGTACCGGCGGTTCAGCACTGACCATGCAGTCGACATCATCGCGAAGGCCGGATGCGATCAGTGTTCGTTCTGCACTGAACTGTGTCCGAGATACCTGCTCGGACATCCGGTCCGACCTGAATTGGCGATGCGTAACCGAATGTTCACGCGGGAGGACCTTCCGCTGACAAACCCGGGGAACCTCTCCTGCTGCGAGTGCAATCTCTGCACGATGTATGCGTGCCCCGAGGGCTTGGATCCGAAAGGCGCAACACTCATCGACAAGCGATTGGCGAAGTCACAGAAAACGACTTGGAGCGGAGAGCGACCAGCGATTCATCCGATGTTTGAGTACCGCAAAGTGCCGGTGAAAAAGCTGAAGCAGCGGCTCGACGTCACCATGTTCCGCGACGAAGGTCCGCTCAAACAGCTGAACATCCACCCGAATCTTGTTCGCGTACCCCTTCATCAACACTCTGGAACACCAGCCCGACCTGTTGTGAAGGAAGGGGACCGCGTGAAGAAGTACGAAATGATCGGCAATGCATCCTCGAAGATCTCCTGTACGGTGCATGCGTCAATCGACGGAATTGTGAGGAAGATTACGGATGATGAAATTATTATTGAGAGAGTTTGATGGAAACGAGAGACGCGCTCGGCATTATTGAGTTGGCGAGCATCTTCAAAGGGTACCATGTTCAGGATGAAGTACTGAAATCTGCGAACGTGGAAAAGTTGGTCGCGAGATCGATCTGCTCCGGCAAGTATTTGATGATCATACGCGGAACCGTCGCTGACGTAGAAACGGCAATCAATATCGCACGCGAGGTCGGAGGCTTTTCTGTTGTCAATCTGACTGTCATACCCAAGGTGGATCCCCGCGTGTTCCCCGCGATCACCGGCACAACAATGCTGCAGACGGAATCCGGTGCGAAAGTCCCGGCGATGCTCATCATCGAGACCTTTTCCGTAGCCTCAGCGATCAAAGCTGCCGATTGCGCAGTCAAAGAAGCCGACCTGGATCTCATCAGGGTGCATATTGCGATGGCTATTGGCGGGAAAGGGATCGTCGTGATGACCGGCGATATCGCCCCGTTGGAAGCTGCTGTACACCCGGCGGTAGAATCGGTGAAGGAAGACGGCATGCTGGCAGGGTATGTGCTCATCAGAAATCCACACGAAGACGTTCTACGAGATTTGATATAGAAGGGAAAGACGCGATGCAGGATGAAATGGAGTTGCGAAGGCTGATTGTCGAGATTGGCAAGCGAATTTGGACCCGCGGATACGTGGCGTCAAACGACGGGAACATCACTGCTGTCTTGAACGATCGCGAATTGCTCACAACCCCCACGGGGGTGAGCAAAGGATTCATGACTACCGACATGATATTGAAAGTCGACAGGACAGGAAAAGCTCTTTCCAGCAGCTCGAAATTCCGTCCATCAAGCGAAGTGAAGTTGCACCTGGAAGTATACAAGACTCGGCCTGATATTAAGGGTGTTATTCATGCACATCCCCCGTACGCCACAAGTTTTGCAGTGGCCGGAATTCCTCTCAACAAGTGCGTTCTTCCTGAAGCGATTATTGTGATCGGAGCTGTCCCCCTGGCACCGTACGGGCTCCCTTCAAGCATGGAGCTTCCGGACAGTATTCGCGACCTCATAAAGAACTCCGATGCTGTACTTCTCCAGAATCATGGTACTCTGACGCTTGGGAGTGATGTTCTGAACGCGTATCACAAACTGGAAACGCTCGAGCACACGGCAAGTATTGTCTGGAAAGCCATCCAGCTGGGTAACATGAACGTTCTTCCGGAAAGGGAACGGGACCGTTTGATGACGCTGCGCGAAAAATTCAACCTGCCGGGTCGCGTCACGACGTGCGACGCAACCCCCATGCCAAGCAGCCCGTCGGAGTCGTACGAAACACATTCATCCCATGATACCATCAGCGAACAGAAGATCCGCCAGATTGCAGAACAGGTAATAGCAAAACTCTCGAAGCGCTAAGCGAAGGCATTGGAATCCGGAGCAAAATCCTAAATCCGAATACCGAAACACGAGACAAATCCTAAACTCGAATACCGAAAGACGAAATAAATCCGAAAACTGAATATCGAAACACAAAATGGTTTGTTCGGGAATTGGTGCTTCGGATTTCGCATTTCTTTCGGATTTGGGTTTTCGGATTTCGAGTTTTGTGCCAGAATCACCGAGCGGTGACACTTTATGACCCTCCTCATTGCTAACCCGGGCAGCACCTCGTTCAAATGTAAACTGTACGATCTGACGACCATGAAGGTCCTGTTCCAGGCGAACGTGGAGCGAATCGGCGACAAGGAAGGGATCTACACATTCAATCGTACCGGTGAGGAGAAGATCGAACGCAAGCAGCCCGTGCCCGATTACAACGTTGCCGTCAACCTGACCCTTACTTCGATGAAGGAAGCGCACCTTATCGACAATCTCGCCGCTATCGGGTTCAAGACGGTTCATGCGAAAGGCGTTACCGGCTGCGTTGAATTGACAGACGATGTGCTTAAAGCAATGGAGGCATATCGCTCGCTCGCGCCCGTTCATACAGATATTTATCTGCTGGCAATTTCTGTTTTCAAAAGTCTCCTTCCATCGATCCCGCGAGTTGGGCTCTTCGAAACCCATTTCCACGTGAACATTCCTCCCGAGGCGTATCTGTACGCAATCCCTTATGAGTATTACGAGAAGCATGGGATTCGCAAGTACGGTTTTCACGGAGCGTCTCATCGGTACATCGGCATGCGGGCGAAGGAATTGTTTGGCGCACAAAAAGTAATTTCCTGCCACCTCGGAGGAAGCTCTTCGATTTGCGCGATCAAAGACGGATGGTCTATCGATACCTCAATGGGGATGAGTCCGCAGAGCGGATTGCCGAACGCGAAACGTGTCGGCGATCTTGACCCGTTTGGCCTGTTGTATCTGATGGAACAGGAGAATCTCTCAGTGCAACAGGTCGGCAAAATCTTGATGTCCAAAGGAGGGATCTACGGAATCTCGGGGACCAGCGGTGATTTTCGGGATATCGAACAAGGGATGGATAACGGGGACAAGCGATCCGAGCTTGCGTTCAAAACATTTGTGTATAATGTGAAGAGATACATCGGAGAGTACCTGGTGGCACTGAATGGTGCAGATTGCATCGTGTTCACAGCCGGTGCCGGGGAACACTCCGCCCGCCTCCGTAAAGCAATTGTCGCGAACATGGACAATCTCGGCATCGTGCTCGACGAGGACAAGAACAACGCCAACCCAAAAGAGGGCCTCATCTCACACGACACTTCCAGGATCAAAGTGGCGGTCATACCGACGAATGAAGAATACGTCGTGGCCTCTGAAGTGAAACGGTACCT
>JBEKOB010000070.1:0-20766 GCA_049522195.1 Bacteroidota bacterium
CAAACGGGCCAATGTGTCTCTTTCACCGAGACTCAAATGACGATATGATGTCTGTTTCATGCACCTAGGATACTAAATCATCGGACACCATCCCAGGTGTTGCACTTCCTTGTAGAACTCGTGATTTGAAAGTTTGAGTTTGTTTCGTATTTCGGTTTTCGAATTTCGAATTTGCTTTAGAGAAACATTTCGTTGATCTGCAATGTTATCTCATTCAGAGATCGCAGCTCCCGCAGATACAACTCAAGCTCTGCGTACATTTGGATATGAGTTTCTGTCATTTTCACGAGCACAGACCTCAGCCCGGGTTCGGTAACCGCGGAGGATTCCTGCTGCCGAAGCTGGATCGTGTCGAGTTCTTCCTTCATCAATGCCTCGATGCGGGCCATTGAATTCAATGTCGCTTCATCATACTGCAATATCATTGATATCTCCTTCACCGATGGTTGTCTACTTCTTCACAGTATTCTCGGGTCTGAGAGATCGCACCATCGCCCCAGCCTGCCACATCTCAGAGTTCTTCCATTCATCGAGTTCCTTCTGCAACTTTTCACGATAGTCCCGGGCGCTGCACGTATCGAGCACCCGTTGCGTTTCCACTCCCTCCTTGACATCGCGATAGAGCAGCTCGAACAGAGGTTTCGTCGCCGCCTCAAATCGCCTCGACCAATCGAGCGCACCGCGCTGGGCCGTCGTGCTGCACGCGCCGAACATCCAATCCATGCCGTGGTTCCCGACGAGCGGATAGAGACTCTGCGTTGCTTCCTCGACGGTCTCATTGAACGCTTCGCTCGGCGAATGCCCCATCGCCCGCAATGTGTCATACTGGGCCTTCATCAGGCCTGCAATCGCACCCATCAGAACTCCACGCTCCCCTGTGAGGTCGCTATAGACTTCCTTCTCGAACGTCGTCGGGAATAAATAACCGGAACCGATCGCGATCCCCAGCGCCAGGACGCGCTCGCGCGCCCGTCCCGTTGCATCCTGATAGATCGCAAAGCTTGCATTGATTCCGCTCCCAGCCAAGTAGTTCGTCCGGACTGTTCGCCCGGATCCCTTCGGAGCGACAAGGATGACATCGACCTCGGGAGGTGGAATCACGCCAGTTTGATCTTTGAACACGATTGAAAACCCGTGCGAGAAGAACAACGCTTGTCCCTTCTTGAGGTGCTTCTTAATGACAGGCCATTGTTCCTTTTGTCCCGCATCCGAAAGCAAGTACTGTATTATTGTCGCTTTATCGAGGACATCTTCAATATTCGAAAAAAGGGTTTCCCCTTCAATCCAACCGTCGCGGATCGCATCGTCCCATCCCTTTCCTCCCTTGCGTTGACCGACAACCACCGGAACGCCGTTATCCCGCATATTCAGCGATTGACCGTGTCCCTGCGGACCGTAGCCGATGATTGCGACCACTTCATTGCGCAACTTCTCCTGTGCAAGCGAAAGTGGGAATTCTTCGCGTGTGACCACTTCTTCGACGACTCCACCAAAGTTCATACGTGCCATTGTGTTGAGTTCTCCTGATTTGAGATATGTGCCATTATTTTCTGCTCTACCAGCCTTGTTGTCCGAGAGTTGGACTCTCGGGCTTGGACCATCTTCGACAGTTCAACTGTCGAAGAACAACTAAGTACCTTTTTTGCGGTTCTCCGCGCCCTTAGCGGTGTTCTATTAGATATGCTGCTAAACGAGGCGATCGATGACCGCCTGCGCCATCTCACGAGTGGACAGTGTCCCGCCCAGATCAGTTGTCCGGAATCCGTCCGAAATCGTTCTGTCTACCGCAGCTTCAACCGCAACAGCTTCTAGTTCCAGTTGCAGACCGTACCTTAACAAGAGAGCTGCGCTCAGTATACTTCCAAGAGGATTCGCGATTCCCTTTCCGGCAATATCCGGCGCAGATCCGTGGATTGGTTCGAAGAGTCCTGGACCGTTCTCCCCGAGCGATGCCGAAGGAAGCAACCCCATCGATCCAGCGAGCACCGATGCTTCATCTGTGAGAATGTCGCCAAATGTGTTTTCCGTTACGAGGACATCGAATCCTGCAGGAGACGTGATCAAGCGCATTGCTGCAGTGTCGACGAGCATGTGCTCAAGTTTCACTTCCGGATTATTCCTGCCGGCTTCCGTGGAAATCTGGCGCCAGAGCCTCGATGTTTCAAGGACGTTTGCTTTATCCACCGAGGTCACCTTCTTCCTCCGTGACGCGGCAAGTCGGAATGCCAAGTTGATAATCCGTTCAATCTCGTAGTCGTGATACTCCATGGTATCCACGGCGCGCACACGTCCGCGCTCTTCGTAACGTCGTTTCGGCTCGCCAAAGTACAATCCACCCGTGAGTTCGCGAACCACCAGAAGATCGACCCCCTTGAGTCGATCTGCCTTTACCGGAGAAGAGTCCAGAAGTGCCGGATGTGAGCGGACTGGGCGCAGATTGGCATACAATCCGAGCCCCTTGCGTATTGCGAGCAACCCCTGTTCAGGGCGCACCGGAGCGGTCGGGTTGTCCCACTTCGGACCACCAACGGCTCCGAGCAAGACAGCATTTGAGGATTTGCATGCAGCCAGGGTTTCATCTGTCAATGCAACGCCATGTTTTTCGATCGAACAACCACCAAGCAGGTGTTCAGCGAAACTGAAGCTGTGTCCTTTGAGCCTTCCGACAGCCTGCAAGACGCGCACGGCCTCTGATGTTACTTCAGGGCCGATGCCGTCTCCGGGAAGTGTGACAATATGTGCTTTCAATTTGAGATCCCTGTTTTCAGTATGTACCAACTACGCCAGCAACAGACCGTATTCGACGCTGTCGGCCAATGCACGCCAGCTAGCTTCTATGATGTTTGCGCTCGCCCCAACTGTGCTCCATCTGTGGGTGCCGTTCTGCGTATCGATAAGCACACGTGTGATGGCGGCGGTACCGTCGCCGCCGTCGAGAATACGAACTTTGTAGTCGGCAAGCTCGAATGCATTGATCGACTCATAGGCCGGTGACAACGCCTTGCGCAGTGCCGCATCGAGCGCATTGACAGGTCCGTTGCCTTCGGCGACAGTGTGCATCACTTCATTCCGAACCTTCACTTTCACTGATGCTTCAGCGAACAGGCCGCGCCCCCTGCGATGCTCGACGTTCACCGCAAAATCTATGAGCTCGAACGGGGGCACATAGTCCGGCTGCTGTCGCTTCATCATCAATGCGACAGAAGCCTCCGCAGCTTCAAATGAGAACCCCCTCGCTTCGAGGGCCTTGATTTCGTTCAGCACCTCTGTAACGCCGGGCCCCGAATTCATGTCCAGTCCGAATTCTTCAGCCTTGCTGAGCAGATTCCCCCGACCCGAGAGCTCCGAAACGACAACCCGCAACTGATTTCCTACGAGTGCAGGATCGACGTGCTGATACGATTGTTCGTTGCGCCTGATCGCCGCGACGTGAATACCCCCCTTGTGTGCGAAGGCCGACTTGCCAACGTAGGCCAGATGCTCATCCGGCGACAGATTGGTCACTTCCGCGACAAAGTGGGAGACCTCTGTGAGTTTCTTCAGGTTCCCCTCCGGAAGACAGCGCATCCCGAGCTTTAGTTCAAGATTTGCTATGACCGAGATCAGGTTCGCATTGCCGCAACGCTCGCCATAGCCGTTGATCGTCCCTTGGACATGGACACATCCCTCGGCGATTGCGGAGAGTGAATTCGCGACAGCGCATTCGCCATCGTTATGCGTGTGAATGCCGAGCGGACCGAGTCGCTCGCTCTTCAGCGTTCGCACAATCAATGCGATTTCCCAGGGCATCGTGCCACCGTTAGTATCGCAAAGAACAACCATCTCAGCGCCTGCCTCTGCGGCGGATCGAAGCGTGGCGAGCGAGTACTCACGATCCAGTTTATATCCATCGAAGAAATGCTCGGCATCGTAGATCACACGCCGGCCATTTTCACGCAGATACCGAACGCTCTCCCTGATGATGCGGAGGTTCTCTTCCGGAGTAGTCTGGAGGACTTCGGTAACGTGAAGCATTGAGGTTTTCCCGACGACAGTACACACCGCGGTTTGAGCGTCGAGTAGCGCCAGGATGTTCGAATCCGTGGCCGGGACGCCCCCGACACGACATGTTGATCCAAATGAGGCCACGATGGCATGCTTGAGCGGCGTTTCCTTTACGCGCCGGAAGAAATCAACATCCTTCGGATTCGAACCAGGCCATCCTCCCTCAATGAAGTCAACACCCAGATCGTCCAGCCTCTGAGCAATCTTGAGCTTATCATCGCACGAAAGCGAAATACCCTCGCGCTGTGTTCCATCGCGCAATGTCGTGTCATAGATTTGTACTTTCACGCCATTCTCCTCCGCTTCTACAAGCGTCCCTTCTCATATTCTGATATTTGTTTCTCGAACTTCAAGAGATATCCGAGTTCATCGGTTCCATCCAGGAGGCACGTCTTGGCAAACCCGTCGATGGGGAATTGCTTAGTGGTGCCATCAGGGAGGCGAATTGTCTGAGTCCCGAGGTCGATGGTCAACTCGAGCGGGATCTTGGTGCGCGCCAGAAGGCTTAGTTCCTGGTGAGTTTCTGCATTCACGACGATGGGGAGAATCCCATTCTTGAGGGCATTATTCTTGAAGATATCCGCGAACGAAGTACTGATCACGGCCCGGATCCCATGTCCGACCAGTGCCCACGGGGCATGCTCGCGCGACGAACCACAGCCAAAGTTGTCGCCGGCCAGAAGCACAGCAGCACCAGCATATTCGGATCGATTCAAAACAAAATCAGGTTTGGACGAGCCATCCGGATTATAGCGCCAGTCCGAAAAGAGGTTCGCCCCAAGTCCCTGCTTGTCAGTGACTTTGAGAAAGCGTGCCGGGATGATCTGATCCGTGTCGATGTCGTTCATGAGAAGCGGGACGACACGTGATGTAAATGATGGAAAGTGATTCATGATGCTGTTCAATTGTTAGTCATTGATGAGCGTACGAACATCCGTGATTTTTCCAGTGACCGCCGCAGCCGCAGCCGTCAAGGGAGATGCGAGGAACGTGCGTCCCCCTTTCCCCTGGCGTCCTTCAAAATTGCGATTGCTGGTGGAGACTGCGACCTGACCGGGGTTCAGCTGATCGCCATTCATCGCGATGCACATCGAGCAACCGGCTTCTCGCCATTCGGCTCCGGCCTGTTTGAAGATCGCGTCCAACCCCTCGGCTTCCGCCTGTCTTTTGACCGCCTGCGAGCCGGGGACGACCAGCACACGTACCCCGTGCGGGACGTTTCTTCCCTTGAAAATCGTCGCCGCCTCGCGCAGGTCGCTTATCCGGGAATTCGTGCAACTTCCAATAAAGACAACATCGACTGGTTTCCCGGACAGAGGCTCGCCGGGTTTCAGCCCCATGTACTCGAGCGATTTCTTCAGCGCGAGCTTTGCTGACGCGTCAGCAAACGTGTCGGGATTGGGCACACTCCCAGTCACGGGCATCCCCATACCCGGGTTCGTGCCATAGGTGATCATCGGACTCAGCTCGCTGGCGTTGATGGTAATGTTTTTGTCGTATGTCGCACCATCATCGGTTGGAAGCGAGCGCCACTGAGTTACCATCGTGTCCCAGTTGGTGTTCTTCGGGGCGTATTCCTTCCCCGCAATGTATTCGTACGTCGTGTCATCAGGGGCGATCATGCCTGCACGAGCTCCTCCCTCGATCGACATGTTGCACACCGTCATACGTTCTTCCATGGTCAGCGACCTGATGGCACTGCCGGTGTATTCGAACACGTGGCCGGTGCCGCCGGCGACTCCGATCCTTGAGAGAAGAGCGAGGATAATATCTTTCGCGGTGACCCCTTTCTGAAGTTTCCCTTTAACACTTACTTCAAATGTTTTCGGCTGACGCTGAAGCAGACACTGCGTCGCCAGGACGTGTTCGACCTCGCTTGTGCCAATACCAAATGCGAGAGCCCCGAAAGCACCATGCGTGGATGTGTGGCTATCGCCGCACACGATGGTCATGCCGGGTTGGGTCAGCCCGAGCTCAGGTCCGATGATATGCACGATGCCGCGCTGGAGGCTGTGCATCCCGAAAAACCGGATCCCGAACTCCTTGGCATTGGTTTCCAATTGGTAGATTTGTTTTTCCGCAATTTTGTCGGTCATCGGAATCGAAGGGTCGACCGTCGGAATGCTATGATCGACAGTAGCAAAGGACTTGTCCGGTCTTCTGACTTTCAACCCTCGTTGGCGCAATCCCGTGAACGCCTGCGGAGAAGTGACTTCGTGCAGGAGGTGCAAATCGATATACAGCACCGTCGGCGAATCGGGCTCCTGTGCAACAAGATGCTGATTCCAGACTTTCTCAAACAATGTCAGTGGCTTCTTCATTCTCGATTTCCTGTTCTCATAATGATGCTCATGCGTAATGGAGCATGACTACACAGCCACAGATTCCTGTTTTGAAGGAGCCTGCTGCGCTTCCCGGCGTTTCCTTGCGCTGTTGGCGCGATTCAAGGCCTCGAGGTATGCTTTGGCGCTCCCCGTGATAACGTCCGTGCTCACAGCACGACCATTGAAAAGAACTCCATCAAAATCGACACGAACAAATACCTCGCCTATTGCATCGTGACCAAAGGTGACAGATTTGATCGAATATTCCGTCAGCTTTCCGATAACCCCCGTGATACGCTCGATGGCTTTGTACGCCGCATCAACAGGTCCGTCACCCGTAGCAGAATCCACGAACCGCTCATCGCGCAATCGGAGCTCCACTGTTGCCGTCGGTCTGAGATTGGTGCCACTCAACACCTGGATGTTCTCGAGATGATAGAAGTCGTCTGCGGCGCTTTCCCGATCTTCAACTATGGCGATCAGATCCTCATCAAAAATGTCCTTCTTCTGATCGGCGATCGTGCAGAATGATTGATACGCGTGCTCCAACTCTTCATTAGTAAGGGTGTAGCCCAGTTCTGTATATCTCTGCTTGAGAGCATGGCGGCCTGAGTGTTTCCCCAGAACCAGCGTGCTGTGCTTGATCCCAACAGATTGCGGTGTCATGATCTCATATGTGATGCGGCTCTTGAGCATGCCGTCCTGGTGAATGCCTGCCTCGTGCGCAAATGCATTGGCGCCGACGATGGCCTTATTTCGCTGGACCATCATTCCGGTCAGAGTGGTCAAAAGTTTGCTGGACTTATAGATCTCTTCCGCATTGATATTGGTATCGACGCCGAGTGTTTCCTTCCGTGTCCGGAGTGCCATCACAATCTCTTCCAGCGCTGCATTCCCGGCCCGCTCGCCGATCCCATTGATTGTACATTCGACCTGCCTGACCCCGTTTCTGACCGCTGCGAGAGAATTCGCAACGGCAAGACCAAAGTCATTGTGGCAGTGAGAGCTGAGTGTAATGTGTCGGCTTGCCGGGACTCGCTCCCTCACCATCCGAAACATAGCGCCGTATTCTTCAGGGACTGCATACCCGACCGTATCCGGCAGATTAATGACGGTTGCGCCGGCATCAATGGCGGCAGCAACGATTGTGCAGAGAAAGTCGATACTGCTGCGGGAAGCGTCCTCACAGGAAAACTCCACGTCCTCGCAGAGGGACTTCGCGTGTTTGATCGCTTCCACGGCATCGGCCAGAGCCTGATTGCGGCTCTTCCTCAATTTGTGCGTCAAGTGGATGTCGGATGTCGCGATGAACGTATGAATACGAGGCTTTTTCGCGTACTGGATCGCCTCCCAAGCTCTGTCGATATCCCCTTTGACCGTCCGGCAGAGAGCTGCGACCGTGCACTGCTCGATCGTCCTGGCGATGAGGTGAACGGCTTCGAAATCGCCGACGGAGGCAATTGGGAATCCCGCCTCGATCACATCCACGCGAAGCTGCTCGAGTTGCCGTGCCATCCTCACCTTTTCTTCCAGATTCAGACTGCAGCCTGGCGACTGTTCTCCGTCGCGGAGTGTGGTGTCAAAAATATAGATCCGCTCTTCCATGGTAAGGACTCCTTCAATATGAGGATTGTGTGTTCTTTAACTCTTGACCGCATGGTCGGATCAGTCGATCCGATCATCACAATTTCGATTCCACCGTTACCTTGAGAGGAACGCCAACATCCTTCGTGGCCGGTTGGACAGGCACGACCTTCCAGAACATCGATTGGTATTCCGTCCAGTTCATCAAAATCTTCTGCGCACGCGCACTGCCCGTCGCCTCGACGTGCCTCGAAATAAATGAGAGCAGGAGTCGCTCGTCTTCCGTATCTTCGAGACGATGGAACCGAACGAGTTCCGTGTTGCACCTCTTGTGGAAATCGCCGAAGAAATCGAGGACATAAGCAATCCCTCCTGTCATGCCCGCGCCGAAATTTCTTCCGACTGTCCCAAGCACAACAACGCTTCCGTTGGTCATGTATTCGCAGGCGTGGTCTCCGGTACCTTCAACGACCGCCAGGGCGCCGCTGTTGCGAACCGCGAACCTTTCACCGGCACGACCGCAGGCAAATAGCGATCCTCTTGTCGCGCCATAGAGCACCGTGTTTCCCATGACGACATCGTATGCCGTGTTCATTCGCTGCCGGGGTGGTGTGATGACAATCTCCCCTCCACACATCCCTTTTCCCACGTAATCATTCGCCTCTCCAACCAGGACGAGCTTGACACCCTGAACCAGAAACGCACCGAAACTCTGTCCAGCGCTTCCCGACAGCCGGAGCTCGATGGTGTTTGGCGGCAGACCATGATCACCATACAGGTACGCAATCTCACCGGAAAGCTTTGCACCGATGGACCGATGCGTGTTGCGAATCTTGTAGCTCCGGACAACGGGCGACTTATCGCGCAGTGCATCTTTGACATCCTGCAAAATCGTATCATCCAGCGGCTTGTCCGGCTTGTCGTTCCGATACCAGACTCTTAATCGCTGTTCGCGTTCGAAGTTTCGCCGGGCAAGGATGCGGCTCAGGTCAATGGTGTTCGCCTTCGGATGATCGGTGACCGTTAGTTGTCTCAGAAGGTCGGTTCTGCCGACGACCTCGTTCAGCGACCGGAAACCGAGATCGGCGAGTATCGTCCGGACGTCCTCGGCAACAGCGTCAAGGTAGTGGATGAGCATCTCCGGCTTTCCCTCGATGCGAGCACGGAGTTTTTCATCCTGCGTGGCAATTCCGACGGGACACGTATTGAGATGACACTGGCGGACGTACCGGCAGCCGAGCGCAATGAGGGCGGCTGTACCGAAATTGAATTCCTCAGCACCAAGCATCGCGGCGACCACGATATCACGGCCTGTCTTCAATCCTCCATCAACCCTCAGAGTAACACGCTCTCTCAGTCCGTTCATCACGAGAACCTGTTGTGCCTCTGCAATGCCAAGCTCCCAGGGAGCGCCAGCATTTTTGATTGAACTAAGGGGCGAAGCACCAGTCCCACCTTCGTGTCCGCTGATCAGAATGACATCAGCATACGCTTTTGCGACTCCGGCAGCGATCGTACCGACTCCAGCTTCAGAGACGAGCTTCACACACACTCTCGCACGTGGATTGACCTGTTTCAGGTCATAAATGAGCTGTGCAATGTCCTCGATGCTGTAGATGTCATGATGTGGCGGCGGAGAAATCAAAGCCACGCCGGGCATTGCTTTGCGCAATCGGGCGATCAACGGAGAAACCTTGTTTCCCGGGATTTGTCCCCCCTCGCCCGGCTTGGAACCCTGTGCCATCTTGATCTCGAGTTCCTTTGCGCTTGCGAGGTATTCTGCTGTGACGCCAAACCTTGCCGACGCCACTTGTTTGATGGCGCTGTTTGCCCAGTCGCCATTCGGCCTTACATGATAGCGTTTGGGATCCTCACCGCCTTCACCGCTGTTGCTCTTCCCCCCTATGCGGTTCATCGCGATAGCAATTGTCTCGTGAATCTCTGGCGAAAGTGCCCCGAGCGACATAGCGGCGGTCGTAAACCTTCTGCGTATTTCCTCTCTCGATTCAACTTCCTCAATCGATACAGGAGAATTCAGCTTCTTGAACTCCAATAAGTCTTTGAGCCCAATCGGGCCCGAATCGGAAAGCGCTTTCTTCAGATGGTCATAGTCCTCACCAGCTCCGCTGACTCGCAGCTTCTGCATGGCCCGGAGAGCATCAGGTGACCACGCCCGGCGCTCACCATTCCGCCGGTATCGATACATTCCTTCATCAACCAGATTCGGTTGCGTTGCACCGAACGCTCTGGAATGGCGTTCCAGGGCTTCACGTGCGATCTCTCTCAAACCCAAGCCGCCGATACGCGTCGGAGTACCGGTGAAGTGCCGGTCAACGACATCATCTGCAATTCCGATCGCCTCGAAGATCTGCGCACCGCGATAGGAGCCGAGCAAGGAAATCCCCATCTTTGACATGACTTTGAGAATCCCGTTTTCAACGGCGATGCGGAAATTAGAACACGCCTGTTGAAAGGCTGCCGCGCCGGTCGGGTCAGCCGGAACGAGCGACCGAATCGTCTCGAATGCCAGGTACGGATTTACCGCATTTGCACCATAGCCGATGAGCGTAGCAAAATGATGGACATCCCGCGGCTCGCCGGTTTCCGCCACGACGCTCAGCTTCAGCCTCTTTTGCTGGCGAAGGAGGTGATTGTGAACGGCGCCAACGGCAAGCAGGATAGGAATGGGCGCCTTGTCTTTGTTTATTCCGCGGTCACTCAAGACAACGAGAAACTTCCCTTCATCGGCTGATCGTTCCGCCGCATCGCACAGCTTTTCAATCGCCAGCTGCATGCCATCCTCTCCCTCGGCAACCCGGAAAAGAACCGAAAGTGTGGCGGCCTGGAACGCGGGATCATCCAGAGACCGTAATCGCTCCAGCTCTGAGTTGAAAAGAATCGGACTCTCAAGCTCGACCTGTTTTGCATGGTCGATTGTTTCTCCGAACCAATTGTGACGATATCCAAGCTTGCTTGTCAAGGACATCACCAATCGTTCCCTGATAGGATCGATCGGTGGATTTGTGACCTGCGCAAACTGCTGCCGGAAATACGACGGGAGCAACTTGGGAAGCTTCGACAGAATTGCGTGCGGCGCATCGTCTCCCATGGATCCGACAGGCTCCTTGGCATCCTCCATCATCGGCTTGAAGAGCGTCGGGATTTCTTCGGCGCTGTATCCGAAACAGACCTGGTTTCTCACCAGGTCCTCCCCTGCCGTCACAGCGGCCTTTTTGTCGTCGACGCTCGTCAGGCGATGGAGCTTCGTGATGTTCCGGACCCATTCAGAATATGGCTTCTGGGCTCCGATTTCGTTCTTGATTTCCAGATCCTTGAGAAGGACACCCTTCGCAGTATCAACGGCAATCATCTGCCCAGGACCCAGTCGTCCTTTTTCCACGACCAACGCGTCGTCGATTTCCAGAGCGCCTACTTCAGAGCCAAGGACAATCAGGCCTGTGGATGTAATCTTGTAGCGGGCGGGTCGAAGTCCGTTACGGTCAAGTGTTGCACCGACAGTGGCTCCGTCACTGAATATGAGCGCTGCGGGACCATCCCATGGTTCGCTGAAGCATTCATTGTACTCGTAGAAGTCTTTTGCCTGCTGCGTAATGTCATCGCGTGCCCGCCATGCCTCCGGAACGAGCATCATCATCGAATGCAAGAGCGATCTGCCCGAGAGGGTCAATGCTTCTAGTGCGTTGTCCAGATTTGCCGAATCGCTCCCTTTGGGCTGAATGAGCGGCTTGAGGAACCGGATGTCTTCACCCCAGAAATCGGAGAGAATCTCTGCCTCGCGCGCTGACGTCCAGATGCGATTCCCCTGGATGGTATTGATCTCACCATTATGAGCGAGCATCCGAAAAGGCTGCGCCAGATTCCAGGTCGGAAACGTGTTCGTGCTGTACCGCTGATGATAGATTCCGAAGGCCGACTCGAACGAGGTCTGCTGGAGGTCAGGAAAAAACTTGTCGAGGGCGGTCGCAATCATCAATCCTTTGTACACAATCGTGCGGCTGGAGAACGAGCACATATAGAAATCGTCTATCCGCGTTTTTAAGAGGTGTTTCTCGATCTCTTTGCGGACAAGAAAGAGTTGCCGTTCATACTCCAATGTGCCGACATGGCGAGGTTTTTTAACAAGTATCTGCTGAACGCGTGGAGCCGTGAGCGCTGAGCTATCTCCGATGACAGTCATGTCCACAGGCACTTTTCGCCACCCCAGCAGCCCGAGTCCATGCCGTGATACTGCGTGCTCCACAAGAGCTTTGCAAAGGGCGTAGGAATCTTCATTCACCGGCATAAAACACATGCCGACACCAAGGTCGAAGGTCGATTCAAGGCGCGATTCCAGCCCGTTGACTTCCTGAGTAAAGAACTTCACCGGCAACTGCGTCAAGATTCCGGCACCGTCGCCCGTCTGCGTATCGGCCGCGACAGCTCCCCGGTGTGTAAGATTGCACACTGAGCGAATTGCCTGGCGAACGATCTCGTGGCTCTTTTCGCCAGCGATGTTCGCCACGAAACCGGTACCGCAGGCATCGTGCTCAAATCTCGGGTCGTAGAGTGGAAAAGGATTCAAGGTCTCTTTCCTTGGTAACGATTGTTGCCTGTGATCCCCGATCTGAAAATCGGGGCTACCGCGTGTTAATCGGATGCTCTACCTACTACTCGTCCGAACTCTCTTAGACTTCACCATGGAATTCACGCTTGAGCGCCACTCTTCCGGTCCGGGCTAACTCCTTGATACCGAATGGCTTCAGCATCTTGATGATCGCGTCAACCTTCTGTTGGCTCCCTGTGGCTTCGAGGGTGAGGGATTTCGCGCTGATATCGACTACCTTCGCGCGGAAGATCTCAGCGATCTGCATAATCTCCGACCTGGAGCTCTGCGTCGATTGGACCTTCACAAGAACCAGCTCCCGCTCGACAAAGCTCTCGAAAGTCAGGTCGACCACCTTGATTGTGTCGATGAGCTTGTTCAATTGCTTCGTGATTTGTTCGATGATCTGATCATCGCCCCGCGTCACGATCGTCATGCGGGAAATGTCTTCCTCTTCCGTCGGACCAACCGAAAGACTGTCGATGTTGTACCCTTTCGCGGAAAACATGCCGGCGACACGAACGAACGCTCCGAACTTATTCTCCACAAGGACAGAAATCGTGTGACGTTTAAGATGCGGATGCGCGCTTGCTTCGCCGCCTTGAACAGTCTGCTGTGTGTGTGTCATAGTTTTTGTTCCACCAATGTTTGAAGAGGTTGTCCCTTGATGACCGTCATGAGAGCTTCCTCCGGGACGCCGTTGGAAGGTTTCGCGACGGCCTCAGGGAAATCGATGATCTCGTTAACGGTTTGACCAGCAGGGATCATCGGATAGACATTGTCTTCCTGGGCGACGACAAATTCCACGAGGACCGGTCCGTCCTTCCGTTCAAATGCCGTCCGGATGATGTCTTCGACCTCGGACGCGTGTTGGACACGATAGCCCGGGCATCCATATGCTTCAGCCAGCTTCACAAAGTCTGGATTCTGCAGACCGACATGAGAGTACCGACGCCGCCAGAACAATTCCTGCCATTGTCGGACCATGCCGAGGAATCCATTGTTAATAACGAAGATCTTGATTGGAAGCTTGTGCTCAACGATGGTCATCATTTCTTGGGAGTTCATCTGAAATCCGCCGTCACCGCTGATCGACACAACAGGCACATCCTTCCGGCCGAAGCTTGCACCCATCGCAGCGGGGAGTGAGAAGCCCATTGTGCCGAGACCTCCCGACGTGATATGCGAACGCGGGTGAATCCAATTGAAGAATTGCGCAGTCCACATCTGATGCTGACCAACGTCTGTGACAACAACGGCATTGCCACCCGTGATCTCACCAAGCTTCTGAATGACGTACTGAGCCCGAATGGCATCACCACTTCTATATCGTAAAGGGTGCTCCCGCTTCCATTGCTCGATGGTCGCAAGCCAGTCCTTCGTATCCAGTGGGTGCACAGATTCTAGAAGCTTTTTCAAGACCGCCTTCACGTCACCTACAATTGGGACATCCACCGGGACATTCTTGCTGATCGCTGACGGATCGATATCGATGTGGATCTTCTTCGCCTCGGCAGCGAATGCATCCACCTTACCGGTCACGCGGTCATCGAACCTTGCGCCCACAGCAATAAGGACATCACAATACTGCACCGCTACGTTCGAATACCACGTGCCGTGCATCCCCAGCATGCCCAATGCGAGAGGGGCGTTTTCTGGGTATGCGCCAAGCCCGTGGAGCGTCGTCGTCACCGGACACTGGAGCGTTTCGGCCAGCTTCGTCAGCTCGGCCGCAGCATTTGACTGGATCACACCGCCACCGACGTAGAGCACCGGCCTCTTCGCGGCATTGATGAGGTCGGCCGCTTTCTTGATCTGCTTGAGATGCCCATCGGTCACCGGCTTGTAGCTTCGAAGCTCGACGCTGTCCGGATAGTCAAAGACCCCTTTTTGCGCCATGACATCCTTCGGAAGGTCGACAAGGACAGGGCCCGGTCTGCCAGTCGTGGCGATATAGAAGGCCTCCTTTATCGTTTTGGCCAGCTCATTGACGTCACGAACCAGGTAGTTGTGCTTCGTAATCGGCCTGGTGATGCCTACGATATCGGCTTCCTGGAAGGCATCGTTCCCAATCAGGGGCAGGGCAACCTGGCCCGTGAACACGACGATGGGAATCGAGTCCATGAACGCATCGGCGATGCCGGTGACCGTGTTGGTCGCTCCGGGTCCCGACGTCACCAGGACAACACCCGGCTTCCCGGTTGCTTTCGCATATCCTTCCGCCGCATGCGTAGCCCCTTGCTCGTGGCGCACGAGCACATGTTTGATGTGCGAGAGATCAACGAGCGCATCATAGATGCCTATCGTTGCGCCTCCGGGATATCCGAACACCACCTCGACCCCCTCTTCGATAAGGCAACGGACAAACATTTCCGCGCCCGTCATCATCCTGCTGCTCTGCTTCTGAGTCCCCGTGACCTTGTGTGCCGACATATGGTATCCTTGTTTAGGTGAAGAGTGCTGTTCATACATTCTTTCTCATTGATCCGTCCCGCTGTTGTGGTCACAGCGGGACGGCCACATCCGCATGTTTTGCGGACGTCTCGATCAATGAGATTGTCCATTTTCTGCTAGAAGATCCGTCACTGCTCCCACACTGCTGCTCGAAACAAGCCTCGCGTACTTCGCCAGCACGCCACTTCGATACCGGGAAGGCCGGGGCTTCCACGCAGCTTTGCGCTCTGCAAGTTCGCTCTCCGAAATATTGAGCTGAAGGAGTCGCTTCTCTGCGTCAATCGTGATGCTGTCCCCTTCATGCACCAATGCGATGTTCCCGCCGACCGCAGCTTCTGGAGCCACGTGCCCCACAACCATTCCATACGTGCCGCCTGAGAATCGACCATCCGTGATCAACCCCACTGCATCGCCAAGCCCAGCTCCGATGATAGCAGAAGTAGGAGCGAGCATCTCACGCATTCCCGGTCCACCGCGGGGCCCTTCATAGCGAATCACAAGCACGTCGCCCGCCTTGATGTTTCCGGCCAACACCGCCTGAAGACAATCTTCTTCCGACTCGAACACGCGGGCGGGTCCGGTAATCTTTGGATTCTTCACGCCAGTGATCTTGGCAACTGCGCCCTCCGTCGCGAGATTTCCTTTGAGGATGGCAAGATGCCCGTGTGCGTAGACCGGATTATTCCAAGGATGAATCACCTCCTGATCCGCGCGCGGCGATGGGGGAATTCCAGCCAGGGCTTCCGCCACTGTCTGACCCGTGATCGTCATGGCATCGCCATGCAAAACGTCATGAGCAAGGAGAATCTTCATCACCTGGGGGATCCCGCCCGCCTGGTGCAATTCCGTCGTGACATATCTGCCGGACGGTTTTAGATCGCAGAGCACAGGGACGCGAGCGCGGATAGCTTCGAAATCATCGATCGTCAGAGGAACGTGTGCCGCATGCGCAATAGCAAGAAGATGAAGCACGGCATTAGTGGAACCCCCAATTGCCATGACAACTGCGATCGCATTTTCGAAAGCTTTTCGGGTGAGAATTTGACTCGGAAGGACTTGTTTCTGGACAGCCCGGGTGAGGACTTCGGCCGACTTTGCGGTGCTTTCGGATTTTTCAAAATCTTCGGCCGCCATCGTCGACGAATACATCAGGCTCATTCCCATGGCTTCGATCGCAGATGACATGGTGTTCGCGGTGAACATCCCGCCGCAGGAGCCTGAGCCCGGACAAGCGTGTCGCTCGATTTCTTCGACTTCTTTCTCGGAGATCTTGTTCGCGCTGAATTGACCCACAGCCTCGAATACGCTGACGACGGTCAAGTCCTTGCCGTGCAGATGACCCGGCTTGATGGTCCCGCCATACACAAAGATCGATGGGATGTTGAGACGTGCGATCGCAATCATCGCACCCGGCATGTTCTTGTCGCATCCGCCAATCGCCAGCAGGCCATCCATGGCTTGAGCGTTGCACACAGTTTCAATTGAGTCGGCGATTACTTCCCGCGAGACGAGCGAATACTTCATGCCTTCCGTCCCCATCGAGATGCCATCGCTCACTGTGATCGTCCCAAACATCTGTGGCATCGTGCCAACAGAACGAAGGGCATCCATCGCACGGTCCGCCAAACCATCCAACCCGATATTGCATGGGGTCAGGTTGCTGTATCCGTTTGCGACTCCGATGATTGGCTTGGCGAAATCACCGTCGCCGAACCCGACAGCCCGCAGCATGGCGCGATTCGGAGTCCGTTCGACGCCTTTTTTTATGAGATCGCTTCGCATAGTTCACCTTTCTCAAGAACGCAAATTCTCGTTCGTCAGAGGTGAACCTGCTTTACCGTTTTGTGTTGCTGGGATTTGTTATTTGGTATGCTCGGTTAACCTCTGGCGTCTCTTAGGCAATAATAAAGAGCCCAAGAAGAAGCAGGCTAACGAGACTAATAAGGAGGAGGCCAAGAAGGGAAATGCCAGAAACAGAGCGCACTACGCCGCTGTCGCTGTTAAACCGAGTGCTTCTGGCTATGTTTGGCTGATTTCCCACTTGACTTAAGTAAAGTGATGTGTATTTAATATAACAAATCTCCATCACTTGTCAAGAAGAAAATCAGATATGGGAGTAATTTTTTCGGAAATGAGCTGACTATCAAATGCGACGGGATTAGTCAGAATTCACACCTGGGAGCTTGCTTCATTCCGTGGCATAGCTCGACAATCTTTCACCTTAGCAAGCAACTCCGAGAGCGCAAATGGCTTGATAAAGATGCCATCGGCCCCCAGGCAGCCCCTATTGGCAGCTTGAGTTCGTTTATGTCATGAGACTCCACCACATCGCCGTCACAGGCGTCACTGAGCCCGGAATTGATGACGGTCGTCCAATTCGCCGACCTGCTGCTGAACATTGGATGTACGGAATCGGAGAAGATCCTCCGGGACACTTGTTCGACAACGATGAGAGTTTTGGCCTCCTGTCGCAGCATGAACCGCGCATGAAAGCCCAGGGGTTTGAGGAAGTGGTGAACCAATTGGCAGAGAAATTCGTCGAGCAGAAATGTCTGGTGGGAATATTTTAGAATTGCGTAGATATCAGATCGCGGCGCGTGCATCCTTTACGGGCATCATACGCGCCGGTCAACCCGTCCTCCGGAGTTCGTTTCCCCTTCTTCCTTCTTATGCCGGATTGTTTCAATCGCTTAACAAACCCTGCACCGAGTAGTGAGCACGGACTATCCAAAGAAATCATTTCAGCATTGGCGCCGCCCGGTTCACAAACTGGATCGGAAATCCGTTCGGATCCCGCAACATCACAACCTGATCGCCTGCCGGCGTCTTTGTCACGTCTTCTGCCAGCGTTGCCCCTTCCTTCAGCAATCGTTCCTTTGCTGCACCGACATCAGGCACCATCGATGCAAAATGGATCGACATGTGACTGATCTTGCGGAAATCGACGACGGGGTACGATGAGTTCTGGTAGAGCTCAAGCATCATTTGCTCGGATGAATCGGCTACGAACATGCCGTACGTGGGGGCCCCTCCTTCTCGCACAACTTTCATCCCCATGTGCGCCACGAACCATCGCGCCGCGGTCCGCGAGTCGGAGACGTTGAGGGCAAGATGCTCAGGCCGAACACCTGTTGCCTTCAGCATCGGCTTGACCCGCTGCGCAAACTGAATGGGCAATCCCCACGGATCTCTCAGCATGAGCACCTGATCACCAGATGGAGTCTTGGTGATATCTTCGACGAGTGTGGCTCCAGCAGCCACCAGCTTCGTTTTGATCGCTTCTATATCATTCACCATGAAAGCAAGATGAATTGACATATGGCTCATCTTCGCCGGCTCAAGCAAAGGATAGTCCGCATTATGGAAGAGCTCCATCATCATATGCTCTCCGGAATCAGCTACAAACGACGTAAATGTTGGAGGCCCCCCCTTTCTCATTACTTTCATCCCAAGGTTACCGGTGTACCACTTGACAGCCGCAACGGGATCAGGGACGTTGAAGGCAACATGCTCAGGTCGGATTGACTCACGGGAATAGCCAGATGAGGAGTTTGAACCTTCCGGGGCAAGGAATCTGATTGCTGTACCGTATTGGCTGTTCATCGGAGTGCTTTCCTCTTGTATGAATGATGCACCGTTGCTCTGAGATACGGCAATGCCCCTGTCTGATGGAGGGTCACTTACCTGAGCCGCGCATACCCACTGCAAAACGCCAGTGGAACCCGCGATAAGGATCAGCCTCATGAACTTTTTCATGGTAATCTCTTCGATTCTGGTGATTAATCAGTTGGCGGCCAATCGTCGCCTATCGTTTGCTCGGGGATCGAGCGAATGGTGCGCGGTGAATCTGCGTTTACTGGTTCATGGCCTCAACGCCCGCTTTGGCAACCTGGCCATCCTGTTGAGCTGTCCCTCCACTCACACCAATTGCCCCAATGAATTGGCCATCGACGATGAGCGGAAGGCCTCCTTCGATAGGCACGATACCGGGAACACCAAGGATGGCCGTTCTTCCTCCCGCAACCATATCCTCGTACGCTTTTGTCGGTCTCTTGAACGATATCGCCGTGTGCGCCTTCTGGATGGCGACTTCGAGACTGCCGAGCTGCGTGTTGTCCAATCGTTCGAGAAAGACGAGATTTGCGCCGTCGTCAACAATGGCGATAACCGCGTTCCAATTGTTCTTCTTTGCTTCAGCCTCTGCTGCCGCTGCGATCTTCTTCGCCAGATCAAGCGTGACGACCTTCTTGGACGCAACTTGTGCATCCACCCGCAGGAGGCCAAAGAGGAAGAGTCCTGCGACCAATATCGAGATAGACCGTTTTCTCATCGTACCTCCTGTTTGCAGAGCTGTGATTCGTGTCGCGGGATACACGTCGTCGAGTAGGACGTTACTTGTGTTGGACTATTTGTTAAAGGTATTGAAATACCCCCTCAAATTCATTCTGTTTGCTCGGGAATCTGCGTGTTGACCTGAAGGATAATTGCTGCCTCCAAATGGAAAAAGCCGAGCATTGGCTCGGCTTTTTATTTCGTGGACTGGGACGGAATCCCTGTCCGCCACTCATTTTGGCGGGGAACCGCCGACACGTCCAACTGCAGATTTTGGGGAGAATCCTCACATTGCACCAGGCGATTCTCAAAAGGTGTTTAGAGCTCTCACTAGGACTTAAAAGGCAACAAAAAAGCCGAGCGTTAGCTCGGCTTTCTTTTTCGTGGACAGGGACGGAATCGAACCGCCGACACATGGATTTTCAGTCCCGGCAAGTGAACACTTTTCTTCGAATCTATTCCGTTCTGACCACTTCGAACGCCCTCTGAGGGTCGAGTGTTAGCAGACTGTTAGCAGAGGGATTGTGTAGGGACCGTACGAAAAGATTCTGCCAGAGTCAAGCAAATCTTGAGTGTGTCTTGTGTACTCAATGTGGAACGGGCTCGTGCGAAGATGTCTGCGCAAAACTGGTGTTAGATTAGGATTTCCGTCGAGAATCCGTTTCTCAACTGACGATTCCTAAATTTCAATTCCTCGGCTGCTTTGGGGATGGAAGGCTGATTTATTCCTCACAAGTTTTGCAGTCATTAGTTGCTTCAACACTTTCCACCTCTTGGTTCTCACGCTATTTGAGCCGGGCTGGCATGGCCTTGGCCCAGTGATCGGTAGATTGCGAAGCCTTCAGAGGAGAAGAGGAAAAACTCCTGACACAGACTACGGTCGGGTATTCCCATACCAAAACATCGGTCACCTTCCGTCCAAGTAGGTGCTAATTATGAGCGTTCCCTCAAGAAAGGAAATCGAATGTCCACTTTCTCACCAGGTCGCGAACTAGCTATCCCCTCTAGTCACGGAAAACAAAAAACCCCTGGAGGCACAGGCGTTTCGTGTCACCAATCATCCGGATGTTACCAAAATGTAACCGTCTCTTCAATATGACTCTGTCCATCGGAGTCTGGCACAGGAATCAGGAAGACGCCTCGCGGAGGGAACGGCTCAAACGCAGAACGCTGAAGACGAGAAAGCACTACAATCTATCACAAACCATTACTCAAAGTACCTCTTAAAAAAAGCCGAAATCTGTCCATTTGACTTTGAAGACATACAGCGTAAACATCAATGGAGAGTTTCGCGGCAATTGGGGAGTTGCCAGATATCCTGGACGAGTGTTGGGATGTGAGTGCAATGAGGAGATTGGGGGTTTTTGTGATTGGCTGAGGGGATTTCGGCTGTGTTGACATTGGGCTTGTGACTCGGTAACTTGA
>JBEKOB010000071.1:0-20763 GCA_049522195.1 Bacteroidota bacterium
TTTCACTATTCACTATTTACCGCTTCTTCACGTCTTATGCTGATTCCACCATCGTTCCATCACATCATCCGCATTTGTCTGAGCTCCCTTGTGCTTCCACTTGTCGAAGAAGAAGATGTCGGAGCTTGCAGGCGGGGGATTTGGTGCGTCGATCTGTATCCGAAGCGGCATCGGTGCGGAGTCACCAACAATGATCGCTTCTCCCTGGCGAAGCGTAGAAATGACGGTTTCCAGACCGCTGAAGGTCTCCGGCACAAGCCGGCGGATGTATGCCTGGTCGATAGGATTCAGAAGCCTCAGAATAACGAAGTTATTGCATTGTGACAAAATCGTTTCGGAGATCTCCGAAGGTCTTTGGCTGACGATCATCACGCTCACGCCGTATTTTCGCCCCTCTTTTGCGATTTTTTCCACCGTCAGGCGCGCCGCAGTCGAGCCCTTTGAATTGACTGAGAGATAGTTGTGGGCTTCCTCCAGCACGAGCAGGATAGGCAGTTCGCGGCGGTTGGGGTTCCAGAAATTGAAGTCGAAGGCGATGCGAGCGACGAGCGCGACGATTGTGTTCACGACATCGAACGGTATCCCGCTCATGTCCATGATCGTGATCTTCGACTTGCCGTCAAGGCCGAAGATCATCGTCAATAGTCCTTTGGCCGATTCGGAATCAGTGCAGACGCGCGGTTTGAACATGAACGCGTAGCGTGGATCGTTGAGCATGCTGTTCAACCGCATGAGGAACCGCGTGAACTTGCCGTTGTGGGGACCTTCTTTCGACCCCCCTGTGCCACCTGAGATCCTCTCGGTATCCAGGAACTGGAATTTCGCCCTCACTTCGTTCATGTCAAAGAACACCGGCGTATCGACGGTGATCATGCTCGCAAGGCGCGGGTTCTTCGCTTTCTTGCCGGCGTAGATCTGGTCCTGCAGTGTCGAGATGATCGTTGTAGCATTCTCATCGCGGGAATCGACAAAGAGCTCGACCATCTCCTCGAAATTCATCAGCCAGTATGGCAATTCGAGGGCGGCAATGTCGAAATGCTGACAACCCTCGGGGAACGCACTCCTGTACTCGTTGTGTATATCGAGGATGACGATATTGGTGTCAGGGAGCGTCACGACTTTCTGAAGCAATGACGAGACCGTGCACGACTTGCCGGCCCCGCTGGAGCCCAGCACCGCGAGATGTTTACCGAAGAATTTGTTGGGATCGAGATACGCGCGCTCGCTCTCAAACGATGAGAGCTGCCCCACCGCGAAATTGAACTTCTGATATGTCGAGAACGCGGCCTTCAAATCCTTGTCCTCAAGAAGATAGACTATCATATCCACGTTCGGAAGGACAGATACGCCGCTTTCGAATTTCCCCTTCTTCAACGATCCGATCAGCGTAACATTCATCAGGTATCGCTGCGTCATTTTCTCGTTCTCGTACACATCCCCCTTCTTGAACTCCGACACAATCCCGAGCACCAGCAGCTGTCCCACAGGGATCAGAACGTATGTCCCGATCTGTCCGATATAATAGACCTTGGCTCCGATTTTCTTGGTGAGCGTCGTGATTTCGGGATCCACCATCACTGTGACGGTAGAGCTTGTCACTTCCTTGACGATGCCGACGCGTTTTTCATCCCACATAGTGTTTGCCTTTGTTGTTCGTGAGTGGCGAAAGAAAAAATGTGCCGTTGAACTTCCGACACATTTTTCTGAACTACTTCATCACGATTTCTTCACTCTCTTGCGGGGGACTGTTTTCCTTTTCACCTGTGGCTTCGCGCGCTTCTTCCCTCCGGATTTCATCTTGACCGGCTTCCGCTTCGGTGCTGTCTTCTTCCCCTTCAATCCCTTCAGTACCCGCTCCATCGTCTCGCCGATCAGCGCCGGGCTTTCGACGACATGAATTCCGGCCTTCCGGAATGCCTCAAATTTCTCTGCAGCGGTCCCTTTACCACCGGAGATAATCGCTCCGGCATGTCCCATCCTGCGTCCCGGTGGAGCCGTCTGGCCGGCAATGAATCCCACGACCGGTTTTTTCACATGCTTCTTTATATACTCGGCAGCTTCTTCTTCCGCCGTTCCACCGATCTCCCCGATGAGAATCATGCCATGCGTATCGGGGTCTTCGTTGAAGAGCTTCACTGCGTCGATGAACCGCGTTCCGATGACCGGATCGCCGCCGATACCGATGCAGGTGGATTGTCCGATACCAAGCTGCGTCAACTGCCAGACTGCCTCGTATGTCAATGTTCCACTCCGCGAGACGAGCCCGATGTGTCCGGCTTTGTGGATGAAGCCGGGCATGATCCCCACCTTGGCCTGGCCAGGAGTGATGATTCCGGGACAGTTGGGTCCGATCATCCTGACACCGAGCGTCTTGAGGTGATCGTACACCTTCACCATATCGTTCGCGGGGATTCCTTCCGTGATCGCGACAACAAGCTTCACACCGGCATCGGCCGCTTCCGTGATGGCATCCGCGGCGCCGCCTGCCGGAACAAAAATCACCGAGGTGTTCGCCTTTTCTTTTTCAACAGCTTCGGCGACAGTGTTGTACACCGGGATCGGAGTCGTGAACCGATCCTTCTCGTTGCCATGGTACGTCGTTCCCCCTTTGCCCGGGGTGACGCCCGCTACAACGTTCGTTCCGTACTCAATCATCTGTCGGGTGTGGAAGGTGCCTTCTGCACCGGTGATTCCCTGCACAACCAGCCGGGTGTTATTGTCAACGAGTATGCTCATAGGTCCGTGGAAATTGGATGGAAATTGGAGGTTCTAGCTAAGGTGAAATGAAGTTAAGAAGCGCTTTCCAGAAAATCAGCAACTTTCAGGATCGTGGACTCATCAAACTGACCACCGAGCAGCTGAAGGCCGACAGGAAGGCCCTGGCTATCGGTTCCGCAAGGAATGCTGATTCCGGGAATTCCTGCGAGATTCGCCGAAGTGGTGTAGATATCGGAAAGATACATCTTCAAAGGATCATCCACCTTTTCACCGGCCCTGAATGCAGTGGTTGGGGAAGTCGGTGTGACGAGACAGTCAAATTCCTTGAATGCGTTAAAGAAATCCTGTTGAATCAGGCGGCGCACCTTTTGCCCCTTACGGTAGTAGGCGTCGTAGTATCCCGCTGAGAGAACATAGGTGCCGAGCATGATCCGCCGCTTGACTTCCGAACCGAACCCGCCACTTCGCGACTTCACGTACATGTCCGTCAGGTCGCGCACTTTGTCCGCACGGTATCCGTACCGGGCGCCATCGTAACGGGCAAGATTGGAGGACGCTTCCGCCGTCGCGAGGATGTAGTATGTCGCGATCGTGTATTCGGTGTGAGGAAGGCTCACCTCGCCAATCGATGCTCCGCCGCTTCTCAGGAGTTCGATGCTCTTTTCCACGGCAGCACGAACCTGCGGATCGAGTCCCTCCCCAAAATATTCTTTTGGAATGCCAACGCGCAAACCTTTAATGTCGCGTGTCAGTGATGTGAGATAATCCGGCACAGGTGTCCGGGAGGATGTCGAATCATGTTCGTCATGCCCGGCGATGACCTGCAGTATTCTGGCGGCATCCTTCGTCGTCAGGGCAAATGGCCCGATGGAGTCAAATGATGAAGCGAACGCCACGAGGCCGTACCGTGAGACCCGGCCATACGTCGGTTTGAGGCCCACGACGCCCGTGAACGAAGCGGGCTGACGGATGGACCCGCCTGTATCAGAACCGAGTGCGACAGTGCACATCCCGGCGCGCACTGCAACTGCTGAACCTCCGCTGGACCCACCCGGCACACGCTCAGTGTCCTGGGGAAGTTTCACGCGACCGAACGCGGAATTCTCCGTTGACGAGCCCATCGCGAACTCATCCATGTTTGTCTTGCCGATAAGAATTGCGTCCGAGGCTTTGAGGCGGGAGACTGCAGTTGCATCATAAAGGGAAACAAAGTCTTCGAGGATCTTCGAGCCACAGGTCACGCGCTCCCCCTCAACACAGAGCACGTCCTTGATCGCAATAACCATACCGGCCAGCGGTCCTGCGGTTCCGGACGACAGTTTCCGGTCAACGACCTTCGCGTCTTCCAACGCCCGCTCCGAGAACACCGAAAGGAACGCGTTGAGCTCCTTCCCGGCCGCGATGGCGTCGAGATACTCCTGCGTGAGCCGTTCGCAGTTCATTCGACCTGCGCCCAACTCAGTCTGTATTGAGTCGAACGATTTCATACGGTTGACGTACTTCGGCTCGTGCCGCAGTTTGCTAGCGGTCGGTCGGGAGCAGCTCAGTGCTCCCGTGAACACGGCAATCCAACGACCAGCTAGACGTGGAGTGTTGAGAAGGAATTGGCCACCGCACGATCACCCCTACTCAAGGAGCGGGCGACTCAGCGATGTCTGGTGCAGGAGGACAACAACTACTTCTTGGGCTCTTCGTCGGTTTTCTTGGTGTCGCTTTGCTTGGTGTCGATCTGCTTGACGTCTTTTTCGATATCGTCCTGGATTTCACGAGCCGCCTTGCGGAATTCCCGCATTCCGGTTCCCAGGCCTTTTGCAAGCTCCGGTATTTTCTTGGCACCGAAGAAAATCAGAATAACGAACAATATGAGAATTATTTCAGGCGCTCCGAGATTCATACTCCCACGCGCTCCTTTCAAACGAGTTGTGATTGGTGAACGAGACTTTCTACAATCGAGTCGAATACTTTCCTGCCATCGGTGTGATGAAGGGCCGGATCCGATGCGCGCTCAGGATGCGGCATCATCCCCATGACATTTCCCTGTTCATTAATAATCCCGGCAATATTGGAAATCGAGCCATTAGGATTGGATTCCCCGGTTAGGATTCCGGATTGATCGCAATAGCGGAAAACGACCTGGTTTCCATCCTCCAAACGCTTCAGCGTATCTTCGTCGGTGAAGTAGTTCCCATCGCCATGGGCGATCGGGATTTCCAGGATCTCCCCTTTGTGGCAGCGAGAAGTGAACAGCGTCCCGGCATTCTCCACTCTCAGATTGACATACTTGCAGACAAACTTGAGCGAGTCATTGCGAAGCAAGACGCCCGGGAGCAGACCGGCTTCAACAAGAACCTGGAAGCCGTTGCAGATGCCAAACACGACACCGCCATTGTTCGCAAAGCGGACGACGTCTTTCATAATGGGCGAGAATCGCGCGAGCGCACCGCAACGGAGATAGTCGCCGTACGAAAATCCCCCCGGCAGAATCACAATGTCCACATCCCCCAGAGACGCTTCCTTGTGCCAGATCAGTCGGGCTTCCTGCCCGAGTATCGTCTCGGCCACATAGTGGGAGTCGTGGTCACAGTTGGAACCCGGGAAAACGACTATGCCGAATTTGAGAGCCATAAGGAGACTAACTGTTTGATGCAAAGCTGGTTAATTGGTTAAATCGTTAATCAACCAATCACCAATTAACAATTAACTCTTTTCCTCCACCGTAATGCTAAAATCCTCCATCACGGGGTTGGCAAGCAGTTTTTCGCTCACTTCCCGAGTAATCTTCTCTGCTTCTTCCCTGCTCTTAGCGTCCACATTCAATTCAACGAATTTCCCAATGCGGACGTTCCGGACGCGATCGTAGCCGAGCGAGTGCACTGCGTGTTCAACGGCCTTCCCCTGCGGATCGAGGATTGACTGTCTCAATGTCACCAAGATTTTTGAATGATACAAGTCGTTTCTCCGTCGATGGTTAGATGTCGATGCTTGAGATCTCGCTCTCTTCTTCTGTATCCTTCTCTACGTGTGTGGCAATGGAGCGGCCCCATTGGTAAATGCCTCTCACTATTCCAAATCCAATGAATGCTGCCATGACCGGAAAGAGAAGATTCCCCTTCGATACCAGTACGATGACTCCGAGGACAGAAAACGCGATCACTCGCCACGGATGAGCCCGGAAGCCGCGCCTCGTGAACTTCGGCAGCGTGTCATACCGCACCTTGCTCACCATCAGGAGCGAGACGATGATCACGAGCGCGACAAGGCCGTCGTGTGTCCATCCATTGAGCCCGCCCCGCTCAGTATTGTACTGAAGAAGGTATGCGCAGATGGTGATGGCAGCCGCGGGAATCGGAAGTCCCTTGAAATAGTCCTTTTCGAACCCGACAAGCTGCACATTGAACCGTGCAAGTCGGATGGCGCCGAAGACAAGAGGAAGAGAGCTGATGATAATGCCGACGCTCTCAAGGCTACTGAGATATGCCTGATAGACGAGGAACGAAGGGGCTGCACCAAATGAGACAACGTCGGCGAGAGAATCGAGCTCCACGCCGAACTGGCTCGAGGAGCGCGTGATGCGGGCCATCAGACCATCAAATGTGTCAAATCCTCCGGCAAGCACGATGAACCATGCCGCCATCTCGATTCTGCCCTGACTTGCATTGAGGATCGACAAAAATCCACAAAAAGCATTCAGTACAGTAAAGAGACTTGGAACAACTGCTCTTGTAATTTTCATAACTTTGTGTCTCCGCAGGAACTACTGAAGTTCTGCAAGCACTGTTTCTCCCGCCACTGTCACGTCGCCCACTTTCGCGCGCACGACAGTTTGTGCGGGAATGAAGACATCCACTCTTGAGCCAAACTTAATCATACCAAACCGATCACCAGCCTTTACCTGTTGCCCCATTGTCAGCGTGCAGACTATGCGCCGGGCTACAAACCCGGCAATCTGCTTGAAGAGGACACGCCCTCGTTTGTTTTCGATGCCGATGACCATCTGTTCGTTCTTTTCAGACGCTTTGTCTTCGAACGCAGCAAAATACTCCCCTTTGACGTAACGCAGGTATCCGACAGTCCCTGTTATGGGATTCCGATTCACGTGAACATTCAGAGGGGACATGAAGATGCTGACGAGCGTGGCGGTCGAGCCCAGATATTCCTTCTCTTCCACCTGCCGTATTGAGATGATTTTCCCATCTGCCGGTGCCATGACGAGATTTTCACCAGCGGGAGTTGACCGATCCGGATCACGGAAGAAATTGATTGTCAAAGCCAGAATGACAAGAAATACGCCGGGGATGCCATATTTCAGGATCTTGGGCTCAAGAAAAAGCAGAGAGAGCACGATCGCCGCAAGGCAGATAATCAACACCGTGAAAAAAACATCGTAGCCGTACTTCGTGATCATGATCAGTCAGCTAGCTCTATTATATAGACGTCCAACGCTCCTCCGATTCACCAAACAGCGACTCCTCCACTGAAAATTCGATCTCCGAGAAGGTGCTTATCCGACGGGTGCGTTGTGAAAGGTGTGATTGAGCCGGAAAAGGCCTTTTCTGCAGACGAGGTTAGGTTGTGGACTGCGTCGAATGGGAGGTATCTCGAGGTGGTGACAGGGGTGACAAAAAGTATCAATGAAGAGGGAATCAAGGCTTGGAGCCAACCTGTAGTGACCGTTTTCCCTTTAGATAATCTCGTCCTGGTTTCTTTGAACCCGAATCTAAGTTGATATGTTTCAAAGCCATCGAACAGCATTCTGAAGGTAAAACATTCTTGAAACTGTAAAAAGTATACCAAAAAATGGCCCGAAAGTCAAGGTAAGCGGGAGAGACTCGGCGGTGCACAGAACGGTCGGATCAGTTTCTTATTGTAGACCCGAGAAACCAGAATGGATTGGCGGAGTTGGAGATGGGAAACGATATAGAGGAGGAGAAATGAAATTGATTGGAAAAGTATTTCTTTTTCTGTACTTTGTTAATGAAGGTCATTGTCCCGTTGTGTAACCCTTCGACTTTGCTCAGGGTTACCGATGGAGCTGGTGAAATTCAAGATTGCCCCGTGGTGTCCCTCGACTGCGCTCGGGACTACCGTGGGAGATGATGCCCCGTGGTGTAATTGGCAACACGTCTGACTCTGGATCAGAAAAGTCTAGGTTCGAGCCCTAGCGGGGCAGCAAGACGATTGCGGATTGCGGATTGTGAATTTCGAATTGTGGCACGCTTCTCCAATTCGAAATTGGCGATTAACAATTCGCAATTTTATCTTTGCCCAGTCTTCTGGGAATCTCGGCGGATTTTAAGTTGCCATTCATTCCTCAATTCGCGATTGGCAATTAACAATTCGCAATTCCACCTGGCCCTATCGTCTAACGGTTTAGGACGCGGCCCTCTCAAGGCCGAAATACGGGTTCGATCCCCGTTAGGGCTACACGATTTTGCCAAGCGAATCTTCGGGGTTTCGAAGTGATGTTCTCGTACCTTATATATTTTTGCTGATCCGACACGGCGACATCGTACACCTCGCCTCCTCTCCCCTTTTGCATGCATCGCTTCCATCTGAGTCCGATCTTCCCTCTTCGGTAGTTCGCTGGTTTCGATCGCAGCTTGATCGCGAAACCGGCCTCTGAAAGATTCATTCATTTAAGATCCGTCCCACTGGCGAGGTCAGCGGCTGGCGCTGTTCTTGCCCGCACATGAATCACGGTAAATACAAAAGCTGTGATCCCGCGGAGCGGGACGCAAAAAGCACGCAGCCGCCGTTGTTTAGAACAGGTGGCAATTACGCCGAAACGAAAGAGCGGAGCGGAACGAAGTGGAGGCGAGCGAAAACTACCTCTCTATCAACAAATAAGCGAGACGTAACGGAGTGAAGCGGAGCAATTGAGTGAGGCGTTATTGCTGAGGTAATCTTTTGGAGAGTCGGGCTGAGCCGCCCGCTACTTCGGAGTTAACTGAGGCGGGGGGCGAAGCCGATGCCGTGGAACGACGAGAACATTCAGGGTGGGCGCCCGCTCCGAAGGAGTCCTTCGGACCTGCCATCGCTAAACCAGAAAGTCGGGCAGGCCCGCGAAAAGGTGAATCACGGCGGGTAAACTTGATGCCGCCATGGGGGGGTGACGGATGGGTGTCTGCTTCAGGTTCAATATCAAACAAGTGCTGAAGTGTTCGGAGGCATTGTGATATTGCCTGCTATGTGCCCGTTTTGGAAGGACTGCGATAACTCTGTTGAGCTCTTTCGGTTACAATTTGTGGGGTTCATCTTTCCGAATCTCCTGCTCCGCCCGCTTCCAATCCTCAACCGATTGACCTTCCTGGCGGCCTCGTTGCTCGTACAGCTCATAGGCACGCTTGGCTATTTGCGGAGTCAGATCGACCGGCTTCATGGCCACGGCGTTTGGAACGCGCCATCTGATCATCGCGACCTTCACGGCGTCGTTCACGACAAGGCACGAGACCATCGCATAGGTAAAAATCGTGAGCGTCTGCCACCATGGCAAGGGCATGAGTCCCGGGAGACCGACATAGGTCAGAACGGTTCCTGTGATCGCATCCGCCGTTAGGGCAGACAGGAATGTCTTGCTGGGCAGTGTCGCCCAAAACCACTGGCGCTCCCGCGCGGAGACGATGGAGAATACGGCAAAGTAGAGGAGCATAAGAAAGCTGAAAGTGTAGAGGGCATCGTTATTGGTTGCTAAACCGAACCGCGACCACCCGATCCACAACAGGAGGAGCGTTTCCGCAACCATCGCGACACCAAGTACCACGGATACCGCGATGAAACCTCCGATGTTCCATGTTTCGGGTTTCCTGGAAGGCCGGACGTGGTCGGTGGCAAGGGAGATCTTCGCGAAGTCCGTCATGAAGACCAGCAGAAGCATCGCGAACGCGGAGACAACGAACTTACCGGTCACAACGAACGCAATGGCCACGAAAGCAGCCTTCAGGATTGTCCGACTGATCTTGTTGATGATCCACGTTAGAATCCGCTGGTAAATCGTCCGCCCCTGCTCGACCAACGCAACGATGTTCGTCAACCCCGGCTCGGTAAGAACGACGCTGGCGGCTCCCTTGGCCACGTCGGTCGCGGTGCTGACAGCGATGCCCACTTCGGCCTGGCGTAGCGCAGGTGCATCGTTGACGCCATCGCCAGTCATCCCGGTCACGTGCCCTGCGGCCTGGAGGTGCTGCACAACGATGTACTTGTCCTCGGGATATACCTCAGCGAAACCATCTGCGCCTGCCAACAAGTCCACCGCCTTGTTTCCATTTTGACCGTCCGCCGCTTTCAGGTCCGCAACGCGCCGGATGTTGGGCAATCCAACTCCTTGGGCGATCTCACGCGCCACCGGCAGTGCGTCGCCGGTGAGCATCTTCACTGGGACACCCAGGTCCAGCAGCTCGGTGATAAGTTGCTTGGCATCCGGACGGGGCGGATCATACAACGTCACCAATCCGAGCAATGCCGGGGTGCCAGTCTCGGGGCCGCGCGCTACCGCCAGCGTCCGATATCCCTTCTGGGCCGATTCGCTTACCCGCGCCTCCAACTTCTCGATCGCCGGGGGCTGTAGCCCGCAGGCCTCGGCGACAGTCCGCACGGCGCCTTTCATCACGCGCAACCGGTGCCTGTTCTGTTCCACTACGGCTTCCGTTCGCCGGTTTTTCGCATCAAACGGTGCAAAGGAGACTGGCGTTGCCGCAGGCATACCGTCGAAGATGTGCCGCTCTTTCGCTGCGGCAAGAAACGCCAAGTCAATCGGATCCTGGTTGGCTTCTTGAGACGCGAGTGCGCCCGCAAACAGAACGTCGGATTCCGAAGCGTGATCCAGGGGGATCACACCGGTGACGGCTAATTGGTTCATGGTTATCGTGCCCGTCTTATCGACGCAGAGCACGTCCATCGTAGCGGCATCCTCCGCGGCACTGAGGCGCGTCACGAGCACGCCGCGCTTCGCAAGCTCCTTCGACCCGACAGCCATGCTGACAGTAAACATGACGGGGAGGGCTACCGGCACCGCGCTCATCAACAGGATGAGCATAAGCGGGACCATCTCCAGGAGAGGAGTGCCGCGAATCAGAGATAGGACAATCACTACACCCAGCAGCGCGCCAACAATGACGAAAAGCCAGCGGACAACCTTGGCTACCACCGCTTCGATGTGGAGTTTCGGTCGAGCTTGCTGCACCAGCTCTGTGGTGCGCCCAAAGTAGGTCTTGGCCCCGGTGAGCATGACCACGCCGTTGCCCTCGCCCCGGCGGACGACGGACCCGGACGAAAGCACATCGCCTGTCGCCTTGTCTACGTCTTTCGACTCGCCCGTGAGGGCCGACTGGTCAACGCTCAGCGCTCCAGTCAGGAGTTTGACATCTGCGGGAATGATGTCTCCGGGCCGCACACGCACAATGTCGCCTGGTACCAACTCCCGGGCAGGAATGACCTGCCAGTTCGCCTCGCGCAGGACACGCGCACTGACCTGCAACCGGCGCCGCAGCGTCTCAACGACGCCAGCGGCGCGATGCTCCTGCATAAAACTCAACACCACATTGACGACCAGCAGCGCACCCACTACAACGAGATCAGAGAATTTCCCGAGCATCGCCGACAGCACCATGATCAGCTCGAGCATCCACGCAGACAGCCCCCAGAACTTGCCGAGAAACATGAGGACCGGGTGCGCTTTTTTTTCGGCCACTTCGTTGTAGCCATTCTCCTTCCGTCTAGTCTCCACCTCTGGGTGTGTGAGCCCGGCGTCGGGGTTCACGTGGAGCATCGCAAGCGTGTCGGCAACTGATGCGGAGGCGACGTCAGGGGGCTTGGTGTTCGCAGGCTGCGAGGTCACCGGCTCGGCTTCGGATATTTTTGGGGTTGTTGGCATAGTAAACATCGTCTCAGGCGGTGCCCGGTCTATACCGGTATCCCTGCGTTGATTGAGCTCCATTTCCGGCAGGGGGAGGGATTTCGAATCGTCTTCATTGGGATTAGATACCGGCTACGATTCGCGAGCTTTGGGATCGTCCGCAGCTGGTCTCATGTGTGCACTCACTAGACCTCACCAAGATAGTACAACGCACTCCTCGGTCTTGAAGTTCATTCTTGTGGCAGGTCTTGAAACGTAATAAAGATCTAACTCTTTATCGTGAGATCAAGTCTGGTGAAGGTGGGTCAGAAGGATGAGAGCAAGTGGATGGTGTGTATTGAATTTCAAGCAATTCTCTAGCGCTTCGATCGCTTGGTTAATATTCCCGATGCTTGAATATGCGCAGCCCCGAATAAAGAAAGCCTGAGAATCCTGAGGGTTCTCACACAGGATTGTCCGGACATCTTCAAGTGCACCGCTTGGATTTCCGGCGTTGAGTTGGGCCACCGCCACGCAATGACGTGCCCAAGCATTCCCGCACTGCATCGTGATCCATTTTTCATACTCCATGAGTTAGCTTGATGGTTTTCATGCCTGGCCACTCAATCTAGGTCCAATGTGAGTACCAAGCACGAATTTTCAGGGTGCAGGAAAATCCCTTTAGGGCTACTGCCGAAACGACAAGAGTTAGCGAGTCCGACAGGACGAAGCTAACTCTTTTGTCGTTTTGAGCATCCCGACGTTTTGTGTCGGGATCTGCATCAGCGCGCGAATGATAACAAAAGAGGCAATTCCAGATATCCGGGATTGCCTCTTTGCTTTTCATCGTCACGACATGCAAGGGATGGCCGTTTGCAGCATCGACCCTCACCTCGTGCGGCAGATCTGAATCACAAAGACGAAACAGGGCTGGATGGATCACTCGGAGGAGTTATGAGCTCGATGTGATCTGTGCGGCCCGACGTATCTCAAGTCTCGTTCCGCCATAAGGGCGAAGGTATCCTCGTACAAGACCTCGATTTTTTCACCTGGAAAGTTGAAACGATACAGGATCCCGGAGTGCACACCTTTTACTGTCAGGCTTTCCATCCCCACATATTCAAACAGTCCCGGTTGATGGTCATTCCCACGATGTCCGTCGGCAATCTTGGTTCTTTCGCGCGATGAGGAAGTCTTGCCTTCAATCAACCATTCCGTTCTTTTTCGCCCGCAGCAACTCATGGTTCCCCCTAGTTATTCTGCACCATGTTTTTCGGTCATCTTAAAAAGCAGGCTCGATCCGCCCGATAAAGCCAACCACGTGACAATCCCTTCCTTCCATCCATCGCACAACAGAAAAACGAATGGAACAGAAATCCACAGGCTCAGACAATAAAAGCAGTCGAGCAGGCTTCCGAGGAAGCCATGCCCGAGCAGCTTTCTGAACCGGAGCACTAAATCGAATGGACCATCCTCCTGCGACATTAGGTGCGTGATGCGCCACACTGCCAGTGTACACAGAACGAATCCCTGCATGCTGATATCTGTCATGGGGTTAATCGTTCCATATAGATGCTGGCACCAGCGTAATACTGGCCACTGAGGCCTGAATTATATCCGTTTGTCACGCGCTTGTATGCACTCAAATCGAAGGAGAGCACCGTGAAATCTTCGCCGGACTTTATCCATCCGCCTTCGGATATTGCCGGCTGAACTTCAACGGTGACGAGTCCGCCGTTGATGAAATCCTCCAGCGTGCCCGTATATCCAGCGCATACGTCGTGGACGTTCCCCGACGCATTGCCGTGAGCCAATACTCCAGCCCCTGATGCAGTGTCAACGAGCGGCGGTTTCGGACTATTCACCTGAAGCGCGATCATCGGTGCGGGACATCGCCCCATCCCCAGACTGTACGAATCGACAAAGCCAGATGGGTCGTTCGCCATGAATGATAACTGCATCGGTGTATTCATCTGTGCGCTCGTCAAGCGGTACAAACTACATCCGACATACTGAACAGAGGGATCCGTCAGCGACGGTCCGACCAGCTGGAAGTTCAGTGGCAGATTATTGATGAAGAGGGCGATCATATCGGTTGCATTCGGAACAACATTACCCCCGACGTCATAACCGTCTACGCGCACATAAAACGTGCCCGGTGTCCTCACTCCTGAAATCACATCATACAGCACGGTATTCAGCTGCATGTAGCGATCGAAGTTGGAAAATTCCCAGTCCACGCCGTCGACGAAAATCTCTCGCTGGATGTTTTTGTACGCCGGTTTGCTGACCGCCGGTGAGACGCCGTCCACGTGGAGCGAGACAGCGAACGGACCGACATCATCACCGATGTAGTTTGGCAGATTCCGTTTCGAGAACCGGGGATGCTTATAGTTCTGGCTCACGAACTCCCAACCCCCCGTCCCCGCGCGCATGATCCGGATTGTGTACCAGTGGATCGTGTTCTGAGTGACAGGTTTTGCCGCGTCGTACATACAACCTTTCATATCGATCACACCCCCCCACGCCGCACATTCGATGTTGAAACCCGCGAGAGAGCTGCCCACCGATATTTTACCGTTCTGTTCCAGAAAGTTACCGTCACCATATCGCCGCAATGCAGCAGAGGAGGACAAGGCGCCGGTGTTCTGGTTGCCACCGATGAAGACATTCCCCAGACTGCCAATCACGTTTCCATTGAAGCAAGCGGATGAAACCTGAACCGTGGATTTCGGCAGGCAGAGATCGATCCGCTTCAAATTGGGAACGTTGTAGTACGGTGCGCTTTCGTACTGCACGTTGTATGGCGCAAAACCTGTCACCTTGACGATCACATCCGGATACGCGACGATGTTGATGGATTCGCCGGGAGCGATATCGGTCGCGTCCGCGATGTCAGGAAACGTCATATCGAACGTGAACCGGAAAATATAGTTGCCGTTCATGTCGGTGATCGTGTCGCCGAGAAGCTGACGGTATCCGGTGCCCGTGTACGCCCCGCCGGCGAGCTCGGCCACCGTGCGGTCATATTCTTCGAAGGTGAGAGTGATATCGGTTGCTGGATCCGTTTCACAGAAGCCATACAGCCCGTCGATCGCCTTTGCCAATTCGATCCCGGTCGAATACGCGTTGGCAACTTGCGAGAGCGCTTTCGTCTGGGATGTCTTTACGAGAGTGAAATTGCGGACCGAATAGTCAGGCGTGAGTTCCTCCGTAGCCTTTTTTCCGAGGGACTTCATGTTTGCATTTTCGACCCGTTTGTACAACAGAGTCGTCTTCGGTTGCACGGCTTCGTTGAACAAGTCGATGACGATCGGTTTGAAGTACGGCCCGGGATCAGGTGGGTTGGGTCCACCCAGAGGCGGGATACGCTCAGGGTAGAGCCGCTCAATGATATCGCGCAAGTATTTGTTTTTCAGCGCATCGCGCAGCGCTCCAAGAGTTTCAATCACATACGGGCCCTTGCGGCAAGGATTGAACACGCATCTGCCACTGTAAAGCGATACGTTCCCGTATATGACAAAATCATTGATGGTCGCCGGAGTTGAGCAGGTCAGGATAAGATCGTTAAAATCCTGATCGCCCCCGGGGTCATTCGACAAAATGTCGAATTCATAATTACTTGCCACCAGCTTCGGAAACGTGAGCTTTGTGTTGGAAAGCTGGAAGCCCGTGCCAGGATTCGCCCTGATGGCGATCGACCATTGACTCCCCGTGACGTCGACTGCCGTTCCCGGTGTCCCTGCATGGGAACCGTTACCGGTTGTGGCTCCCTGGATGACGAACTGTTGGTCGAACGCAGCGCTCTTCGACTTGACAGTGACCCTCCAGTTGCCCTGCATTGAAATTATCATATGAACTCCTTTTTATGCCTACTCTTCGTCGGATTTTCGGCCTTCTCCGTTGTATGAGTTAATCTTGCTAAGCAAAGACGTACGAAACCGTTTCACACGCTGGATATAACAACTGAACGGGGGATCAAGCGCGACAGAACACAAATAACGCTCAGCTCAGTGTGAGACGGTTCCTGCTGGCAATGTAGGTGCAGTATGATTGATATCCCCAACAGTGGAATCATTGATGGCGGTGACCTTCTGCCAGTTTTTGCTATCCTTGTCCCATTTAGCTTTGTCAGACTTGTACTGATCTTGTGTAGCCTGGTCAGCCCCACTTAGCGGCACTTGTGGGGCAGAGCGGGGCTGAGTGTCTGCGGCGTCGTTTGGATCGCTGCCGTAGACATTTGCTGTAACGTGCGTGTTGGGCCCAGGCATTGAACCAGGAATTGGAAGGCAGATCGTGTGGTCGCCGTTTCCTGCATCGAAATGACTTTCTTTGATATCACCGCCGCCACCTGTCACAATAACCGTCACCCTCTCATTGCCACCTTTTGGAAGGTTGCTAACGTGGATAAGAAAACAGACTTGCTCACCGTCGGTCCACGAGCTACTGACCTCCACCTTCGGCTTACCGCAACCAGCTAACATCACTCCCAATAGCAGTGTGATAGCGAAACAACTGAGTCTGTTTGCGATCGTTGAGGTCTTCATTTTGTTCTCATTCCTTCTTATTGTGTTCTGGGATTAGTACTGTAGTGGCCTAACGGCTAGTACGTGCCGACACTTTGGAGCTCTACTGATAACTTTCCACGCGCTCAAGCTGGGCATAGTACTCAGTTAGTGTTGCTCTTTTCTGTTGTACTTGTTTACTGATAAGGATTTGGCGATACTCGTCAAAAACGGTTTTGACAGTATGAAAAAAAACGGCTCTGTCCGCACTGCAGATCGAGTTACACTAAGTGCAACGGTCTTACGCTAAAGGCTCACCAGCGATGGATCTGTCATGCATGTCATCGAAGCTTCTCATGGTCGACAGGACGAGCGCATTACCAAAGACAGTTTGTTTGGTTCCGACGTTGGATCACACAAGGATTCACGATCAACCAGCTGGTGATGCTCAGCGGCCATAGTCGTGCAACGGTTCAACGGATTCTTCACTATTGGTTGGAGCATCCCCCAAGATCCAAGGTGCATTGTAGTCAGTGTCAATACGTAATGTTCGATGGTACGTTCCTTCATCGGCGTAGCGGGATGTATGCTGCATTGGATGGCAAGACTCACCATCTTATCTATGGAGCGTATGGTGTCAATGAAGGCCCCCGTGACCTTCTCTCGTTTTGCCAAGGACTTAAGCAACAGGGGCTCAATCCAAAAAGCGCGACAATTGATGGTAATCCACACGTTTTTCGCACTCTGCTTCTGCTGTGGCCTACAATTATTGTTCAGCGATGCCTGGTCCATGTGCAGCGTCAGGGCTTGAGCTGGTGTCGTCAACATCCAAAGCGAGCAGATGCTCGAGAACTTCGGCACATTTTTCTCTTGGTCTTGCAGATTCGATCACAGCTACAGCGCCGACAGTTTGAGCGAACATTCCGCCGATGGAACAATCGCTACGGCTCACACCTCGCTCAATTCAAAGAGCGGGCTTGGGTCTCCAACGATCTTCAACGCGCACGCAGCATGCTCATGAACGCGCTTCCATTCATGTTTGGTTATCTTGACGACTCCAACATCCCGCGTTCAACCAATGCTCTTGAGGGTTACTTCTCCCGGTTGAAACTGCGATACCGTCAACATCGTGGACTCAGCAAACGGCATCGGCTAAACTATTTTCGTTGGTACTTCTACCTTTGCCCACGCTAAATAGCAACACTTTGTGAGTACTATACGCAAGCTGACGGAAGAGAAAGCTTCTTTAGCGGTATTGTGAGATAGGGGCCACTGCTAAGAAGCAGTATAAAAGTGCTGATCTGGAGGACGCAAGAATCAGCTATTATTTGAACATTTGCGACGTGGGGTTTGTTCCCGGTAAAGGGCACTGAGAAGTGTTAGTTTTATTGGCTTATAATGACGGTATACATGCCAAGCCGCTTCCCAGAGCATAGATCGGCCGGAGCCAATTTAAGGGGTCTCCAGAGGCCAACGTTAGGAGGATCGGCGATGAAAAAGGCTAAGGTTTGCTATGTTTCTATTGAACTGGAGAAATCGATTAAGTAGGCAAAAGAGAAGGCCGATGGGTTGGAACCGGTGCGAAACGAAAGATCGAATTCGGATCAGGACGGGATAAGTTGGAGTATTCCAGTGTGCAGGACATTGACCTCAGTTTGCCCCATTCGAGTGCCGCACGAAAACAAAACGCTTCAGACATTCGGGCGTTTCCTTTTCATAACGAGGGCAGGACTTGAGCTTGCGACCGAATCATTTCCCCCCTTACTTGTAGCAGAAAGTTATGAGCAAGACAAGTGAGATTGGATATTCCACACCAGAGTTACAATCTGCGCAAAGAAATCGTTGAAAAATTATTGGACTTCTTGAGATATGGCATTCAGTCAAGCTGTAGAGAGATGACGATGTGCTCATTTACATGGTGCTCGAGGATCCCTTTAGGGCTACTTCCAAAACGACAAGAGTTAGCGAGTCCGCCAGGACGAAGCTAACTCTTTTGTCGTTTTGAGAATCCCGTTCGAGCGAAGCGAGAACGGGAGGAATAATTCTCAATGGCTCGACTTCGCTCGCCACGAGTTGTCAATTGACAATTAGACAGCGTGCTGTTAGACGACCGGCTGTCTACCAATATCAAAGATGCAATTCCGGGTTTGCGGGATTGCCTCGCCTGTCAATTGAGAGTTGACAATTGACAATTCAAGATGGCTTCATCAAAATCAAAGAGGCAATTCCGGGTTTCCGGGATTGCCTCTTTGTCTAACTTCAGCAAGGTGACGGTCACCACTTCATCGATACCAGTCATCGCGAGTGAGCGGGAGTCCGCTTTTGCCGCGATCGGGCTTCACGAGAAGCGATTGATAGATGTTATACATTCCAGTCTCAAAAGCATGCGCCGAAACAGACATGAACAGCCGCCATACGCGGTAGGTCGCCTCATTCGTTAGCCGCACAGTCTCTTCATGATGAGATTCCAACCGGCGAACCCAGTGGCGCAATGTCAGCATGTAATGCTCCCGCAGGCATTCGACGTCACGGGTTTCAAATCCAACTTCCTCGGCAATCCGGGTGCTGACGTCAATCGGGACGGGATCACTGTCTGGAAAAACATAGGCCTGCGAGAACGAACGGCTGGCATCACTCGATGGATCGCGCCGGTATCCGATGCCATGGTTCAAGAACACGCCGCCCGGACGCAGGAGACGCCATGCATGTCTGAAGTACTCCGGCAACATCTGCTCACCCACATGCTCGACCATTCCGATGCTTGCCACCTTGTCGAATGAGCCGGTACCGTTAACCCGGCGGTAATCCTGGACTTCCGCCCTGCACCGATCAGCCAGACCTTTTTGCCGGATACGCTCGTTCGCAAGTTCTACCTGCGGTTCGCTCAGCGTAATGCCCAAAGCCGAGACGCCGTACTTCTCCGCCGCATGGATGATCAATCCTCCCCAACCACAGCCAATATCAAGAAACCGCTCTCCCCGCTGTAACCGAAGCTTGCGGCAGATGTAATCCAGTTTCCGCTCCTGCGCGGTATCGAGGTCCTCGTCGGGCGCGGCAAAATAAGCGGAGGAGTACACCATGCGCTTGTCAAGGTAGAGAGCAAAGAATTCATTGGATGTATTATAGTGATAGGTTACGGCTTCGCGGTCACGCTCGATCGAGTGCATCGTCCCTTTGAGCTTCGCCTCCTGTCGACCCAGCTGAGGCGTTTTGACGGATGGGAGCTTAAGAAGTTGCGACGCAACGCGAAGCCGATCGGCAATACTCAGGCGCAACCCGGAGAGATGTTCCGCCATTGGGAACACATACTCCATATCGCCTTCGATGTCGAAGTCATCATAGATGTACGCTTGTGCCAATGCGCGCTCGCTTGGAGAAGAAAACATGTTGCGGATTGCCCCTGAGTGTCGAATGACCATCGTGAACCGACGGGGTTGGCCGGCGTCGGTGTCCCACGTCGATCCATCCCACAACCGTACGGCAAAATCCCGGGGATGATAGTCCTTAAGAAGGAATTGAAGAATTGACATGCCAATCTTGACTGTACGATCATCCGTTGTTGTCCCTGCGTCCATTTCACCCTCCTCATCGTTATTGCGTGATGCGGCGATTGGATGAATCCCTCCTCCGCCTTATCGCTCCACTAGATGGTTCGATGATCCGATGGCCCGATGATTCGATTGATCGCGTTCTACTTCGCGCCAAGCGCCTGTGCGGTCTTGACAGGATTTTCCTGAGCCTTCCCAACCGCCTCACACCAACCCCGCTAGGGGTGGAATCTCTATAGCTCATCCCTGCCATACGTCCGAACTCCGTAGGAGTGACATTGTCCGCATCTCAGTCGACCCACTGGAAAACATATCGCTCATCATATGCCACATTGAACTTCTTGAGCATTTCTATGTATTCATCTTTGAAGGCTCGCTTTGAATGATGTCGCTCCTGGTTTTCTATGTACTCAACAACAGCGTCGAGCTGTGAGTGCCCATATGAAAAAGCACCGAAGCCCTCCTGCCAACTGAACTTTCCCCTGATCCATTTTTTGTCATTAATGAACCTTGAGGAATTGTTTTTGAGATCCCGGACCAGATCAGAAAGGGCAATGTCCGGTTTGATTCCAAGGAACATGTGAACATGGTCTGCCGTTCCATTGATGGCTATCAGCTTCTGCTTCTTGTTTCTCACAATCCCTGATATGTACTTGTATAGTTCCTCCTTGCGCTCCTTCTGAATCAGACTCTGTCGGCCCTGCACGGAGAAGACAACTTGAATGTAGATTTGTGTATACGTGTTCGCCATTCAGGATCCCCACCTAGGACATTTCACTCCTGACGGAGTTTGATTTGGCTTGGGTTTGTTGTTCTATAAGCATTCCACTCCTAACGGAGTGGTAGATCTTTGTGTACGTATTTGCCATTTGCGATCCCCCTGCGTCATCTCACTCCTAACGGAGTTTGGCCTAGCTTTGGTATGTCGTTCTAGAAACATTCCACTCCTAACGGAGTGGAGAAAACGGGTTGTTCGACATCTCTACCATCATTCACATCGGCCAGCCCATCCTCTATACGCCAATCCTGTCAGGGGTGCAATTTCTATAGCACTGCCACCTCAGAGCCAGCCGAACTCCGTAGGCCTGCCCCCTCAAAGAATCTCATCCGCCAAGCGGGTGAACCCGTCTGCGTCCCGGCTTACAATCAGATGGCCCGATGA
>JBEKOB010000072.1:0-20312 GCA_049522195.1 Bacteroidota bacterium
CCAATACAGGATCATAGACGCACTCGTGCGTCTTTCTGTCTTATCAGCGCAGAGATTAAATTGCACAACATGTGAGGATGCAATCCCACGTTCCACGGGTCAGGCTCGAATGTCAGAGGCGGGCTTCAGTGTCTGGATGTAAAACTACGCTTGCCTTATACCAAAAGCAAACAGAGGTCAACTTTGGGGAAAAGATGGGGTGTGATTGCAGAATTCCTGAGTAAAACAAAGAATCCTCACCGATCTTCACCGATGAGGATTCTTCTTTAGAGCTTGTAGCGGGGGCAGGACTTGAACCTGCAACCTTCGGGTTATGAGCCCGACGAGCTTCCAATTGCTCCACCCCGCGATCATGTTTACACTTCGCATCCCGGTAGAGCCCTGAGCGAGTCGCATCGTCTTCTGATGTGACGAGTCGAAGGGCACCCCGCGATGTGTGAAATTCAATATACAACCATTTTCACCTCAAGTCAAGGCACGTTTTGCTCACCAATTCTCTCTCGCTGCCTCGAACCCAACCGACATCTTGAGCACATTTTCATTACTTTCCTGCTGTGAAAGACATTCATGAACATATCCGCAAGATTTTCTCTGAAGGAGGATCGCTCAGCTCGATACCCGATTTCGAGTACCGACCACAACAACTTGACATGGCGCTCGCCATCGCATCGGCCGTCGATTCACGAGCGCACCTGATCATTGAGGCCCCAACCGGCGTTGGTAAGAGCCTGGCATATCTTATTCCCGCAATACTCCACGCCGTGCTGCGCGATCGAAAAGCCATTATCTCGTCCCATACGAAAAACCTTCAGGAACAACTGCTACGAAAGGACGTTGAACTGGCCCGGACTCTTCTCCCAGTCGAGTTCAACGCCGCCTTGTTGAAAGGACGGAAGAACTACCTCTGCACCACCCGCCTGAAGAACGCCCACAACCACCAGCGACAATTGTTCGCCAAGGAAGAAACCGATGAACTCGAGATGCTGCGGGAGTGGACCGAAACGACGCGGGATGGCGACCTCGAGTCCCTCCCCTTCCCACTGAGCCAGACAATCCGGCAACAAGTATGGTCCGAGCAGGGTGCCTGCAGCCAGAAGATCTGCGGAACAGGTTGTTTTTTCCAGCGCGCCAAGGCGCGTGCACGCGAGTCACACCTCATCGTCATGAACCACGCGCTTTTCTTCACGCTCCTTGCGTCCCAACCCCAACGGGAAGGATTCCTCTACGACAACGATTTCGTCATCTTCGATGAAGCGCATACGCTCGAATCCATTGCGGGAGTGGGAATCGGCAAGGACCTTTCGCGCGCTCAGGTCCTGTATACGATTCACCGCCTCTACAATCCGCGGACGAAGAAAGGACTGCTGGCACGGATCAAAAAGAAATACGCCCGGGATCTGTGCGCCGAAGCCGAGGAGGTCACCAACGAGTTCTTCGATAGCATTGTGCGAGCGGCGAATAGCACAAAGCCGTCCGCATCCACGGTTCGCGTGCGGGGACCGCACCTCGTGGCCAACATCGTCGATCCGTACCTCCAGCAACTGCAAGACGTGACGAAAGAACTCGTCAAAGATGAGAACTCAAAACTAAGCAAGGAAGAGCTGACGATCGCACATCGCCTTCTCTGGGAAGCTCAGGTGCTCATCGGAGAATTCCTGGACCAACCCGATCCAGCTCTCACCTACTGGGTGGAACTTCCGGAGAAAAATTCGAAGAACCTGACTCTCTGTGCCGCACCGACAGACATCTCTTCAAGCGTCGGGCCGATGTTATTCCGCGAGAACACGTCAGTCATCTTAACGAGCGCCACGCTCGCAGTCGCCGGCTCCCTCGACTATATCCAGAACCGCCTCGGCGCAAGGCCGGCGGAAACTGTCATTCTTGATACGCCTTTCAACTTCCGCAGACAGATGAAGGTTGTGATCGCGGGAGATATTCCCGCTCCGGACGCTGCCGGGTATGAAGAGCAGCTGGCCGATTGGATTTTGTCGAGTGTCCTCCGGAGCCAGGGAAAGGCACTTGTTCTCTTTACGAGCACCGCGCTGATGAGACGCACGGCGCAGGCCCTCCGCGCATCCTTTCATCAGGAGGGACTGCAATTGTTGGTTCAGGGAAGCGGGCCTTCGCGGTACGATCTGCTTGAGGAGTTCAAACGGGATGTGAATTCAGTCCTGTTCGGACTGGACAGTTTCTGGATGGGGGTCGACGTTCCGGGTGAGGCTCTCGAACACGTCATCATCACACGGCTTCCGTTTGCCGTACCCGATCATCCGCTCATCGAATCGCGAACAGAATTCATCGCTCAACACGGCGGGAACGCATTCATGGAGTTCACGCTTCCCGAAGCGGTGATCAAGTTCCGGCAAGGTGTTGGACGTTTGATTCGATCCACTTCCGACAGAGGAGTCATTACGATACTCGATTCGAGGATTGTGTCAAAACGGTATGGACAACTCTTCCTGCGCTCCCTTCCCCCCTGTCCTGTCGAAATGATTTCCTCGTCAGGTGAAGTAGAAGAATTCGAACGGTTCGATCAATCCTGACTAGAGCCCATCTCAAAAATCCCACGGAAGAATGAGTTCGGGCAAGTGGGTCAGATGAGAAACGTTTCACAGAGAGACACAAAGTGAACACGGAGATACACAGAGAAATCTTCTCTGTGGCACTTTGTGACTCTCCGTGGAACTCTGTGTAATTACAGGAGCATCAGACAGGGTGAGTCTTCTCCCCTGTTTTCGAGATAGCTTCTAACTGGCTGCTGAACTTCTAAGTTCAAGAGCAAAGCACACACCCCTCGTTCCCCTCTCGCGCCCCGCTCGCCTCTTACGAGAGGGGACGTTTAGTTCACGAGTTGGAAGAGGCGGGCCCCTAGGCTCTGACAGTCCCCTCTGTGCGGCGGCGAGTGTGTTGGGGAGAGGGGATGAAAGTCCCGTTCCGCTCGAAGACGGAACGAGGATTCTCGTCCCGAACTGTGTTCGGGACGGAAGGGTGTGTGTTTTGATCTTTTTCGAGATTTCATGAGATCATAGTTACTGCACTCGGTGCCCCGCAAAAAGTTCACCCGAACGACATAATCAAAGGACATGCGAGATACGACACTAGAAGTATCTCAAAAACCGTCACGCAAAGTCGCCAAGCCGCAAAGACATAATTGGTCGCGGGCAAACACACGCGTGCCGAGCGGTTGTGGTAGCAACAACCGCAATCTACGAACTGATACTACCAGTTTTTCTTGAGAAGATAGATGAATATCGGAGCACCGACGACTGCAGTAACAACACCAACGGGGATTTCAGAAGGAGCGAGCACGACTCTCGAGAGCAAATCGCACGCGATAAGATACGTTGCACCGGCAAGGAACGAAGCCGGGATGAGAAGACGATGGTCCGGTCCGAACATCATGCGGCAGGCGTGAGGGACTACAAGTCCTACAAAGCCAACCACACCGCTGACAGAAACTGCCAGGCCGGTAATGAACGAGGCGAGCAGGTACGAGATCCGCTTGACCTTGTCCACCTCGACGCCGAGGTGCAGCGCAGTTTCGTCGCCCGTGGAAATCAGGTTAAAATGACGGGCTTGCGTCGAAAGGGCGAGCGAAGCCAGGAGGATCAAGGGGGCGACAACCCAGAACGACTGGATGTCCGCCGAGCTCAGGTTTCCGATGAGCCACAGGTATGTTGTGCGAAGGTCCTGGTTGACGAGAGCGGTAAACAAAAGCACTATTGAGCTGAAGAACGCACCAACCATCACTCCCGATAACAGAAGAGCATTCGTGTCGAGGATGCCGCGTCGATGCCCAAGGACGAACACCAGGAACATCACCAGTCCTGAGCCCACGAACGAAAACAGAGGTGTTGTAAAATGCGCGGCTCCGATACCGGCCATCATTGCGACAAGTGCGCCGACGGTTCCGCCACTCGATATTCCAAGTATATACGGCTCTGCGAGGGGATTCCGCAATAAGGCCTGAAGCACCGCTCCTGCAACTGACAGGCCCGCCCCGACAGTCAGGGCAAGGAGCACGCGCGGGAGTCTGATGTTAAGCAGGATGGTGCGCTGCATCTCCATCGATGGATCGGAGGGTGATGTCAATGCACGCCATAACTCGGAGATGGACATCGGCGTGGACCCGACCAAGAGCGAACCGAGGGCGACAACCGCGAGCACTCCGGACAGTGCGGCGAGTGTGACAATCGTCTTCCGGGGAGTGAGTGGAGTTCGTTTCATCGGACGGGAAGCTTCAGACACGATCTAGTTTGGTTTGAGAGCACGCCACATTTGCTCAAGAAGCGGCTGCAGCCCTTCCCTCGACACGGAGGAGATGCGTACGACCGGTATCTTCTTTCCGAAGGAAACTCGCTTGAGACGTTTCAGCGCCTGCGGCTCGAAAAGATCGATTTTCGTCAGGGCCACGATCTTCGGTTTCTTGGCGAGTGCCGCGTTGTAGCTGGCCAGCTCGTTGAGCAGTGTTTCATAGTCGCGTTTCGGATCTTCGCTGATGGATTCGATCAGGAAGACGAGCACTCTCGTGCGCTCAATATGACGGAGGAACTGGATACCCAGCCCTTTCCCCAGATGCGCCCCTTTGATGAGTCCGGGCATATCGGCAAGCGTGAAGCTCTTCCCTTCCGCGTATCGGACGATTCCAAGATTCGGCGTTAACGTTGTGAAGGGATAATCGGCGATTTTGGGTTTTGCGGCTGACACGACCGAAATGAGTGTCGATTTCCCTGCGTTTGGAAATCCAACGAGCCCCACGTCGGCAATGAGTTTCAGCTCGAGCATGAGTTCGGACTCTTCGCCCGGAATCCCGGGCTCTGCAACTCTCGGCGCCTGGTTGGTGGAGGTCGCAAACTCGGCGTTTCCTCGTCCACCTTTCCCACCCTTGGCGACAACAACCTCATCTCCCTCATGCACCAGATCTCCGACAATTTTCCTGTGCGAACCCTCCATCACGATTGTTCCGCATGGGACCCGGAGCACAATGTCCACACCAGTTCTTCCCGTCTGGTCTTTTCCACGCCCGTTTTCACCATTCTCGGCTTTGTATGAACGCTTGTACCGAAAATCGAGCAATGTGCCGAGCTGCTTGTCAGCGCGGATGATGACGTTCCCGCCGTTTCCACCATTGCCACCATCAGGACCTCCCTTCGGGACATACTTTTCCCGCCGGAAACTGATCGTCCCGTTGCCGCCATTGCCCGCCTTTACAAAGATGACAGCCTGATCGATGAATTGCATGAAATTGGTGTCTTAGTGAAGAAATAGGAAATGGTTGAGTTACTTTTCTTCCGGCTTGCTCTCTTCTCCCGGAAGGAATCGGCGCTGGACTTTGTCCGTGAAAAGGATGCCGACTTCCGAAAACGGATCGACATCGTTGGTCATAAAAACCTGCTGAAGATATGCTGATGCTTCCTTCCACTCCGTCATTCGGTTCAGTTGATCCAACGACTCCCGGAACAGAAGCTCATCCTTCTGGAAAACTTTTTTGATGAATGTTTTCTCTTCCGATGGAGAGAAGAGGGAATGCAAATTGACAAGCTCTCCCAGAGGGGCGGCTTCACCGTCGGTTCCCTCAAGAGTTTCTGACGGTTCGGGCTGAGAAATTATGAAGGGCTCGTCCTCTTCAAAATCCGAAAAGATCTTGATCGGAACTTTTGTTGAATTCGGGACTTCTTGCGCCGCCTCTTCCTGCTTTGGGCTCTCCTCCGGTTTCGCAGCCGGTTCCTCAGGGACAGTCGCCTGCCGCTCCTCAGGGAACTCGACCTCGGCGTCTTCGTTTTTCGTCCTGACCTTCTCGATATAGTTCGCAAGCTGGCGGAGACTCAGGTCAGCGATCTCGTTCTGATCCCGCTCTGTTTCGAGCCTCTCTTTGATATCATTCAGCTTCTTGTCTTCAAAGAAGACGATCGCCGCGTTGATCGGGATCCTTGGCTCGGAATGTGCCTGACCGGGAGTGAGGTCGGCTGAGGCAATGAACCGAAGGATGGGGCGCGTCATCAGTGCCAGCTCGACACTCGTATGCCGCGACACGATCTCCTGGTCGATTTTGCCGAGGAGTTCCGTAAATTCCTCGTACGTCAATTCAGCCAGCCCGCGATCCTCTATAAACCGCTTGATAATCTCTGCATAGTACGAGTAATCGACGCAATACCGGAGCTTCCGCCGGATATCCGATGTGGGGCGACGCCGCTGGTTCTCGAAGATGAAATTGAGCAGCGTCCACTGCGGCCGACACAGGAAATTGAACTCGAAGTGAACCGCGTGATCCAGCATCAGGGCAAAATCGTGCTGACCGAACACATAGTTGTGCACGAGCAGAAGGTCAATTTGTTCCTGCAGGCGAACGACTTCACGAAGAGAATAGGGGAACTTCTTCGAGCGGACTTCTGTCTGCCGTTCCTGCTGAAGCATCTGCTGCACACGGGCCTTGAAGTAGGCCTTCACGGCCGGATGCAGGTTGGCTGCGAGAATGTCCTTCAGGCGGATGCTCTCCGCCTCCCCAATCGTGCGGACACGGACAGCGCTCATAATCAGTTCTATTTCGGACTCAAAGATGTATCCCATAGGGGTCGCAGGAAGTTCGGTGGTTGTAAACAGTAAATAGTGAATAGTAAATAGTAAATTGTGAGTGGTTAATTTACCCCGAGCGAGCGCCTTTTGCGACTCGAGGGGTTGGTGGTGAGTGGTTAATTGGGATTGGTTGATTGGTCACCTAACCATTTAACCAATTAACCTTTTAACCAGTCATCTACCTGTTTGTCTTTTGCAGCGCCGTTACCCTATCAATCTCGCGCTGAGCTCCTGTCTTAAACGTCGCATCGATTCCGGGACGGCTGATGATCTGCTTATACATTGTCACGGCTTGATCGAACTTCGACATTTTCTCGTACGATTGACCGGCCATATAATACGAAGTTGCTACCCAGTCCACTTTCGTCTTCTTGGTGACGAGGTACGGGACCTTCAGGAACTCGAGAATCGCCTGCTGATAGTCCCCCTTGTAGAAATATGCTTCGCCGATGTAGTACCGTACCTCCGTTTCCAGATCCGCATCCGCGTTGTCCAGCAGGCTCTGCAGGTGAAGCACTGCCTGGTCGTAGTAGCCAAGTTTCTGATAGAGAACACCGATATCGACACGCTTGTCCATAAGCTCCGGGTCGTCCGGGAACCGTTCGATGTACTTGCGCGTCAACTCCAGAGCTGCATCATAGAGTGTAAGCTGTTTGTACGCAAGTATGAGGTTGTTCATCGCATACTGGACGAGATCCGGTGCACGGCTTTCGCTGTCGAGCACTGCCTTGTATTGACGTGCCGCGGAATCCCATTGCTCCTGACTATAGTACAGATTGCCGAGTGCCAGCCTGACGCGTGGCGCGATCGGGTCACTTCCATACTTCTGGAGAATCGCTTCGTACAGCTTGATTGCTTCAGGGGTTTTCTCGGAGAGCTCGGCAACCCGGGCGTTGCCGTACATTGCATTCGGAACAGAAGACGAACCGGCATACTGCTGGATGACGCTATCGAAGAATTTCTTCGCAGAGGCGTATTCATCCTTCCTTAGGAAGTAGTTCCCCCGCTCATAGTCAAACTCAGCCGCATACCGCCCCTGCCGTGGGAATGCCTTGTTGAATGCTGCCGCTCTGGCGTCCCCCTCCTTCGCGTTGTTCAGACGGAAATACGCGATAACAATGCGTGACAGGATGTGCTGCTTGAGGGAGTCGTTCGTCACCTTCTCTGCGACTTCGGTGTAACGGGAGATGGCATTTGTGTACTCCTCATTTTTGAAATACAGTTCTGCCGCTTCAAATGCCGCCTGATTCATTCCTGTCGATCCGGCAACCGAGTATTGGCTCGCCTTCTGAAGGTACTGGGCGGCCAACGTCACGCTGTTTTCCTCTCTCGCGAGCGTCGCCAGCTGATAGTACACTTGTCCCGCCCGTTCCGAAGAATCCTCACGGGCCAGATATTCTGCATAATAATGTTTCGCCTCTCCCCGCTTTTCGAGCTTGGCACAGCTCGTTGCAAGATCATAGAGTACATCGAGCGGAAGGCGCACTTTGGGATCAGTTCCCTTCTCCGCCTCGCGTACAACGGACTGGTACTGTATTATCGCATTTGGATAGTCGAGAGCTTTGAAGTAGGCATCAGCCCGGGCTCTGGCGAGCTGGCCGCTGAAGGATGTGTAGGAGAACTGCTGTCCAATCTGTTTATACAGCTCGAGTGCACGGGAAGCATTGCCTCGTCCTGCCTCGAACTGTGCGAGCGACCACGACGCACGAGCAGAAAACTCGTTGTTCGGAAACCTCTTGAGATACTCCTGGTACACAAGTGCTGCAGAATCGGGCTGACCGAGCGTTGTCAGCATATCTCCCAGCCGGAAGAAAGCGCTTCCTTCGATATCCTTCAACGGTCGTTCCTTGATGGCTTGCGCGTAGAATTTCGCGGCGTCTTCGGGATCTTTCTTTTTCCGGAAGGCCTCTGCAATCGAAAAGTAGATCAGATCTTTTCGTTTGATGACCTGGTGGGCCTGAAGAAACTCACCGCTTACCTGACGAACATCGGCAGCTCCTGCCGCGAGTTGAAGGCGGATATTCAGTTGGCCGGACCATGCATCATCAGCGAGCTCACCCGATGGGAACTGCTTCAGAAGAGAATCATAGGCAGCGATCGCTTTGAGAGAGGGTTCAAGCTTCGGTGTGCCCCCCGCGACCGCCTGAATTCCCGCATACTCAAACGCTTTTGCCTGGTTGTACCACGCCATCGACTGTTTCTCGGTGGGAAGACCGATATGCAGTGCCGAAGCAAACTGTGCGGCGGCTTTGTCGTAATCTTTCAGATCTTGGAAGTAAATTTCACCCAGACGGAATGCGAGTTCCCCTTTCGACTGCTGGGCGATGACATCGCCAACCAGCAGCGCGAGCTTCTCGAGACCGGATTCCTTGTTCTTCAGCTCAAATGTGCGGATGTGCAGCGCAGCTTCGCGCGCAGCCCCAACGAACTCACTCGCGGGACATCTTTTCAGGAGGTCATCATATGCATCGAGTGCCCGATCCAACGAGCCGGACAATTGCAGGGCCTGAGCCCGTCCGAAGAGAGCTTCATCTACAACCGGGGAATTGGCGTAGCGGCTGAGCACGACATCATATACTGAAATCGCCTGAAGATAGTCGTGCAGATCATTCTGATACAACTTCGCTTCCTCAAGAAGAACCTCAGGGACACGATGATCACCGGGATACCCAGTCTGAAACTCAGAAGAGAGACGCAGTGCTTCCGAATGGTTCTCCGCTTTTGCGGCAACACGAGCGGACACGATCAACACATCACTCTGAGACAGTCCGGTTGACGTATCGCCAAGTGCCTGCGTCAAATACATCTGGGATTTCTGCAGATCCCCTGTCTGCTCCGCAGCCAGGCCGGCTTTGAAGCTCGCCTCACCCCGTTGAGCAGCCGGGATCGCAGAGGCCAACTCGTAGTTTCGAAGTGCCTTCGGATTCTCGCCTTTCTGTGTATATCCATCTCCCATGAGAATCAGAGCCTGCTGACGCACCTGTCGGGGAGCGCGTGCGGAGTCCGCATCGATAAGTTTCCAGGATGCAAACGCCTGGGTTGCATACCCAAGCTCACGCTGCATCGAGCCGAGGAACAGGAGCGCCGTGTAGTAGCTGGAAGTAGAACGATAGGTTTTGGCCACCTCATCGAGCGCGTGCTGGGCGTCTTCGTACTTGTTCAGACTGGCCAGCGAGCGTGCCATCAGGACGAGAGCTTGTGCACTCAGTTCGGGATCTTTTGAAGCATCGGCGACACGCTTCGATTCGGCGCGGGAGAGCTCAAACTGGTTGTCAAATAGATACATCCGGGCAAGCTTCAATCGGGCAGGGAGTATGACATCGGATGAGGAGTACTCCTGGATCAAAGTCCGGAGCACCTTTCGCGCGCTTTCCGGATCTCCCGAAAGTTCGAAGTATTCAGCTGACTTGACGAGGGCACTCGGGGCAAGCTTGCTCTTCGGATGGAATGTTTTCACACGCTCAAATGCGAGCGCTGCTTCCCGGAGGTTTTTGAGGGAGACATAAGAATCGGCGACATTCCACCACGCTTCCGGAGCACGCGGATGATCGGGAAAGGCAAGGGCAAAATTCTGAAATGTCAGCCGCGCATCATCGAGTTTCCCCTGCCTAGTCTGGCACAGGCCAAGATAGAACCTTGCTTCGATTCCCTGCTGGGTATTCGGAAAAGTCGCTACAAACTGGCGGAATTGTTCCAAGGCAAGGTCATACAGCTTGTCATTATAGAGATTGACGGCAAGCTTGAAATCGGCGTTCTCCTTCGTGTCCTGACTGGAAGCGACAGAAAACCAAACAAGGGAAAGGAGCAATGGAAGGAGGTATCGGGGCTTCATATAGAGAAAAGGTAGCACATATTGAAGCGATTATCAAGGCAGTAGACTCTGCCGGATTACCGCTCGGTCGGCGATCATCGGGGAATCACAGAAAACCGCGCGAAACTTTCTCTCGTGCAAAGACGTTTTTATACACAGTGGAGGGAGCGTCTCCAGAATAAACAAGAAGGAAGACGGTCCTCCGGGTTGCAGGATCTGTTTTTATGGAGGAACACATCATGGCTCGCCACGCTACGAACCTCATTCTCTTTGTATGGGCTGTTGGACTCTTGATGTCCGGTTGCACGAACTCTCCGACCGGACCCCAGCAATCCACACCAACAATTCCATCGGTCTCGTTCAAGGGGCCAAAGACGAATTCCAGCAACCCGAATGTTCAGACGGTGACCTCCGCAGTCACGAGCATGAACGCCTATACCCAGCAACTCTCCCTTGTAGGAAGCTTATCTTCAATCCAACAGGGGAACACGCGGACATGGACGTACTCACTGGGAACGCTCAATGTCACACTGACAGCAACAGTACAACCCGATGGCTCAGATCGATGGGCCATGATATTGAATGGTTCCGATACTTCAGGAGCGACGTACAAGAACTTCACCGTTGCGAGAGGAACTACGAGTGGAGATAATAAGACCGGAACATGGGATATCTACGATTCGACCTCAACATCGCCTGTGTCGGAACTCAGCTGGGCCACTTCAAACAACATCCTCAACGGCACGTTGAAATCGTTCAGCGGGGGAAGCCTCGATGCCCAGACTGTTATCATCAACAACCCGGATAACAGCGGTCAGCTGACGATCTACTCAGGCTCGACCCTTACGTTCAAAGCGGTATGGCAGTCAAGCGGTTCCGGCAATTGGTGGACCTACGACCCGTACGGAGCACAGACGGGGACCGGGAATTGGACATGACAAGTTTTCAGGGTTCAGGACCGGTCGGATTCAAGACGGATTGTTGAACGAAAAAAGGGAACTTATACCAAATAGGATGCTCTTCGTACTCCTGACCGGGTGTCGAAAGCTCCGAAAACTCGTCGGGGGGGACGCTTTTGAGCCGCCATAGAGGCTGACTGTGAAAATTCGTTCACAAAGGCGACCCCATTAACGGGATCGCCTTTTTCATTTCTCTTTTCTTCCGTATCTCGGGCATCCAGAGATCCAAAAAACGGCAAGAAGGGGAACTAGACGCTTCATCGGCAAAGATTTAGCATATATTGCATCTATCATCGAGGCATGCTATCTTCGCGAGTCAGTGAAAATCTCGCATCGGATTGATACTCGTGCGGTCAGAACAAGCACTCCAGTCGCAGTTTGCACATCCTAAATCCACTTTCCTCTCTCACACTCAGTAGATGGGGGCCAAATGAAGTTTGCCGCCATTTTTCTTCTCACCATCATGCTCACTTCGCTTGCCCTTTCGCAGATTTCGATTACTTCAAGCGACGTGCAGTCATTCTATGCTCCGGGCAAATCATGGCGATTTCTGGAGAACTCGAATCTGAGCACGACATTCAACGTGGGAACAGCATCCTCTTCAGCGCAATCCTGGACGTTGCCGACAATCACTTACACCGACACAGCCAGGATGGACAACGTTCTTCCATCTGAGACACCCTATGCATCGAAGTTCCCGAGGGCTACTCATGCTCAACGGGAAATTCAAATCAGCGGTGGATCTACCTCAACCTACTATCAGTTTTCTAGAATGACGACGGATTCCTTGTTTTCACTCGGGGACGCTTTGAGAATTCAGAGAGCTGGGACCGACACAACGGAGTTTACATTTCATATAGGTCTCGACATGGTGCTTCCTTTTACTTACGGCAAATCATTTACCAACCGCGACTCGATTCCTATCGCGCCCGGATCCTACGTCATACAACGCACAACAGATGTGTGTGATGCATTCGGAACTGTCGTAGTGCCTGGCGGAACCTTTCAGGCGTTGCGGAAAAAGCAAACGATAATCAGCCAAACGTTCTACGGTGGCGTACAGTTTTCTGCTGACACCTCTGTGCAATTTTCGTTTCTCACGAAAGAGGGATACGAAACTGACATAACTCCGAAGGACAAAAATCCAAGCGGAAGCACAATTCCGATCACCGGCATTTCATACGTGACAGTCATTACAACTCCTACCGGCATCGCCGGTCAGGGCCAGACACTTCCGACTGGACCCTTCCTTGCTCAGAATTATCCAAATCCGTTCAATCCGACGACAGCAATCAGCTATCAGCTTTCGGCTGCCAGTACCGTGACGCTCAAGGTGTACGACGTGCTCGGCAAGGAGGTCGCAACTCTGGTTGATGGCGTTCAATCAGCCGGCATGCACACGGTCCGTTTCGACGGATCTTCCCTCAGGAGCGGCATGTATTTCTACCGGATTCAGGCCGGATCGTTTCACGACGCCAGGAAGCTCATTTTGATCAAATAGGTGTACCCCCAGGTGGGGGGACTTGTCGCAGGAAGGCATAACCACGTCAGGATCACCCTTTTTCGCTATTCATTTGCTGGGAATGAAAATTTGTTCACAAAGGCGATCTCAGCACCTAGATCGCCTTTTTCATTTCTCTTTTCTTCCGTATCTTAACCCTCCGGAATCTTAGACAAACTTACCCACATAGTCCCCTGTTCATGAACGTGCAGCAAAAAAACGTGGCAGTGGTGTTCGGCACGCGGCCGGATACCATCAAAATGGCCCCCATCATCCTTGAGCTTCAGAAGCACAAGCACTTCCGCGTGACAACGATTGCTACGGCACAACACCGGCAGATGCTGGACCAGGTGCTCGAGGTCTTCGGAATAAAACCGGATTACGATCTGAACATCATGCAGCCGAAGCAATCTCTCGCCGAGCTGACGAAGAATACGATCGGTGCTCTCGACGACGTCCTCGTCGAAGCAAAGCCCGATATTGTGCTCGTCCAGGGGGATACGACGACAACATTTGTTGGAAGTCTTGCCGCGTTCTACAGACAGATTCCGGTGGGACACGTCGAAGCCGGACTGCGAACGCAGGACAAGGCGAATCCCTTCCCCGAGGAAATCAACCGTCGGTTGACAAGCTGCATTGCCGACCTCCACTTTGCCCCAACAGCAACGGCGAAGCAGGCACTTCTCAAAGAACACATCCCAGCGAAACAGATTATCGTAACTGGCAATTCAGTGATAGATGCTCTCGGCTATGCGATCAAGAAAACTTATACGTTTCCTGATCAGCGGCTGAACGAGTTCGTCGATGAAGGAAGGAAGATTATCCTTCTGACGATGCACAGGCGGGAAAACTGGGGAGCGCCGATGGCGGGGGCGTGCAAGGCGGTCAAGGAGCTTGCCAGGCGTTACCCGGACTATCGGTTTGTTTTTCCCGTTCATCTCAACCCGATCGTGCGTGACGTGGTATACCCGATTCTCGGAGACATCGCGAACGTCGTCCTGGTCGAGCCGCTTCCTTACAGCGACTTCGTCAACTTGATGGCCCGTTCACACCTGATTCTTACCGACTCCGGCGGTGTGCAGGAAGAAGGTCCGTCCCTCGGCAAGCCGATTCTCGTGCTCCGGACAGTCACAGAACGACCCGAAGCGGTCCAATACGGAACCGTGAAACTGGTGGGCCTCGACCCGAAGACAATCTCTTCGACAGCACGGACGTTGCTCGACAACCCGAGGGCCTATCAGAAGATGGCCACGGCGACAAATCCGTACGGCGACGGACACGCGTCCCGCCGCACGGTGCAGGCATTGGAGCACTTCTTCGGATTCACAAAGAAGAAACCAGCAGAGTTCCGACCCCGATAAAGAAAGGATGTCGTAGTGAGATTTGTCTTTACTTTCATTGTAGTTTTTTTGACCCTCATCGTCGTTTCGGCGGCGCCTGCAGCAGAGAATCCGACGCCGAAGAGTGTACTGATCCTCGTGGAAGGATCAACTGACCTCCGGAATTACGCGATGGGCGACGGACGCCAGCTGGCGACGCTGCTCGGACATTTCGACACCCGCTTCACGCTCAAAGGAGTGAATGATTACTCGCCCGGAGAGATGAAGAGATACGACTTTACGTTCTATATCGGATTCCAGGCAGCGGATCCCGTCCCCGCCGCCTTTGCACAGGATGTTCTCTCACTCGACAGTAGAATTTTTTGGCTGAACACGGGCTTCGAAGATTTCTCGAAGCGGTTCCCTGTCGCCAAGCGCTTCGGCTTCAGTGTCAGCCAGATTGATTCGATCTCCACGTTCGACGGTGTGCATTTCGGCAACCGGACATTTACAAAAGGGGAGCCGAACATCAATGTCGTGAACATCTCGAATAGGAAGCAGGTCAACGTCATCGCGACGTCCTTTTCGACGAAGCGGAAGAAAGAACTCCCTTACATCATCACGTCGGGAAACCTTACATACATCGCAGATTCCCCCTTCTCCGGCGCCACTGAAACAGATCGGTATTTGCTGTTTGCAGACCTCCTGCACGATTTCCTCGGAGAAAACCACGAGGAATCCCACTCCGCTCTTATCCGAATCGAAGACGTTAGCCCGCTCGACAATCCGGATCACCTGCGTGAGATCGCCGACATTCTCTCCGCCAAAGGGATCCCCTTCCTCGTGGGCGTTATACCGTTCTATGTAGATCCAGGCCAGGGGATACGCGTGAGCCTTTCCGACAAGCCGGAGCTTGTCGACGCGCTCAAATACATGGTGCGTAACGGCGCGACGATAGTGATGCACGGAGTAACGCATCAGTACAAGGGTGTGACTGCGTCCGACTTTGAGTTCTGGGACGCCACGACGAACAAACCCATCAAGCAGCAGACGGCCGAACAGATCTCGCAGAAGCTCGAGATGGGGATACAGGAGTTCATGAAGAACGGCCTCTACCCGCTTGTCTGGGAAACACCGCACTACACAGCATCACTTCTTCTCTACCAGACCGTCTCAAAGTACTTCAGTACGGCTATGGAGCAACGGCTGGCAATCGAAGACTATGATTACAGTCAGTACGTCCCGTACGTCATCAAGAGCGATCTCTTTGGCCAGCGGTTGTACCCGGAGGATCTGGGTTATGTGCCGTTGAATCCGGACAAGGCAATCAGTGACACCTACATCCAGGATATCCTCAGAGGCGCGAAGGCTATGCTTGCCGTTCGGGACGGCTACGCGTCCAATTTCTTCCATTCATTTCTCGACCTGGACCTCCTGAAGGAACTGGTTGACGGGATCCAAAAGCTTGGATATACGTACGTCGACCTGTCGGAGCAGACGAACTGGGTTAAGACACCAGACCGCGTTATCCTCTCCGGATCGCAGTCGTATCAGGTCACATTGAAGGACCAGTATCTCGCTGAAGCGTATTTCGATACGGAGGGGGAGGTCATCAGACGGATCGTGTCCGAAAACAGGATCAACGGTCCGGTCTCCCATACCATCGAGCTAAAGCCAGGAGAGACGTACAAGGCTGAGCCGAGCGAGTTCAGGGCACATGAACTGAACTTCACGGAGAAGGTGTTCGCGCAAGCGAACCAGATGGTGAAGAAAATGTTTGTGCCCGAGGCCGATTGGAGCGGAGCTCGTGTAGCGATTCTCTGGAATCACCATGCGCGCGGTGCATCGTTCAACGACCAGGCATCGTTTGTCTCCGTGTTCCGGAGCGTCAACATCAATGTCGACACCATTTTTGTCGGCCAGCAGATTCATCTACAGAACTACAACCTTCTGATCGCTCCGTATGGTTTCATCGATTCGTTAAAGCCGATGGACTATGATGCGATCGTGAAATTCGTGCAACAGGGCGGGAACCTTATCACGGATCAAAAGAATGATCTGGCGGAAGAGCTTGGGATTCACTTCAGCCCGACACAATTGACCGTGCGGAGTATCATCGATCCCTACTACCAGGATGAACCCATCAGCTGGCGAAACTTCGAGCTTGTCAACCGGCTCACTGTAGAAAACGTGGACGAGGTATTCTGCAAACACGCCGCCACGGGGGCTCCGATCACCATCGGAGTGACGTTTGGCAAAGGCAAGGTGATCTTCTTCGGCACCAGTTTCGATCCGCTCACGCGGCACGGCTACAGTCGCTATCCGTATCTCCTCGATTATGTCAAACGGTACTTCCGCCTCGGTCCCATCATCAGGAACGAGAATCTCGAGGCGTACTTCGATCATGGTCTGCGTCCAACATGGAGCACAGAGGACCTCGTCAAGCAATGGGTTCGCGCCGGAATCAGGCGGATCCACGTTGCCGGCTGGCACGAGTATGCAAAGTACACGTTCGATTACGGCCGATTGATCCGACTTGCTCATGCAAACGGCATCCTCGTATACGCCTGGTTCGAGCCTCCGCAGGTGACACAGAAGTTCTGGCGGGACCATCCCGAATGGAGGGAAAAGAACTACAAAGGAGAAGACAGCCCACAGTTATGGCGGTTTGCCGTCGCTTTGACGGAGCCGGCTTGCGTAGACAGCATGGCAGTGAAATACAGGAAGCTTCTGGACAGTTTCGACTGGGACGGCGTGAATCTCGCCGAACTGTACTTTGAATCAGGGAAAGGATTTGAGACTCCACAGTTGTTCTCTCCCATGCACCCGTCAGCGGTCCGCGAAGTCCGAAAGAAATACGGCATTGAGTTAACGAAGATCTTCGACCAGACTTCACCGTGGTACTGGAAATCCAATCCGGCTGTCGAATCCTCCATCATCGACTACCGGATCAACAAGCTCGACGAAGTGTACGAGCGGCTGCTGCGTGAGTTCACCGATCACGCACGCTCCAAGCCGGGATTTCAGATCATCGTCACCGCGATGGACAGCTATGGATCTCCCGAGCTGCGCGAACAGATCGGTGTCGACATGGCACATATCCTGGCACTCCAGAAGCGGTACGGATTCTCACTCCAGGTTGAGGATCCTGAACGGCTCTGGTCGACCGATCCCCTTCGTTACATCCGCATCGGGAAAATGTACCAACAGCTTGTAAGCGACAGCTCAAAACTGCTCCTGGATCTCAACATTCTGACCTTCAGAAAGAAGGGAGACATCACACCTTTCCCCACGCTCATTCAGACCGGAACGGAATGTTTTCTTTTGGTCCACGCAGCAGCCCTTGGAGCTCCGCGGTTCACCTACTACTCGGAGGAATCGGTCAACGCGCAGGATGTGCCGTTCCTTGCAAGTGCTGCCGCACGCGACATCTCGTACCAAAGGAACAACAACTCTTATGCCATCGATGCGAAGCATTCGTTCATTCTCAAACTCCCCAAGGAGATCCCCCAGGTGCTTCTTGATGGCATGCTCGTGACCGCATCCCGGGAAAACCTTTATTTTATTCCTTCCGGGTCGCATACGGTGGATATCAATCTGGGTACAACGGGGGCATTCTCCACGTCGCAGCTCCAGCCGCGCATCATCTCTTCGACCGCGGATATCTCCGCTCTGAGATATGGCATGCGCACGGCGGCATTTACATACGACACTGATGAGCGGTTCCTCGTATCGTTCAGCAATGAACCGACGGGGGTTGATCTCGACGGCCAGCATTTTTCGTTTACCGCATTGAAAGGAAACGACTGCTACACGATCGCATTACCCCCGGGGAAGCACGATGTCAATATCACAACCGGCGACACATTTTCCTATGGCGTCAATGTCACAAGCCTCTGGTCGACCACAGCCATCGCGATGTTCGGGTTCCTGGCTGTTGTCCTGCTGGTTGGAATGTATTTCGTGCTAAAGGTCCTGCACCGTCGCACCGCTGCTTAAACGAATCGAGCCTTGAATGTCCGTACTTGAAGTCGATCTGAGTTTCCTCTTCGTCGTTGCCGTCATCCTGATCTGGTTCATGATCGCCTACCAGTTCGCCTTGACGATTTTTGGATATATCAACTACCTCAAGTCGTTCCGCGAACGAAAGTCTGTTGATGCGACGCAGTACAACTATCCCACCTGCACAATTATGATTCCCGCGCACAATGAGGCAATGGTCATCGGCCGGACGGTTGAATCGATGCTTAAACTCGAATATCCAAAAGACAAATTGACGATCCTTGTGATCAACGACGGTTCGAAGGATGAGACGGCGTCAATTGTGCAGAAATTCGCCGACCAGGATTCCCGGGTTGTTCTCTTCAATGTCCCGCTGGGTGAAGGGGGAAAAGGAAAATCGAGAGCATTGAACCTCGGCCTCAAGCAGGTCAATTCCGAGGTCATTGCCATCTACGACGCCGACAATACACCTGATCCCAAGGCCTTGCGATATCTGGTCGCGCAGCTGATCACCAACCAGCAACTGGGGGGTGTAATCGGGAAATTCAGGACAGTGAACAAAGACGCGACACTGCTCACGCGGTTCATCAACATCGAGACGCTGAGCTTCCAATCCATTCTGCAAGCCGGACGGTGGCAGATGCACAACATCGCGACACTCCCCGGCACCAACTTCGTTGTCTGGACTCACTTAATGCGAGATTTGGAAGGATGGGATGAGCAGGCGTTAACGGAGGACTCCGAGCTGAGCATCAGGATTTATCAGAAGGGATACAAGATTAAGTTTGTCCCATACGCACTGACGTATGAGCAGGAGCCTCAGGAGTGGAAGGTGTGGTTGAAACAACGGATGCGCTGGGTGCGGGGGAACAATTATGTGATAGCGAAGTTCTTCAAGGAGATACCGAAGTTCAAGAGTAAACGACTCGCTTTCGATATCCTCTATACCTTGCTGCTGTATTATGTTTTCTTCGTTGCTATCATCATCTCCGACGCTCTCTTCATCGTCAGCGGCCTGAATCTCGTGAGCATTGCGCTCCCGGGGCCGTACACATTGGTCTGGATGTTCGCGTTCTTCCTTTTCATACTCGAGATATTTCTTGCTGTCTCGTTCGACTCTGAGGATAGTCTGAAATCCATCGGGCTGATACTCGTGATGTACTTTACCTACTGCCAGTTCTGGATCTACGTTGTCCTCAAGGCAGTCTACGTCGAGAGGTTCCAGAAGAAAAAAGGGTTCTGGGACAAGACGGTGAGGTTTGATGTGAAACCCGAAAAGTGAATCGCGAACCGTGAATCGTTAGGTATTTTCGAGTTTGACGTGTGACTGATTCTTAAGAACAAAAAAGGCGACCACTGGTCGCCTTTTTTGTTTTCAAGATGAGTGTAGTCTCAGCTGATTTCTGCAAGAAGGAATTCCCTGTTCAAGCGGGCGATATGCGTTACAGAGATCTTTTTCGGGCACTCTGCTTCGCACGCATAGTTGTTCGAGCAGTTTCCAAAACCTTCCTTGTCCATCTGCTCAATCATCTTCAGAACGCGCTCTTTGCGCTCAACCTTTCCCTGCGGCAACAACGCAAGGTGTGATACCTTGGCCGCCACAAAGAGCATTGCCGAGGAGTTCGGGCACGATGCAACGCAAGCGCCGCAACCAATGCACGCAGCCGCATCCATCGCCTCTTCCGCTGCGGGTCTCGGCACCTGAATCAGGTTCGCTTCCGGAACTGCGCCGGTCTTCGACGAGATGTATCCGCCGGCCTGAATGATCCTGTCAAGCGCCGTGCGATCGACAATAAGGTCCTTCAGGATCGGGAACGGCTTGGCCCGCCACGGCTCGGCGACAATCGTCTCCCCCTCTTTGAAGCCCCGCATACGCAGCTCGCAGGTAGCAATTCCGCGTCCTGGACCGTGGGAACGGCCGTTGATAACCAAACCGCAACTGCCGCAAATTCCTTCACGACAATCGTGGTCAAACGCGACCGGTTCCTCCCCCTTCTTGACCAGGTCGACGTTGAGGATGTCAAGCATCTCAAGGAAAGACGCATCAGGAGACACGTTCTTGACTTCATATTCAACGAATCCGCCCCTGTCGTCCCGATTCTTCTGGCGCCAAATCTTCAGTTTGAAATCCATTACCTGTAGCTCCT
>JBEKOB010000073.1:0-19769 GCA_049522195.1 Bacteroidota bacterium
ACATCTGGATTCGCGTCGAGCCTTACGCTCAAGAGCAATGTAACGAATCAACTCTCGGTTCGGGGAACAGGTGCGACCGAAGCGACAACGCTCACTTTCGTCGCGAGGGACTCTGTTGGTAATTTGCTTGATCCAAAGCGTCGGCTCCTGGTGAACTTCTCCATCTCTCCGACAAACGGACTTGGAGGTGGCGAGTTTCTCTCACCCACCAGCGGTTACACCGATGCTAACGGCGAAGTGACCACGACATTCAACTCAGGTGTCAAATCTGGCGTGGTCCAAATCGTCGCCACAGCGAACGTACAAGGCCAAACGATCTCCGTTGCTTCCGGTCGAATAACAATTTCCGGCGGCTTCCCTGATCCCACGAAGATCACAGCCTTTCTGTCGCGTGTCAATATGCCAGGACTTGCAAAGACTGGTCCAATCGGGACATTGTCTGTTCAGGTTGGTGATAAGTTCGGCAATCCAGTTCAAGTCGGGACAGCGGTCTCCTTCAGCTCAAACGGCGGGTTGATACAGCCCTTCGCACAGACGGATGTCAACGGACTGGCGACGGTAACGCTGCAGGGAGGCAAGCCTTTCCCGAATGATCCGACTGCAGGTGGACCTGGTTATGGCACAATAACCCTTCAGACTGTCGGAGAAGCAGGAGCAGCTATCAGTGTCCCGATTACGTTCCTCTTCTCGGGTGCTCCGATTGTCACGCTTCAGAATGTTCCCAATGACACTATCAAGATCTTTGATGCTTCAAACTTTGATGTCGACTACACTATAGCAGATGTCAATGGCAACCCGGTTTCAGGGGGGCACAATGTTTCAGTCAATATTTCGGGCGCGGCAGCATCGAGTATTAGTCTCAGCGGCGATATCAATGTGTCCACGCCTGACACGAAGGACAAAGTGAACTTTACGCACTATCGATTCCGTGCGACGGACAATACTCCGAATGGCGGCATCTATGGTGAGGTGGTGTTCACGATTACTGTGACTGGGGAAGCGGGAACCTTTGTTAAGAAGTTTTACGGCAATCTCCAGCCGCCGCAGGTGGCTAACACTGTGCCGCCCACGGCACGGCAGCCATCGCAGATTGCCTTCCTCGGTATAACGAATACTGATATCTATGTTGCCGGCGTCGGTAACACCGAGAATTCGGTAATCACCTATGAAGTGCGCGACTCCCTCGGCATACCGATCGACAAGACCCGAAGGGTCTACGCGACGTTCGGGCTCCAGTTCTTCCCGAACAACTACGTAGGAGGCGGTTTGCCACCGCAAATCATTCCGTCGGCGGATAGCACTGACGATTCTGGAAAACTTCGAACGGCAATAGTAAGCGGAACGCAGGCGGGTGTGGTGCAAATCGTTGCTCGCGTTCTGTTGCCTGGAGGAGGAGTTGTCGTTTCTCAGCCTGTGAAGGTAACAATACACGCTGGTTTCGCCGACCAGCGGCATTTCTCGATCAATCCCAGTAGATACGTATTCCCCGGGTTTGAAGCCACGGGTGTATTCCCATACTTCAACCAGGTACCGTTCACCGTGGTTGTCGGTGATACCTTCAGCAATCCTGTGCAGTCGGGGACTGCGGTCTATTTCAATTCCTCTGCAGGTGTGATGCAAACGGGCACCACAGGTTCACTGGCATCCTATACGAATCAGACAGGCATCGCAACGGCGACGCTCTACTGCGTGAACCCGGTGCCAAACGTGTCTCCTTATGACTACGTTCCCGGACCGGCTGACCCCTTCTATGCACAAATGGGTGGGGGGAGTCCGGCGGGTCTACGAATCGGGTACAGCTGGATATGGGCGCAAACGCAGGGGCAAGGAGGGAGGAAAGTGATCGACAGCGTCCTCGTCGTTTGGAACAAGGCTCCGATTGTTGTGACGGGTCTTCCGTCGTCGACGGTTGACATCTTCACTAGTCCGAATAGCCTATCAGCTCCGATCAGCATCACGGTGAAGGACATCAACGGTAACCCACTTTGTGATGGAACAGTTATTTCTGCCTCCTGCATCTTCACTACAAACGTGCCGGGGGTAACGTTCGGAGTGGTTGGTGACATCTCGAGCGCTCAGGCTTTCGTCATGCCCGCAGCCGGATTCGCCAGATTCCCTGGGCCTGGCAGTACGGATTTCACATTCCAGGTTGCCGACCTATCAACTTCTCCGGCGCTTGGTCAACATCTGACAGTCCAGATAACCATCTCTTCACCAGGACTGGCAGCAGTTGTGCTGTCCTTCCCGGCCGTAGTTGTCCCGTAGTAGGGAAGAGTAGATTTCAGCAAAAGCTCCGTCTCTCGCGAACTTGCGGGGGACGGAGTTTTTATTTGTATGCGGCTTGAAGTGCGATGAGATTGGCTGCCACGGTCTTCTTTATGTCCACCGTTGAGTGACTGGCTGACAAAAAGGCCGCTTCGAATTGAGAAGGGGGAAGATACATCCCGAGGTTGAGCATTGCATTGAAGTATCGGGCAAAACGGTCGGTATCGGCTGTCTTTGCTGAATCGTAGTCGTGAACTGGTTTGTCAGTGAAGAACAAGGTGAACATTGAGCCAATCCTGTTCAGTCTCAGGTTGAGCCCCGTCTTCTTGAGATTGTTCCGAAATCCATCTTCCAATGCAGCGGACCGTTTTTCTAACTGCTTGTACACTGATTCTGATCGCGAAAGCTTCTTCAGCATCTCGTAGCCGGCGCTCATGGCGAGAGGATTGCCCGAAAGCGTTCCCGCCTGATACATAGGCCCGGAAGGTGCGACCATCTGCATGATCTCTCTTCTTCCCCCGTATGCTCCGACAGGAAGTCCGCCGCCGATGATTTTCCCGAGCGTTGTCAGATCTGGGCGAATTCCATACAGCTCCTGAGCCCCCCCGAGGGCGACCCGGAAACCTGTCATCACTTCATCGAAAATGAGGAGAACTGAGTGTGTCGACGTCAGCGAGCGAAGGCCTTCAAGAAATCCCTTGGCCGGAGGAACGCACCCCATGTTGCCGACAACCGGCTCGACAATAACGGCAGCGATTTCGTCGTGGTTCTCATTGATAAGTTTTGCCACAGACGTGAGGTCATTGTATCGGGCCGTGAGTGTTCCCCGTGCAATGCCGACGGGGACTCCGGGGCTGTCAGGAACTCCCAGTGTGAGAGCGCCTGATCCGGCTTTGATCAGGAATGAGTCACCGTGGCCGTGATAGCAACCTTCAAACTTTATGATTTTCTCTTTGCCTGTGTAAGCCCGCGCAAGACGGATCGCACTCATCGTCGCCTCCGTCCCGGAATTGACCATGCGCACCATCTCGATTGAAGGCATGATGCTTGTGATGAGCTCAGCCATCCTGACTTCGAGTTCCGTCGGTGCGCCGAAGCTCGTCCCGGACTTCGCCGCTCGCCGGATTGAATTCACAATCTGCGGTTGTGCGTGTCCGAGGATCATAGGTCCCCATGATCCCACGTAATCGATGTATTTGTTTCCGTCTTCGTCCCAGACGTAAGCGCCTTTCGCCTTCTTTATAAACAGGGGGAAGCGCCCAACGGACCGGAAGGCACGCACGGGCGAATTGACCCCGCCGGGAAGAAGGTTCTGGGCTTTGAGGAAGAGCTTATCTGATTTTCTGGTCTTGAGGGTTTTCATGTTCGTTCAGAAAATTGAGGAAAACAAACCAATCGTTCTTCGACAGTTTAACTGTCGAAGAAGGCTCATATCCGACAGTTGAACTGTCGGACAACACTGAGTGTGCTACAACAACCCTTGTTCCTTGTACCACGCGAACGTTTTTTCAACCGCTTCCCGAAATGGCGTAAAGGTGTACCCCAGTTCCTCCTGAGCCTTCCTGCAGCTGAAATGGTAATTGAGATTGCTTCCTGCCAGAAGCTCTCTCGTTACCCATGGGCGTCGGTTCAGAATTCGGGCGACAGCCTCTGCCGAAGCGGCTACAGCCGTGACAAAGCCCTGGGGCATTCTAAAGAAGGGGTCGATGCCTCCAACAACAGAAGCAATAGTTGAAATGATCTCGCGATGGGACAGATTTTCTCCGCTCAGGATGTACCGTTCACCGGTCCGTCCGAGGCGCGCCGCCTGCAGGTGGCCGCGCACCACGTCATCAACATATACAACACTCATTCCGCCGCGAACGTAATAGAAGATCTTCTTCTTGTAGATGTCCCGGATGAGTTGGCCGCCGTGGAAATGAATGTCGCGGGGCCCGATGATAACCGTCGGATTTACCATCACAGCATCGAGCCCTTGCTTGACAGCCCGCAGGATCTCTTTCTCGGCATGGTGTTTGGAATTCCGGTACCCCACATCGTATGGTTCCCAGTTGAATCGAATGGTCTCGTCGGCCAACGAGCCATTCTCGGGAAAGCCGACCGCGGCCGTCGAGCTGGTATGGACAAGCCGTCGCACGCCGTTCTCGAGGCACGCCTGGGCGACGTTACGGGTCCCAAGAACGTTTACCTCGTGCATCAACTGGCGCTCTCTTCTCCAGTAAGAAATGAGCGCGGCAGTGTGAAAAACCGTATCGCATCCCCTGGTTGCACTGCGAAGGGAATCGATATCACGCACGTCGCCGATGACGTGCTCGACTTGCAGCGTGCCAAGAGCCTTCAGGTCCGATCCTGCGCGTCTCAGGATTCGCACGTTGCAGCCTTCGTTCAGGAGTGCGGACGCGAGATTCGACCCGAGAAAGCCTGTGCCGCCGGTGACGAGAACGTTTTTCACTGTGGGGGTCAATGCTTGACGATGGAAAATATCTATCGAGAGCGGAGCACCCGCGCCGCGTCTTTCGCAAAATAGGTGAGAATGAGATCTGCCCCCGCACGCTTGATGCTCGTCAGCACCTCCATCATCACCCGCTCCTCCTCAATCCAGCCGTTGGCGCCGGCAGCTTTGATCATCGAATACTCTCCGCTGACATTGTAGGCGGCGGTGGGGACGTGAAATGTATCCTTCACCCTTCGGATAATGTCGAGATACGAAAGGGCAGGTTTTACCATAACGATGTCGGCTCCCTCGTGGAGATCCTGTTCAACCTCCCTGAGAGCTTCGTCGGCGTTGGCCGGATCCATTTGGTGTGACCGGCGATCGCCGAATTTGGGAGCGCTCTCTGCGGCGTCCCTGAACGGTCCATAGAAGCCGGATGCATATTTCGCGGCGTAGGACATGATCGGCAAATTGGAGAACCCGTTTGAATCGAGTATCCGCCTGATTGCCTGGACACGGCCGTCGAACATGTCCGAAGGGGCAACGATATCCGCACCGGCCTGGGCATGTGTCAGCGCTTCCCTGGCAAGAAGCTCGATTGATTCATCGTTCACGATTTCGTTTCCGCGCACAATACCGCAGTGACCGTGCGACGTGTACTCGCAAAGACACACATCCGTGACGACAACGAGATCGGGCGTCTCTTTTTTAATTGCACGAATTGCCATCTGCACTATCCCTGCTTCGTCATATGCCTCCGAGCCCACTTCATCCTTGTGCTCGGGTATACCAAACAGGATGACTGCAGGGATCCCGAGGCTTTGAACGGCGACACATTCCTTAACAGTTTCATCGATCGAAAGCTGGAAAACTCCCGGCATGGATTTTATTTCCTTGCGGAACTTTGTCCCGGGGACAACGAAGAGCGGGTAGATAAAGTCAGCGGCCGATAGCTCGGTTTCCCGGACCATCGATCGCAGAGGACTGGTCATCCGGAGTCTCCGGAATCGACGAAATGCCTCTGTTTCAGTGCTTGTGTAGTAACCGGTTGTTGTCTTCTCGCTCACAAATTCCTCCTCACAGGTTGGTACTTGAAGTAATTGCGGACATATTTATCTCAATATACCCGAAGATTGATTTATCCGCAAATCGGGATGGATAGGCCTAACGCTCTTTGCTGGATTGTCAACAGCTTCTTATCAAAGTTTGAGCCCTCCCCTCTGTGTGCATGCTTGTGTGCAGGTGAGAGGTGATGGAATGGGTGTGTGTTTGTCTTGATCCATTCCCGTCGAGAGCACACACCCCTCAACTCCCCTCTCTCGGCCCGCGTCCCTTCGCACGAGAGGGGACGTTTAGATCTCGGGTGCCTGTACGTACTCTTCCTCAAAGTTTGAACAGTCCCCTCTGTGCGGCCGCCCGTGTAAAGGCGAGAGGGGATGACAGGGGTGTGTGCCTTTGTTCTTGAACCTTGGTTACGGCGAGATCTTCATCTTCGCGGTGACATTGGCTGGATCCACCTCGAGAACATGTTGGTATGCAGATCTTGATGCGAATGGCATCTTCTTATCTTCGAAAAGTTGCGCCTGGAAGAGCCATGCATCTGCATTGCGGGGATCTTCTCGAAGCGCGCGTTGCGCTTCATCGATCGCTTCATCAGGAAGATCGACGGTCCGATACGAACGGGCAATCGACAGATGGAAAGCGCTGCGGTGTTGCGGATTGGGAGCGCGGCGCAGCGAGTCTTCAGTTTGCTCAATCAGTGTGAATTGTTGCACAACGGCGTTGGTTCGATCGATGGATCTGAGTTGACGCAGGTAAGAACGGGCTTGAACGGTGTCACCTCGTTGCATCGCGTAGTCCCATCCCCAGAGAAGCCCCAGGAAAAAAGTAGAATCGACGGACAGTCCACCGCGAATTGTGTTGTATGCATGACCATAGTAGCCGAGACTCCAGTAGAACCGAGCAGCGTTGAGTATCGTCGTCGATCGCTCGGCAGGGCTCTCGGATGACTCGACCTGACGCTGAGAATACGCAACGTCGAGATGCTTCGACGCCACAGGAATGTACGTGGTGGATTGTCCGTATCCATAGAGAGTCTGAAGTTCCTTCGACGCCTCGTCAAGTCGGCCGCTCAATGCGTATGCCACGAGGAGTTGATAGGGAATCAGCACCTGTCCGGGGGCCAGCACTTGAGCTCTTTGCAGCAGTGTTATTGCGCTTTCGTATTTGGCCCGGACCAGCTCCAGTCGGCCGTATCGCAAAAGCCCATTTGCGCTTGTCGTATCAATTTCCATCCGCTTGGTGGCGAGCCACACCTCTCTTGGAGTCAGCAGCGTGGAGTGCACCCTAAACAATCGCATTCCGGCTGCGCCGCTGACGGGTTCAAACCAGTAGCGCCTCGATTCTCCCATTTGGAACTCGTAGGAAAGAACGTTATCCGAGGAGCTTGTCGCCATGATGAAGTCTGCAGCATACGTCCGCAGGTATTGCTCGAATGTCGTGACGGGAACGGCATTGTTCAACTCAAGAAGTTTTCGGTCGCCGATGAAGATGCTTACTTCCTTGAGAGAGCCGGCGATGATTGATCCTTCGGGCGTGTGCTGCCGTATCGTATCGCCGAGAATCCGCCACGGTTTCGTGAACATCGTTCTCCCCAGCCCCGCCTGCTGAAGATGATCGTAGAATGCAAGAGAGTTGCTCGTGTACCGAAGGTTCGTTTTCTCAAGCTCATACAAACACAGAAGATTTGGTAGCACAACCGCTCCACCAAGGCAAAGCGCCAGAATGCGCGTCAGGCGGACGTTTTCTCGGAGCCTGCTGTCCCTGATCCAACGAATGGCGGCAACGACATAGAAAATCTGGATTGGAAAGATCGGCAGCAGGAACCGCACGTCATGAACCGGATAGAAAAGGATAATCAGAAGGTATGACACAACGAATACCAGTCGTGCAAATCCTGTCTTCCGGTCCTTGAGATCACGCCAGATCCCGAGGAACAGGAGAGGCAGAAAGATGACCGGGATGATGTACCTGATCACATTCATCGCCTTGTAATAGGCGAGGAATAGCCCCGAAGGCTCTACGATCAACATATCTGGAAGGGGATAAAAGATCAGGCCGACGAGTTGAAGAGCATAACCCGAAATGTTGCTTGCAGCGCGCAAGCTGAATTCCTCGATGAGGGTCGCTTGGGGTGGTGTGAGGAAATGCTCAAAAATGAAATTGACATTCGTGGCTTGTGAGGCAGGAGGTGCACCAACGAGAACAAGGTTCCTGTACAGCCACAGGCCGAAACAAACAGCAAATCCGAGAATGACCAGAATCGCTCTTCGGTACTGTTTTCTCACGAGGAAATACAGAATGATCGCCCCGACGAAAGCGACTGCAACTTCTCGCAGCAGCACGATGAGCGAAGTGATCACGATCAGTGTGATCAGGTCCCTCTTCTTGGCTGGATCACTCGTTTCGAGCCGTTCGAGTGAAAGAAAACTCAGCGCGATAGCGCCGAGAAACGAAGTCTCCGATAGAACCTCGGTTGAAAGAAGGACCAGCAATGGATTGAAGACGATCGGAATAATTCCAATGATGGCGATGGTTTTGTCGAAAATGCGCCGCAAGAGAGCATAGAAGGCAAGAATGAACAACACCCCAAGGAGGAGCGTCCATACCTTGCCGGCGAGAAGCGAATTCGGGAAGAACAAGAGCACAGGTGACAGAACGACCGAAAAGAACGGAGCGTTCACAACGTAGCGCTCGGGATCCGGCTGCGTATCATCGACGAACCCTTTGGCATGCGCAAATGAGGTGCCCCAAATGACGTAGCGGGTACTGTCTGTGTAGAGTGACAGGTCGTTGAGTCGAAGAGTACCGAAGGCAAGGTATGCAAGACTGAGCAATACTAACCATCGGTGTTCACGAATCAGTGAAGCCAGCTTGAGTGTCATACGATCTCGCCGATCAGGATTTCTTAAGCAACGTGTGTGCTCGCCGGAATATCGAGTCGAGCATCGGTTCTGTGAGCCTGCCGGTAAATGTGTTTTGTTGACTTGGGTGGAAGGATCCGAGGAGCGTCAACCGATCATTGACTGCAATCTCAGCTCCGTGAGCGAACTTCGGTTTCTTTCTCTCCGATGTCCAACCCAGCCGTCGAATCGAAGAAAATGCTGCATCGAATCCAATTTTTCCGAGTCCGACAATTACCCTGACCCTGCGCAAAAGTTGAAGCTCCCGAAGCAGGAAGGGTCTGCAGTTCTCGATTTCCTTCGGGAGCAGCTTGTTGAGAGGTGGTGCGCAACGGCAGGTGGCCGTGATATAACAATTCCGGAGCTGTAGTCCGTCTTCACGTGAGACAGATGTCGGCTGGTTCGCGAATCCGGCCTTGTGCAGTGCCCGGTAAAGCCAGTCGCCGCTCCGGTCGCCCGTGAACATCCTGCCGGTTCGGTTGCCGCCATGCGCTGCCGGCGCAAGTCCGACCAGAAGCAACTGGGCCCTCGGATCACCGAAACTCGGATTCGGCTTTCCCCAATACTCCCATTCTTCAAATCGTCTCGTCTTTTCCCGAGCGACCTTTTCCCGCCACCGGACAAGTCTGGGGCATTGATGACATCCGATGACCCGTTGTTGGAGTGCTTCGAGTTCACCCATTGGCTCAGCCGCCCTTCCGCCGAACTGAGATCACGCTTTCACCCGGTTGAGGAACTCGATGAGATAGGTGTCGAATGCCGGAGCGTTTTCCAGATTGCTCATATGTGCGGCATACGGGATGACGTGCAGTTCTGAGTTTGCAATTTGCCTGTGCATCGACTCGGAGACTGCAGGTGGTGTAAGCTTGTCGTGCTCACCCACGAGAATCAATGTCGGAACTTTGATCGCGGGAAGGACCGCGGTGGTGTCTGTCCGGCATCCCAGGGCGAGGGAAGCTCCCGCAATTCCAATTGGAGAATTTGCGCGCATCATCTTTTTGACGGATTCAACGATCTCAGGATGGGTCTGAAATGTCTGGGGCGCGAAAATTGATGTCGCGAATTCGTCAGCAAATGGCCCAGTCCCGGTTGCTTTGACGTTCCGGGCAATCGCTGATCGCTTGAGCTTCGCTTCGTTCGTATCCGCTTCGCTTTTCGTATCGCACAAAACGAGCGCTTTGATTCGCTCCGGCATCCGTTCATACGCACGCAACACAATATACCCGCCCATCGAGAGGCCGCAGATGATTGCTCGATCGATGACGAGATGGTCGAGGAGGGAGAGAAGGTCGTCAACAAAGAACTCGATGGTGTACTGCCCGTCGCCGACGTCGCTTTCACCGTGTCCCCGTATGTCGTACGTGATCGCGCGAAAGTGATTCGGTAATGCCTTCATTTGCGGTTCCCACATCGTGTGATTGAATGGAAACCCATGAATGAAGACGACCGGGATGCCCTGTGGCAAACCCCGTTCGGTGTAGTTGATTGTGATGCCGTTCAGTTTGATCTTCATAGGACTCTCTGTGTTGATAAGGTACTGCGATTCTGTCCTGCGATTCGCGAGTAGACATCGTGTATGATCTCGACAGCGGCGTGTGGCTTTGAAAGAGCCTTGGCAGATTCCCTGAGATTATGAAGCAGAGACGGGTCTTCTATGACCTTCTTGAGTTTGAATTGGAGGTTGTGGTAGTCTAGGGCGAATAGGCCCGCCCCCCGTTCAACGATCATACTGGCATTGCGCAATTCCTGACCTGGTATCGGGTCCACAATGATCATCGGCAGATGCTTCGCCATGGCCTCCGCAGAAGTAAGCCCGCCGGATTTGGAGATGAGAATGTCCGCGGCGTCCATCAACTCATGTATGTTATTGACAAAGCCGAAGGCGCTGGCATGAATATTTGGCGGGAATCCGGTTTGTTCCAATTCCGAGCGCAGCGACTCATTCCTGCCGCAGACCACGAGAAGATTGAAGGTCTGTCGGGCATAGGACCCCAGCACCTGTGACACGCTCTGGGTTATTTTCTCCACGTGTCCGACGCCAAATCCTCCCGAGAGAAGAAGTACCGTGAACCTGTTGGTTGGTATCTCAAGTCGCTGTCGGGCGAGGCGATGTTTGGTAGTCGTCGTGAACTCCTGGCCGACCGGTATGCCCTTCACGGAGATTCGTTCCCGTGGGATCCCCTTGGCAGCCAACTGCCAGGCTGATTCTTCCTGAAAAACATAGTAATGGTCGACGATCGCATCGACCCAGAGCTGGTGGATGTCGAAGTCGGTGGTCGCTGCGAAGAAAGGGGCGGTGATCTGCGATCGGCGCGCTCGTTCAGAGATTGAAATAAACGGGAGAAAATGAGTACAGAGAATTGCGTCGGGATTGAGCTTGATGAGGGATTGTATGTAGTGCTGGTAGTTGAAATGATCAAAGAGCGCGAGGAGCCCCTTCTTCTCGTACGGCTTCCGCTCAGACTGGGCATACATGTGGCCCCAAAACTCGGGGATATAATTCACCATCGAAAGATATGACTGGCTGTAGAGCCACTTGAATGCTTTCGAGGTGAAGTCGAGACAGTTATGGTTTTCGGCTCTCAGGGGAAGCCCGCTGCATCGCGCCGCCTCGAGCAGCGCGTCCGCGGCGCGAATGTGTCCGGCTCCGCCGGAAGTCGAAAGAATAAGAATGAAAGGTTTTTTCATGAGCGCCATACTTTCAACAACTGCTGAGTGACCGTCACGTTCCTGAGTTCTTCGAGGAGAGCCGGTCACTTAACTGGCCCGTGAATGTGACCGTCACCTCGCGATTTTGAAACCAGCGTGGTGACGGGCACTCCTGCGGTCACTCCTTTTCACCTCTTGTCGATCGGTATCCACGTCCGGCCGCGGTGTCCGAGGTACACTTGGCGCGGTCTCGCGATTTTCTGCTCGGGGTCCAGAATGTGCTCCTGCCAGTGTGCCAGCCAGCCGGCAGTACGGGGGATGGCGAACAGGACAGGGAAGAAGTCCATCGGGAAACCCATTGCCTCGTAAATGAGCCCGGAATAAAAATCGACGTTCGGATAGAGCTTGCGCTTCACGAAGTATTCATCCTCCAGAGCGATCCGCTCCAGTTCAAGTGCGAGGTCGAGCTTCTTGTTCTTGCCGGTCACCTCGAAGACGTCGTAAGCAAGTTTCTTGATGACCTGGGCGCGAGGGTCGTAGTTCTTGTAGACTCGATGGCCGAATCCCATCAATTTCCTTTTCCCATCCTTTACGTCCTTTACGACCGACGGGATTTTGTCCATCGAGCCAATCTCGTCCAGCATGTGCAGCACAGCTTCGTTCGCGCCGCCGTGCAACGGTCCCCACAATGCAGCAGCGGCCCCCGCGACGGACGAATATGGGTCGATGTGTGAGCTGCCAATACCGCGCATCGTATTCGTGCTGCAGTTTTGTTCATGGTCAGCGTGGAGGATATAGAGCACGGTCAATGCATGCTCCAACGTCGGGTGGATGACGTACTTCGATTCACCGATTTTGAACATCATGTTCAGAAAATTCCCGGCGTACGTCAGATCATTGCTTGGGTAAACGTACGGCATCCCTTTCGTGTGACGGTACGCGAACGCGGCAATTGTCGGCACTTTTCCGATGAGGCGGAAGATTTGCTTCCGGCGGGCGTCGGCGTCCATGATGTCCTTCGCTTCCGGATAGAAGGTGGAGAGCGCCGAGATCATGCTGATATACATTCCCATGGGATGAGCGTCGTATCGGAATCCTTCCATCAACTTCTTGATGTTCTCATGCACAAACGTGTGCATCTTGATGCTCGTCCGCCAATCCTCGAGCTGCTTCTCGTTTGGCAAATCGCCGTGGATAAGCAGATACGCCACTTCCAGGAATGAGGTGGATTTCTCGGCGAGCTGCTCGATCGGATATCCCCGGTATTCAAGAATTCCTCTGTCGCCATCGATAAACGTAATCTTGCTCTTCACCGAGGCAGTGTTCATGAAGGCCGGATCGTAGCTCATCATGCCAAAATCATCATCTTTGACCCTTATTTGCCTCAGGTCGGTCGCCTTAATTGTATCATTCTCAATTGCGATATCATACTTCTTTCCAGTCCGATTATCGATGACGCTAAGCGTATCCGGCATTTGTATTCCCTTCTTGTAGAATGCGAGAGGATTTTGCACAGCGAAGAAACGAAAAAAATGCCTCATCTTCCACCGCAATCTCAGGCTCTCTTTCGGCCATTTGATGCCTGAATTCACGCACGATAGTGCGCATTGCGCCCTCCAGACTATGATGGTGGAGCGCTGCGACATCACCACACTCGAATCTGGATTTCGTTTCGCTGCTCGGCGATGCAATACGCCTTTCGTTGGTCGGGAGTGAGAATTGGAAGTGTCCATGTAAGATCAACCAATCGTTACTGATCACGGGGATTGTCAATTCCGACTACTGGTTTTTCATTTATTCATTCTGCCAAAAAGCCTGAGTGCCTTCTCGAAAGTGAGAACACTAGTCGATAAATCGGCCAATTTAACCGGTTTTTCGAAGTTCAGGATGCTTTTTTGGCTGGAATACTTCTTGCGACAGTTGCACCGATTCATTATTCATCCCCAAGAAGAAAGGCAAGAGTAACGATGTCAGCTCAAGATGTTCATTCGACTACTAAGCGTAAGATGGTAACTATTGACGGCAACGAAGCCGCAGCATATTCGGCTCACAAGTGCAGCGAAGTGGTTGCCATCTATCCTATCACTCCCTCCTCAACGATGGGTGAATGGGCAGACGAATGGTCTGCTCAAGGTAAGAAAAACATCTGGGGGACAATCCCCTTGGTTGTAGAGATGCAAAGTGAAGGCGGAGCAGCGGGCGCCGTTCACGGAGCACTGCAGGCGGGTGCTCTCTCGACGACCTTTACGGCATCGCAAGGCCTTCTCCTGATGATCCCCAATATGTTCAAGATCGCGGGCGAGCTCACCTCTACCGTGTTCCACGTCTCAGCGAGGACCGTCGCCACCCACGCACTTTCGATCTTCGGTGATCATGGTGACGTGATGGCAGTCCGGACGACAGGGTGGGGAATGCTTGCATCGAACTCCGTGCAGGAAATCCACGACTTTGCCCTGATCGCGCAGGCCGCGTCGCTCGAAGCCCGCGTCCCGTTTGTTCACTTCTTCGACGGATTCCGCTCTTCCGCGGAAGTGATGAAGATCGAACAGCTCGCGGATGATGATATCCGTCAAATGATCGATGACGAACTCGTGTTCAAACACCGTGAGCGCGCTTTGAATCCGGAGAGGCCGGTGCTGCGCGGTACGGCTCAGAATCCCGATGTGTTCTTCCAGGCCCGCGAAGCGTGCAATCCATACTACATCGCCGCTCCGGACATCGTCCAGAAGGCGATGGATAAGTTCGCGAAGATCGTCGGACGTCAGTACAAATTGTATCAATACCACGGAGCTCCGGATGCGGATCGGGTTGTTGTGATGATGGGCTCTGGCGCAGAAACGGCGCACGAGACAGTCGACTATCTGCTGAGTAAGGGAGAGAAAGTTGGACTCTTAAAAGTTCATCTCTTCAGGCCGTTCGCACCCGAATATTTCGTGAACGCACTGCCGGCTACTGTGAAGCAGATCAGCGTGCTCGACAGGACGAAAGAGCCGGGCGCTCCCGGAGAGCCGCTCTATATGGACGTGATCACGTCATTGAGCGAGACTTTGGCGGCGGGCAAGGCCCCCTTCAAGACTTTCCCGAAGGTCACTGGCGGACGATTTGGGCTCTCCTCCAAGGAATTCACGCCGACGATGGCGAAGGCGGTCTTTGATGAAATGAAAAAGGATCGGCCGAAGAATCACTTCACGATCGGAATCAACGACGATGTCACAAATACCAGTCTGGCTTACGACGCGACGTTCGGGATCGAGCCCGAGGACGTCGTGCGGGCGCTCTTCTTTGGACTCGGAGCGGACGGAACGGTCGGCGCCAACAAGAATTCGATCAAAATCATCGGAGAAGACACAGAGAACTTCGCGCAGGGTTACTTCGTGTATGACTCGAAGAAATCCGGTTCGACGACAATCTCTCACCTCAGGTTCGGACCCCGTCCAATACACTCCTGCTATTTGATCACCGAGGCGAATTTTGTCGCATGCCATCAGTGGTTCTTCCTTGAGAAGTTCGATGTCCTTCAAAATGTTGTCAAGGGAGGGACGTTCCTCCTCAACAGCATTTACGGGCCGGACGAGGTATGGGACAAGTTGCCGCGCCACATACAGGAAGGAATCATCAAGAAGCAGCTGAGGTTTTACGTAATCGACGGCTACAAGGTGGCCAGCCAAACCGGAATGGGTGGGCGTGTCAACACAATCATGCAGACCTGTTTCTTTGCGATCTCCGGTGTGTTGCCGAAGGATCAGGCGATTTCCGCCATCAAGAACTCCATTAAGAAAACGTACGGTAAGAAGGGCGAGTCTGTCGTTCAGAAAAACTTCGCTGCAGTCGATGCAACCCTTGCAAACCTCGGCGAAGTAAAGGTGCCAGACAAGGTAACGAGCAAACTTGAGATGCCACCAGTCGTTTCAGCGGCGGCGCCTGATTTTGTGAAGAATGTTACCGCCATGATCATCGCCGGCAAGGGGGATGACCTCTCCGTAGGCCAGATGCCGCAGGACGGAACGTTTCCGGTCGGGACTGCCCAGTGGGAAAAGAGAAATATCGCCCTCGAGATCCCGGTGTGGGAATCAGAGATTTGCATTCAGTGCAACAAGTGCGTCATGGTGTGCCCGCACGCTACGATTCGCGTGAAGGTGTACGATCCCGCGGAGCTGAAGAACGCCCCACCGACATTCAAGTCGATGGAGTTCAAGAGCTCGGAATACAAGGGAATGAAATACTCCCTCCAGATTGCTCCCGAGGATTGCACGGGCTGCTCGTTGTGCGTTGAAGTGTGCCCCGCGAAGAGCAAGTCGCAAGTGAAGGTAAAAGCGATCAACATGAAGTCGCAGCCTCCGATTCGTGAACAGGAGCGGATCAACTACGAGTACTTCCTGAGTCTTCCGGAAGTCGATCGTCGTACAGTGAAGACCGACACCGTGAAGGGTTCACAGCTCCTGCAACCCCTGTTTGAATATTCAGGCGCTTGCTCCGGTTGCGGCGAGACCCCCTACGTGAAACTGGTCAGCCAGTTGTTCGGGGATCGCACGGTCGTCGCAAATGCAACCGGATGTTCCTCGATCTATGGTGGGAACCTGCCGACAACACCCTGGGCTATGAACAAAGAAGGGCGCGGTCCGGCATGGTCGAACTCCCTGTTCGAAGACAATGCCGAGTTCGGACTCGGGATGCGTCTGACGATTGACAAGCTGACAGAGATGGCGAGGGAGCTGGTAGCAAAGCTTGCCAGTGAAATCGGAACCGATCTGGCAAACGGATTATTGAGCGCCAATCAATCCGATGAAGCTGGCATACACGAGCAACGTGAGCGGGTCAAGATACTGAAGCAAAAGCTGCAAGTCAGCAAGACACCCGAAGCAAAGAACTTACTCCACATTGCAGACAATCTCGTGAAGCGGAGCGTGTGGATCATGGGTGGCGACGGTTGGGCGTACGATATCGGTTATGGAGGATTGGATCACGTTCTGGCGTCGGGACGCAATGTCAACATCCTGGTGCTCGACACAGAAGTCTACTCCAACACCGGCGGCCAGATGTCGAAGTCGACGTTCCGGTCCGCGATTGCGAAGTTTGCCGCTGCCGGCAAGCCGACGCAGAAGAAGGATCTCGCGCTGATGGCGTTGACGTACGGAAACGTGTATGTGGCGAAGGTTGCGATGGGTGCGAACGATGCGCAGACCGTCAAGGCGTTCCTCGAGGCCGAGGCGTACGACGGACCGTCAATCATCATCGCCTACAGCCATTGCATTGCGCATGGCATCGACATGGCGAGAGGGATGAACAACCAGAAGGTCGCCGTTGATACCGGTTACTTCCCACTCTTCCGCTACAATCCGATGTGGGCAAAGGAAGGCAAGAATCCGATGAAGCTGGATTCGAAAGCGCCGAAGGGGCCGTTGACCGACTTCACATCTCTCGAGACCCGGTTCAACATGCTGGAAAAGATCTATCCCGAGCGTGCAAAGGAACTGATGATCCTGGCGGCCAATGATGTCAAGAGCCGATGGGCGATGTATGAACAACTCGCCGGCGGCGATGGAGATAAGGCAAAACATGAACCTGCACCCAAAGCATAACGGGTGCAGCTCACCTCACGACTTGAGAACTGAACCACTCCACTTAGAAATTGAATGAAGGACATGGTCTTATGGATCTGAAAACCACGTATCTCGGCCTGAAGCTCAAAAATCCTCTGGTCCCGTCGGCAAGTCCGATTTCCCGCAGTCTCGATGGCATGAAACGCCTGGAGGATGCAGGTGCGGCGGCGATCGTGATGTATTCGTTGTTTGAAGAGCAGATCGAGCACGAAGCTGCTGAACTGGAACATTATCTTGCCTATGGCTCACGCGCTCACGCAGAGGCTCTGGATTACTTCCCCAGGCCCGAGGAATACAACATGGGCCCGGAGCAGTATGTTGAGTTGCTTCACACGGCAAAAGGTTCGCTCGGTATTCCCGTCATTGGCAGCCTGAATGGCATCTCCACCGGTGGGTGGATCGACTACGCCAAGAAACTTGAGCAGGCGGGTGCGGATGCAATCGAATTGAATATCTACTATATTCCCACCGACCCGGCGTTGACGAGCCAGGAAGTGGAAGAGCGCTACATCAACGTGCTGCACGCTGTGAAGCGCGCAGTGCGGATCCCGGTTGCCGTGAAGCTGAGCCCGTACTTCAGCTCGCTCGCAAACGTTGCAGCCCGGCTGGATCGAGCCGGCGCAAATGGACTCGTGCTCTTTAATCGCTTCTACCAGCCCGACTTCGATCTTGACGCTTTGGAGGTGATTCCGAACGTCGTGCTGAGCACCTCGGACGCGATTCGCTTGCCGTTGCGATGGGTCGCAATCCTGCATGGGATGGTGAAAACCAGCCTTGCCGGGACCAGCGGCATCCACACTGCGGAAGATGTGATAAAGATGATCATGGCCGGAGCGGATGTTGCGATGATGTGCTCGGCTTTGCTCAAGAACGGGCCCAAACACCTGACCACGGTGCTTGAGGATCTCAACAAATGGATGGTGGAGCATGAATACCTTTCCATCGAGCAGATGAAGGGGAGCATGAGCCAGGCATCTGTTGCTGACCCGGCCGCGTTTGAGCGGGCCAACTACATGAAGGCGTTGAACCGGTACAAGTAAGACCGGTGCATCCCCACGTTGTTCTATACAAATGAGGGTGTCTGTGGCGAGAAAGTCCAAGAGGCAATCCGATCCCTCGACACTCAGGAAATTGAAAGCAGCGCTGACGGAGTTGTCGTTCACTCCGCCCGCGCTGTCGTTCGCTGAGGGAGAGACATATGTTTGCTCCACATGCCGCCTGCCAGTCAGGCAGTGCAATACCAATCCCGACAAGAGATGTGCCAGTACGTTGCTTGAAGGCACGGAACTCAACCTGATTCGTAAAGTGGGAAAGGGAAAATCTGTCGTGTGCATTCGCTGCGGAGGTCCCATTCCCAAAAAATCCCTCGAAAAAAATCCTCTTACTGAACTCTGTCCCAGCTGTCAAAAAGCCTCATCGAAGGTGAAATCGCCCAAGCGTTCGAAAGGAGCCCCCCAATGATCAGGAAACAAGAAGCTCTCGACTATCATTCACACGGTCGAAGAGGAAAGATCGAAGTCATATCCTCGAAACCCTGCCAGACTCAACGCGATCTCTCGCTTGCCTACACTCCCGGAGTTGCCGAGCCTTGCCTCGACATCCATGACAATCCTGATGATGCGTACCTGTATACAGCAAAGGGAAACCTGGTTGCCGTGGTCTCGAACGGCACCGCCGTCCTGGGCCTTGGTGATATCGGCGCACTGGCCGGCAAGCCTGTGATGGAAGGGAAGGGGGTTTTGTTCAAAAGGTTCGGGGATATTGATGTGTTCGACATCGAGCTCAATTCGCACAATTCCGATGACATTATTAAAACAGTTCAGATGCTCGAGCCGACGTTTGGCGGCATCAACCTTGAAGATATCAAAGCTCCGGAGTGCTTCTACATCGAGGAAGAGCTGAAGAAGACCATGAATATCCCGGTCTTCCATGACGATCAGCACGGTACGGCGATCATCAGCGGTGCGGCTCTGGTGAATGCTCTGGAAGTTGTCGGGAAGAAAATAGACAAAGTGAGAGTTGTGTTCAGCGGCGCCGGTGCAGCGGGCATCGCATGTGCTAAGCTGTATGAAAAGCTCGGCGTTCGCCATGAGAACATTATGCTGGTCGACACCAAGGGAGTGTGCTATAAGGGCCGCAAGGAAGGAATGAATCCCTACAAAGCTTACTTCGCTGTGGACACGGAAGCCCGTACGCTCGCCGAGGCTATGAAGGGGGCAGATGTCTTCTGCGGTGTCTCTGGGAAAGGAATCGTCTCAAAGGAAATGGTTCGGTCGATGGCGGACAATCCCGTTGTCTTTGCGATGGCCAATCCGGATCCGGAGATCACCTATGAGGATGCGACTTCAGCACGAAGTGATATCATCATGGCGACCGGTAGGTCAGACTATCCGAACCAGGTCAACAATGTTCTTGGCTTCCCGTTCATTTTCCGCGGAGCGCTCGATGTGCGGGCAAAAATGATCAATGACGAAATGAAGATTGCCGCCTCCCACGCGTTAGCGAAGCTGGCTAAGCAGGAAGTACCCGATTCGGTCATCCGTGCATACGGAGGAAAGAGATTTGAATTCGGGAGGGATTATATCATTCCCAAACCGTTTGATCCGCGTGTCCTCATCTGGGAAGCAACTGCAGTCGCCAAAGCTGCAATGGAGAGTGGAGTTGCCAGGATGCCGATCAAGGATTTCGAGCAGTATCGTGATTCGCTCGAAGCCCGGCTGGGCAAGTCACGTGAGATCATGCGCTTCTTCATCCACAAAGCGCAGACCGAGCCCAAACGAATCGTATTCCCCGAAGGTGAGGAAGAAAAGATCCTGCGCGCAGCACAACAAATTCTGGATGAAGGGGTCGCAAAACCAA
>JBEKOB010000074.1:0-19548 GCA_049522195.1 Bacteroidota bacterium
TGAGTCTGTCCCATTTGCTACCTGACGGACTAGTGATCGACGAGCCTGGAAGACAGCTACTGTACCTTCACAGTATATCCTTCAATCTTTATGCCGCGTTCCGGGAGCGCTCCGAGAAGTTCCTCGAACGGCATACATATCTCGGGCGGAACAACTCCTCATGCTGCAATTCTGTTTCCCGCAAGGAGTTGAGCGACGACTGATGATGGGTATGCGCTCATCCTCATGGTGCCACTAATATTGTCATTCTCGTTGAAAAAATCAATGATTTTGAATGGGGAGAGTTGTTCTCACCCTTGCCGGACCCCCATTTCCTCAATCTTGCACAAAACCACTTCTTTGCCAGTTTCAACCTCCTCCTCTTTGAAGCACAAGAAAGAAAGAAAGAAAGAAAGAACTCTCTGCTGGTCAAGACGTTCGAGCCCGCGGAAATCGGCTCGCTTGAGCCAAATCCCAGATCCAGAAGAGCACGCATCCGCTCACAGTGCCCGATGTGACGGATAGACTTCAAGTCAAAAATCCGGGCCTTTCCTTCAATGAGCCGAGGTGACAGAGAGACCACCGACGTAAGAAATGCTTCCATGGAAGTGAAAGCTGGGAGAACAGGAAAGTGTCTCAGTCTCAGTCACTGGCACACGATGGGTCAGTGTACCATTTTGCGACACGAGGCATGGAGACATGTAGTCATCCAAGAGTCCCTCAACCTATGAAAGGATCTGGTGATAGATATAGAGAGGAAGACGCGCACCGTGGAACACATCCAACCCTGATGTGGATAGAATCGAGCTCCTCAAATTCCCTTGCTCTTGCCGTCGCGATAATGTTGACTAATCCGGGAGCAAGTCCGCAGAGGGCACAACGATGATTCCTGCGTGGGTCGCGTCATCGTTCAAGCGGAGCTGCTCGCTCAGAACATCATCGTTTCCCCCGAGATCGAGAAAGTATGTTCCGGATTCGATGGCGCTTTTGTCAGCAGAACGTTGTGGTGGAAAGAAGTCGCGCCACGTGTGCAGTCGTGCTGCGCCATCAGACGTACGGTGTCGTCGAATGAATTCACATCGAGCGCAACCGGACGGGCGATCGCCGACCTGAGTGCACGAGCGGATGAGTGTGCACGTTCCCCGTCGATGTCGGTGAGCGTCACGAATGTTGTCCCCTTCGAACGTGCCAGATCGAATGCCGCGGCGCTGCCCATCATTTCCGCTCCCAGGACGAGATACCTCATTGCGCGCTCTCCTTACGAACGTTTGTTGTGCCGGGCTCCCTCTTCACTTTCGAATGACTCCCGTTTCCATGCTCCAGAACAGGAGGTCGAGTTCGTCGAGGGGGATTCCACACCGTTCGGAAAAACGCATGAACTGTCGTTCGATCATAAGGTAGTGCTTCCGCGAAAGAGTCTTCGGAAGTGAGCGAATTGCGCCGTAGCGTTTCAGATTTCTCAGGATGTGGCGATCGAGGATTGCGAGGCCGCCGTTTCTTCCGACGTTCCGGAGAAAATGCGTTGCTTCCTTGTATCCCAATCCCTTCACATTCCTGACAAGCCATTCCCGGAGTTCGGAGGAGGGAAGGTCACGAACGATCGATTGCATGACAAAGGGGAAATCCTCCTTGAGCTTCAACAGGTGTTTCGATTTCGTACGGTGAAACCGGATGTACGTGCTGCGATTGCGGAGGATCGGCTCAGGATCGACAGGGAGCTCTTGGAAAGAGAGCTTTTGAAGCTGGTCAACCACCTTTCCGGCGCTCTCGGCGCTGGTTTGTGGAGTGAGAAGACAATATACCATTTCATAGAAGTATTCGGACGGTTCTCTGCGGCGAAAATCGTCCAGACGCCGGCAGATGGCATCCTGCCTTGAAGCGTGGAGCGACTTCAGTTCTGCGAGCAATGCCTCTCGTGCGGCTTTCTTCAATGATCTCCTCACTCCGGAAGAGAGATTCTGGTTCGCCCTATCATCCTTACGAGTCCGTCGCGCTCGAGGGACTTGAGCAATGCAAGAAACCAGCGCTGATCGCGTTCGGCGTATCCGGCAACAATTTTCCGGGCAAGTGACGAAGGACTCATCGAGGTTCCAGGTTTGAGATCCCGGAGAACTTCAATCGCCTTCCCGCGATAGATGCGGTTTGGGATCCCTTTGCGTCCCGGTTCGCGCCTGGATTGTCGGATGGTCTTTCGTTGCCACCTGTGGGCGCTTGGGCAAAGAGACTTCAGGGGGCAGATTTCACATCGTGGTCGTGCTGCCGTGCAGATCGTTGCACCAAGATCCATAAGCGCCTGATTCCAGTCGTGTGCGCTTGAGCCGGGGAGATGTTGTCTGGCAACCGTCCACACGTCCGCTGGTCGCTGGAGTGACCTTGCCTTGGCGACAGGATGAAGTCGTCCCAGAACGCGCGCGACATTTGTGTCCACCACTGGAACACTTTGCCCGTACGCAAAGCAGGCAATCGCGTGCGAGGTGTAGCGTCCGATGCCGGGGAGTTTCTCGAGATCCTCGACGCTGTGCGGGAGTTTCCCGCCAAGGTCGGATACGATGATCTTCGAAAGGTTCTGGAGCCGGAGCGCTCTGTTGTTGTAGCCCATCCCTCTCCAGGTCCGGATGACCTCAGAAGTCTTTGCGTGCGCCAGCTTTCTGAATGTGGGGAATTTCTTGAGAAATTCGGGATATTTCGCCATCACCCGGGTGACCTGAGTCTGCTGGAGCATTACCTCAGAAACGAGTATGCGATAGGGGTCCTTTTCATTCCGCCATGGAAGCTTGCGGCCGCATTTGCGATACCAACGAAGAAGGGCTGAAATGATTTTGAGTTTACGGTCTGCGGGATGTATGGCGCGTTTCCTTCCAATTGAATTCTTTGACTCAAATCTTTTCAAAAATCATTCCTTGCAAGTTTTCAAGGATCAGTCTTTTTTCTGGATGGGGGATGGAACAGAATTCGGTGCTTCGTCAGGTTGAGAATTGTGAACGGATAATTGTGAATGGTCAATTGTCAACGGTCAATTGTGAATGGACGGTGAAGAAGGCATGCCCTCTCACAAGAACATATCCTCATGCATCCGAGAGACGAGAGGCTTGTTGCCTTCGAGGATGTCGAGGGACCTCAGTTCGTCGAGTGTCACCCAACGGATCTGTTCAAACGCGTTGTTCACCGGGACGCCTTCAAAGCGTGACACAAAAAAGTACATCACTTCGAAGACTCCGCCGTCATCGTACCGATTGATCTGTGATTCCGATCGATCGAACGCATCGATAGCAATCGACAGCTCTTCGCGCACCTCACGCTTCGCGCACTCGAAGAAGGATTCACCCTCCTCGACTTTCCCGCCTGGGAATTCCCACTTGAGTGCGTACCGCGCGTCCTTCTTCCGCTGACAAATAAGAATTCGTTTCTCTTTCTGAAGTATGGCAACCGCGGCTTGTGTCATATCTTGGAAAATATACCGAATGAACCGCGAAATTCCAACGGCAAGAATCGAAAGCGAAATTATGTTGCGCAATTGCAGGTCTAAGAGATTCTCTCTACTTTATACCATCGGCCTCATCGTTACCTCGGCTCTGCCCCGACGAAGTCTGCGCTGCGTGGAAGGTGGGAATAAAGCGACTTCTGTCCGTTCAATTCAGGATTTCATGCAACCTTCATCAGTAAACCGCCTTCGTCCAAACAGTGCCGAGGTGTGCGTCCATCGATGTGAACGCTGGTGCTCGTCAATCGCGTTCGCCCGAAGGGGGCGCTCATCGTTCTTCATCGGAGCGCGCATAGAGCTTCTTTGTTGTTTCTTTCTGATATGCACCGCTGCATACCCGCAGGCATCCGTTGATCAGGGGCGGGTCCGTGGCACTGTGACCGATTCCACGAACGGCCAGCCGATTCCCTACGCGAACGTTGTCCTCAAAGGCACTTCGCTCGGTGCCTCCACCAATTCATCCGGCTTCTACCACATCTCCTCCATTCCTCCGGGAACGTACGTTTTGATAATCTCACAGGTTGGTTATCGCACGAAAGAACATCCTGTCACCGTGCGTGAGAACCAAATAGTGCAGGTCGACGTCCAGCTCGTCGCGACGGTCATTGACCAGGAGGAAATGCTCGTTGTCGGCCAGCGGCCCGCGCGCCAAAATGAGGCGGATCTCGGACTTCAGAAAATCTCCGCGAAGGAGATCGCGATGGTTCCACCCGGTGCTGAGGCGGATATCTTCCGGGCACTGCAGACCAATCCTGGAGTTACGACGACCAGCGACGTGAGCGCCCGGTACTATGTTCGTGGGGGAGGGAGCGACCAGAATCTCGTTCTGCTGAACGGCGCAACCGTCTACAGCCCTTTTCACACACTTGGCATCTTCAGCGTAGTCGACCCGGAGATGGTGTCGCTCCTTGAATTCCACGAAGGAGGGTTTCCTCCTTCGTACGGTGGCCGGCTTTCTTCGATTCTCAACATCGTCACGCGTGATGGAAACCGCAATCAATACCAGGAAACTGCGAGCGCGTCACTCCTGGCCGGAAAGGTCGCACTGGAAGGGCCCATACCGGGGGGATCATTTCTTGTGACCGGTCGGAAGAGCTGGTATGCGGCCGTCATGAAGCACTACCTGAAGAACCAGGACTCGCCGTTTGATTTCTACGATCTCTCATGGAAACTCAGTTACACAAATCCCGACATCGATGAGAACAGTCGGTTTGCGTTTCATGGTTTCTTAAGCGGTGACCAGGTGATCAACGATGACCCGCGCCTCGCGAATTACCTGATCAGGAACAAGATTGTGGGACTCAACTGGCACAAGATCTGGTCGAATCCCTTGTATTCCGTCGTGTCGATTTCCTACAGCGGGTTCGATGCGCAACTGGATCCGAACCTGAGCAGCGCCAAGCCAAGAACGAACACCGTGTCGGATATCAGCGCGGATTGGGATTTCACCTACGTGTACGATAGTAAGGACGAATTTGTCTTCGGATGGCAGAACAAGCTTCTGCATACATCGCTCCAACTCGAAAACTTGTACGGCAACAAGGTCAATTTCGATGAGCACGGTGCGGATCTCAGCGCGTACGCAGACTATCGGTTCTATCGGTGGGACAGGATTGGGTTCACAGTCGGCATTCGTCTCAAACTTGTCGCAGTCTCCGAATATCGTCCGCTTCTCTACGAGCTTCGCGGGAGCCTGACCTACCGGCTCACGCCCACAGTCTCTGTCAAGGCTTCATTCGGATGGTACTCGCAGGAGATGACAACGCTTTCCGATGAGAACGACCTGATCTCTGTCTTCCAGCCGTGGGTCATCACGCCCAACTATCTGAACTCTTCGCGTGCGGCGCATTTCTCGCTCGGAACGACAGCAGACTGGACCAGCAACCTGAAAACGGACCTCGAAGGCTATTTCAAACCGATTGCCAATCTCGTCGATGTCAATGAGAAGAAATACACGGCGACAGACCGGGACTTCGTGAATGTCGACGGCGAATCGTATGGTTTGGAATTCCTTACAGTGTACCAGCCGGGAACAATGTTCGCGAAGTTGGGATACGCGCTCAGCTGGGCTTTCAAGATCAAGGACGGTGTTTGGTACGTCCCGCAGTACGACATCCGGCATTCAGTGAACCTGCTTCTGGGATACGAGCTGGGAAACGGGTGGCAGACGAGCGCGACATGGGCGATCCATTCCGGGATGCCGTTCACACCAATGGCTGGCTTCTACGATAGAATCCCCTTGGATCCATCAACCCTGCCCGACAATGCCGTCAAGCCTCAACCCGTCACGCTTTGGGGTGACAGAAACTCTTCCCGACTCCCGGCATATCACCGCCTGGATCTGAGCCTGACAAAGCAATTCAAAATCGAAAGCGCATCGGTCACATGCGGTTTCAGCGTCATCAATCTGTACGATCGGAAGAACATCTTCTACTTCAACCGGGATACTGGCAAGGAAGTGTACATGCTAAGGGTCTTCCCCACGGTTTCGTTGAGGGTCGAACTATGAAGAGAATGATTTCCCTTTTCATTCTCCCGGTGATTGCCCTCGTCGGACTCGGATGTGACGAATCGTTCAGTCCAAAGGAGGAATTCCAGGAACGGTATGTCCTGCAGTGTTTCGTTGAGGTGACCGGGGTGGGGGGATATCCTCAGTCGGTGATGGCCTTGCTTGCAAGGACGTACGACGTGAATGGTGTCGATCCCACCACCAACACGAACGACCCAGCGATTGCCGGAGCGGAGGTGACGCTCACCATCAACCAGAAGTCATACTATATGCTGGGGGCGCTGCGCATGAACCCGGATTCGAGTCGCTATCGCACCAAGCAGTGGATCTACGCGACGACAGTTCCCAACATTATGCCTGATGCTGCAATCTCGATAACTGCAAAGCTCCCCAATGGCAAGACGCTGAGTGCGCGAACAGCAATCCCTAACGACCGAAATTTCACAAGCAACTATGACTTTGGATCAGGATTGACCTCGCCCCTCAACCTTCAACCGGGAAAACCCAATTGGGTCATCAGTTGGGACAATAGTGACGATGTCGAGGTGCACCTCTTTGTTCCCAGCCTGACAATCGGGTACACCAAGTTAGTGGGACAAGATGAGATCACCGGCTCGGTCACGGTGGCTTCGCAATACGCCGCTACACCAGGCGGCATTATTGCCATCTATCCGTCCCTCTCCACACAGAAACAGTGCACGTTTGAATTCGCAGCCCTCGATTCAGCGATGGCGCATATCTCGGCTGGTGATACGAACAAGACCTTGTATGGTGTGCACAGCGCCAGGCTGGACTTGATTGAATATGACCTTCCCCTTTCGAAATACTTTTCAAGTATCAACGGGTCGCTCGACCAGTACTCAATCCGAACCGATGAGAGTGTCTACTCAAACGTCGGCGGGGGCATTGGGATCCTGGGCTCGTACTTCATTCACTGGGCAGAGTACTCCTTTGATGAACGGTATGTACGTCGGTTTGGTTATCGGTACCGGTAGTGTTCGTTTTCGGCGGATTGCCACTTCGGGTGCCGTGGGCACCTGGCTGCTCCTGCTCATCTTTTTCTGCTGCGTTCGGGTGGGAGCTCAGTCGATCTACACCGTGGTGGCTCCTCCTTCTGACGGTTCGTCATCGGGTCTCCGGGTTCCCAACGGGACGTTCGAGCATGCGTATCAGCGGACTGTGACGTTCGTCGATCCTCCCAATCTCAGGTTGGTTCCATCGGGAATGTGGATCACGCGGCTCGGTTTTGTTCTGAGCAAGGGAGCCGGAACAAAGGTTGGTGGATCCCTGACGCTCTATCTCTCGAACACACCTTACACAACAAGCGATCTGAACATTGTGTGGTCTGATATCGTTGGAGGGATGACCAGGGTGTACACAGGTTCGTTTACGATACCCGATTCTGCGGGACCGGCGGACGTGACACTGTCCGCTCCATTCCAATACAGCGGCAGAAGTATGTACGTGGCGTACGAATTTCAAAGCCCCGGCCCGTTCACCGCGCAGAATGCCGTGTTCGCTTCCAACATCACCCGGCCTTCAATGGTGCGGAGCGGGTTCTCGTCGACGGGGCTGCCGTCAGTGCTGGATGATATCTCTGATTTCCGCCCTGTGCTCCGGTTCGGTTTTCCCTTCCCGGTAGTGCAATGGATCAAGATCGCGAGCGGGGCGCAAACCGATCTGAACGGACTTGATATCGTAGACGATGTCTCGGCCTGGGCCTGTTCGCCAGCGGGAAATGTATACAGCACAAATGATGGAGGAAAGACCTGGTATGGTGGAGTAAGTGTTCCGGATTCTTTGTTTGGGATTCTTGGGCTCACAAGCAACCTGGCTCTAGTTGTCGCCGGAAAAGAATCGGAGCCCAGCGCGCTCTACTCAATCTCGAATAGCGACAGTTCCTGGAGCAAGGTAGTTGATCCTGCCCTGAATGTCCGCATTGACGTCATAGGCAAGACTTCAAGCCAGAGCCTCTGGTGTCTCGGTGCAGGGCCGAGTGATACAGTCGTACTTCTGACGTCGAATACTCAGGGAAAAAGTTGGACACGCCAGTCGACCGGAGTTGTCCTGGATCCGGGAGTCCGGATCTCGAGAGGTTCGGGTTTCAGGTTGGGTAACGTGGTGTGGTTTGGGACGGGGGGATTCGGCAGTTCCTCGGGCAGGGTCTATCGGTCTTCCACTGGCCCAGGCGGTCCCTGGAGTTCCTATTCTACGGGAAGAGCAAACGTCGCAGCCATCGGATTCGGTTCAGCCGCAGGAACAGGCCTTGCAGCAAATGCAGGATGCATCGACACAATCCGCAGAAGTACAGACGGAGGAGTTACGTGGTCCGCTGTGACTGCAGCCGGATTGGGAGAAGTGACATCGCTGCAATTTTTCGCTGGCGGCCAGGATGCTTGGGCGGCAACCTCTACCGGTATTTGGTGCACTTCCGATGACGGTTTAACCTGGCAACGATCGTTTAGCTCAGGGAGCTCGTCCCAAACTCTTTCGTCGATCCGTTTCTACCCCAATTTCCAGAGCGGACTTGCAGTCGGCTCGAACGGATTTGTCGTGAGGGGCATTTGGGTGGTCAATCCGGTATCGGAGGTATCGGAAACGTTGGTACATCCGTCTGAGTACTCGCTGGGATTGAACTACCCCAACCCGTTCAATTCCAGCACATGGATTGAATATTCAGTACCATGGCCATCGCTTGTAACTTTGAAACTGATCGATGTCTTAGGCCGGGAAGTTGCGACGATTGTCTCGGGTGAGAGGGACCCCGGGAAACACAAAGTTGAGTGGAATGCCGGCAAGAATCCCAGCGGTGTGTATTTCTATCGCCTGGTCGCGCGTCCATTGGCTGGTGTGCAGGCGAAAGAGTACACTCAAACACAGAAACTCATTCTTTTGAAATGAATTTGTAGAGAGGAGATGAAGTCGTGCGTGCAATGTCCCCATCGATTCTTTGGATCAGACATTCAGCGAGGTGGCTGAGCTTTTGCCTTTTGTCTGCAATTGTCCTTTCACAGTTCCTCTATGGTCAGGCGAACCACGTCGTGATCAGCGAGGTGTACGGCGGTGGGGGCAATAGCGGCTCAATATGGAAGAATAATTTCGTCGAGCTCTACAATCCGACGAACGCACCGGTGAATCTCAGCGGCTGGTCAATACAGTACGGGTCGTATAACGGCGCGATGTCACAAGTAACGACACTCTCCGGTGTGATTCAGCCCAAGAGCTTCTTCCTGATTCAAGAGGCACCGGGGACAGGTGGAACAAGAGATCTTCCTACTCCTGACGCGGTTGGGACTATTACTATGGCCCAGAGCAATGGCAAGATCGCTCTGGTGAGCAACGGCACCCTCGTGAGCGGCCCTGGCGATGCGACGATCGTTGACTTTGTTGGATATGGCACCGCTAATGCATTTGAAGGCGCGGGGGCTGCCCCCGCAATTTCGAATGCAACGAGCGCGGAACGGAAGGCGTCGGCCTCATCGACAGCCGCAACCCTGGCCCCGGGGGGATCGGAGGAGAAAGCCGGTAACGGCTTGGACACGAACGACAATGCGAACGATTTTGTTGTGCAGCAGAACATCAATCCTCAAAACAGTGCCAGCCCCAAGGAACCGCCCCCGGCAATTCAGGCCGGAATCGGTGTGGCGTACGTCTCGCCACAGATCGTGAAAGCTGATACCTCCGTCCAGGTGACGATCGTTCTCCATGGTGTGTCCGACGCTGCCATCACCTCCCTGAAGTTTGCCAAGCATCCGGGATTCGACTGGTCACACTCTTCGATTTCCGTCAGCGCGTCCAACGGCGGACAGCCACTCCTGCAACAAACAAACGACAGCGTCAGAATTAGCGGGTTCACGATTTCTACGACTGACAGCGTCCAGATCCAAATTGCAGGTCTCGCCGCGCCAGACACGACATTGAAAATTACGTTCCGTTTCGAGACCGGAGCGGGAAGCGATTCGACCGCGCTTGTGACGCCTTTGCCTTCCTTCGTGCTCTATGGCAATCCGCGCGCCGTCGCCGTCGTCAAGGTCAACGATACCCAGGGAATTCCACTCAATTTGCAGAACCCCGTGACTGTCCGTGGAATTGTCACAGTTGCCAAGGAGTTTGGCGGACCGGCGTGCATTCAGGATGCGTCGGGAGGACTGGCGGTATTCGATCTGCCGTTCGAGAACGCAGTGAAGATTGGTGATGAAGTCACGATAACGGGGACGGTGACACAGTTTAATGGACTGACGGAGCTTGCGAGCGTGACGCTCCACAAGATCAACAGCAGCGGGAACGACGTGACTCCACTGCTTGTCACGTGTGCCCAGGTGGCCCACGACGGGACAAATGGACTAGAGGTGTACGAAGGGATGCTGGTGCAGCTCAACCGGGTGACTGTCTGGGATGCGACAGGGCAGCCGATTTCGACGTGGGGCGTCAGCGGCTCGGGCACAAATTTCTGGCTCCGCGATAACGGCGACAGCGTCCAGGTACGTATTGACGGTGATGTCGGCAGCATCGCCAACACGCCGGCCCCGGCGGGCGAGTTCGATCTCATCGGCGTTGTCGGCCAGTTCATTTCCGCGGCTCCGTTCGCGGGGGGCTACCAGGTCATGCCCCGGTTCAGCGCTGACATTCTCTCCAAGGGTCCGGTGATCACCGTTCTGCCTTTGGAAATGTCAATTACGCCGACGTCATTTGACGTTCAATGGGAGACGGCAAAACTGGGCTCGAATTTCGCGCGCTACGGCCGGACGCGCGCGTATGAGCTTGGCAGTGTCGGGAATGCGACTCCACAGACGGTTCACCGGATTACATTTTCCGGATTGTCGCCGGCAACGGCATACCATGTCCAGGCGTTTTCGGTCAGCGGAACGGACACCAGTTTCGCCGGGGACCGGGTCATCAGCACGGCGTCTCTGGGCTCGACAGGTCAGATGAATGTCTATTTCAACAAGTCGGTTAATACCTCGCTTGCGCGGTTGGATACCGCAAAGGGAAACGCGAATCTCACTGATCTGCTCTTGCGTCGGATCAATGCAGCGCAGAAGTCGATCGACTGCGCTCTTTACAGTTTCAGCGGTCAAGTCGGACAGTCGATTGCTGTGGCACTGGTCCAGGCATGGAACCGCGGAGTGAAAGTCAGGTTCATCATCGAGCGCGACAACATCTATGCAGGATCCGGCGCCACAGTCAATCAGTACATCGCGCCGGCCGGGATTCCGTGGATCATGGATGATTTTGACGCTGTGAATGGCGGCGTCGGATTGCAGCACAACAAATTCTTTATCATCGACTACCGTGGGGGAAGGGCCGACCAGGCCTGGGTATGGACGGGCTCATGGAATCCCACAGATCCAGGAACGAACGATGACCTTCAAAACGCAATTGAGATTCAGGACCAGGCGCTGGCAGGAGCCTACACGATCGAATTCAATGAAATGTGGGGAAGTGATTCGACAACGGCAAACGCGGCAAATTCGAGATTTGGTGCGCGCAAGCTTGACAACACACCCCACATCTTCAATGTGAATGGTACGGCTGTAGAGCTCTATTTCAGTCCGTCCGACAGGACGACAAGCCACATCGTGAGCACGCTTGCAAAAGCACAGAACTCTATCAACGTGGCGATGCTTACGCTTACCAGGTCCGATATCGCCTCAACCATGAAATCGAAGAAGGATGCAGGAGTGAAAGTCCGCGGAGTTCTGGACAACGGAACTGACACGGGCTCTCAATACAGTTTCCTTACAAGCAGTGGAGTCGACATCCGACTGAAAGGCAATACCACCGGGCTCTTTCATCACAAGTATGGTATTGTTGATGCCGAGGTGACGACGGCGACGCAGTATGTCATTACCGGTTCTCATAACTGGACGAGCGCGGCCGAGACCTCCAATAATGAGAACACGTTGATCATACAGAGCAACCGGATTGCGAATCAGTATCTTCAGGAGTTTGCTGCCCGGTACAAAGAGGCCGGCGGCAAGGACAATATTGTTGTGGGAATTGAAAACGTCGCTGCGGAGGTTCCGCCTTCATTTTCGCTCTCGCAAAACTATCCCAACCCGTTTAATCCCACAACAGCGATCAGCTATCAGCTCTCGGCGGTTAGCGTTGTGACCCTGAGGGTGTTTGACGTTCTTGGCAGGGAGGTCTCCACACTTGTGGATGACATTCAACGCGCGGGCACTCATGTCGTGCGATGGGACGCTTCGGTGATGCCCAGTGGTGTGTATTTCTGTCGATTGAGCGCCCGACCTATCGACAACGGACAGGCAGGCATGTTCATGAATGTGAAGAAAATGGTCCTCACGAAATAGGCAATATCAAATTGATACACATCGCGTGACGTGGGTGTCTACAGATTCAAATGTGAGCATCCGGTCTGGGGGCTTGATTCTTGCTTTTCGTACCTTGAATTGCTACTTTTCGCGTTACCATCAAGGGAGACCTCATGAAAAAAATCCTGATCGTCGACGACGAAGATTCATTCCGGAAATCACTGGCAAGTCAACTCAAACTTAAGGGATGGGCCGTGGCCGAAGCCGTCGATGGGTTGGAGGGTATTGACATGGCAGCGCGTCACAAACCGGATGTTATTCTCAGCGACGTGCAGATGGATAACATGAATGGTTTCATGATGGTTGAAGAGTTGCAGCAATATCCTGCCACTGCTTCCATACCCGTCATTATGATGACGAGTGCAGCATCCGCTGCGGGAGCGTGGAATTCTGATATCTCGGTTGAGTATCTCGAAAAACCGTTTACAATAGTCAAGCTGCTGGAAGTCATCGCAAAAGTTACCAAAACATGAAGGAGTCGCCGGTTTCCCAGCGACTCCTTCATCAGATCCTCCCGCATTCATTCCTCGGGCGGCACCGGTTGGTGCAAGCCCCTCCTGTGCTTATCGCACGAGCATCGCCTTCTTCACGATTTGATTCTCTCCAGCCTGGAGCCGAATGATGTACATTCCACTCGGCATATCGATTCCCTGATGGTTCTTTCCATTCCAGACAGCCCTGTACGTGGAAGGGGATTGAATCGAATTCACAAGAACTGCGATCTCCTGCCCCAGAATCGAATACACTGCAACCCGGACTTTCATTTGTGCGGGTAATCCGTACTGAATTGTCGTCGTCGGATTGAATGGGTTCGGGTAGTTTTGGTCGAGAGTGAGCTCGCGGGGGATAAGCGATTCGGTTCTCTCGGTTTCAACGCCGACCACTGCAGCCGAACGCGACGCCACGATGGAATAGGATCCCGCCGTCCCTGTCCATTTATACACCTTGAAGTAGTACGTTGAGCCCGAAGTCGGTTTTATTCCTATACGAGAGTACGTGCCGGACCGATAATCTGAAGAAATCGATGACGTGGTGTCCGATCCATACACAATCATGTCAAGGTCAAGTGTCGAATCCGACGTGACGTGGATATAGATGGAATCGGTTGACGGTGCGACAAGACGCCATCGATCCTCTGTATCGGTTGCTCCATTTGAATAGTACCCGAGATGGCCGGTACTCGCGACATTGAAGCTGAGTGTGCTCGACATGCCAAACCAATCGTTTCCTTCCTGATCATTTCCTCGTGGCGGTGTGGTCTGGGCAACAGAGAATCGATAGCTGGCGCCGTTGCCTACCCAGCGGTACACTCGTGCATAATAGGTCCCCGGGCGCAGGTAAAGGATGCATTCTGAAACCGTCCCCGAGCGGTAGTCTGATGCGATTGATGTTGTACCGTTGACATCGTAGATGATCATATCAAGGTCGAATCGTGCCCCGGACCGATCGAGCGAATCGTTTACGGTCGTGATGACGATTCTCCCATCGGATGTCGTTGTGAATTTCCAGTAGTCATCAGTGTCCGTCGTGCCGTTACTGTAGAAACCCAGATGGCCCGTCACGGACGAGTTCATCGATACCGCCACTGCGGTTTGATACGAATCGTTCCCCTCCTGGTCATTCGCAAGTGTCGGACTGAAGAAATCAGACTTGATCGTATAGGTTCCTGCGCGTCCAGACCATCGGTACACCCGCACGAAGTAGGTACCCGGGCGCACGTAGGAATCCACCTGCGAAAAAGTCCCCGACCGGTAGTCCGATACGATCGATGTCGTCCCGTTGATGTCATACATGATCACGTCGAGGTCAAACTTCTGATCGCCTCGTGCATCCAGAGAATCAGATTGCACCTGGACGCGCAGCCATCCATCCTGCGTTGTGGTGATCTTCCAGTAATCATCGTTGTCCGTCTGGCCTGCAGAGTAGTATCCGAGGTGACCGGTCGAAGAACCTGTCGGGCTGAGGACGACAGAGGTCGCCGGCGTGTCGTTGGATTCCGGATCCACGGCTCGAACCGGAGAAGAAAAAGACGTCGTCACGGTGTAGGTGCCGGATGTCCCGGTCCATCGATACACGCGCAGGTAGTAAGTCCCGGGCTTCAGGAATCCGAAAACCTCCGAGTTGGCCCCTGACTGATAGTCTGACATGACAGTTGTGGTCCCGTCTGTGTCATACAGGATCACATCGACGTCAATGGCGGATGTCGACGCAATCTGAAAGCGCAGATAGCCATTCGATGTTGTCGTTACCTTCCAATAGTGGTTTGTGGATTGGTCGTTGATTGTTCCTCCTGAACTCCCATTCTGTGCGATCGCGACCGCAGTATTGACGCTGCTTCCTTGCGCGAATGCAGAAGCCAATGAAAGGAGAATGAGACTGAGTATCAAAGTAATCCGAAGCATAAAGTCCCTCCCCGAGGTTTATCCCCGATGCTCTAGCAATAAGATTTGGATTGACTGAATAGTGCTGATGACGGTGCGAATGTAGCTTTATGATAACAAATTATTAAGCCCAAGTTCGACCAAATGTGACCCAGCCCACGTCGCACTCCCCGAGGTGGAGAAACTTATCTCATGGGGTTCGTGGACTCTATCAAACAAGTATCGTGATTGTGTATCGAAGGGAGACAGCATTCCGCCGGCCAGGGCATCGAAGCCAGTTCCTTGCCTTTCACGTTGCCGTTTCTTACTTTCATTGGAATTCTTTCCTCCTGGATCATTCTCGAGCGCATCGGACACTGTTCATGCCGCGCTACACTCTCGAAGAGATTCGCTCAAAATTCGCCAACTCCACCGATTTCAACGACATCTTCGACGCGTTCGAGGATGCCATCGTTCAGCGCGTTCAGGATGTGGAACTGTACCGTCTCCTCTTCTGGAACCATTCGCTCGGCCCGGACGAACTCTGCCTCTTCGGGGAGAAGCTGGCAAGGGAATTCTCCGGCATCGCCTACGATATTTACATGTGGCTGGCGAGTGTCTTCGAGGTGACGTATTCCTCTTACGACAATTTCGAGCTCGCGATCAAATACTATCGCAAAGCAGCGGATGCGCGGCCGAGCGCTCCTGATCCTTATCTGGATGCGTGCGACTGTTACGATCCCGATCTCAATATCCCTCCGGTCGATGTGCTTCTCGAATTCCTGAAGAGCAGCCTCGATCACGTCAGCAACAAGAAAATCATCCTCAGCCGGCTTTCTCACCTCTACCACCTGATCGGCGACGAGGAACAGAGCAAGTACTACCGGGATCTCGCCGAGCAGCCGGATCGACCGAAGACGACGAATGACCTCAACTGACCGTCCCTCTTCCCGCGGGATGCTGTTTGTCGTCCTCGCGGTTTCTCTGTGGGGAGGATCAGCGTCCCTTGCGAAATTCCTTTTCCAGACGCGATACGACCCGCTGATCATCACCCAAACCCGGTCATCGCTTTCATTCCTTCTTCTTGCAGCGTACTTCCTTGTCGTGGACCGATCGGTGTTCCGGATCCGGATTGCCGAGCTGTACAAGTTCGCCCTGATCGGTATCATTGGAATTGCCGCGACGAATTTCACCTACTATTTCACAGTGAAGGAATCAACCGTCGCAACAGCCATTTTGGTCCAGAATGTTGCCCCGGTGGTTGTCATGATCTACGCAGTTGCCGTCAGCAGGGAGGAGGAACTGACAGGGATCAAACTGATTTCACTCTTTCTCGCCCTGTGCGGGTGCTTTTTCGCGGTGAGCGGTGGCTCTCTGAGCGACGTGAAACTTACCGGCTGGTCTCTTTTCACGGCGCCGGCTTCGATGCTCACCTACGCGTTCATGCTAATTTTCTCGAAACATACTCTGCGTCAGTATGGTGTATGGACAATGCTCGTAGGCGCCCTCGGATTCGCGGCGATGTTCTGGCTTTTTATCAATCCTCCATGGGCCATCGTGGCAAAGGGATACGGGATTGGCGACTGGGGGATCTTTCTGGGCTTCGCAATTGCTTCCATCCTTCTTCCATACATTTTTTTCGCGAAGGGATTGAAGATCCTTGACGCAACCACGGCGGGTATCGTGACGACACTCGAACCCGTCATCGCAATCATGGTTGCCTGGTTCGCGCTGGGTGAATCGATCAATGCAGTACAGGTTGCCGGGGCTGCGGGCGTCGTCGGATCAGTGCTTTTGCTCCAGGTGCGTCGTGATTCGCTCCGGAAATTCCTGAGGGAGCGTCCTCATGCCGAGTGAACGGAGAATAGCAAGGCTCGAGTATGTGTTGAACCATCGTCAGCCCGACCTGACGGTCGTTATGGAAAATATTCATGACCCGCATAACGTCAGCGCCATGCTCAGATCATGCGATGCAGCAGGTGTCTGGGAAGCCCAGCTGCTCTATAATAGAGACGCTTTCCCAAGAATTGGCAAAAAGAGTTCCGCAAGCGCCGGTAAGTGGGTTGAGCGGCGCAAGTTCAAGACGGTGGCAGAATGCTATGCAAAACTCCGCTCGGAAGGCTTTCGCATTTACGCAACGCGTCTCGACGAGAAGGCACAATCGCTCTATGACTTCGATCTAACGCAAAAAGTCGCCCTTGTATTCGGAAATGAGCACCGTGGTGTTTCGGATGAGGCAGCGCAAGAAGCCGATGAGCTTCTTCAGATACCGATGTTCGGAATGATACAGAGTCTGAATGTCTCCGTCGCTTGCGCAATCACTTTGTATGAGGCGCTTCGCCAGCGGCTTGCACGAGGCGACTACGGAACAGGTAAGTTTTCAAAGCATACGTTCGAGGAACTGCTTGAGATGTGGAAAAGAAAATGATTACCTGTTGGACAGATTGTCAATCTGTCCAACAAATCCCGCCGAACTGGCTATTTTTGATTATCATAGAACGGTATCGTATGGTGTTACGCCCTGAAACGTCGAAATTCCTCCGCGAGCTTGAACAGTTTTCCGACCGGACGTTGAACTTCCGTGACGAAGTCGGCCTCCTGATCGACGCTGCGAATCAGAATGAGAAAATGGAAGCGTTTAACAATGCGATATTCCTGGCGAAGTTCATCACGAAATCGATGGGTGTGATGAGACGGGTTGGTGTCGACGGGGAAGGGTATGACAAGCTCTCTGCTGAGTTCCAATCGAACATTCATAAAGTATCTGCTCTTCTCAAAGACATCATCGAGGTTGCACCTCAGGAGGCAAGAAGGAGCATGGCACCTTTCTTTCTCTCGCTGACCCAGGAGAGCCTCGAACATCTGATGCTTCTTCTGTCGGATCTTGCGATTGTGAAGAACTGGGTCCTCGACGGCAAGCATTTGCCTGGGGAGCACGCCACCTCATGATGATCCCGACCGAAGAAGTCACGCACAGTATCGACATGGCAACCGAACTGAGGCATATCATCACAAGCGGTGTTCTCGCTTTTCTTCTCCTGTTCCTTGCTGTCCTTCTCGATGGCCCGGTATCTGTATTGGCCTGGATGCTGCTGGCGGTTGCATTTCTTTGTCTGGCATATGTTGTCATAGCATCACGACGGCTGTTGATCCACGTTCGCTCACATGACCACAAGGTTGAACCACATGAATAGTTCTTCTAACGATCGTCGAATGAATCTGAGATTCATCTCTCTGTTCCTCTTTCTTCTTGCCTGTCCATTGCTGGCCTACCCGCAACAGTCGCGCGTGGCGAAACCTGTTGTCAAGCCGGGTATCGATGTCCTGCGAAGCCGTGGGTTCGATATCCTCAAGGGTAAACGGGTCGGTCTGATCACGAATCCGACAGGCGTCAGCGCCGACCTTGAACAGACAGTCGACATTCTCCACAATGCACCCGGAGTGAAACTCGTGGCATTGTTCGGACCTGAGCATGGTGTGCGCGGAGATGCTGAAGGTGGCAAAAGCGTGGACAGCTTCAATGACAGCCAAACCGGCCTGCCTGTGTACTCGCTCTATGGAAGAACCCGCAAGCCGACGAAGGACATGCTGCGTGGTATCGATGTATTGGTGTACGATATACAGGATATCGGTGTCCGATCTTACACGTACATCTCAACACTTGGACTCGCGATGGAAGCTGCGGCTGAAAACAATGTCGAGTTCGTCGTTCTTGACCGTCCCAATCCGCTGACAGGCGTGAGGGTGGAAGGCCCAATGCTCGACCTCAGATACAAGTCATTCATCGGCGCGTACCAAATCCCGTATGTCTACGGCATGACGGCAGGTGAACTGGCCGAGATGATCAACATGGAAGGGTGGCTGGAGAAAGGTGTGAAGTGCAACCTGGTTGTTGTTCCGATGGAAGGATGGAAGAGATCGATGTGGTGGGATGAGACGGGTCTTCCGTGGGTCCCGACGTCACCTCACATCCCGCATGCTTCGACTCCGCTCTTTTATGTGATGACAGGATTGCTGGGTGAACTGGGTACTGCGAATCAGGGCGTGGGATATACGATGCCGTTCGAGCTCGTAGGGGCTTCGTGGGTGAACGGAGACAAGCTTGCGGATTATTTGAACAGCCGCGGATTGGCGGGAGTGCGCTTCCGCCCGCTCTCCTACAGACCATTTTATTTTGACACAGCGGGATCCCGGTTCCTTGGCGTGCAAATACATGTAACGGATCGTGAGAAGCTGAACATGACGGCGGTCCAGGTGAACGTCATGGACGCACTGCAACGCCTGTTTCCCGAAAAGAACATATTCTCCCGCGCAAAAGCGGATCGGCAGGAATCATTCGACAAGGCGACTGGGTCGGATGAAATGCGCAAGGCGTTTCAAAACCGAATATCTGTCGACGAAATCCTTCGTACTATCGATCGTGAGCGCGCCCCCTTTATGATAGAGAGGCAGAAGTATCTTCTCTATGAGTAGACCGAGGGGCTAACCGAAGTGCACTCTACTGTGGGCTCACAGCTCGTCGAATGCATCGGTGGAGATGTTGGCCTGACGTAGAATGCTTCGCAGCGTACCTACGGCGATGTCCCGATGTCGTGGGATAATTGTTGTCAGCGTGCCTGCGGAAGTGCGCTTCAAAAACTTCAAGTGATTTCCTTTTTGAGAGACTTGAATGAAACCAGCGGCTTTGAGTTTTCTGACAACTTCCCGGAATGTGACGGGCCTAAGCGGCATGTACCGTTACATTTACACGGCGGACGGCAGGTAGAACAGAGGCTTGGGGGTTTTCGAAATGCAGTTCGAGAGCTTCCTGCAAGTTTTTGAGCGCGGCTTTTTCAGTCCTTCCCTGGCTCGCGACATCCAGCTCGATACACTGAGCCACGAACC
>JBEKOB010000075.1:0-19403 GCA_049522195.1 Bacteroidota bacterium
GCCTGGATTGCTCCGAGTTTGAAGCCACACGTGATCAAGTCCTGCGCGGTCGCGAATGAGAAGACTGAAACGAAAAGGATGGTCAGCAGAACAGATGATATTCTCATTGTGGTTGATTCCTAGTGTTAGGACCAGTGGCAAAACAATGTCCGCCACCTAACCAATTGTTGAGCTACGTTGCGCATAACGTTCAGGCAACACGCCGTTGCGAGCACTTCATATATAGCCGACTTCAGGTTCACCATCGCCTATCCAGTGTGCAAGCGCCGGTTTGCTGTTGGTTAGCTGCCGCTGCCGTGTCAGAATGCAACGCCCAACCAGATGTCGTATGCATTGTTTCGAACGTTGCTCGATGAGGATGAATAGGCGTTGGCAATGTCCGCATTGTAGCGACCCTCGAGGATGAGTGCTACAGGTAGAATGCTCGCGAGTTCGACGCCTAGACCTACGGACACTCCATATGTACTCCTGTTGAAACTGTTGTAAAAGTCGTCGTATCCGTACCACCCAAGAGTCGATTTGAAACCGAGTAGAATATCGCATCGCGGGCCTCCGAACAAGTAAGGCCGCACAACTGGGAGAGGTATGGTGACCTTCAGGAGTGGCAGCAGAGACAAGTAGTCAAGCCGGTTGTCAACGGTTACGTATCGTAGAGGTGCTGGCTCGTTATTCGGCCACAGAAATGTGTTCCTTGTACCTCGTTGGGAGTATTCGACTTGAGTGACGACGGAAACGTAAGGGACATTGAGCCACTCAGCAAAGATTGCCCCATTGAGGCCATTTCTGCGATTGAATTGGTATGTTTCGGAGTGCCAATCAGTGGAAGTCTGGTTTGCGGAAGTGAATGCTGCCTTGATACCATATGACTTGATGAGTTGAGCAGATGCGATCTGAGTGCTCATGATCCCAATCAGCAACGTTACGAGTAACTTGTTCATATTGCCTCCTCTGCTTGTGAGACCATGCCCGCCAATGGCAGCTAACGTTTAGGCACAACGCCGTTGCGAGCACTTCACATCTTGCCAACCTCTGTTTCACCATCGCCTATCCAGTGTGCAAGCGGCGGTTTGCTGGTTGCTAGCCGCCGCGCAGCCGACACCATGAGGGAACTGTGAGCATTGATACTTGCCCAATAAGTTAGATGTCTCCCGCTTGAATGCAGATCAAAAATCCGCCGAAGGATCTTGTTGGATTGAGATTCCCAGCCAGCGACAATCCGATTCCAAAATAGCGGAACGGCGTGAAAAATATCTGTATGTCAAGAGATACACCTACTGAAGTGATTTTCACAGCCTCGTGATTCAAACCGTACGGAGGCTGATTCAAAAGGGCACCACGATGGAGGCTGTTCACAAGGCCGAGACCGATTGAAAATGCGTTGTAACCCGCGCCAGCCTCGAAGCGTCTGCCATACAAAACACCGAATTCAGTCTCCTTCTCTTCGGGTATCGGGGAGCGCGGCTCAACAAGGGAAGTAATACTCTCTTCAATTCGAAATGCGCGAATCGTGAAAACTTCGTTGCCGCGCTGATGAGAGATTCCAATCCTTCCGCAGAATCCAGAACTTGTCGAGAGCGTGCCTCCACCAAATCCTAAGCTAGCCCAAGTAGACGTCTCCTGAGTACTATCCAGATCGTGACTCACGGAAGCGATGGCTTCAAACCTGAATAGCAGCAAAGCGAAAACAGCGATCGATATGTGCGACATTCGTGGTGCCAATGTTTTCTTCAATCACACGCCAGTTATACTTCGGTTAGGCAAACCGCAGTGCCGTTGCGAACTTTCTGAAAGAAGTATATTCGGGATTCACTTTATCAGCAAACTGTCGATCTCCTTCACATCTTCCACGACACGACTAATCGGTTTGTCAATCCCATAGTAGAACACGCTATTGTCCTTGATCGTAAATTTGGACAGCTCGTCGACTACGAAAACGTTGCTCTGCAAATGTAGCCCATGCCTCTGAAAGTAGCTTCTGTAGACAGTGGTCAAATACGAATCCTTTTCAGGATAGTGCATGAAAAGGAGGACTTCTTCTCCGACCCGGAATCGGGGCTCAGGGAATACTATTATGGACTCATTCCCTGATTTCGACAGAGGGCCACTCTCTAGCAGTATTTCAACAGTTTTGAGATCCTTGTTTTCACCCTTCAAAACCTCCGTCACGCTGATCCGAGCCTTTGAACGAAAAGGATCTGTTTTAGATGCTGGCATTTTTATGATGGAATCCACCCGACCTCTGATTACGCAATCGGAGAGCGCGGCACGAACCTTCTCGTCCCAATATTTGTATCCACGCAAAGAAGTTCGGACATCAACTCCTTTTTGCTTCAATTTTGTCAGCAGTTCTTCTGTTAAACCAAATTTCTTAATGATTTCCTGCTCCGCGGCTTGACGTGCTCTCTCTGCTTGATCTTGCGCGTTGGTGACGATGGGAACAAATAAAACAAGGCTCAGTAAGCATCTCGAAAGACTATTCATCGACGTTTGTTTTCTTTGACCAATGCCATGTAAAAATGGCAGCAGCATCGCAATGGCTTGATACTATTTCAACAATATCATTTTTTTCGTCTCCACGAATTCTCCTGCCTGCAGGCGATAGAAGTAGATTCCGCTGGGCATCCCAGATCCATCCCACTGCACTTTGTAGACGCCCGGTTGGCCTACTTCATCCACGAGCGTGGAGACCTCTCTGCCAAGAACATCAAATACCTTGAGTGTCACCGCACTGATCGCTGACAGCTGAAAGCTGACCGCTGTGGTTGGATTGAATGGGTTAGGGTAATTCTGACCCAATCCAAATTGTGCTGGCATCGAATTCTCTGCTGGTTCAACCGAGCTCGTCCGTACTACCGTGAATTGCCTTGTTTGAGACCACGGTCCCCATACGCCGTTGTTGAATGCGGAAACATGCCAGAAATATTTTGTGCCATAGTTCAATGGACCTACGACTTGTGAAGTGGTTGAAGTTGTGTCATCGAAGACGAACGTCATAAATGAGGAAGTGTAAGGCGAAACTTGGACAACATAGTACGTTGCTCCATCGGATGGACTCCATCGGAGTATTGGACTGGCAGAAATGTTGACTGCACTGTCTGCCGGAGCGACAAGTGCCGGCGGCTCTCCTGGATACTGAACGCCATTGACGATGGCCGAACGCAACTCACTCGGTATCTGTGCACCCATGTAGACCAGGCCAACATTCGGCGCAAGCCAGTCAGTGCGATTGTAGGATGTGCCTTGAGCTCGAATTTGAATTCGCTGGCAATTCAGAAATTTTCCTGCAGGCACAACCACCGTGTCTGTTCGGCTCTGCAATGTCGCAATGAAATTCCAGGTCATAGTGGAAGTAATTGGCAACTCGAAATTCCATGTATCCCCAACCAGCGAGGACAAATTGTATATCACCTGCTCCCGGCCCTGGCTGAGGCAGTACACCTTTCCATCAGCGACAGCAGAAATAGTATCGGCAGGCCAAATCCCGGGGAAATGAAAGTAGGTCTTGCCGTTGATCTGAAAGCTGTCCCTAAGGACAATTTGAGCAACGACGATGACATTGCTTGTGTTTGCTTCGTAGAAATCCCATCTATTTCCGATCGATGTAGGGAAATAAGACGCCGGATTGATCTGCGCGATCGAACAACATACTGTGGCGAACCCAAGAGCAAGCACGCCACAACAAGTCTTTTTCATGTGCATTCGCCTTTGAGCGAAAGATGTGCGCAGCCTTGTCTTGTGAAATTCTGACTTAAACCTAGCACGACCATCCTTTGCCACGAGCCACGTACTGACCCTTGCCAGGTGATCGTCACCATCACCCAAAATTGTTGTTGAAAACAAGCGCCAATGCGGACCGGAAGGTCACACCCTCGAAAATATAAACTAAGCGAGTTCCTTTGTTGGCAACCTGATTGCTCACTCTGACTTCCTCAACGGCCTTATTTCGAAATGGAAGATCATATCACGCGCAGGCATGAAGTTTTCCATCTCCCAGTAGTAAATCTTTTCGCCTTGAATTATATATGACCTAACAGGCGGATAGCTAAAATCCTTGACAACTAAAGAGCCGGGCACGAGCAGTTTATATTCACAATGATTGAGCGGTTTACCCCATCCCTGGGTAGTTCGTAATATATACACAGCACTGTCACTGTTTAATTTCTGCCTGTAGCCAATCTGGAATAATGCTGTATCATGCGGACCAATGAATAAGTGGAATGATATCCCACTCGTGCCGTCCAAATTGTAGCGGGTATTTTGTGCCGCTGAAATATTATAAACACGGATTGAATCTATCTTCTCACCGCAACAATTCGGAAACGGATAAGAAATATCGGTGGCGATGGGCTTATCTGAATTATTCGAGAACCAGTAATAGCCCTCAACGTCCAGATGCACACCGTCAAGACGGAATGTGATATCTTCTCTAAAGAAATCTGCTCTTTGACCAAAAGCGAACGAACAGATGAGGAGCTGCAAAAAGAACAGTATTCTCATATCATTTGAGCAAAATCATCGAGCCGGTCGTGAGTACTTGCGTGTCAATAATGAGCTTGTAGTAATAGATACCGGAAGGCATTATACTACCGCCAGCATCTCTGCCGTCCCAAGACACGGATCCGCCTTCTCTAATTGGAATAGTTCTCACAAGCTGTCCGTTGAGATTAGCGATAGTGATATTTCCAGTCTTCTTCTTCAATCTGTCAGGTAGTTTTACGAAGAATGTTGTCGATAGATTAAATGGGTTCGGGTAGTTTATCAATTTCAACTCGTCATTCATTTTAGATACATCGCTCTTTACTGAAGTAACAATATATCGGTTGTCCTTAAGATGTATGTCATGGACAACAACGGTATCTGGACGAATATCCTTCAATTCAAACGGTTCTATCGCCACAGAATCTATCCATCCCTCAAAATCCACCAGTCTGACCGTGAGGCTAACTGGCGAACACAATGTCGGAAAGATTTTTGAAGTGTATGTCCCATTGGAATCTATCGAAAGCGGAGTCTCCAATACGAAATAGCAAGGCGAAGCCGGTAACACTTTGAGCTTGGTTACGATTTTATTATCCCTATCGTAAATATATCCCTTCAGTGTGCCGCTCAATCCAATCGTATCATTTACAACACCCAGAGAAGGACTTTTCGTAACACAGTCAATCGTAATGGGGTTGCTGGAATACATGTAGGAATATCGCAAGATAGAATAACCTGAAACTGGCCGTCCCACGGTTGCACCCGGATAGTTCCCGAAAATGACTGAATCGATCCTGACAAGTCTTGTGATGGGAGAATTGGGATTTGTAGAATAAGTGTAAATGACAATCTTATCTCCTTCCCGATTAATCACCAATGGAGTTGTGAGACTATCGGATGTGATAATGCCAATTTGTGTTCTATTAGGGGGATATGAAAGGTTCAGCCTTGCCTGTTTGTCCGATATTCTAAAAACGATGCTGTCGATGGTTCCTACATACGACGAAATGCTAATTTCCACTGTCCAGTTGTTATTATTATCGAAGACCAATTCCGAAAATCTGGCAAAAGGAACACCATCGATAGGATTTGACCAGAGGAAAAACTGCACACTAAACACAAAAGGCAAAAACATTATCGCCTTCCTCAATAGATCACTACCTCTGTCATACATTGAGCCACCTGACATTAATTACAATGATCTCCCCTACTAGCTCACGAGCGCCGGCTTGCTTACCTCCATTTATCCAGACTTGTCCCGATCTTTTCGATCGGGACGTTCTTCGTCGGGGTTTACCCCCATCCTGGGCGACGCTGAGCGCTTGTCCGCGATCTTGTTTGGCGGAAGTCCCGATGATGCTTACCGGGACGAGTCGAAACGGTGTCGAAGGATCGGGGCCCGCCATGATCCACCCTTTGGCGGCTCTACTCTCCATCATTTTGTCGGGCCACCACAGTCTGTTTCCCTTCGGTTTAGTCGGGGCCATAAACCTTCGTAGTCCCCGTGTTCGCATCAACAGTGAACAGAAGAAATCTGGTGTTGTCATCCTTTGAATAATAACTTATCCACCAGTTCGTAGTCGGATTAGGCACGACGGGCTCTCCCATATACGCAAAAATTGTAAAACGCGGATTGGCCGTTCTAAACTGAGCCCCTCCGTTTCGTTCTGCAAAACCGAGAGCCGCATCGCTGTTAAACCATGGATGCGCAATAATCGCGGATCCGACCCTCATCGCCGAGTTGCTATCAAAGGCGACACTGTTCGAAGTAGCGTGAAACCAATACGCGGTCGGAGGCATCGATGCATCGATGAACTCGTATTGCCATTCTCCTGATGTACCATCGGGACCAACATCTCTGCCATTGACAGACATCAGGTGCAATCCTTTGCCAAAACCCGACGCGAGGGAATTGACATTTCCTAACCTCTGCTGCGCAGTGTTGCTCGCTGGGCCGGGCTCGGGGCCAACTGAATAATGATTGCATCCGATGAAGAAGGCACCGAGACAGCACATCAATATTGATTTTTTCATTTCATCCTCCGCATCCCCTATTTCCAACGTCGCTCACGTTGGACGATGTTCGGCGCTGGGTCAATTGTTCAAAAGAACCTGTATCGCAATCCAATCGAAGCTGAATAAGATGAATTCACATTCGACCAGGGTTGGCTGGCGGAATAGTACGTGATTTGATTGTCATAAGAATATCCGCCTGTCACACTAAGGGAGACGTCGTTCTCGATGAAGAAATTGAATCGCAAGTCGATTCTATGTGTCAGTTCTCTCATGAAATTCTCGCTATCGTCCGTTCCACGAGGATAGCTCAATCGATTCAAGGTGTAGCCAATGCTCGCGTCAATCCGTTCACCGATTTGATACGATGCACGCGCTCCAAGCGTTAAGCCAATTCGCCTTTGATAGTCTTTATCCGGAATCGTTACAGCCATAGTTGCCGTCAACTCTGTAGAGAGTGAAACCGGATATCCGTAGTCACCGTCAATCTGAAGATAGTCTTGTGAATTCTTCACAACCGACGAATATTGATCCCCATCCTGATCCGATTCGCTGGCACCATGGAGTATGCCTGCAGACAGCCTCCATCCGAATAACCGCGGCTCGATGCTTTCTGACAAGACTTCCGACGCTCTCAAAACCTCGTAGGCGTACGCCCCGGGAGTTTTTAGGATCTTCATTTTCTCCAGTTCATCGAAAATGTCTCGGATGAGGAACTTGGCATAGCGGTCCTGCGAGAACATATACTCACTTTGCTTTGCCAAATGGTCGACCAGACGAAGGATTTCCTCGCGGGTGAGCGGCCTTTCAAGCACCCCATCTTCTTCGAGTTTGTCAAGAACTCTCAGTGCCGCGAATATTGACTCTCCGTCTCTCATCTTGCCAAACCCCACCCCTACTCCGGCTGATAACTGGTAATTCCGGTTCTTGCTGTAACTTGTTTGTGAATTGTCGACTCCGAAGTTCGATTGGCTGGATTCGTTATGATCGTAGTAATAACTCCCGTGCCCTTGTCCTTCTACGAGCCAAAACCATTTGTCGGGCACGAAGTATGTGGAGTATCGAGCACTTGGAGTGAGGTCAAGGTTGGTGGATTTTTCGGACGAGTTTGATCGATAAAGCCCTGAAGGGTTCTCGTTCGAACCATCGAACCAGTGAAGATTCGAATTCAGGGTGGTGTTGATTTCAAGGGATCTATCTTCGCTCAATTCCGATCGCACATAGACAAGGCCGGTTGTGAGATTCGTGTTGTCTGATTTGTCGGAGCTTTGAATCGCGTTTCCCGAGTGGTCTACATTCTTTTGCCAACTCCCGCTCAGCGTACCGAGGAATCTTTGATAGGATGAGGTCGGAATGCGGAAATCAGTTATCGAAACCGGCTGGCCAAAGCAGTGGGAGGAAAGCAATATGGCAGAAATCGTAAACGCCAGGGACAAGTGCCAGATTCGTATTGATCGACAGAATTTGAAGGCAATGGTTGTGAGCATCGATGGCTCCAAGGTGTTTGATTGACTGTAGAGATTGTAGAGCGGTGGGAACGGTAAACTGGACACTTTCGCGGGTTTCATAATAATCGCCCCCCAAGGCAATTTTCGAACTCCGCAACTTCTCTGCGGAAACACTACAAGACACGATGCATTCGATAAGTCCACGACAGTCCGGACTGAATCTGATTACTACTCAATCAAATACCATTCCGTACATTTGGCAGCATATTTTTTTGACGCGTAGATGCACTCATCGGGATTACTCTACGTAATTTGATACGTCCCTGAAACGATCTGCTTACAAGTACTGTCGCAGATGACGACGAAGTATCCTCAGCCCCCGCGTGATCTGGTTTTCAACGGTCTTTACGCTGATTCCAAGTTGCCTGCCGATTTCCGCATTCGGCATCTCCTCCACCCTGCTCAACAAAAACACCTCGCGGCACTTCGGTGGTAGCTTCGTCCTGATGACTTCAGCCACTTTTACCTCCAGCATGCTCGCGTGTAATGAATCGGCGGGATCATCCTTCGATCCGTACATTGCGGTAACTGTTTCTGCTTCGAGTTTCTTCTGCACGGCATCATGCTTCAGATGGTCCAGGACGAGGTTTCTGCTGATCCGGAAAAGATACCCGAGGAAGGGAAGGTGCGATTGGAGAGAGGAACGGTGGTTCCACACGCGCACAAACGTCTCTTGAACGACGTCGTGCGCCGTGTCGACATCCTGAAGAGTATACGCGACGCGCCGAAAGATGATCGGTTGGTACTTCTCGAACAGAACGCGAAACGCCTCCCGGTCTCCCCCCCGCGTACGTTCAATGAGCTGTGACTCAGTCTCCTGCATACGGTGCTTGTCCGCTTCCCTTATTGAAAGTAGAAACAAACTTAGGCAGGTGCAATGCACGAGTGACATTCGCCACGCGAATGCCGGTGGAATTGTCTGGAGTCTGTCATCGTAAGGTCCGAGCAATTTGACCTGACTAAGAGTAATTCCCATTTCCGGGGATAGGGGAAAACAGGGACATGATCGTTTCATGGTACAACCCCCTCAATCACACTCAACTTTCTCGGCTAAGCAAATGAAATCAAGGTTACCACAAGCCCTGAATACACTATTTCGCATCCACGAAAGCCCCGATGCTGCCGAGGCCAAGATCCAGGATGCGCTCAGCGAAAGCGCCTCCCGGTTGCGGACCATCGACCCTCAAACGCAACAACAGTGGTTGAGGCTTGAGCGCGCGACGAGGCGGTCCGACACTGAAGCCGTTCCGTACAGGCCCCGACTGGTGCCTCGCCTCGCGTTCGGAGCGGCCGCTGTCGCCATCGTTGCTGCCGCCATCTACTTCTCCACCTCATCTCCGCAATCATCTCCCGGGACGTTTGCGACGCGGATGGGTGAGCAGAAGGAGGTTGTTCTCGGCGACGGCTCGCAGATCACACTCAATTACGCGAGCGAACTTGTTGCGCCTGCACAACGGCCCAACGAACCGCGCCGGGTCTCATTGACGGGGGAAGCCTATTTCCGGATCCGGCACACGGGAAGTCCGTTCATCCTTACCACGCAATCCGCCAACATTGAGGTTGTAGGAACTGAGTTCAATGTGTGGGAGCGCGACGGATCGGTTGAAGTCGGCGTCGTGAGCGGGGCGGTGAAGGTCCGGGTCGTGAAAGATGGAAAAGACAGCACGTTGTTGCTCACACAGAATCAGATGGCATTGTGCCCGCGGGACGCGTTTCCACACCGTCTCGCGAGTATCTCCTCACCGGAATACCCTGGATGGATGCACGGGAAGCTCCTGCTGGATAGAACACAGTTCATCACGGCATGCCGGGAGCTTGAGATGCGCTTCGGCGTGACGATAGACGTTCGTGACACGGCCCTTCGCGAAAAGATGATTACTGGAATTCTCGATGCGCGGACTGCAGCCTCCGGGCTTAGCGCACTTTGTCAGCTTACAGGGAAAGAGTTCACTCATGCCGGCAAGACGTACATTATTCATTAGCCTTCTCTGCGCGGTTACCTGCCTCGGAGTTGCGCAGGAAAGCGAACGGGTACATTCCTTCCGTTTTCGCGACGCACAGCTCCGTGCGGCACTGGATTCGCTGATGCGATGGTACGACGTCCCGGTGATCTATCTGGACAAGGATGTCGCCGGAAAACGAGTCACGGCGGAATGCAGCAACTGCACCTTTGACCAGGCGCTGAGAGCGGTGACCGACGAACAAGGGTTGCTCTGGAGAAGGATCGGCAACCAGGTTCTTCTTCAGAAGCGTGAGGCCGAGCCGGAATCATCCGCTGCCACACTTGCAGGGACAATCAGCGATTCCCTGACCGCCGAAGGGGTCCTCGGTGCCGACGTGCTTCTCTTCAACGATCAGGACTCGGCAAAACCCTATCGGTGGTGTCCCACAAATCCGTCCGGCTTCTTTTCCCTCCGCAACATTGAGGGGGGAACCTATGTTCTCCACGTCCGCCGCCTCGGGTATAGGACACTCAACCGGCAGATTACAATTGTACAGGGTCTATCGATGGTGCACGATGTTGCGCTCGTCGAAGAGGAAATCCTGCAACCGGAAATCACCGTTGAAGGGCGTCGGTCTGCATTTTCAGCGTCGGAAGGAATCTCCCGGGGGGTGTATATCCGGGCGACCCCCTCGGATCACAACCAGTATCTTCTCGAAGGTGCGAGGATCTACAACCCCCTGCACGTGGGGGGTGTGATGAGCGCTTTCAACATCGATGCTTTGCGGGATGTGCAGGTCGTCGCCGGCGGCGTCCCTCCCTACTACGGCGGGCGCATCGGGGGCATTCTCGATCTCGCGCTTCGCGATGGAGCGGGAAAGAGATTGAGCGGCTCGGCTTCAGCCGGTTCGCTCGGCTCCAGTCTTTTGCTGGAGGGACCCGTGTTCGATGCGACCACCCTTATGATCTCCGGGAGGCAGGGTTACCCCGACGCGTTTCTCCCAGCGGATAGGGAGAATGAGCCGCGAACAGATCTAAACTCCTCCGAAGTGATCGGAAAGTTGACGTACCATCTCTCGCGGGACCAGCGGATCTCATTGATCGGATATTTTGAGGGGGACGCGCTCGGCAATTCGGTCGGCCAGGTGGGAAATCAACCCCAGATGGATATCTCCAATTCCTTCCATTGGGGAAACGTCTCGGCAAACCTGCGATGGGTGGGCGTTGCGTCCCCCTCTCTGTTTTTCTCTGCATCGGCGATGTACACCCGGTACGGTTTCGATGTCGAACACCTTCTTACGGAGTCCGCCGCCGGCTCGCCGAAGAAATTCGATTCGGATTACCTGATAGAAGACGTTACCGTCCGCGCTCATGCAGAGTATTTTTACGATGAATATCACACGATGCTTTCCGGCGTCGAGTTGACACACCACCGGTTGGGGGGAACTATCAATGAGTTCTCCAGCCAGATTGCCTCCGCGTCGTTCGACGGCTTTTCCCCCTGGGAACTCTCCGTGTACGTCCAGGATCAATGGCGGTTGGTGCCGTCTGTGCTCGCGGAGCTGGGCGCTCGGGCGACATCGTTCGTGGCAAAGCAGGGTTCCTTCTCGGCGGTCGACCCGAGGTTCTCTCTGGCAGTATCGCTCAGCGACAACATCCGCCTGTACTCGTCTCTTTCCTCGGTCACTCAATTCATACACCCGTACCGCAATAGCGGCATATTCCTGTTCTATCCATCGATCTTCCTGTATCCTTCGACAGAGCAGATTCCACCGTCCACGTCGTTACAGTTCTCTCTTGGGATGGAAAAGAATTTCGGTGAAAACCGCTACCGGTTTGCCGTCGAGACATACTACAGGACCACACAGAAACTTCATGAATTCGCGTATGATACGACCGCCAAGAGGACGCTCGCAGATGCGCTCCTCGTCGGCGAAGGGAGCGTCTCTGGGGCTGAGATCACGCTCGACAAACGGTTCGGTGCCGTCACCGGCACAATCAGGTACGGGTACTCGTGGGCGAGCGATCGCTTCGCCGAACTGAACGGTGGAGCCCCGTTCAGACCGCGATTTGACCGGAGGCATGAATTCTACGCGACCATTTCATATGCGCCGACCGAATCCTGGACCCTTGGCACAGTGTGGCTTCTTTCTTCGGATCAGTTCCCGTCATTTGCGCCGAGGGGTGTGAACGCTTCGAAGGTATCCACAGCGAATGAACCCAGTCTAGGGTTAGACGTCGGGTCCAACTACGCTGAACCATATGATCTGAACGGCGATCGGCTGCCCGGGTTTCAGCGTCTCGAGCTTCTGGCGCAGCACAGGTTTTCGTGGTGGGGAGCTCCGCTCGAGGCAACACTCCGAATGCTCAACGGCTATGGCCTGATCGATCCGTTCACCTGGACGTTACGGCAAAGCAATGATCCCAGGCTGAAGTGGAGTGCGACGATCAATCCACCTCCACTGTTTCCGTTGTATCCGGTGGTAAGTCTGAGTGTGAGATTCTAGGAGGCCCCTTGGATTCCGGATCCAATGACAATAATAGACCGCCCCCGAAACAGAATCATTCGGGGCAAGCAAAGCCGCTCACAGTCTTGTTGTCCGACAGTTGAACTGGCGGACATGGGCCATCTTCGACAGTTTGATTGTCGAAGAACAGCTGGCTGTTCTTTGCACCCCCTGTGGTCCATTCCTCAGCAAGAAGGTACGTTTGAATAAGAGGTCTGTGATGACAAATCGATACAAACATCTCATCACTGCAGCACTCGTGCTGCTTGTCCTTTCCGTCGGCTGGGAGAATCGGGACACATCACCGGTCCGCTTCGGAAAGATCTATCTCTTCGATCAGACGCTCTATGTAAGCGAACTGACACGTGGCGTCCGGCAGCTCGGCATCTCGAGCCCCTCCAGTCCGGCAAACCTCGGACTGATTAAGATGGCCGGCAACCATGATACCGCACTCCGAGGCACTGCCGACGATCGCCGTATTCTCTATGCAGACTCATACGCTGATCTGATCGTGTTCGATGTTACGGATCCTGCGACTCCGAAGGCGCTTGACACACTGCGGAATATCTTCGGACAGTCGTACGCGATCGGGTGGGGCGATGACATCCTTCTTGGCCGTCCGCCTAATATGGCAATCGATGACATCGGTGGCGTCGAAGGTTGCTGGGGCTGCAGGGAGAAAGCGATTTCTCCCACGAGTGTCATGACGAGCAGCTCGCAGGTCAAGACGACAGCGGATGCCAGCAGTCCAAGCGAGGCGGGAAGCTCATCAGGGCGCGGCGGCTCGATGGCCCGGTTCGCAGTAGTGGACGATTATCTCTACTGTGTCGATTACAACCAGCTTTACGTTTTTGAGATCGAAAATCCGGCGAAGCCTCGCTTCGTCAATCGCGTCCAGATTGGATGGGGTATCGAGACCATCTTCCCTTACACCAACTACCTTTTCATCGGCGGAGAGAACGGAATGTTCATCTACTCCCGCTCAGATCCCCGTAACCCGAAGTACGTCTCGATGTTCCAGCACGCTCGCTCATGCGATCCGGTGGTGGTGGAAGGATCCTACGCTTACGTGACGCTGCGTGGCGGCACGCGGTGCGGCATGGTTGTGAGCGCGCTGCACGTTGTCGCGATCGCGGATCTCTTCAATCCCAAAATTATCGCTTCATATCCTCTTCCCCAGCCAATGGGACTCGATGTACGCAGCAAGATCGCATATGTGTGCGACGACAGCGCAGGTGTCGTCGTACTCGACGCGACCGACCCGGTCAGGATCCGTGAGCTCGCGCGCATCACGGGCAAGCCCGGCTACGATACGATTCTGCAAAACGATATGTTGATTGTTGTCAGCGAAGGGGCGGTGTCGTTCTACAACGTCTCGCACCCCGATGCGCCGTTCCTGCTTGGGCGATTCCAGCTTCCGGCGTAAGAACTTTCTTCCCGTCCGCGGGGGTCCTTGGGAAATCCGGGTGGCCACAAGACGGGGTTGAACAATGCAGACAAGGGGAGGCTCATGAAAACTCTAGTATTCATTATGCTGGCTGGTGTGTTTGGGCTCTCGGTCGCCGCCGGTCAGATTATCCCGATCAAGACGGTACCGGTCGCGACGGGGGATCAGTTCTCGATTTTCCCCTCCGCGAACATGGCAAGCGGAGACATTTCCGTTGCGGCAGACGACGGGCTTCTGGATCCATTCACGAATCCGGCCAAAGGCTCTCTTATAGAAGGATTGCGCCTGTTCACCGCACCGCAAATGTATTCGATTTCGATCAAGCGCGGCACAAGCGAAGGATCGGGCTACTCGCTTCCGATTGGAGCGCTCACGAAGAAGGGAAACTTCTTTGGGGGACTTTACTGGGCACGGCAGGAGCTTTCGTCGGAGCAGAATTCGGTCTCCGGCGTCACTCCTAATGTCTCCGGCTCCGCGGCGGGCTTGACCAATGATCCTGAGAACAATACATACTCATTCGCTATGCTGGGAGGCTCGATTCCCGGTGCCGGGCTCGCGGTGGGGGCAAGCGTCCTGTGGGGAGATCTCAATGCTCTTGAAGGAGTGAACCTGCTGTTTCCCCGGAGCCCTAAGGTTCTTCAGAATGGTACACTCGCAGATTACCGGCTGGGGGCGGTGCGAACCATGGACAGGGACCAGCGGCTTGAGGCGATCGTCGTCCGTTCGACGTTCAAGATGCGATACGACGTCGCAACGGTAGTGACGAACGGCACCACGCAGTCCTCCTCGCTTCAGTACAACCCGGAATTCGACCAAACCAATCTCTGGGGATTGCAGCTCAGGTACACACGGCCGCTCGCTGAGTTTTGGCGCGTCGGTGCGCTGCTCACCGCGAACTGGAAAGATCATCCTAAAATCCCCAACTATGACCTGATGAGCATCCCGCGCGATCCGGGAAACTCGACGGCTTACAACCTGGGAGTCGGGCTCTTCAGGAGCGAGGAGTACGCCTACTTCGGCGTCGATCTGATCTACGAACCGATCGAAACGGAGACCTGGGCGGAGGCCAACCAAACCACCGCATCCGCGTACGGCAAGGCATTCACTCCGGGTACGAAAACGGTGGAGAATTTTTTCTCCTTTGGAAATTGGATCGGCCGCATGGGCTTCAGGACCGGCCAGGAGACGTCTGCATTCCAGTTCGGACTTCAGCTTCACTGGATTCGATACGACTTCGAACAATTCAACAATCTTCAGGGTTACAAAAGGAACCAGCGCGAATCCTGGGTAGAATGGGCGCTCACCGGCGGGTACGGATTCTCATTCGGCCCTGCGCGTTTCCTGTATACCGCTTTGGTCACCATCGGTACGGGCCAGCCAACGGTTTCTACTTCAGGTTGGATGGGGACAGCCAATTCTCCGGGCTCATCGGTGGGGTATGATGCAGCGGATTTCCTCCCCGCACCCAGCGGTTCGGTCAATGTGCGAAAGGGGTTCGTTTGGACGCACATGGTATCTGTGGTATACGATATCGAGTGAGGGAATCCAAGATGAAATCGAACAGCATTTTTTGTCTGTTTGTTTTTTTTCTTGTCTCTTGTTCCCGTATCAACTCACCTGAGCCGGAGAGGGATTTAAGTATCAGCCTACGGTATGGCGTCTTGGCGCGGAACGAGTTGGACACCTTTCGGAATACGTTGACCAAGGATCTCATTCTCGATGGGACAATCACGGTTCCATTCCACCTTTCGCAAGCCGAGCTTGACCGTATCACGGCGAAGATGGACCAGATCGACTTCTTCAGCTACCCGGACACGTTTATGGTCAAGTCCCAGGACAGCATCAGGGTCAGCGTCTCGCCAAACAATACGTACGATTTCAGAGTCTCATCTCATTCGACTCTAAAAGCGCTCTTCTGGAATGATGCAATCATCGCGAGCGACCCCCAGGCCACCAAGCTGAGGGAGCTCATCACGTTGATCAAAGAGATTGTTGAATCAAAACCGGAGTACCATCAGCTGCCGCCTGCACGCGGGGCGTACCTGTAAAAGAAATAAGAAGGCATACTGGGTTTCACTTGCTGAACTCGAGCATGCCCGCGGGGAACTATGCGACACGGTGGAATGGCACAACCGAGAGCGGCGCGGTTGCTGCAAGCAGAGTGTATTTCTATCACCTTGTGGCCGACGCTCAACGTGCGGTTGGGAAGATGAGTTTGGTGAAATGAAACCGAAGAGGAGGGCAAACAAGTGAGAATCAAATGTGGAGCGGTCATCTCGATCGTGCTGTTTTTCCTGATGGCGTGTGCGGATCATGGTACAATGTCCTTGGTAGCAACCGGCAGTGAGGAACAGGGGGCTATTGCCTTTCGCATGCTCAAAAGCGAGACTCCGTCCGACGCCTGGGTCATCGAAGCCCGCCTGGAGCGTGAGGGCTATGCGACGTTGAAGCAATCTGTGTTGGTCCGCGCTTCTCCTGACACTATTAAGATTACAATGAACAGTATCCCGACAGGTTCTTGGAAGATCACGGTGGATGCCAAAGATTCGACAGGTACCTTACGATATACAGGCACTTCATTCGTGCAGATCGTCGAAGGGCAGACGGTGCAAGCTACAGTGCAGATGAATCCTACCGGGACATCGGGAAATCTGGAAATCATCGTGACGTGGCCTTCTGCAGCGTCGCACCTCCAGGTCCTTGCCGCAGGAAGCTACTTCGTGGTGCAGCAAATGATACCGGTTTCAATCACGAACGTCTCACGCGAGACGGTGATTCCGGCTTCCTGCTGTACACGACCGGACCTTCGTATTCAACAAAAGATCAACGGTACCTGGACACCTCCAGGCGCGTGCGAGTTGATGTGCCCGAGCAGTCTCCTCCCCATGAAGCCGGGGCAGCGGATCATGGACAGCTCAATCCACATCGCCCAGCCGGGATTGTACCGGTTGCTGTTGAGATATTGGACGAACACGCCTCAGGGAAGCACCCTCGCCTTCGAAACCACCTCGAATGAATTCAACGTGGTCGGCACGCGAAGAGACACGATCAGGCTCGGTGAGGAGTTTGTGCTCAGATTCGGGGAACGCGTCTCTCTGCCCGACACGAACGTTACGCTGGTGTTTCAGGACGTGACAGAGGACTCCCGATGCCCCGACGGAGTTGTTTGTGTTTGGGAGGGAAACGCCAGGATTCTTCTCGGAGTCAACCAATCGACCGTGACGTTGAATACCACGCTGGATCCGAAGAAAGCCTCTTTCGGTCGCTATGTGATACGATTGAACTGCCTAAGCCCATACCCGATGATCGATCGAAGGACGCAGAAGAAAGAATATGTTGCTGCATTAGTCGTCACGACCGGTGTCGCCGGAGACTCTCACTAGAAGTTGTCTCTGAACAAGAAAAGCAGTTGCCACCGCCGCTGCGGAGCCAGGAGTTCATCGACCGCATGGGGGGGGGACGATTGAATGTGCGCACAATGTTCCCTTGGATATCCGCCAGACTCTGCGGATCTCACCAAAGACACAAAAACCTCCTTCATCGCTTTTTGCGAATTCGGAGGTTCTCAATCCCGCATTCCACGCGTCAAACTCAGTTGTCAAAGGCGGGGACGGTGCTTGGTGAGATGGTAGAAGAGTATTCGCACAAAATTAACGTCCGAAAAGTATCGACAAGTGTGTACGTAAAAGTACGGACACAGACTTAAGTGTGGTAACTCAGTTTGAGGGAAAAGGAGGTATGATTGTAGGATTCTGGAGCAAAACAAGGAATCCCCATCGATCTTCACCTATGAGAAATCTTGTTTGAAGTTGTTGCAGCTACAGGCAAAGAACACTACTAAACAATACAAGAATTCCCCCGCCTCCTCATGAATCATTCCATCCTGCGACTCGTGTGCACACCCTTCTTCCCCCCACGGCGGCATCAAGCCTGCCCGCCGGATGTTATTCCCAACGGCAGGTGGGCGCCCGCACGTGAAATTTGGTAGCTTCCTAACACGTGCGGCTGCAGCCAGCTTGGCTAATGCAATCCACCAAGGAGCGCTTCATGCCGCCTCACTAAAAGATTCCTGAGCAATAACGCCTCAAATCAGTCGCAATGCTCCTCTCCGTTTCCTCTCGCTCATTTGTTGTTAGATGAGACAGCTTTCGTCCGCCTTCCACGCTCCTGCATGGGCTGGTCGTTTCAGAGTGAAGGCCTGGATCGCTCAGACAACCCTTCCGTCAAGCAGGTTGATGGTCCTCGTGCCGTAAGAAGCATTCTTCTCCGAGTGAGTCACCTGGATGATGGTCGTCCCCTCTTTGTTCAGCTTCTTGAACAACTCCATGATCTCCTCTCCCTGCGCAGAGTTCAGGTTGCCCGTCGGCTCATCGGCAAGAATGAGTTTTGGACTCGTAATCAAGGCTCGCGCGACCGCAACCAGTTGCTGTTGTCCGCCGGAAAGCTGATTCGGGAAAAGGTCTTTCTTACCCACGATCTGGAAGCGGTCAAGCGTGTCCGCCACGAGGCTCTTCCGCTCCGATGTGCCGATTTTTTTATAGAGAAGCGGGGTCTCGAGATTCTCGTAGACCGTCAGATCATCGATCAGGTGGTAACTCTGAAAAACGAAGCCGATATTGTTCTTATGCAACTGTGACCGCGCCTTCTCTCCCATCGTGTGCACCGGCTCACCCAGGAAGTACTGCTCTCCGTCCGATGGATCGTCCAGCATACCGAGGATGTGAAGCAGCGTGGATTTTCCGGATCCCGATGGTCCCATGATTGAAATAAATTCCCCTTCGCGCATCTCAAGGTTAATGTCCCGAAGTACGTACGTCTTCACAAAACTATTGGTATACCATTTGAAAAGATTCTTCAGTTTGATCAAGTGCACCTCTCTTGGGTTTGAATAGTACGCAATGCTAGCGACACAGTCTATCTCACATCTACCCTACACGCCTGAACATCAGCGGTATGGTTGTATCCGTCGGCATGCCTATTTGCATCAGCTGCCAATTCTTGTCGTATGCCGTGATCATTCTTTTCAACCCTTCGACGCGCTCCTCTGCCGGGCGGCACCAATCGCGCCAGTGAAAAACCTCGACGCGATACTTCAATTGTTTCTTGTGTCCGTTGACCGTCACGTCCACTTCGACGTAATTCTCGGTATCAACAGGCGGGATGTCGATCGGGATGATCATATCGTCAGCTCCCTCCACCACCAGCAAGTTTAGAGTTTTGAGTTTCGAGTTTAAAGTTTAGAGTTTCAAGTCCCAAGTTCAAGGATCCAGTTTTGGCCGTTCACTATTCACTGTTTACTTTTCACCGCCTCAGAACCTCACAACCGATAGCTAAATGCTCCCATGCTCATTTCGATGTAATCTCGAATTTCGAATTGGCGATCACTACTGTCCAACTACAAGTTGAAGAGATTCAACTGGTTGCGTGGAGGGCAGTGTTGGATTTTGCGTTCAATCGTTGTAAGTACTTGTGGAATAGGTTCTTTCTCGAACAGTGCGACGCTCAAG
>JBEKOB010000076.1:0-19330 GCA_049522195.1 Bacteroidota bacterium
GCGTTTAACCAGGAGTTCAGCAACGGTACGGCACTCCCGAGCGACAGCAAGAACTTTGTGTTTCACGTCTGGGGCGATAAGAACGGACGCCCGGGCACTGACCTCATTCAGCCATTCCTTGTCAGCGTGGACAGAGATCTCTATCCCTTAGGTACGTTTGTTGACATCGATCTCTCATCGTACGAAAAGGCATTGACAAATCTTCAGGGACCGGTGTATCTGGGATTTATGGAGGATGTCAATGATTCGGTTGGAACGTATCTCGCCGTCGATAACTATGTGCAGGGAGATTACTCCTACGTCTACCGTGGTCCAAGATATACCCGCGTCCCGAACACGTGGGAAACTATGACGGAGGTCAGTGCCGTCAACAACCATCAACTTGATGGCTTCAACCTCATGATTCGTGGGGTGTTCGAGTACAGCGATTCCAGTTCAGCGCCGATCCTGGTTGTCGGCTATTTGCAGAACCCATTACTCAGCGAGTATATTGATGTCGTCGCAGCCAGTCCCTCTGATCTCAGGCTTGGGAGCCTGAGCGGCACCATGACTCAGTCTTCAGGACCTTCATCCCTCCGGTTCTTCAGTGTGCCTGGAACGTCCAGGGTATTTCTCGACAGTACGCAACAACTGAAGGGAAGCGGAACGGTTTCGCTCAGAGTTCGTGGGGCAAAGAAATATGGAGTTTTCTATTCGGACACGACGGTCACATTCAATGCCAGGCTGTTGAAAGTCGACGAACCTGCCATGCTCTCGACCCCTAGTGGCGCAATGACGCTCTCGTTCGGTGAAGGTTCAGTGGCAACGCCTCTCTACATTACTGCATTTGATGGAACTGCCGATCCAAATACAATGTATTCAACTCCTCAGCCGTCATCGGGTATCTTCTCGCTTGGACCCTCCAATCTTGTTCTCTCTCATCCATCGCAGGTCAGGGTCTCGCATGTGAACCTTGACGATGCATCGACACTTGCACAATACCGCAATGGGAAATGGCTTTCAGTTCCATCGACCATTGATAAAGGCTCGGGGGAATTGACGGCATCTGTCAGCCGTCTGGGGCTCTTCGGTATTCTGAAGAAGAGCCAGGTGGATGGACAGGTGGATGATCTCCCGGGTCGGTTTGCGCTCGAACAGAACTATCCGAACCCGTTTAATCCGACCACAACGATCAGCTATCAGCTTCCTGCCCCGAGCGGAGCCGAGGGGTCAGCTGTCAGTATTGTGACGCTCAAGGTGTATGATGTGCTTGGGAGAGAAGTGGCGGCACTCGTCAACGGTGTCGGAGAGCCAGGACTTCATGCTGTGCAGTGGAATGGGAAAAATGATCGTGGTGAAACGGTGTCGTCGGGAATTTACCTGTACCAGTTACGGGCTGGAAACTCTGTGATGACCAAGAAGATGGTCCTGTTGAAGTAAGGATAAGGATGCGGTGCGGGTGTGGTTGCGCTAGAATACTTTGAAAGCGCAGGAAAAAGAGTATATTCTGTACAGGCATGAGAATCTCCAACTACTTAGCGGCAATCTTCTCGCTCGCTGCACTGATTTCGTGTAGCACCGGCGATGTGAAGAAGATGGAACTCCAAGGTGAAGAATACAAATCCCTTGCTGTGCAGAAGTACGGTGAGGGAGTCGAGTTCATCCAGAATCTGTCCGGTACTGCAATGCTGTGCGTGAAAAGCTCAAAACCGACACAGCTGAATCCGCAACATCAGATTGCCTTTTTTGTCTACGATGTGAAGGCAAAGAGCGTGCTTTTTGAGGATTCCATACCGAATGGCTCGGTGAACTGGAAGGATGACTTTTCGATTGTCGTCACCGTTGTCCCTGGAACGATACGGGATGACGACAAAACTCGTGCTCCGCGTCCCGGCTACATTTATGATCTTCGGATCAGGAAAACGAGGGATCTCGAAAGCGTAGATGTCCGGTGACTATCAGAAGGGAAGTTGTATCATGAGACGCATGCTGTTGCATCTCTTCGGATTGCTGGCAGTCTGCATGTTTTTTTTCGTGCTGACCCGCCAGTCAATCATCAGGGATTCCCGCACAGAAGATCTCCTGCGTCCTCTGGTCGATCGCGAGCCGGAGTCCTACGAGGGGAAAGCCGAGAAGGTTGACGCTCCAGAAGGATTCGAAGAGTACGAACGCGATATCCGAACGCGGGATGGGGCTACAGGCCCAGCATATCCGGCGAATTATAAAATCATCGAAGTCCAGAAGGCGAACGACCGGAAGGCGGCTTCGCTCAATAAGATCGCTGCACTCCCGTGGACGGAAGTGGGACCGGGGAATGTCGGGGGCCGAACGCGTGGAATAATTGTCGACCCGGACGATGCGTCAAAGAATACGTGGTTTGCAGGTTCGGTCAGCGGAGGAATCTGGAAGACGACAAATGCAGGATCAACCTGGGTGAGCAAAACTGCGTCACTTCCAAACCTCGCTACGGTCACGTTGGCGATGGCAGCATCCAATCATTCTATTATCTACGCTGGGACCGGAGAAGGATTCGGTAACACGGACGCTGTTCGCGGTGATGGCATCTGGAAGAGCACCGATCGTGGTGAATCATGGACTCAGCTTGCGAGTACGGCGTCCAACACGGACTTCTCGTACGTGAACCGGGTCATCGTCGATCCGTCCAATGCGGATCTTGCGCTCGCCGCGACAAATTCAGGCATTTTCCGCTCGACAGACGGAGGTTCGTCCTGGTCTGCGGTGTACGTGAGTGGAGGGAATGGGGGAAGCTTCAGAATTCAGCAAATCGTCCCCAACCCATCGAATTTCAATACGCTCTATGCGACACGAAACTTGACCGGAGTCTTGAAATCTCTGGACCGCGGTCTTACATGGAGATGGTCATCGACCGGACTGGGCTCCGGGGCAAGGTCGGAGCTTGCTGTGTCTCCAGTCGATACGGCGCGTCTCTTCCTGGCAGTGGAAACCAGCAGCTCCATTTCGGATCTCTATGTTTCGAACGATGCCGGAGTCACATGGGCCAAGGCAGTTCAAAGCAGCGGGACTTCTCCAAACTGGTTGAACGGACAGGGCTGGTATGACAACGCTATTGCCGCACATCCGTATGACCGTGACGTGTGCTTTGTGGGAGGGCTGGATATCTACAAGATTCAGGTGATCAACGGATCGACACAGCCCCCGGGAATTCTCGATGCGGTCAATGCAACGTCATTCCTCCGTTTTGTGAATTGGAATGGGTCGTATGTGGGAAGCGGAATGGGCTTCGGGAAGGATCTGTATGGCACAACCAGCGCGCCGCTGAGCCTTGTGGATGCCGATTATGTCTCGATCGAGGTTCGGTTTGGGCCGGGCCTTGCTCAGAAGGCTCACCGGTTTACTGTGGGGGACAATTGGCAATATGTCTATCGCGACTATGTGACCGTGCCATTCCAGGTATGGGACATCACGAACAATCGCCAGTTGGCGGCGTCATTCAGGGATACTGACTCTTCGGGAGTTTTCAAGCTTGGTCTTTACGATGCATCCGACCCGCGCGAGTACATCTTCATACACGCGGTCTCTTACAACAATTCTGGACCCGATGCGAACATCGCGATCACAGGTGGCGAGCGCTACAAAAACATTTATGCCTTGTGGCCGATCCTGAATACGGGCTCGATGTGGGATCCGGCAAACCTCCCGTCCTCATACGTCCGCATATTCTACGGTTCACTTGTCAATCTCACCAGAGCCAACACACGAATGACGAATTGGGTACAGAACCAATCGCAGCCGTACGTACATGCCGATCACCATAATATCACCGTCGTTCCGCTCAATCAATCCACTCAGAGTTTCCGGATCGTGAATGGAAGCGATGGCGGCGTAGCGGTCTCCGATAATAGCGGTACTTCGTTTGCAAACCCCAATATCGGGTACAACACAAGCCAATTCTACGGAGTCGACAAGCGGCCTGGAGCCAGTCAATACTTTGGCGGGACGCAGGACAACGGCACGTGGCTCTCTTCGATTGGCCCGTCATCCACCGCGGCGTGGACCGCAGTGATCGGAGGGGACGGTTTTGCGAGTATCTGGAACTATAAGGATCCCACCAAGTTGATCGGATCGCTGTACTACAACGACGTTCGCAAATCCACGAACAGCGGTGCGACCTTCTCGTCGTCAACGACTGATCTCGCAGATGTGGGGAGCGGCCTCGGACCGTTCATCACTCAAATCGGGAAATCGAATAGCGACCCTGATTTGCTGTTCGTTGTCGGAAGCACAGGTGTTTGGAGGTCGGATAATTTTTCCGATAACTGGACACAGTTCAAGATCGCTTCTTCGAACTGGGGTTTTGGGACAGGCGCAACAGCCGAGATTTCGATGGCTGACCCGCAGATTGTCTGGGCGGGCATTCGGATGTCAAACAGCGGCACAACCGGAAAAATCCACGTCTCGACAGATGGAGGAGTGACGTTCAGTCCCACGGTGAACTATATGGGCGCAACACTTGGACGCCTCACCGGATTGGCGACGCATCCGACTCAGCCGAAGACAGCGTATGCACTCTTTTCGTTCGCGAAGGCTCCAAAGATTCTTCGCACCACAGATCTTGGTCAGACATGGCAGGATATTTCCGGATTTGGCTCCGGAACCGTCAGCACAAATGGTTTCCCGGATGTCGCGACGTACTCCCTCCTCGTCATGCCCCACAATCCGAACGAGATCTGGGCAGGAACGGAAATCGGTCTCTTCATTTCGACAAATAATGGGGCATCCTGGTCGTACGCCAACGATGCTCTGCCGGCAGTAGCAATCTGGCAAATGCGCGTGGTCGATGATGAGGTTGTAATCGCCACCCATGGGCGCGGCGTATGGACTGTCAAGATCCCGGCGCTCACATCGGTCTCCCCGGTTGCGGCAACGCTTTCCCCCCGTCTCAACAAGCCTGCTCAGGCGCCCGACGGATCGCTCTCGATCAATATCAGTCTCAGGTCCGCATATGACTCTACACAAGTGTTTGTGAAGGGCTCGAGGTTCATGACCCTCGCACCCAACGCTGCGGTTGAAGACACGGTGGTGCAGTACCAGGTCGCCAAGTCGGATTCACTGACGATCAGCATCACTTCATACAAAGGCGGGAGATCATACATTTCCGCGGCCCGTGGAATGAACGTTGTCCCCGCCCAGACGCCGCGCACATTCTACATCGACAATTTCAACACGGCGACGTCGAATTTCACGTCGTACGGATTCACGCTGCAGACACCGTCCGGATTTCTGAATCCTGCTTATCACACGCCTCATCCGTATTCAAACAATCATACCTACACCCTGACTCTGAATATTCCCATCAGCGTCCGGTCGGCGAATGCGTTTGTCAGGTTCGATGAGATTGCGATTGTGGAACCAGGTGAGCCCGGATCGGTGTACGGTACCAATGCCTTCTACGACTATTGCGTCGTCGAAGCGACAAGGGACGGGTCGAACTGGATCGCGCTCGAAGATGGATATGATGCTCGTAGGGATCCGGATTGGCTCAACGCCTGGAACAGCCGGCTCAACGGTAGTCCGTCGATCATCAAAAAGCATGAGATGAACCTGCTGAACAAATTCCCGGCGGGAAGCGTAGTATTTATACGATTCCGGATGTATGCCGACCCCGGCACAACCGGGTGGGGATGGATGATCGACAACCTGGAGATACAGGCAAACCTCGTCGCGGTCGAGAACAACAAGCCCTCGCTACCGGTCGATTTTGCCCTCGCGCAAAACTATCCGAACCCGTTCAATCCCAGCACGACGATACGATTTGACGTGCCTGTGCAGGCCAGGGTAACGTTGACGATTTTCGATGGCCTTGGCCGGAAGGTGCAAACTCTTGTCGATCGGCAACTCAATGCGGGCAGATATTCTGAGCAATGGAATGCGGCTGCGTTTTCGAGCGGCGTTTACTACTGCAGGCTCGACGCGAAGGAATCGGGATCGCCGTCGAACCGCCAATTCGGCACCACCATGAAGCTTATGCTTGTGAAATGAAGACCTGGTTTTCGGAAATAGGGTTGCTCTGTCTGAGGGCAGTTGTGGGCCTGGCAGCGGCTCTGACGCTCGTCGCGTGCTCAAAGGATTCTTCGCTGTCCGGCCCTAATTCCATGCAATCGGATACAGAGTATCTCGCGCTGGGTTGGAAGCAGTTTGAAGTTCAGCGATATGACTTGGCTGCGACCAGCTTCACGAATGCATACGCTGCAGCTTCGACCCCGGCGATTCGGAGTGAGGCTCTCGAGGGAAGGGGGTGGTCTTCGATGTACAAGCGTGATCTGTCGAAGGCGAACACCGATTTTGCAGCTGCTATCGCGACGACGGGCATTCCAGCGGACGTGTTGGACGATGCACGAGCAGGAGTATCGTTCACACTCTACGCTCTGAACATGTATGCTGATGCCGCTTCCTATGCAAGTGCTGCATTGACAGATAAACCCTCATATGCCTTCACGCATGATGCAAAGGTGACGGCGAAGCGTCTCCGATTATTGCTCGCTCAAAGTTATTACGCCAACGGTCAGTTTACGCTTGCTGCAGCTCAACTCGATCTCGTCGATCCTGCACGAGCGCCGCACTCTGCAGATCCCACCATCCTTCTAGGAAACATCACTGCTGCGTTGAATTCATTGTAGAACGGTTGCAGACACTGTACCGCGGTCTGATAGTGAGCGCGGCGTTGATAGTCGCGCCATTCTTTGGTATATTGCATTACGCACCGACCATTGTGAGGAGAGAGAATTGGCTATAGAGAATCAAAAATCGAGTTGGGTACCAACAAATCCGCTCTATGATCCGACGAAACCCATGCAGGTTGGGGGGCAGGCGGTAATCGAGGGGGTTATGATGCGTGCTCCCGGTTCTGTGGCGACGGCCGTGCGCCGTGCCAACGGGGCTATTGTCGTCAAGCAGGAACCCTACATGTCGGTGGTAGAAAAGTACAAGTTCCTGAAGCTGCCGGTTCTCAGGGGAGCAATTGGGCTTGTCGATATGATGTATCTGGGGATCAAGACGTTGAATTTCTCCGCCGAGATCGCAATGCAGGATGTTGATTCCGGGAATGGGCAGGAAAAAACCAACGGGCAGAAGAAGAGCCAATCTTCGTTCGCCCTCGCCGGCACTTTAATTCTGGCGCTTGCCTTTGGCGTCGGCATTTTTTTCGTCCTTCCCATCTTCATTACCACGAAGGTGTTTCACTTCGAGCAGAGTGCTCTGGAATTCAATCTTGTTGCAGGCCTTATACGGATCAGCATATTGCTCGGATATCTGTCCGCCATCGCCCTCTCAAAGGAAATTCAGCGGCTCTTCCAGTTTCATGGAGCGGAGCACAAGACAGTGTTCGCATTTGAACTGTCCGATCAGCTCTTGCCGCCTGTCGTCCGGGGACACAGCCGTTTTCACCCGCGCTGCGGAACAAGCTTCCTCCTGATCGTGATGTTTGTGGCCATCCTCGCATTCAGCCTCCTCGACGCGGTCCTCATCCAGATTCTTGGCAGGATCACTATTGTTACTCGTCTTCTTACGCACCTCCCGTTTATCCCAGTGGTCGGTGGTCTCTCCTATGAGGTCATCAAATTCTCAGCGAAGCACACGACTACCTGGTGGGGAAAGCTGCTCATTGCACCGGGGCTCTGGTTGCAGCGTGTCACAACGAGGGAACCAGATGAGTCACAGGTGGAAGTGGCAATTGTTGCTTTGAAGTGTGCACTTGGCCTCGAGGACCCGGCAAACTACCCTTTGAAAGAACTAGCCGAAGTCGAAACCGTCCCCACGGTGTCAGGCAACTGATACCTGAAGGAACCATCGTTATTCAGTTCATCCCTTACGAACGTATGTTTGACAAGCTTGAGAAAATCGTTAAGAGAGTTCAAGAGATCCAACAGCTTCTGTCGGATCCCGCCGTTGCCTCTGACCAAAAGCGTTTTCGCGATCTTGGCCGGGAGCTTCGTATGCTGGAACCGATTGTTGCTTCCTATCAACGGTACAAAAAGGCAAGCAATGACTATAAGGGGAGCAAGGAGCTTCTGGAGTCAGTGAGCGATCCTGAAATGAAGGCGCTCGCACAGGAAGAGTATGACACACTGAAAGTGCAGGTGGCCTCCCTGGAAGAAGAACTAAAAGTTCTTCTTGTTCCGCAGGATCCCAACGATACGAAGAACTTCATCATGGAGATCCGCGCCGGCACGGGTGGCGAGGAAGCTGCACTGTTCGCGTCCGACCTGTACCGGATGTATACACGCTTCGCCGAGCGTAAAGGATGGAAGGTTGAGCTCATGGACTGGAACGAGACGGGGAAGGGGGGCTTCAAGGAAATTGTCTTTGCAGTCTCCGGCGAAAACGCGTACGGTACAATGAAGTATGAAAGCGGCGTGCACCGTGTTCAGCGTGTTCCCGAGACAGAAGCGCAGGGAAGGGTTCACACGTCGGCGGCGTCGGTCGTCGTCATGCCTGAAGTCGAGGACGTGGAAATCGAAATCAACCCGGCCGACCTGCAATTCGACACGTATCGGGCAGGCGGTAAAGGTGGGCAGAACGTGAACAAGGTCGAGACGGCTGTTCGTATCACGCACAAGCCATCAGGGATCGTCGTTGCCTGCCAGCAGGAGCGCTCGCAGTTCCAGAATCGTGAGCGCGCCATGAAGATGCTCCGGGCCAAGCTGTACGAAGTCAAGATTAACGAACAGAATGCATCCGTCGCAGCGACGAGAAAATCGATGATCAAGAGCGGCGATCGGAGCGACAAGATCCGGACGTACAACTTTCCCCAGAACCGGATCACGGATCATCGGATCGGCCTGACGCTCTACAATCTCGCCGGTGTCATTGACGGTGATCTGGATGAAATGATTGAGAAGCTGCGCGTGGCAGAGAGGGCGGAGAAACTTCAGGCAGAAGCGTAACTTTTTCGCGTCACTTCCGCGGCGCGACCTTTCGTACCCTACCAAAAAATCCCTTCAACAGCTCTTCGCTTTCCCGGTCGCAGATCCCGGAGATGACATGCACGGTGTGGTTAAGCCGTCCGTCGTGTGCAATGTTGTACAGTGTGCCGCAGGCTCCGGCTTTGGGATCAAACGTGGCAAACACAAGCGTGGGAATTCTCGCCAGCACGATGGCTCCTGCACACATCGGGCAGGGTTCGAGCGTGACGTAGAGAGTGCACTCGTCGAGACGCCGCGATGCGAGATGATTTGAGGCCGCAGTGATCGCAATCATCTCCGCATGTGCTGTCGGGTCCTGCAGGCGTTCAATCTGATTATACCCCCGGCCGATGATTCTCCCCTTCTGCACGACGACGGCTCCCACGGGTACTTCATCCTGCTCGTACGCCCTCTCAGCTTCGCGAAGGGCCTGTTTCATCCATTGTTCGTGCTGGGTCATCCTGCTTACGTGGTGTAATGAGGTCGCCAACGGGGGAGTCAACTGTTTCGATCCCCTGGGCGTGAGCAAAATCGCGGAGCGTCGTCGCAATGCGTTCGGCGCTGTCTTTAATTTGTGAGAGGTTGTCCAGGACCTCGGGTGTTGCTTCTCCTTTGCGCAGCGCCCGCTGGACATAGAGGAGGATAATGGTCAGGGGATTGTTGATCTGGTGCTGCAGGGTTCGAATCAGTTGATGAGCAGTTTTCAACTGAATGCTCTTCAACTCCAGCTCTTTTTCCTTCTCCAGGCGAATCCTTTCCTGCTCGTTCAATTTATTACGGTACTCGATCACCCTTACCAGAACAACCGCCAGAAGCCACATCCAAACGAGTGCATCAAATCGTTCAAAGATGCCCCTCACCTTGAAGTGGGATTGTTTCACATCCCGGTAGAAGTCCATTGTCGCAATGAAGAAATACGCATAGATGATATACCCTGAGAGCAGCGCGGGATGCGTGATGAAATAATCCCGCACAGGTCTGAAGACCAGCATGATGATATGTTTGATCCAGGCCAACATCGTGGTGTGTGCCGTTGAGTCTTCCTGTTTTCACCAATGTGCACAAAAAAAGGGGGGGAATCAACGCTGTGCCAACTGGTATTAGGGGGGGTCTCGTTGTAGTTGAGGAAATCGTTTGCTAATCTTCCGTTCAGGTGCCGGAAGAAGAGAGGGGGGACTCGAAACGGTCCGTGCGTTGAGGACAAAATCGGTTTGGTTTCGCTGAGCATGCCGATAGTGCTGCTGAGGAGGAGAAACCGGCGATGAAAACACTTGAATGTAAACGGTAATGTCGAAAACGAAATCAAAAATCTCGATCCTGGATGTCGTCACCGAGCAATTCGAAATTGCGCGGGGACAACCGGTTCCGATGGGAGCGACATCAGTCCGGGGTGGCGTCAATTTCTCTCTCTTCTCAAGAAATGCCACGGATGTCAGCCTCGTGTTGTTCGCCCCTTCACAGGCGGAGCCGCTTGCGGAATTTCCGCTCGATCCTCGTTACAACAAGACGGGGGATATCTGGCACGCGTGCGTCAAAGGCCTTGATCCAGGAGTTGAGTATGGCTTCAGGGTCGTAATGTTGGGCAATCCTGCCCCCCACCTCCACCGGTTCGATACTGAAAAGGTCCTCATTGATCCGTATTCCCGCTCATTGACTGGCGGAGAGGTCTGGGGTCGGGGGCGGGCAGATCGAAATGCCGCGTGGCTTCGCCGATCGCGGGTCATCGATCCGGATTTTGACTGGAAGTATGATCACCCTCTTAACCGGCATCTCGCCGATTCGATAATTTATGAGCTGCACGTCCGCGGTTTCACGCGCCATCCTTCATCTGATGTCAGCCATCCTGGAACCTTTCATGGCCTGTCTGAGAAGATTCCCTACTTGAAAGAGCTCGGCGTGACGGCCGTCGAGCTCATGCCCGTGACAGACTTTCTCGAGACAGATTGCCTCGCCTGCAACCCGGCCAACGGAGAGCGACTGCTGAACTTCTGGGGCTATCATCCGATCAGCTTCTTTGCGCTGAAGGCATCCTATGCTTCAAATCCATCTCTGGGGAGCGAGGTGCGCGAGTTTAAGGCGATGGTCAAAGAGTTTCACGATGCAGGCATTGAGGTCATTCTCGATATGGTCTTCAACCATACCGGAGAGGGAGACCATCAGGGGGCAACGATTTCATTTCGCGGACTTGACAACTCGGTCTACTATATCGCCGATCAGACGAGCGGTGCATATCTCAATTTCTCCGGATGTGGCAACACGATGAACTGCAACCATCCGGTTGTCAGGGACCTCATACTCGACTCACTCCGGTACTGGGTAACAGAGATGCATATCGATGGTTTCCGGTTTGACCTTGCTTCCATTCTTGGCCGGGGGACCGACGGGAGCGTTCTCTCGAACCCGCCATTGCTTGAACGTATCGCAGCCGATCCCGTGCTTGCAAATGTAAAGCTGATCGCCGAGGCGTGGGACGCTGCGGGTTTGTATCAGGTGGGGAGCTTCCCAAGCTGGGGTCGGTGGGCTGAGTGGAATGGCCGATTCCGGGATGATGTCCGCCAATTTTGGATAGGCCATCCCGATAAGGTCCGTGCGCTCGCGACCAGATTCTGCGGCAGTGCTGACCTCTATCGCGGGAGCGGCAGGGCGCCGTTCCACAGTGTCAACTTCATCACCAGCCATGACGGCTTTACGCTGGCCGATCTCGTCTCCTTCAATCAGAAGCACAATGAGGCAAACGGCGAGCAGGGCCGCGATGGGTTGAATGAAAACGACAGCTGGAATTGCGGGGAAGAGGGGCCGAGCACGGATCCGTCCATCCTGAAACTTCGCAGACAGCAGATCAAAAACATGGCTGCAACGTTGCTCCTCGCCCAGGGCGTTCCGATGATTCTCGCGGGAGATGAATCTGGGCGAACGCAGAATGGGAACAACAATGCCTACTGCCAGGATAATGACGTGAGCTGGCTCGATTGGAATGCGGCCGGGGAGAACGAGGACCTCTTAAGGTTCTTCAAAGGCCTCATAGCGTTTCGGAGGAATCACGCCTTGTTCCGGCAGAGGGAATTCATCGGCCAGGGACTTGAAATACCTAAGATCATCTGGCATGGGGTGGAATTGCACAGGCCGGATTGGTCGTGGCACTCAAGCTCCATTGCCGTAGAGCTTCAGTTCGACGGGCTGGACAGCGACCTCTACTTCATCTTCAACGCATTCTCTGAGCCTCTCACGTTCCAGCTTCCGTTTCCTGCCGCTGGCAAGCAATGGCATCGCATGTTGGACACGTCTCTCGACAGCCCGGGCGATTTTGCTGATCCACGAGACGGCGAAGGAATGGTCGTGCAGGATTCCTACGCGGTTTCTGCACGGTCGGTCGTTGGCTTTCTTCTGAAGTGAGCGGGTGGGTGCGTGACGGGAAAAGAGTAATCGGTGTGTCTGTATGTCATGAAACGAGAGTGCCCGGAATCGTGGTTTGATTTCGGGCACTCTCCTGTACTTCAGACTTCTTGCCTTGCTCGGGATCTGCGCTGCGGATTGACAACAGCTAACGTTCATACCACGAGAGGATCTCGTAGCTTCCCGTTGTCGGATAGAATGGCGGTGATTGAGTCATGAATCGACTATCGTAGCTATAGCTCTTCGAGTATCCCGAATTGACATTCCCGCTGCCGTCCAATGTCCCCACGGCAGCGCGTTGGTACTGCGAGATACCTCCAAGTAAATTGATCCTTCCGCGCGTTACCCCATTACTGTATTGCTCGGCGCCGAGACCTTTATTCAATGAGAACAGGGCCGCCTGAATGGTGATACTGCTTGCATTCTTGCTATTGTTCGTGACCACGATGCTGTCGGAGGCGCAGAGGCCCAGAATATCGTTCGATGGTCCATTGAGCGGATTATTTACGTAGGCGACACTGCTGTCAAGATACATCTTCCCTTTATTGGCTACGCTGCCCGACTGCACGGAGAGCGTTAGTTGGCCAGTGAATTTCCCCTTGATACGGACATTGGCGGTGTCAATGACAAGTGCCCCGTTGGGTACATAAGTTCTGATTTTCACAATGGTGTCTGGCTTGGCCCCTATCTTGATCGTCATCGTGCTATCGCTGTTAAATGTCAGCACCACATCCTGTCCGTGGATGTACCTCCCTCCTGAGTTAGCTGCCGTTTTGAGCGGGGTGAAGTCTGTTGGCATTTGAATGTCAATCCCTGTTTGATATCCACCGAGGAACTGCGGCGTTGAGGATGATGGACTCTTGGTCATTCCAAGCTTGTTCGTCACCTTTCCCCAAAAAACCGGAGAACCGTTTACAGTCATCTTATCCTGTGTGTGAAACGGTCCGTAGATCGTATCCTTGTTGGCCCAGTTGATGGAGCCTTCGACAGCGCTGTAATAGGCAAACTTTGAGAATTTGCTCTGTCCCCACACGATGATCACAGTGTCCAGGTAGCCCAGGTAATTGCTCGTTGCCGTCAACTGTACGTTTTGCGCGGGAGGAGTTCCGGGACCCGCTACCGTCACAGTCTTGAGGCTTACTTTGCCTCCGCCCAATGAAACGTTTGTCCATGTCGGAAACGCGTTTGGCGTCCTGTAGATTACCTGCGAGCCCATATTGGCAAAGCTTGCCGCGAGATTATGCGAGGCTGCTCTGTCATAGTAGTCTGTGACGTTTTGATAGGCTGATGTGGATACTCTTGACAGATTGAATCCCATGACGATAAGCGCGACACTGTACCCCATCACCATGAGCAACGAAGTTCTTCCCATAAAACGCTCCTCTCAGCTTATCGATTCTTTAAATTACGTGATGCCAAACGAAGCTGTCGCCAGAACACTTGAAAATCCGTCAGCGAATCGGCTGCTTTCTCCGACCGGTACTGTTCTTTGATTGTGTACGGGCTCTCACAGGCGATTGAGATCTGCATGGAATAGATGCCTGACGGTTGCGCAACGGGAGTTGGAATCAATTTGCCGTCGTAGTCAAAATACTGAAGCTGGAATTGTGTCACGCCGAGGACCCAGCCGACGGGAGTCGCGTTGTTCACCTGACGATAGATTTTCCTGTCGCGTGGATTGGGTGTGGATGACATCTCGCTCGTTGGACCAATATACCAGCGAATCGAATCGAGGTTCCCGGTGCTGTTGACGTCAGTCCAGAACGTGATGTCCGACGTGTCCGCTTTCCGGATCGACTGTGTCGGAAAAGGGATCTTCGTATAGTCCTTGCAGTACCCGATCCGGCGAAAGTCGTGCTCGATCCAACCTACGAGCGTTGTCATGTTTTGCTGAAGCGTGACACTGCCGTTGTAGACTACCGACGTCTCATTGGCCTGTGCATTGAGCCTCAGGGCAATGAGAAGAAGCAATCCGGAAATGACAACGGAGCTGATGATATCGACAAGGCTACTTGTTCCCATAGGATCACCTGAACCACCAGTAACTGTAAGTGTATGACATGATGACGGTGTCTGGTTTGGGATGCGCATCTCCCCACGGTGTTATCGACGGCCAAACCTTAACAATCATTCTCTTGTTCCACGTGCGTGTCCCGGCGTTTACATCCGGGTTCGTAGTGTCGACGTAGAACACGGTTGTCTGAATGTGGAACGTGTCGACTCCATCAACGTACAATTTAAATGGATTGTTACCGCTGTAGTAGTTGTAGTCGTCAAAATCGTCGAAGAAATAATGCATCGGTGGGCCTGCGGCAACAGTATCATCTGATTCCTTTCCAAGTACATTCCAGTCCGTCAGCTGCGTCAGAGATGTGATGACATTACCGTTGCCCGCAGTGTCTGTTGAACTGAAATGATCAAAGGCCTTTCCTGAGGCCTCCTCGATTTTTGCCTCGGCTAAAGAGACTGCATAGATGTCAATTTCTGTCTGGTTGATGATCGCACCGTGCTGCAATGAAGTACGATTGGTAGTCAACACAGACATGCCCAAGATTATGAGAGCGCCGATCGTTAAAATGGTCTGCCCTGTGTTCATTCACGACCCTCGTAGGTTTCTTGATTTGGCTCGCCTCTTTATGGAGGGATTCAGGTCAAACGGACCTGTGCTGCTTATGCGTCTCAACGAAGTGCTTTGTGGTGAAGTTCCCCCGTTCCATGACGGTTGTCACAGGTCATGGGTGCTCATAATCCGTCGTTTTTCGGAGGATTCTCGAATAATTGTGGTCCTACCGAGTATTGATGAGTCGTGACAGGTCCAGGCTTTTAGGGGATAGCCAGCGGGAGGCAAACAAGGCAAGCAGGGGACAAACCCAGCAAGAAGTCAACTGGGCAAAAAAAACCCTCTTTCAAGGAAGAGGGTTTTTTGAATCGAGTAGAGCTGGGCAGAGCAGCTAACGTTCATACCACGAGAGGATCTCGTAGCTTCCCGTTGTCGGATAGAATGGTGGATTTTGGTTCATCATTCTATCGTCATAACGGTAACTTTTCGAGTATCCCGTGGCTACGCTGCCATCGCCAGCGAGGGTTCCCACGGCGGCGCGCTGTTTCTGTGAAACTCCCCCCAGAAGGTTTATTCTCCCACGGGTGCCGTAGTTGCTGTTGTCGTATTGTTCGGCCCCCAAGCCTTTGGTGAGCGAGAAAAGAGCGGCTTGAATAGTAATATTGTTGGCGTTGTTGGTGTTTCTCGTAATGACGATGCTATCTGTGGCGCACAGGCCAAGCATATCGGGGGGGTTCGGATGATCCAAGGGATTCCTGCAATACGCAACGCTGCTATCCAGGTACAACTTTCCTTTATTGGCCACACCTCCCGACTGAACAGAAAGGGTTAACTGGCCCTTGAAGATTCCTTTGATTCGGACGTTCGCGCTGTCAATGACTAGGGCGCCGTTCGGGGCGTACGTGCTGATCAGCACGTGTTGCGCGGCGGCCGCGCCGATCTTGATTGTCATGTATCCGGTGCTCATACTATCGAACGTAATTGTCACATCCTGACCGTGGATATATTTCCCTGCTGTGAGGGCCGCATTCTTCAATGGAGTGAAATCCGATGGCATTGGAATGTCGATGCCAGTCTGATATCCGTTATGGAACTCTGGTGTTGTGGTTGATGGGTTTTTCGTCATCCCCAGCTTGTTCGTCACTTTACCCCAGAAGACCGGATTTGCGATGGGCGGAGTGCCTCCGTTGACAGTCATCTTGTCCTGGGTGTGGAACGGTCCGTAGATGGTGTCCTTACCTGCCCAGTTGATAGACCCTTCGGTGGCGCTGTAGTATGCGAACTTGGAGAAATTGCTCTGACCCCACACGATGCTGACTGTGTCCAGGTATCCTTTATAGTTGCTTGCCACAGTCAAACGCATCCTTCCGAGCGAATCCATTGTCTTCGTCCAGAGATTGACCGTTCCCCCCGCAAAGGCGCGATTCATCCACGTTGGGAACGCGTTCGGTGTTCTGTAGATTACCTGCGAGCCCATATTCGCCATACCTGCTGCAATACTGTGTGCCGCGGCCCGGCTGTAGTAGGTCACGACATTAGTATAGGCATCGGCGGACACTCTTGAGAGGTTGAACCCTTTCAGGATGAGCGCCGTGCTGAAAGCAAGAATCATGAGTATGGATGTTCGTCCCATCGGTAGTCCTTCCCCTTTTATCGAGCCTTGAGATTCCTTGCCGCCAGGCGAAGCTGTCGCCAGAACACTTGGAAGTCCGAGCTGTCGGAGCCATTCTTTGAGCTTTGCCACTGCGTGCTGAATTTGTATGGGCTCTCGCAGGCGATCGAGATTTGAATCTCGAAGATCATGTCAGGTGATGCAACTGGCGTCGTCAGCACGCGGCGGGTATAGTCGAAGTACTTCAGCTGGAATTGCGTCACGCCGAGATTCCACCCCTTTGTCGCTGCGCCGTTGACAACGCGATAGATCAAACGATCTCTCGGATTCGGCGTTGCGGCCACGACTGGATCCGTGAGGGGGCCGATGAACCAACGAATCGAGTCAAGGTTGCCTGTATTGTTCACATCCGTCCAGAACGTGATATCGGATGAATCAGCTCTCCTGAACGCAGCCGACGATTTCGGGATTTTCGTCCAATCCCTGCAATAGCCGATCTGTCTGAAATCATGCTCGATCCATGCGACAAGAGTCGTTATATTCTGCTGGAGTATGACGCTGCCGTTGTAAACCATCGTCGATTCATTCGCCTGAGCGTTGAGCCTGAGCGCTATCAGAAGAAGCACCCCAGCGATGACGGCGGACGTGATGATGTCAAGAATTGTACTTGTTCCCATAGGATCACCTGAACCACCAGTAACTGTATAAATATGACATGATTACCGTATCGGGTTTCGCTTTGCCGGAGGCTGTGGTCTCTCCCCATGGCGTAATCGTGGGCCACACCTTCACAATCATTTTCTTGTGCCATGTTCGCGTGTTGAGAGCCAAATCAGGATTCGTTGTGTCAACATAGAATACTTGAGCCTGTATGTGGAAGGAGTCCACTCCCGGCACATACACGACGTATGGATGAGAATACCAGGAGTTGTAGTCGTCGAAATCATCGAATCCTGACGAACCTGTATAATTGTCGTCGCCTTCTGCTCCCAGCAAGGCCGGATCGGTGAGCTGTGTGAGTGACGTGATGACGGCGCCGTCTGATGCGGTGTCGCTCGCACTATAATGATCGAACGCCCTGCCGGCCGCTTCCTCGATGATGGACTCAGCGAGTGAAACGGAATAAATATCTATTTCCGTCTGATTGATGATCGAGCCGTATTGGAGCGAAGAACGGTTCGTCAATAGTACCGAGAAGCTCAGAAGCGTGAGGGCTCCAATAGTTAAGATTGTTTGACCCGTGCCCACAGTCTCGTCCTTCCTCTAGTTCAGATTAATTGCTGTAGATGAGGGATGTGATCCCCCCGCGGAACGATGCGTATACTGGCGGTATGTTACCATAATTTGGAAGTCATGTCAAATGACGCATGTCACAGGGCGCTTTCGCATACTTCCGGAATTGCCACACGAAAATGTCCAGCGAGACGCAAGGCCAGAATTCACACTCCCTTATGTATCAATCGGCGTGCCATATGCCGTTTGTGTCGCGGGTCAGGTTTTAATGGGATTCTTGGTTTCGACAAGGGTGGAGATTCTACATTTTATGGGTCAAGATGAGAAAGTGTATCAAGTTGCGGCATGAATTTCGGTGGGAGGGAGATGAAGGAATGTTAATGTCTCATGAGAACTCGCTGCAAACGTCGGGTCACTTGAGGACGAGCATCCTCTTCGTCAGGTACACGCTGTTCGCTTCCAGCCGGTAGTAGTAGACGCCGCTCGGAACGTGGGATGCATCCCATCGGACGGTGTGAGTGCCTGGCTGCTCTTTGTCGTTGACGATTGTTGCAACTTCTCTCCCAAGGACGTCAAAGACCTTTAAGGCTATGTTGCTGACGGCGGATAGCCGATAGCTGATGGCTGTCGTGGGATTGAACGGATTGGGGTAGTTTTGTTCCAGGACAATTTCGTGCGGGAGACTCTCTTCCTTGCCGGCCGAAGAGATCATCGAGAAGAAAACAAGGATCTTCGACATGATCTTTGTGCGAATATCCTGCGGGTAGATGGTTTCGAATGGGAAACCGAAAGCGACTACACCTCCTTCTTTCGTGCCCGAGGGGAATTGCCCTTTGAAGCTTACTCCGCAGAATCCTGACGCCGTGTCCAGGCCGGTGTACTTCGCGCATCCGATTCCCCCTGCGGAAGGTTTGACCACATCAGGCCATTGCACGTCGAATGTCCCGTGCGTACCATCGTCGAATGGTATTGCAGAAATGCCATCGAACATCCTGCCACTCAATCCTTCCGCCTGATAAACCGAGCCCTGGGAGCCGTTCGGAGCGTCCGCGACGTATTTAATCTTCAAATAGTTGTTGATGAAATCCTTCTCCGAAGCGCTCCCTTTTGCGTCGAGGTCCCAGGCGAGCTCGGAACCGGAGACAAAAAGCCTTCCCCCGTTCTGGAGGTATGTTTTCACCTTCGTTTGTTCGGTGCTGCTGAATGTTTCGTCCGCCGTGCTCTCATCCCCGAGTATGTAGTCAACGAGCGTATAGTCTCCCAGTGAAAACACTCCGTCGATGACTGCATCGTTCGTGGCAGAGGCGATTGGTGTTTTGTTCGCCATGAACGCCGCTGCGTGCTGCCTGATGAAATCGCGCGTGTTGCCGAGTGATGCGCGGTCGTACCCGTTGACAACGAGCGTTTGCGGCTGAGCCGACGATGGAACTCCCGCAAGAACCTCCGAGAACGCCGATGCCCCGATCGGGTTCACTGCTTGGATTTTCATGAAGTATAGCGAGTCCCTCTGCAGGTTCGAAATCACCATGTCCCCGCCAGCAAACGTGAGAGAGTCGGGAAATGTCGTTCCATCTCTTCCGATTGCGACCACGTACTGTGCTGCCGTCGAGT
>JBEKOB010000077.1:0-19215 GCA_049522195.1 Bacteroidota bacterium
GAGTCCATCTCCACCTCAACCGTTCTTGCCTGGATGGAGACAAAGCAGGGAGCTCCGTTTGTCACGTCTGATCCGGAACGGATCATCTCACGCTATGCATCTGAGGGATTTCTCTTTGCGCGAGTTGATTCGGTCAGGTTCCTCCCGATGGCCAACGGTTCAAGTGTGGGACTCGTCCTCTCGATTCGCGAAGGGAGAAAAGTCGTTGTCTCATCGCTTCAGATGGACGGTTTGAGATCGCTGCACGAGCCGGAAGTTGAGGGAGCCCTCAGCACGCGCAAAGGGGAGAAATTCGTGCCGGCCGTACTCGAACGGGATATCGGCGAACTGCTTCAGCTCTACGAAAAAGCGGGATATCCGTTCGCCAGAGTCGAAATCCGGGACATAAGCTTTCTCGAGTTGAAGGATTCTATGGGGGCTGCGATCACTCTGAGCATCGATGAGGGGGCGCAGGCGAGAATTCAGAACCTCCGTGTAGAGGGAAACACCACCACAAGGGTGGAAGTGATTAGGCGGGAAGCGCGTCTGACCGAGGGAGAAGTTTTTCGGGGAGACCAACCGGGCCGTGTGAAACAGAGGCTCGAACGGATGCAATTGTTTTCAAGTGTATCGATGCCTATGCTCTATGTGAATCCTGATGGGAGTGTTGGACTCTCAGTGAAGGTGACCGAAGGGAATCCGAACCGGTTCGATGGAATTATCGGATATGTCCCCTCTGGCAGCTCTGGTTCGGGTGGATATGTCACCGGGTTGGCAGACGTGCAATTCCGCAACATCCTCGGCACGGGGAGGAAGCTTTCGGCCCGATGGTATCGAGAAACCCAGACCTCGCAGGAAATCGAGCTTCACTATCGTGAACCGTGGATTGCCTCGTTCCCTGTGAACGCTGAAGCGGGATTCTCACAGCGAAAACAGGATTCGACGTACATCCGGAACAGCTACAGCCTTTTCGCCGAGCTTATGGCAACGGACGAGCTGAGTCTCGGAGCTGTCTTCTCAAGTGAACGCGTCCTCCCGACGGAAGGATATGGAATCCGGGTTGCGAACGAGAGCCGCACGACGAGTGTGGGCGTCTCGGTTTCGTACGATTCCCGTAATGACCCGGTGACTCCGACGAGCGGGTTGAGGTATCGGACTGAGTACCGGACAGGCATCAAAGAGATCCAGGCTTCAGCTCTGCAACGTTCGAGCGATCGGAGTTCGACTCAAAGCCTCTCGTTTGATTTAGAATATCTGTTCTCTCCTCTTCAGAAGCAGGTGCTGGCAGCCAACGTGTCCGCGAGGGATTTCCGAAGTGGGGCAGTTGAATTGAGCGATATGTACAGATTGGGGGGATCGAACACGCTTCGCGGCTATCGCGAAGGGCAGTTCCTGGGATCGCGGATCGCCTGGTCGAATCTGGAATATCGGCTGCTCACAGATCAGCGCTCCTACGCGTTTGGGTTTGTCGACATCGGGTATGTTCTGATCCCTGACCGGCCGGAAGCCGGTTTAGTGAAGCAGGAGATCTACAAGGTTGGCTATGGCGCCGGGATTCGCATGGATACCCCTTTAGGCCTTATCGGGGTAAGCCTCGCGTTCGGAGAAGGGGACACTTTCAGTACAGCGAAACTTCACATACGGCTGATCAATGAATTCTAAGACTCTCGATCCGAGAATCGAAATCCTTCGTCCCGTCAATCTAGCGATAGTGTTTGCCACGGTCGCTGTGGCTGGAATGCTGGCGAAGCCATCGGGCCTGGATTGGTTCTGGATACTTGTCGCCGCAATCGCAGCCTCATCGATTGCAGGTGGTGGAAATGCGATTAATGATTACTTCGACATCAAGATTGACAAGATCAATCGTCCGAACCGGCCGTTGCCACGAGGAGCTCTTACCCTCGGCGATGCGTGGAGGTTGTGGATTGTCACGTCATCGTGCGGGTTTGTCCTCAGTCTCCTCCTGGGAGTCTGGGATGTCCTGATCGCTATGTTATGGGTAGGCGGGCTGTATGTGTATAGCCGTTACTTGAAACGAACCATGGTCGTCGGCAACATCGCAGTTGCTTTCATGACGGGGCTCGCGTTTCCCTTTGGCGCTCTCGTGGCCGGCAGATTCGACCTTGGCTTTTACCCAGGTCTCTTCGCCTTCTTAGCCAATCTTGCGCGGGAACTACTGAAGGATGTTGAGGATGTGGATGGCGATGCGACAGTGGGAGCAGAGACGCTTCCAGTGAAACATGGCCCCGAAGCCGGTCTCCTCGGCGCTTCGATTGCAATTGGTGTTCTGATCCTGGCAACGTTCATTCCATTCATTGCCGGTGTGTATGATCTGCGGTATCTGCTAGTGGTCCTCTTCGTAAACCTTGCGCTCGCCTACGTTGTGATAGCGATGTGGTACGATTCAACGCTCTCGAATTTGAGGCGGCTAAGTCTTATCTTAAAAGGGTGTATGATAGGGGGGATTTTTGCAGTTTTCCTTGGCTCCTGAGCATGGATGAGAAGATTTCAAAATCGAAGAAGATGAAACTGGTGCCGACACTGGAGTTGGAGGAGTTCTATTGGGAGAAAGGGTTTGAGCATGTTGCGGGAGTCGATGAAGCTGGACGGGGTCCTCTCGCGGGACCGGTTGTCGCTGCTGCCGTTATCCTGCCGAAAGGAGTTTACATCGACGGTGTGAACGACTCGAAAAAGCTTAGCGCGAAGCAGCGGGAATTGCTGTATCACCGGATCTTCGAAGTTGCGTTGTCCATTGGAGTTGGCATCGTCAGCCATGAGGTGATCGACAGGATCAACATCTACCAGGCATCGATCCTGGCCATGCGGAAAGCGATCGACAAGTTGACGCTCCCTCCGGCCATTGTTCTGGCGGACGGTAACAGCTTCAAGCACGAAGCGCTCCGTTTTCAGAATGTCATTGATGGCGATGCAAAGTCGATGACGATTGCTGCCGCCTCGATCGTTGCCAAGGTTACGCGTGATAGTCTCATGCGCGAATATCACGCCCAGTTTCCCGAATACGGGTTCGATCGTCACAAAGGATACGGTACGCGGCTGCATATCGCTGCACTGCATCAGCATGGATTGTGTCCAATTCACCGGCGCACGTTTCACATTCCAGACTCCAAGGAAGCCTCCAACCGGGGGCACTCGATGTCATGAACAAGCACCAAAAAGGGCGGTTTGGAGAAAATCTTGCGGCGCACTTTCTTGAAGGAAAGGGCTACCGGATCATCGAACGCAATTATCGGTATGATCGCGGCGAGATCGATATCGTAGCACAGGACGGCAATGATCTCGTTTTCGTTGAAGTGAAATTGCGTGAGACCGAGGCGTTTGGATCGCCTGAAGAAGCGATCACGCCTTTCAAGGAAGAACAGCTAAAGAAAGTGGCGGAAGGATACTTGTTTGAACATAACCTCGAAGATCAGTCGTGCAGATTCGATGTCGTCGCCATCACGCTCGCCGATGGAAAACCAAAGATTCGGATTCTCCAGAATGCTATCTTGTGACAGGTCTTCTCACGTTCCTGTTACTTTCTCAATCATACTGATAAACCAATGAACCTTCTTCATAATGGCTCCGGCATCTACACCGACTACTATCAGCTGACGATGGCCCAGGGGTATTTTCTGACCGGTCGGTCGAAGGCGACCAGCTGTTTCGACTATTTCTTCCGCGAAAATCCCTTCCATGGCGGTTACGTCCTCTTTGCCGGCCTGACAGACGTACTGGAGATGATTGAGGGATTTACGTTCAGCGATGAGATCATTGCGTACCTGAAAGTGAATGGGTTCAAGGATGAATTCCTTCGCTATCTCCGATCGTTCAAGTTCGGTGGGACGATTACGTCGGTTCGGGAAGGAGAGGTTGTCTTTCCTCTTGAGCCACTGCTGCGTGTAGAGGGAACGCTCATTGAGGCGCAGATTGTCGAGACGCTTTTGTTGAATATGCTGAACTTTGAGTCGCTCATTGCAACCAAGGCGTCGCGTGTGAAGGCGGCTGCAGGCAGACGGCGTGTTGTGGATTTTGGCCTCAGGCGGGCTCAAGGGCTTGGTGGAATCCATGCTACCAAAGCTGCAATCATCGGAGGCATCGATGCCACGTCCAACGTCTACGCTGCGTTTCACAACGGTATCGAGGTTTCAGGAACGCAGGCCCATTCGTGGGTCCAGAGCTTCAGCGACGAATTGACGGCCTTCCGCAAGTACGCCGAAGTGTATCCCGACGTTTGCATTCTTCTTGTCGATACCTATAACACTCTTCGGAGTGGCGTTCCGAACGCCATTACCGTGGCAAAGGAATTGGAACAGCGCGGGCACCGCTTGATGGCCATCCGCCTCGACAGCGGCGACCTAGCGTACCTTTCGAAACACGCCCGGAATATGCTAGACCAGGCAGGGCTCACCTATGTGAAGATTACAGTGTCGAATCAACTCGATGAGTATGTAATCCGCAGCTTGCTGGAAGATCAGGGGGCGCCGATTGACATGTTCGGCGTCGGGACGCGGCTTATTACTGGTCAACCGGCTGCCGCGCTGGATGGTGTGTACAAGCTGAGCATGTGCGACGGCGAACCGCGGCTCAAATTCTCAGAGAACTATACGAAGCTGACGCTCCCCGGGGTCAAGAGCATCTATCGGTTCCTGAACGAGGATGGGATATTTTCTGCCGACGGCGTTACCCTCGAGGGAGAGCAGGCCCCTGAGAACATTTTTCATCCATTCTTTCCCGAGCAGAGGAGCACGCTGAAGAACTGTACGTCCGAAGCTCTGATGCACAAGGTGATGGAGGGGGGAAAGACAATCGTTAAGAGTACTGCGCAGGAGAGTGCTCTGTACGCGCGGGAACGGCTCTCGCACCTTGCTGGCGAGCACAAACGATTTGAGTTCCCGCACATTTATCGCGTCGGGATTTCGCAGAAGCTGTTGAGCCTGCGGGCGCGACTCGTAGAGGAGTTGCAGCAGCAATTTTGAGGATCACAAGGACAAGAGAATGAAGGCATTGTTGATTGTCGATCTGCAAAACGATTTCTGTCCCGGCGGTGCACTGGCAGTCTCTGAAGGCGACAGGGTCGTTCCGGTGATTAATCGTCTGCTTGGTCGTTTTGATGTCATTGTTGCATCGAAGGACTGGCACCCTGTTGGGTCGGTCCACTTCAAGAAATGGCCGCCGCATTGTGTGCAGGATTCGGCAGGTGCGGATTTCCATCCGCAACTGCTCAGAGGGAAGATCCAACAAGTGTTTCTCAAAGGCACACAGGACAGGGACGACGGATACTCAGCTTTCGAAGCGACAAACCTGGACCTGGCGACGTACTTGAAGCAAGCGGACGTCACCGAGCTCTACGTTGTCGGCCTTGCGACCGACTATTGCGTCAAAGCTTCCGCTTTGGATGCCGCGAAGAATGGATTCCGCGCGTACGTTGTGACAGACGCTGTCGCCGCGGTGAATGTGAGACCGGACGACGGATCGAATGCTCTCGGCGAGATGAAACGGGCGGGGATCACTCTCCTCGATTCATCACAGATTCTCTGAGTGCTGCTGGTCGCTAGCAGTTGATAGTCTGTCAAAATTCGTGTATTGTCAGAACATCAGTATCATTCCTCCCAACAGCTACTATTCGTACTCCCAGAAATCGGACCGGCTCATGAATGCTTTGTACCTCCTCCTTGTAGCCCTGTGTGTCATGGTCATTGCGTATCGCTACTACAGCGCTTTCATTGCGGCAAAAGTCATAGCACTCGATGATACACGCGTAACTCCCGCACACGAACTGAATGATGGACAAAATTTTCATCCAACGAACAAGTGGGTCCTCTTCGGTCATCATTTTGCAGCGATCGCCGGCGCAGGACCGCTGATCGGTCCCGTCCTCGCCGCCCAGTTCGGATATCTCCCGGGTTTTTTGTGGTTGGTGATTGGTGTTGTCCTTGCGGGCGCTGTCCATGATTTTGTCATCCTCGGGGCCTCCATCCGGCGAAAGGGGAGATCGCTTGCAAGCATCGCAAGATTCGAGATCAGTCCACTGGCTGGAGTCGTTGGCTCCATCGCTATCCTGATCATTGTCATTATCGCACTTTCCGGCCTGGGCCTGGCCGTTGTCAATGCGTTGCGGGAGAGCTCGTGGGGAACGTTCACAATTGCGATGACGATTCCCATCGCACTCTTTGTCGGATTGTGGATGAACAAGATCCGGCCCGGCAAGATCACGGAAGCGAGCATCATCGGGGTCGTGAGCGTGGTTGCCGCCGTCATCCTCGGAAGCCTGATACCCGGATCATTCCTTGAGCCATACTTTTCGCTTTCACGAGACGGGATCATCATAGCGATGGCCATCTACGGTTTCATTGCGTCTGTCTTGCCGGTGTGGCTGCTCCTGGCGCCCCGTGACTATCTAAGCTCATATATGAAAATCGGCACGGTCGCGGCTCTCGTGATCGGAGTGTTCATTGTTGCACCGCATCTGAAGATGGAAGCCGTCACCCAATACGTCCACGGAGGCGGGCCGATCATCGGCGGCAAACTTTATCCGTTCATGTTCATCACCATAGCATGCGGCGCGATATCCGGATTCCACTCGCTGGTCTCCTCGGGGACAACACCGAAAATGCTGAACAAGGAGTCGGATGCAAGGATGATCGGGTACGGAGCTATGTTGATGGAAGGCCTGGTCGGGATTATCGCATTGATAGCTGCCTGCTCGTTGTGGCCTGCGGACTATTTTGCGATCAACCTGTCCCCCGAAAAGTTCAAGGCGCTTGGAATGACCATCGTGAATCTCGATGAGTTGCAAAGGGAAGTCGGGGAAATTGTGGCCGGTAGACCCGGAGGAGCTGTCTCCCTTGCAGTGGGGTTCGCACAGATATTCTCGGCAATTCCGGGTATGAAGGGGCTCATGTCCTTCTGGTATCACTTCGCGATCATGTTTGAAGCCCTCTTTATCCTGACGACGATTGATGCCGGAACCCGCATAGCGAGGTTCCTCGTACAGGAATTTGTTGGAAGAGTCTGGAAGCCGTTCGAGCGGACGGATTGGATACCGGGAGCGTATCTCTCGACGGCCGTCGTCGTTTTCGCATGGGCTTACTTCATCTGGGCCGGCAGCATCAGCACGATCTGGCCGATGTTCGGGACCGCGAACCAGCTGCTCGCCGGCGTGGCTTTGGCGGTCGCGTCGTCAGCGATCATCAATGCTGGAAAAGTACGATATGTCTGGGTCACCCTGGTTCCAATGCTCTTCGTTTCCGTCACGACACTCGTTGCCGGATGGTTCAATATCTTCGACAACTATATCCCTCTTATCGAAAACCCATCTACAGCCACTCAGGGATATGTGAACAGTACGTTGACGGTCGTCATCATGGTTTGCGCCGTGATCATCATGATAGAAGCATTCAGGCGTTGGTACAAAGTCCTCGTAAAGCGTGAGTCCTTCACTGCACAGGAGATGATCTTCGCAACCGAAAAGATCACACACCTTCCGGGAGGAGGATGTTGTTGATATCGCAACGAGTCTTCACTTCCAATGGCCAATGGTGAACAACCAATTGTCAATTGAATGTTAGTCATTCACCGTTGACAATTATCCCACCGACCTCCGCAACTTTTACCGTCTCAGCTCGTACACACTCCAAGGCACCCTTATTGTGCCGCTTGTTGTACAGACGAACCGATTCTCGAAAATGAAGAATGTTGATTCACTTGCTGTCCCTATCACGAAACCGCAAGTAGAAACTCTTGCCTTCGATGCGCAGCTTTCCACGCTGAAGTCCGATTTCATCGCGCTGTGGCAAAACATATCAGAGGAATTCGCCCAGTTTGGGAGAGTGTACACACAGGAAGAGCAGCGAGCGACAGAAGCCAAGGTGGAAGAGACCATGATCGTTGAGAAGGATGTCGATCCGAATTCCGATGAAGCGGCACTTCAGTTGCAGCGAATGAAAGCAACGGTGCGAAGCATGGTCGTTCGATCGATGGCTCCAGAGCACAGCGATGAGACAGATGCCATACTCGGGGAGTTTTCAGAGGCTGGAGACGAGTTCGTGCGGCAGGCGCGGGTGTTCGATCCTGATCTCGGTGTCGAGGACATTTTCCAGGCACTCCGGAACCTGTGGATCATCAACAGCATGCAAGTCGGATTCGGTCTGCCGGTTCGCGTCACTCCGTCCGGACTTGCGTACAGCCTGCTTTATCCGTACACGGATAACTACCTTGATAACCCGTCGATCACGGGAGCCAAGAAACGAGAGTATAGTAGGAGATTCCGTGGCCGGCTTGCTGGGTTCGCAAATCCGGTCACTTCACTACTCGAGTCGAGAACCTGGGATCTCGTGGAGATGATTGAATCGGAATTCTCACGATCGCTCTATCCCGAAGTGTACGAAAGTCTGCTCGCAATCCATGCCGGGCAGGAGAAGAGCCTTCGTCAGCACGCGATCCCGGATCGATGGGTGCAATCGGATCTGCTGGATATCAGTGTTGAGAAGGGTGGGACTTCAGTCCTGGCGGACGCTTATCTCGTCAAGGGAACACTCTCGACGGAGGAGGCAGAGTTCTCATTCGGTTATGGAGTGTTCCTTCAGTTCATTGATGACCTGCAGGATGTGGAAGAGGATTGCAGAAACGGCCATCAAACTCTTTTCACTCTGGCTGCGGCAAAGGGCGATCTTGACATGATGGCGAATCGGCTTCACAGGTTCATTGACGATGTTCTCACGTCGAGCAATTCCTGTGTTCTCAGTCGTCCGGGCACACTGACCGAGCTTGTTCGCCGAAGTTGCCATATCCTGATTCTGGAATCGATAGCCCAGAGTCCGGGACTTTACAGCGATAGCTACTACAGGAAAGTAGAGCGGTACTCTCCGATGGGATTTGTCCAGATACGCAAATTAAATGAGAAGATGAAGGCGAGACAGAAAAAGCTAAGAAAGGTTCTCAGCAATAAACGAGTCCTGACTTTTGCCGCTGCATACGTGTGATCAATACGAAGTACTGGTTGTATGCTCTGTTTACCACGTTCCCTTCGGCGAACCGGCTAAAAAAACTGCTACTCGTAAGAACTCTGCACAAACCAACAGCAAATGAACCGTGTCCCTCGAACTTGAGAGCACGATCGCGGCTGAGAACATTGCAGATCCTTCCCCCTTGTCTGTTGTTGCCTGTGACTTGACTGGTGTGTGGCCTTCCCTTTGACCAATGCTGCTCACAATCGCGCGAATAGGAGACCGGGCAACTTTCCATGGTTTATAATCAGGCGATGGTGCCCTGAGCTCCCCTCGGTTGATCGAACCGACGTGGAAGGGCTCGGGGCTTCAGATCTGATGATGAAAAGCGCTTAGATAAGGGCGAAGAGATTGACGCTTGGGAGGAGAAACAGGTAAAGCGCCCACAGGACAAACCCAATGACCAGCGGGACGCTGATGTTATCGTCGATGGTTGTGGAAAGGGATTCCGTGACTGCCCCTGCGGCAGCTGCGATGATCCCCACAACGTATTCCATCAGTGATCCCTCAATCTTGGGTGCAAGAAGAACCACTACGATGGCCGAGACAAAGAAGCCTGTCGCCCCCTCGAGGGATTTCTGGAAAAACCGATGCTTGCCAAACCGTCTTCCGACAAGGGCTGAAGTGATGTCGGAGATAATGAGGATCGCGAAGGCGTTGACCGTGATGATTTTTGGAAAGATCAGCACGCAAACGATTGCTGAGAACAAAATGTTCGTCGCCCCTGTCAGCCGCTTCGATTTGGAGTCCGACTCATGCCTCCGCAGAAGCCAGCCGAACCACCGGTAGAACCAGGCCTGCGTTGGCTTGTGAAAGAATCTCGCCAGATCGATGACGAAGAAGGCGAGGAACATTGGCACCAGGAGCTCAAGGGCCAGTTCCCGCGAGATGAAATAGTAGATGATAGGGATGGAAAGCGAGCAGAGGTGAATCAGCTTCCGGATGAATTCGGATTTGTAGTCGATTGTCGCCATTGCGTGGAGAGGCTCCGACTCACCCAGCTCGTGAGTCGGAGCATCCTTCACGTCCAAAGGTGTCTCACTCATGCGGTTTTTTTCGGCTTGCTGTTATCAACGACCTGCTCGGGTTTGGGCTGGGCAGGCTGCGTGTTCTTTGTTCCCTGAGTTTCCGGCTCGCCGTTCTTGCGTTGGTCAACCGGGGGAAGATTTTCGCCGCGGATGAGCCTGTCGATTTCGTCGGAATCAAGGATCTCGCGCTCGAGCAATGCGTTCGAAAGCCGGTGGAGCGTTTCAATGTCATCCCGAAGGATTTTCTCGGAGCGCTTCATGGCGAGCATAATAATCTTCTTGACTTCCAAATCGATTGCGATCGCCGTGTTCTCGCTGAAGTTCCTGGTTTTCGTGATCTCGCGTCCAAGGAAGAGCTCTTCTTCCTTTGCTCCATAAGCCAGCGGTCCGAGTTTCTCGCTCATGCCCCACTCGCACACCATCTTCCGTGCGATCTCGGTCGCGCGCTCGATGTCGTTGCCGGCACCGGTCGTGAGCTGGTTGAAAATAAGTTTCTCTGCCGCTCTTCCGCCCAATGCGTAGGTAATCATCGCGTTGAGGTAATCTTTCGAGTATGTGTGCTTCTCGTCGATCGGGAGATACGTCGTGACTCCGAGTGCGCGGCCGCGTGGAATAATCGTTACCTTGTGCACGGGGTCAGCGTCGGGCAGATGCTTGGAGACCAGCACATGACCGGCCTCGTGATATGCTGTGACGCGCTTTTCGCGATCAGAGATAATGAGGCTCTTCCTCTCCATCCCCATCATGACTTTGTCTTTTGCGGCCTCGAAGTGAAGCATCGCGACAACTTTGCAGTTCTGGCGCGCTGCCAGGAGGGCTGCTTCGTTCACAAGGTTCGCGATGTCGGCGCCGGAAAGCCCGGGCGTCCCTTTTGCAAGCACCTCGAGCTTCACATCTTCGGCAAGAGGAATGTTTTTCGTATGCACTCTGAAGATTCCCTCCCGTCCCTTGACGTCAGGCCTGTCGACGACAACCTGGCGGTCGAAACGGCCGGGCCGGAGGAGGGCCGGATCGAGCACATCAGGCCTGTTCGTTGCTGCGATGATGATGACACCGCTGTTCTGCTCAAAACCATCCATCTCAACGAGAAGCTGGTTCAGGGTCTGTTCCCGCTCGTCATGTCCGCCACCGAGCCCTGCACCGCGGTGACGTCCGACAGCGTCGATTTCGTCAATGAAGATGATGCACGGCGCGCTCTTTTTCCCCTGTTCAAACAAATCTCTCACGCGCGATGCGCCAACGCCGACAAACATCTCGACGAAGTCTGCACCGCTGATTGAGAAGAACGGCACACCTGCCTCACCGGCGACGGCACGGGCGAGAAGGGTTTTGCCGGTACCCGGAGGTCCGAGCAACAAGACACCTCGTGGAATCTTGCCTCCAAGGCGCTGGAATTTCGTAGGCTCTTTGAGGAACTCGATAATCTCCTGAAGCTCCCCTTTTGCCTCATCAGCCCCGGCGACATCTGCAAACGTCACTTTCGACATTCCTTCGGTCAGCAGCTTTGCCCTGCTTTTTCCGAAGCTGAACAACCCTTTCGTGCCGCCGGCACCAGCCTGCATGCGCCGGAAAATAATCAACCAGATGCCGATCAGGAGAATCCACGGAAGCGTGGAGATGAGAAGGCTCGTCCACGTGCTGTCTTCCTTCACGACATTGAACTTGAGCCCCTTCGCGGTCCAGATTCCGATGACTTCCTCGTTGATGGCGGAGTAAGGAAGGGTCAACCACACTTTGGTGGCACCCACGACGCGTTTCTCGTTCGTCGTAGTAATTTCCGAGGGTTCCCGAAGCTTGCCGTGGAAATCATAGTTGTTGAAATCCGACTTCTTGATAAGCGCTTCCGAAATCTTTCCATCGTTCAGCAGCTTCTGATACATCGTGAAGTTGATTTCGTACTCGGTTTCCTCTGTTTGCTTGAACGCAAGCATGATCAGATACACGGCCAGCAGGATGCCGAGCCAGCCGGCAATCATCCGGCCGACTTTGTTCCAGTTGAACTCATCCTCGCGGACAGGTTTAGGGCCCTTTTTGGGCGGTCGCGGGGGAGGGGTCCGGCGTTTCAGGCCCCCGTCCTTCTGCTTGTCATCTGATGGTTCTTCACTATACCATTGAGAATTCATACACATCGCTCCTTCAAACTCATCGCCCCGTACTGTTGATTATTCCTGCGGAGCGAGCCGATAAATGCTCTTCAAGTTACGAACTTTTTGTGCATAGTCCAAGCCGTAGCCGATCACGAATTCGGGCGGAATCTCGAATCCCACATAATCGATGGGAAAATCAACCTTCGCTACCGACTTCTTGAGCAACAATGTCACAACCCGGAACGATGCCGGGTTTTCTTTCTGCACAAGCCTTTTCATGAAGTCGATCGAGATTCCCGAATCGACGACATCTTCCACGACAATGATATCCCTGCCGTCAACCTGGCAGTTAAGGTCTTTGAGCAGCCGGACCTGGCCCGACGAGATCTTCGCATCGCCGTAGCTTGAAAGCTTGAGGAAATCAACCTCGCAATCGATCGTGATCTCACGAATCAAATCGGCAAAGAAGATAAACGACCCGTTCAGAATACCGATGAAAATAGGCACCTTTCCGCGATAGTCATCGTTGATGCGCGCCGCGATTTCTTTCACCCTGGCTTTGATTTGTTCTTCCGAAAGAAAGAGGGTGAACCGGTCGTTGTTGATCGTGATCTCGTTGGCCATTATAGTGTAGTCGAATTTAATGAGAAAATATTGTAGGACCGAACTCGAGCCTGATCACGCTGTGTGTCCGGTCTGTGACTTTGAACCGATCATCCAGTCTCTTGCCGCAAATCCATACGATATTGCCATTCGATTCGAAGATCGGAATCCTCTTCTTCTGAAGGAGCGAGATTTTTTCGTCAACGAAATAGTCGCTGATTTTCTTCCTGGCTTTCAATCCCAGTGGCATGAACCAGTCACCTTCCTCCCACGATCGGACAAGGAGGCGGTCTCCCAATGTGCCTGCATCGACGAACTCGACACCGGGCGTTGCTCCGAGTTTCGCCGGGACCGGAATGGGAAGGCTGAGCGAGAAACGAAAATCATGAAATGCATAGGTGTGTCCGAGGGTAACCGACTCATGAAGGGGCGACTCTTCGCGCGGTTGGATAAAGCTCAGGTGGTCCCTGTCACGATACACGTGAAGGCTTTTCGAAAGTTGCACCTGACTGCCGGTTGTCAGGTCGCACAATTCCAGTACCCGCAGCACCTTGTCCGCATCAATTTCAACGGTAAGCCTTCGCAGTACTTCCAGGACAATCGCCTCCTGAAGATAATCCGGCCTGGACCGGAGCTTAGCAATGTCGAGTAACGACGATCCATGACTGTCCTGCGTGAGCAATCCGGGAAGGACCAGCCGCACTTCGGCTGTCAGCAAGTCGTCGAGCTGACGCATGAGTCGCGACATCCGGTTCAGGGAGGGAACCACATCGAACTCTCCGGATGCCTGGATCACGGGGATGACGTTATGCCTCACGTAGTTGCGCCTGTATTCGATGGACTCATTCGAGGAATCGGTGCGATACCTGATATGATGCTCCCGGGCGTACTGCTCGATTTCGCTTCGCCGCGCAAAGAGGAGTGGGCGGATGATGTTTCCGGCTTCGCGCCGGACCGGAATGCCGGCCAATCCGCGGATCCCGGTACCGCGAAGAGCGTTCAGCAAGACAGTCTCAGCGTTGTCGTCCGCCTGGTGCGCGGTGGCAACGCATTGTGCCCCCACCTTTTGTCGCGCTCGCTCCAGGCATTCATAGCGCATCTGGCGTGCCGCTTCCTGTTTGGAAATGTGAGCGCTGTGCGCGAAGTCGAGGACGTTTACACGCTCGGACAAAAAGGGGATTTTCAGGGCAACTGAGAGTTCCCGAACAAATGTCTCATCGCCGTCAGATTCTTCTCCCCGCAACTGATGGTTGACATGGGCAACGGCAAGTTTGAGGTTCCAGCGCGGAAGGAGGTCGGCGAAGAGATACGTCATCACAGTCGAATCGATACCGCCGCTGACCGCTAGCATGATTGAATCACCAGGTCGCACTAATCCCGTCGATTCGATGAAACGGCCGAACTGCATCTCAAGAGTATGGTGATGTTGATTCATCCAAACCCCCTATAAGAAGAATTCTTGACCCCGGTCTACAGGATCAAGAATTCTTGTGGCTGCCTTGTAGCGGGGGGGGGATTCGAACCCTCGACCTACGGATTATGATTCCGACGCTCTAACCAGCTGAGCTACCCCGCCAATGAAATTGTCGATTGCCAATTTTCGATTGTCGATTGCGCGTTTTTCGCGTCCTGCCGATTTCTGGCGGGATTGACCCTTCAGACAGAAACAAAAAATGACCCTTGGAAGGTCAATCTGATGAACTCTGGGAATCAGAATGCGAGGATAAGATACGTCAGAAGGCCAAAAAAATCAAGCAGAAATTCGCTCGGCAACATCTCGGGCATTGACAACGGGGGGAGTGTGAGGATCGGAGCGAACCGGTTCCGGAGCAAATGGATCGAATGACAGAGCTTCTTCGAAGCTTGGAAAAGTCTTCAGCTTTTCCAGCGGTGTCTTTCCCTTGAGGCTTGCCATCGTTCGGTTGTTGTTATGAAAATAGAGGTAGGCGATGAGTTCGCCGACGAGTTCAGGGATGGCCGGAGATCGATGTGAACTCCCCGCCTGATGAATGAATGTGAGATGATCGAAAACAGAAAAGAAGTCGTCCAGCGTGCGATCGGCGACCACCAGATGAAGAATTCCCTGCGCCTCAAGATGAGTTGTGAAGCGTTGATTCGGCGATGTGAGCGGATCGACCCAGAACGGGTTCTTTGCCGCTGTTCTGATCCGGGAAATCCCGAACGGGAGCTTCCGACGAGCAAAATCCAGGAAATCTGTTGCAGATGCAAATGAGTCGGTGAGGTAGATGCGGGCGATCTGGATGTGTGTGCACGCATCGAATGCAGAGAATACTGTCGGTCGCATGTTGCCCAGCTGAAATGGCAAAATCGACGAGTCCAGGTACACCAGGGCTCCTGGTTTTGGAGCGAGCCGATTGAGCATGGCAGCCAGCCTCGCCATCTTCGCTTCACCAATGGCGCTGTTCGGCGGGAGCCCCTGGCTTCCGTCTGCACGTGTATGAACCGCAGTTTGAAGAGTCGACATTTCTCCCCCCTCCATCCAAATCCTCCGCTTCGACCTCCCCCCACACCATACTACCATTGTCGTGCCAGAGTCCTTTGGTCGTGATCGACGGGACAATTCAGTTTACGGATAGGACGGTTCATCAAGCAGGGCTTTGCAGGATGAACGAACTCTGCCCTTTGAGTGTTTTGGATGAAGGCGTAGGACACTCTGAAATTTGTACAATTTACACGCTTAAGAACAAGACGAGTTCGCCTTGATTTTCCTTCACTGTCTGGATATATTGAACCACCACGGAATACGTTGAATGCTCTCATTCGATCAGGCTCTCGCGAAGATCATCAATGAAGTCAGCCCAACTGGGACCGAATTGTGTGATCTGCGATCCTCTCACCTTCGTGTGCTCGCCCAGAATGTAGTAGCTGGTTATGATGTTCCCCGGTTTGACAACTCATCGATGGATGGGTATAGTCTCAGGGCGGAAGACACCTTGGGGGCGGCTTCCGACCGGGGGGCAGAGCTTCCGATCGAGGGCGAAATCGGGGCAGGTGATACTGGTGAGAGAACGCTGAAGCCTGGATCGGCTTGCCGCATTTTCACCGGAGGGGCTGTTCCACGCGGGGCTGATGCAGTCATTGAACAGGAATGCGTCGAGGTCGTTGACAAGAAAATCCTTCTCCGGACTCCGGTATCCAGCGGGAGAAACATCCGCCGACGAGGAGAAGATGTACTTTTTGGCCAAACTGTTCTTGAACACGGCGTCTCCATCTCTGCAGCGAGGTTGGGAGTGCTTGCTTCCCTGGGTTTGAGTCAGGTCCTCGTATATTCGACCCCACGGGTTGCCATACTGACTACAGGGAATGAACTGGTCGACGTCGATGAACCGCTCGAGCTCGGCAAGATCCGCGACAGCAATTCGTACACCCTCGCGTCGCTCGTCCGCGAAGCCGGATGTGTCGCGGCCCCGATAGGCAGAGCCACGGATTCAATCCCCGTGCTGAGCGAGAAGCTGAAGGTAGGGCTCTCGCACGATGCGCTGATCACGTCTGGCGGCGTCTCAGTGGGCGATAGGGATCTGGTTCTCGAAACGCTGAAAGAGCTGGGAGCAGAAATCTTATTCTGGAAGGTCAATATCAAGCCTGGAATGCCTTTCGCATTCTGCCTCTTCCGCAAGGAAGGGAAGTCGAAACCAGTGCCGGTGTTCGCTCTTCCGGGGAATCCGGTCTCGACGATGGTGACATTTCTTCAACTTGTCCGGCCTGCACTTGAGAAAATGCGAGGCCTCCGGGGTGGACATTTGAACGTGCGACTGAGGGCAACCCTTGAGCAGGACCATGAGAAAAGGGACGGAAAAAGGCACTTCGTCAGAGGAATTGTGCGGAACGAGAACGGGAAACTCCTTGTTCGAAAAAGTGGATCCCAGAGTTCAGGGGTGTTGACGTCAATGTTAGTTGCCAACTGCCTCGTGATAATTCCTGAAGATGTATCGCTGGCAAAAGCCGGCACAGAGGTAGAAATCGAATTGCTCCGAGAATCACTTTAGGTATGACATGGACTCACCGCATGTGACAGTGACCGTCCGGTTGTTCTCCGTCGCAAAGGATCTGGGAGGATTTGAAGACGAGGTGTTCCGGTTGCTACCAGGTTCGAAAGCGAACGATGTCATGGAAGAACTGAGCAGGCGAAACCCGCAGTTCAACAAATGGCGAGACTCCATTCGATTGGCGGTCAATCATGAATATGTAGCGAACGACCACGCTTTGCATGATGGTGACGAGGTCGCCGTCATACCTCCTGTCAGTGGAGGATAATCCCGAACGGGTTCATCGAGATGGTGCAGATCACTCAGTCACGGATCGATATCCAACAAATCATCGACTCGGTCATTACTCCCGAATCGGGAGGAATCGACGTATTCCTCGGCACGACACGCAATCATTCCGGGGATCGACCTGTGGTCTCATTGAGCTATGAAGCCTATGAGCCGATGGCAATCAAGATCATGACTTGCCTCGAAGAAGAAGCGCGTGCCCGCTGGCCGCTCTGCGAGGTGGCACTCGTGCACAGACTGGGTGCAGTCGGATTGTGCGAAGCCAGTGTCGTGATAGCTGTCTCATCAGCACATCGTCAGGAAGCGTTTGAGGCTTGTAGGTTTCTCATCGACCGCCTGAAGAAGGATGTCCCCATCTGGAAGAGTGAGCACTTCGCGGATGGAACCGTAGAACGGTCAGGTACGTCAAACGAAAAAAAGAGAGGGGTCGAAGCGTGACGATAGGTTCTCCGGAAATCCTTCGGAGTAAAAGGGACGGGGTGCTTCGAGATTCGTTCAATCGAACGATCAATAACCTGCGCATCTCAGTGACGGACCGGTGCAACTTCCGTTGTAAGTACTGCATGCCCGAGCAGGGGATGACCTGGATGGCGAGGTCCGAACTCCTGACGTTTGAAGAGATCACCCGGCTCACCGGGATTTTTGCACAGCTTGGCATACGAAAGATTCGTCTCACAGGCGGAGAGCCGTTGATGAGGAAGGAATTCCCGAAGCTCGTTGCCGGAATTGCAGCGATCCAGGGAATTGAGGATATTGCGGTCACGACGAACGGATACTTCCTTTCCGAGCAAGGGGCCGATTTGGTGAAGGCGGGCCTTCGCCGAATCAATGTAAGCCTCGATTCGCTTGATGCTGGGCATTTTGAAGAGGTAACAAGGCGCAACTACTTTGAGAGAGTATGGAAGGGGATCGAGAATATCGAGAGACTCGGGATACGCCCCATCAAGCTCAACGTCGTCCTCATTCGCGGCATCAACGATTCGGAAATCATCAACTTTGCCCGGCTGGCCAGAAGCAGGCCATTTGTTGTTCGCTTCATCGAGTTCATGCCGATCGGATCGGATGACGGCTGGACAGCAGAGAAAGTCGTGCCGACACACGAGGTCATCGATCGCATCGAGCGGGAGCTTGGGAGCCGGCTGGTGCCCATTGAGAAGCACGGCGCACAACCTGCCGACAGGTATCGTCCTGAGGATGGTGTGGGCGAGTTTGGATTCATCAGCTCTGTGAGCGAACCGTTCTGCGATCACTGCAACCGGATTCGCATCACCTCCGACGGAAAACTGCGGACATGTCTCTTCTCCCTTGAGGAGACAGACCTCAGATTCCTGTTGCGGAGTGGCATGAGCGATGACGGGATCAAGGAAGTGATTCAGGATGCGGTGTGGAGGAAAGAGGCGGGGCATTTGATCAATCAACCCGGGTTCACGCGTCCGACCCGAACAATGTCACAAATCGGGGGATGAAATGAAAATCTGCCTGCTCCTTTGTTCACTGCTTTTGATCTCCTGCACTACCAAGGAGAAACGTGAGCCTGTGCCACTACCGGCCCAGGATGCTGCACAAATTGAAGAAAGTATTTCCAATTTCTATTCCGGACTCTCCAGGGCGTATAACGGTGGTGGAGTTAACACCGACAGCCTGTTCGATATTTTCTTTGAGAAGGATGTCCGGTATGTGACGGCATGGGGTTGGACGGAACCGCTCGATTCGACGAAAGCTAGGCTGCGGAATGCGATACGACATGTCAAGGACTACAGCCATCACATCGAAAGCCTGCAAGTGAAATCGTACGGCAACGCGGCGTATGCATTTTTCGTCTTGCGACAGGAATATAAAGTTGACGATAACCCTCTGGCGGAATACCTTCCGACGACGTTCGTGCTTGAGCGGCGCGGTCCAGATTGGAAAATTGTGCACGTCCACCGTTCGACAGACTATGAGACGATCCAACAGTACGTTGCGCTGCAGCAGAAGCGTGATGCGAAAAAGTGAGTAGCAGCGAGTGAAGCATATGGGGTTGTTCGAGAAGAAGCCGATGATACAGGGGACTAATTCCTTCGGGAAGCCCAAACTGCCTCCGGGACAGACTGCGACGTCGAAGTTCCAGGTCCTGACGTACGGAGAAACGCCATCGATCCCAATTGAAGGTTGGCAGTTCTCGGTGTGGGGCTCCGTTGAAGAAGAACGGCAATGGAGCTGGGACGACTTCATGAAT
>JBEKOB010000078.1:0-18596 GCA_049522195.1 Bacteroidota bacterium
GGGACCATGTCCCATATGGTCTTGTTGCCAGCAACGTCCCATGACTGTCCTACCAGACGACGGCAGGTTTCCTTTACGACGGCGAAAGCCTCGGGCAGGATTTCGTCGAGAGTCTCCCGAATGGTCGCATCCAAATGCTTATTCAACTCATCCAACTCATTATAAATGCCTTCACGCTCGCTGAAAGGAATATCTTCCTTGAGCCTCTCCTGCAGTTTGGCGATTTCGTCCTTGATTTCAGCCGTTGCCTCATCAATTCGCTGACGAAATTCGGGGGTCTTCGCCTTCAATTCATCGTCTGTAAGACCCTGGAGAGTTTCAGTGAATGCATTGATCTCAGCGACGACAGGCCAGAGAGACTGAACATCACGCTCGTGCTTGGAACCAAATAGATTCTTGAAAAAATCCAACATAGAGACCTTTCCACCGGGTGTAAGGTGACAACAACCGTTAAATATACCCCTTTTTTGTCGCGCAGTCAAGAAATGCCATTTTCCAGAAGCGTCCTCATTTGATTGTGGTTTTCAACGCCGAGACGCCCCGACACAATGCGCCGGGATAAACAGAGTCCGCAGAGAAACGCGGAGGACTTTCGATATTGTGAGTGCTCCGCGATCCTTGGCGTGCGCAGTTTATCCCGCCCGCCGTTGGCGGGACGCCTCTGTGTGGAAGGATCTCTGTCGAAAGTACGATACTCTTTTCCCTTCCTCACCTTGCATTTGACGCTTTTTCGGATGACATTTCTTCCGGTATCTCATGAAACTCTGAACCCTCCGGAGCTCACCCATTGAACACCTCAGCACCTCACCAAACGTCTCTGAATCATCGTTCTTCTTGTCTCTTACTGCTTGCACTCGCTGTTCTTTCAGCATTCCTGTCCGGGTGTGCGGTCTTCTTCCCGAACAGCAGACCCAGTGATCCCCTCGAAGGGCTTCGCTATGACATCAGTCGAGTGCTCTCCGACTCGATTTTCGTGCAGGCAAGACCGAGCATCAAGGTCATTTCACTCGAGAGCAAAGAAGTCCTCTTTGAGCGCGATAGCAAGCTTCTCATGCGCCCCGCTTCAAACATGAAGCTGGTGACATCGGCATCAGCCCTCGGCGTTCTCGGCAAGAACTACATCTTCAAAACACCTGTCCTCGCAGATACACCCGCGACCGATGGGGTTCTGAACAGAAATCTGTATCTCAAAGGGCTGGCGAACCCCGACCTCGTGACATCCGATCTCGACTCGCTCGCCGGGTTGGTCAAGTCTGCGGGCATCAAGAACGTCGCAGGAGGAGTGTGTGCTGATGTGTCGTTTTTCGACGATGTATATTGGGGATCTGGCTGGATTTGGGACGACGAACCGTACTCATACGCACCATTCCTCAGCTCGCTGGCTGTCAATGACAACTGCGTGGTTGTGACCGTTACGCCCGGCGCATCAGCAGGCGATTCTGTGCGCGTCGTTGTCGATCCGCCGACCTCGTACATCACCGTTCTCAACAAGGCCAGGACGGTGCAAGACAGCGTACTACATCCTCTCGTGGTCACACGACTGTTCAAAGAGCATCTGAACACCATTCTCGTCGAAGGTGAGATGCGAACAACTTCAAATCCGGCCGAACACACACTCAGCGTCTGGAAACCCGAGGTTTACGCAGCGACCCTTTTTTCCGAAGCTCTCCAGCGGAAAGGAATCGCGGTGGCACAGTCACCCTCCGTCGGCACAGCACCAGCAAGCAGCCATGAAATCGCCTCTCTCTCGCACGGCATCGATTCAACCATCGTCAACATGAACAAAGTGAGCGATAATCTTTCGGCAGAAATGCTGTTGAAAACACTGGGCACAACCAATGGCGGGGCCCCCGGCAGCACCGAGGGAGGAGTCTCTGTGGCTCACAAATTCCTCAGTACGTTGGGGATCGACACCACCAAATTCAACATGGTCGACGGTTCCGGTCTTTCCTTCTACGATCTTCTGACAACCGAGATGATCAGCCAGCTTCTCGAAGGCATGGCCCGACAAAAGGACCTTTTTCCACTTTACCGCGAGTCGCTCCCGATTGCCGGCGTCGATGGGACACTACGCAACAGGATGAAGAAGACTCCAGCGGAAGGTAATCTCCGGGCAAAGACCGGAACGATCAGCGGTGTCAGTTCGCTTTCCGGGTACGTTCAGACGCTTGATGGCGAAACACTCGTCTTCTCCATGACGATGCAGAATTTCATGTATCCGACCCGACTCTATCAGAGAGCGCAGGATAAGATCGGCGCGCTCCTCGCCGGATTCAGTCGGATCGGTCGGACCGCTTCCCTCCCATCCAAGTAGCCAGCCGACTGGCAGTTGAGATTCCAACGACTTTTTCCTACGTTGATTGTGTGACGAACCATTTCCGGTTATTCTTGCTGGCGTCCATGATCACGTGTGTGATCTGTTCGTTAACCTCGCAGACGCATCCAACGCGACGAAACGCTCCTCAGCAACCCGTTTCCGGCTTCGACGGAGGTATGGCATACACCTACCTCACGAAACAAACAGCGTTCGGTCCGCGAAGCCCGGGCTCGGCTGGTCATGCCCGCTGTCTTTCATATCTTCTGAATGAGCTACGAAGGTATGCTGAGAAGGTCGAATCTCAGGATTTTGTTTCGACGCTTCCTGATGGAAAGCAGGTCCGATTGACCAACCTGATAGCTTCGTTCAATGGCGGAGCGACGAAACGGCTGTTTATTTCTGCGCATTGGGACACCAGATTGTGGGCTGATCAGGATCCGGACAAGAACAATCGGAACAAACCGATTTCCGGAGCGAACGACGGGGCCAGTGGCGTCGCTGTAATTCTCGAGATCGCACGGCAACTGAAGAAGGTTCCGCCGGCAGTTGGCGTGGATTTGATATTGTTTGACGGCGAGGATTTGGGCAAGACGGGACGGCCCGAGAGCTTTTCCGCCGGAGCGAAGTATTTTGCAGCCAACAAGCCGGCTGGATTCAATCCGAATTTCGGCATCAACATCGACATGATCGGCGATCGCGTCCTGCAGATCTTCCGGGAGCAAAACTCAGAACGGCTCGCTCCCGACGTGCAGGATCTTGTCTTCGGAACGGCAAAGAGTCTTCACGTCACGCAGTTCGTGGACTCTCCCGGAGAGGAAATCACCGATGATCATCTCCCGTTGAACAACATCGGTATCCCGACGATCGATCTGATTGATTTCTCGTATCCCGACGATTCCAACAAGTACTGGCATACACTTGCCGACACGGCAGACAAGTGCAGCGCTGAGAGCCTGGCCGCAGTCGGAAAGGTCTTGATAAACGTAATCTACTCACAATCACCTACACTGCTGAAACGTCCATGAACAACTCTTCCTCATTTGGCGGCTACGAGGCTATGCGCATTCTTGTCCCCGGCTATTACTTCGCCACGCTGTTGATGTGTTTGACGTGGGCCCTGGCCGGAGCATTTGGCAGGACCGTGGAGATGGGGGGATTGCAGCTCCTCCTCGTTTTCATCGGCGTCGGATTGATTGCAGGACTGACGCTCTACGCGAAGGAAGGGACGAAGCGGAGGAAGGCGTTTCAGGAGAATCAACCAAGCCTTTACCTAAAGTCAAAGGCCCGCGCGATGTCAGATCTTCCTGTCATGGAAGAAGCGGACGCCCGTCAGCTCTATTTCTACATCCTCAACAATTACATCCCGTCCGTATTCCATGAGAAGATTTTCTTTTTCGGAACAATCTATCACATCATGATTCAGATACGCAGAACCTCACTTTGGTTCGCGCTTCTGGCAACGCTTTCGGCTGCCGGATTTGCATACGGATCGCCCAACGGCCAGACCGTGAGCACGCTTTCACTGTTTGCCACGATCGTTTGGCTGATCTACCTGCTCAACGTGCGGTACAACAAGGCCGACCGCAAGATGCAGGAGAACTACAAAGACCAGATCTATTGGCTGGAAATGAACAACGATTTGGTGGAGTCCCTGCTACGAAAACAACGCCCATCAACCTCCCGGTAATATCGTGAAGAAGAAAAGGCAGTGGATTGAAGTCGTTATTGTTTCTCAGGTGCCATATCAGGAACTCCTGATCGGACAACTGGCATCGATCGGATTCGAAGGATTTCTCCAGCTTGAGGATTCCTTTTCGTGCTATTCGCCGCTTGCCCGCTGGAAGCAAGGGACAAGGAAATCACTTGAGAACCTCCTGCGCAACTTCGAGAATGAATTCGAAGGGCGTCACTTCTCCTGGACAAGCCGGATTATCGGAGAGAAGAACTGGAATGAGACGTGGGAGAAGAGCATCGGCATTGTCGAAGCGACAAACCGTATCATCATCAAGCCGTCGTGGCGTAAGCTCCGAAAGAAGGACAAGGGGAAGATCGTGCTTCATATTGATCCGAAAATGGCTTTCGGCACCGGGCACCACGAGACCACTCGCCTCTCAATGACACTGCTTGAAGAGTATCTGCACGAAGGAGACAAGGTGCTGGATTTCGGATGCGGGACGGGCATTCTGGCAATCTCTGCTGTCAAGCTCGGAGCTCAGTCGGCGCTGGCAATTGATAATGACCCCTGGGCTATCGAGAATGCCGCCGAAAACATCTCCCGCAACAGGGTCGGCAGACGCGTAGCCTCGCGCCTGGGCAACGGCACGAAGCTGCCGAAGCATTCGTACGATCTTATCATCGCCAATATCGACCTTCCCACAATCACCGCTACCTTGAAGCACCTGGTCAAGCGGCTCAGAAGCCGCGGATCGATCATTCTCTCAGGATTGCTTGTCTCGGATCTCACAAGCTTCATGAACCTCATCTCCCACCAGGGCATTGTGCCTCTCGAGATGGTCAATGAAAACGAGTGGGTCGCCATCGCACTGACGAAGGCCGATGCGTCTGACAACAATTGACATCGGGACGAACACGATTCTGATGCTGGTCGCGGATGTCTCGACCGACGGACGCATTTCCCCTCTCCACGACGCTCAGGTGATTGCCCGACTCGGCAGAGGAGTCGATGCAAACAGAAGGATCACGCCCGAGACATCCAGGCGGGTCCTGGGCTATCTTCGCGACTATAAGCAGATTTCGGAGGCATTTCATTCTCAGAAGATTATTGCCGGTGGGACAAGCGCACTTAGGGACGCATCGAATCGGAAGGAATTTATCGACACTGTCAGACAAGAACTCGGTCTGGAGATCTCGATCCTTAGCGGCGAGGAAGAGGCCGAGCTCACCTACCAGGGAGCTGTCTCAGAATTCCTGGACCCGGATTCGGACCAGTCTCTTGCCGTGCTCGACATCGGCGGCGGAAGCACCGAGCTGACCATCGGGAAAGGGACAAAGGTCCTGCAAATGTCGAGTCTCGACGTCGGCAGCGTTCGCCTCACGGAACGGACACCCCTCTTAAATCCCCCCTCAGCCCCTGCGTTGGCGCAGGCAATCGGCGAAGTTCGAAATTGGATTTCAAAGTTCCCTCAGCTCTCCCCTCACACCCGGCTGATAGGTGTGGCAGGGACGGTCACAACACTCGCGGCCATTGACCTCGGGCTTGAAAAGTACGATCCTTCCCGGGTCAGCGGCCACTTCCTTTCCCTGAATACAATCGAACGAATCTCCAAATTGCTGAATACCTGCTCCATCTCTCAAATGGAGAAGGACTTTCCTCAGGTCCAGCCAGGACGATCGGACATCATCGTCGCGGGCATCCTGATTCTCATCGAGTCGCTCAGGAGATTCGATGTGGAAGGGATTACGGTCAGCGACAGAGGATTACGGTACGGGATGGCACTACAGGAGCTCTCCCGTTAGCAAGGCAGGGAGTGGCAGGAGCGCAGCAGGTTTCGCGTCCTATATGATCTTTGAATGCTTAGCACCGTCGGACTTTCTGCTGCACGAACGCGCCAAATGTCACACTCTGCCTCTTAATGAAGGCCGACAACAGCAAAGCACACACCCCTGACATCCCCTCTCCCTTGCGCACATGCAACCGCACAGAGGGGACTGTTCAAACTCTGAGAAAGATCGAATACAGGCATGAACTAAGGAATTACGCGTCCCCTCTCGTGTGTGGGGACGTGGGGCGCGACCAGCCCGCCATGCGGTCTGGCGGGGAGGGGAATGAGGGGTGTGTGTTTTTTCCGTGAGAGCTTAAGTTGATCTCTCCTCAGATCTCTCGGATCCTGTGTGGACTTCTTCGAGGTTTTCCCAAGACACGACACTGGGAGTGAATGATTCTAGACTGCGCTTACTTCTACGTGTGCCCTTTTTGAACCGTCTCCACAACTTCCTTCAGTGCAGAAAGAGCAGCATCCAGCTCCTCAATGGAAGTTTCGCGCCCCAGGGAGAACCGAATTGTCGCTCTCGCAGTTTGCTCGTCTCTTCCCATAGCCAGGAGGACATGCGACGGTTGAAGGCTTCCGGATGTGCAAGCTGACCCACTTGTGACTGCCACTCCTCTGAGATCCATTCCCATGATCAGCGCATCACCGTCGATTTGGACCAACGAGGAATCAAAGGAAACATTCACGATATGAGGAAGGCTCTCAGTGGGATGGCCGTTGAAGAGAAGCCCATCAAATCCACTCCGGAGCCGGTCACGAAGATGGGCGTTGAGGCTTCTGATATGCGCCAAGGAGGTCACCATCGAATCCTGTGCCAGCTCGGAAGCCCTGGCGAAGCCGGCGGCGAGCGGAACGTTTTCGGTCCCTGCCCGTCGGTTGCTCTCCTGCGCTCCCCCTTCTATGAAAGAATCGATCTGAGTCCCCTTGCGAATGTAGATTGCGCCAATCCCCTTTGGGCCGTAGAATTTATGGGCTGATAGCGAAACGACATCGACGTTCAAAATATTCACATTGACATCGATCTTGCCGACAGCCTGAACAGTGTCCGAGTGGAACGGAACTCCGGCCTCCCTCGCAATCGCACCTATCGCACGGATGTCATTCAGAGTCCCGACTTCGTTATTGGCATACATCAACGAGATCAGGGCCGTCGATGACCCCACTGCCTTTTTTACGTCTCCGGGATCGACACGTCCGTATCCGTCGACCGGCAGCATCGTCACTTCAAACCCGTTCTTTCGGAGAGACTCGACCGTGTGGAGCACCGCATGGTGTTCGACGGAAGAAGTGATGATCTGCTTCCTCCCCTTTCGTGCTCCAGCAGCGGCAAGGCCTTTGATCGCGTGATTATCCGCCTCCGTTCCTCCGCTGGTAAAGAACACTTCATCCGATTTCGCACCTATTGAACGAGCTATCGATTCGCGACTCTTTTCGAGAATGGCGCGTGCCTCTCGTCCATAGGCATGGACCGACGACGCGTTGCCGTACGTTCCTGAGAAGACTGATACCATTGTCTCCAGAACTCTGGGATCGAGAGGAGTTGTCGCACTATAGTCGAGGTATATTCGATTCATATGTCTGAAATATAACGGCGTGTGAAGGAAGAATCAACAGAAAAGCCGGCCCCGATTGGAAGCCGGCTCGAGAATGTGTCAGCCAAAGTCAGACGTACTACTGGGTCGGAGGCTCCTGGCGATTGCGCGGCAGGTTCCGGACGAGATCACGGAGGTTCTGCTGGAATCGCGCCTCGAACACCAGGTATTCCGCAAGCTGTTTGCTGGTGAGAGTCCCTTTCAACTCCTCCACATATTTTGATTTCGCTTCGTTGATCTGGCGTTCCAGCGACAGCAACTCATCGACCATCTTGTCATACTCCGAATCGGCAGCTTTGCTTTTGCGAAGTTCCTGCATTCGACCAAGAGCCTGGACTTGCTTCTTCCGGAGGTCACGCAGAGACTCCTGATACTTGTTGTATCGCGCGAAGAACTTTATTGAACTCTGTTCATCCAGGTTCAGCACTTCCATCAGGCGGATCTTCTTGAATTGTTCCACCCGCTCGAGAGCTCTTCCTTGTCCCTGTGGTGGATTGTCCTGAGCAGTACTTTGCGCCGCCACCGCAGCGAAGACAAGCAGAAGTAAACCGGCTCTTCTGATCAGCGCATTCATAAAATCGTCCTTTCACCCAGATTTGCAACGAGTACGTCAACTTCAGAAGAGCTGAGCTGGTCCAGATTCTCCGTCTGTCCAATGTCGAGGATGGACTCATTTGAGAGCGAAATCTGATCTGCCCCGGCAAGGAGGTGATCGCTCCGCAGGAATGGGACTGCAAGCATTGCGCTGGTCTCATTTTCCGCTTGAGCCGAAATCGTCTCGCGGTGGATCTGATCCAGAATCACATCGACCAATTCTTCGGTCTCGAGGCCCCGCACAACCGGCTGCAATGGATTGTGCTCTTGATCTGACTCCCGAAGCGCAGACGGTACGCGGAACAGGATGAAAAGCAGCATTGCTCCCACTACAATCGGTGCTGCGAACCGTGTGATCAGCGGATGAGCGAAGAATGGGGTCGATTTCTTCCCCTGCAGCCGTTCACGGACCCGAGGCAGGACAGTCGTGAAATAGCCATCATACGGCGGCCGGGCTTCAAAGGCATCAAGATGGCTGAAGGCTGCCCGCAGGTTCTCCAGCTCAGCCCGACAAGCGCCACACTCTTGGAGATGGGCTTCCACCCAAGGCCGGAGCGATTCTTCGAGCATATTGTTCAAATAGTCCGGCAACAGATATTCAACGTGTTCCGTGCGCACGCCTCACATGCTCCTGTATTTTCTTCACTGCGTGAAAGTAATTTGCCTTCAGGCCACCGACCGAGGTTTTCAGTATCTTCCCAATCTCTTCGTACGGGAGCTCCTCGTAGTATCGGAGAATGAAGACCGCCTTTTGCTTCTCCGGCAACGTCCCGATCGCTTCCTCGATCAGTTCCTTCTCTTCCTTCTTTTCTAATGCTTCGTCAGGTGGTACTGTCGACGTGTCCTCCACATCGAACACCTCATCGAGCCTGAAGAACTTCCGCACTTTCTGCCGTCGCAGCGTGTTCAGCGCGATATTGACGGTGATCCTGTAGAGCCAGGTGTAGAGAGATGACTCAGCCCGGAAGTCCCTCAGCGACTCATACGCCTTACAGAACACTTCCTGCGTGACGTCATCCGCACTGTCGTGATCGTTGATGAATCGGCGCGCCACCCGGTACACCTTTTCCTGATAACGCAGGACGAGATGATTGAACGACGCCTCATCACCCTTCTGAAATAGTTGAACAAGCTCTAAATCGCTTCGATCCCTCATCTACGGCAGATTTCTCGCACTGTTTTGACAAGTCGGGCCACACAAAAGTTTAACGTTCTTTGGCCTCAAAATCGTTGCCATCTCGTCACATGAAAGGACAGGATGTCAAGAATGAGAAGATCCCTCCCTCTCGCTCTCAGGAAACCCTCTTGATGACGACCAACGTAACATCATCCGATTGGGGTTCCCCTGCAACGAATTTCTCAACATCGGAGACAATCCCGCCAAGGAACCCTCCTGCACCCTGATCACTGTAGCCCACCATGGCTTGCCGAAATCGCGTCTCACCATATTCTTCAAATGACTTGTTCATCGCCTCCGTCACTCCGTCGGTGTAGAGCACAAGAAAGTCACCGGGTTCGAGCGTATGAGTCACCTGCTCGAATTCAACGCTTTCAAACATTCCGACGGGCAGTCCCGTGGCCGGCAGGGAAGTGATCGAAAGCTGTTTCGATCGAAGGACGTACGGGAAGCAATGACCTGCATTCACGTAAAGGATTGTCCCCGCTCGCGGATCGAGAATGGCGATGAACATCGTGATGTATCGCTCAGGTTCAGTGTTGGTGTGGACCACGGTGTTCAGCTTGCCCACGAGACTCGCAAGATTGCTCGTTCCTTCGATATACGCATGAAGAGACGCTTGCAGTGTGGAGACGAGGAGAGCTGCGGGGACTCCCTTGCCCGAAACATCCGCGATGACGAGAGCATACCTTCCGTCGGATAGAGGGATGAAGTCATAGTAATCTCCCCCAATGAGCTTCGAGGGGCGGGCTACCGCGTCGACCTCGTAGCCTTCAAGCGCCGGAAGTTCTTTCGGCAAGAGCCGCCGTTGAATGTGTCCGGCGATTTCCAGCTCCTTCTCAATCCGTTCCATCTCGACAATGTCCTGGTGCAGGCGTGCGGTCTCGATTGCAAGCGCCGCATGCACAGAGAACGCCTCGAGAAAGGTCTCATCCTCTTTCGAGAATGTCCCGGCATTCTTGTTCATGATCTGGAACACGCCGATGATCTTCCCTTTGCGGTCTCTCATCGGCATACAGAGCATCGTCTTCGTCTGGAATCCTGTCCGCAGATCAAAACCCGAGAAGAACCGTTTGTCCTTCCACGCGTCTTTCAGATTGATGGTCTTCCCGGTCTTGGCCACATGACCCGCGATCCCGGTACCAATCGGAAGTCTGATTTCAACGAGGTTTCTCCCCTTGAGCACCTTGGACCAGAGCTCTTTTCGCTCCTGATCGATGAGGTAGATCGTCCCGCGCGCCGCCTTGAGGTTCTTCGTCGCCAGATCGAGTATCAGCGCGAGAAGTTTATCAAGATTGAGCGTGGAGTTGAGGATTTTCGAAGCATTGATCAATGCCTCCAGACGCCTGATCTGGCTCCGGTCAGAGCGGCCTGGGGGTTTTCGCGTTGGCATGAATGATCCTGTGGAGATACAGAGTTGACGTTTAAGGAAGTAGACCGCGAGCGTAGTATACTCTCAATCTTGCTTATAGTCAAACGGCTATGGACCGCATCAGGTTCCCCCCAACCTGAGAAATAAAAAAGCCCCGACGGATACGCCGGGGCTATCTTGACTGGTGCAGTCAGTATCAAACCTACTTCAGGAGAGTCATCCTCAGAGACGCCGAGAAATCTCCCGCCGAAATGCGATAGATATAGACTCCAGAGGGGACGATCCTCCCTCTGTCATCCCGACCATCCCACACAATCTGGTGTCGTCCGGCACCGACCACTTCTCCTCTGAGCATCGTCCTGATCAGAACACCAATGACGTTGTAGACTTCCAATCGGACAGGGGATTGCTTTGGCAGATCAAACACAATCGTCGTGGACGGATTGAATGGGTTGGGATAATTCTGTCCCAGCGCATAATCTTTCGGTATGAAGCCGTCGGACTGAATACTGGTAATTGTGAAATTCCAGACCGTTGAGTCTTTCAGCCCGCGTGCATCCGCAAAGATCGCAACCACGGATTTGGGAACACCCTGACCATCTGTGAACGTTCGAGTGAACGTGTTGTCACCGGTCTTCTCGGCGACTCCATTCACCTTCCAAGTGAACGTGAGAGGGTTGCCATCAGGATCTGTTGCAACTACGGTGAATGTCGTTGCAACATTTCGCGAAATCGTAGTCACAGTGGCAGGTGTCCTCGAACCGAACACTGGTTTGTGATTCACAGACACCGTAGCCTTCGCCGTGTCCGCCAATGATCCATCGCTAGCCGTTACGGTAATGACAAACGGTCCGGCGGGAGAACTTGGCGTAGTAAATGTTAACACACCGGTTGAGGATACAGTTGCCCCACTCGGCCCATTCAGCAAGTTGTAAGCAATCGTGGACCCCGCGTCAGGATCAGTTGCGGAATACGCAAACGTGAGGGTTGTCCCCTCGTTGATTGTCGTATCGCGCAGTTTCAAGACAAAGGATGGTGGCCGATTCACATGGATCACCGTGATCTTTGCCTTCGCTGTGTCGGCCAGAGAGCCATCAGTGACACTGACAACGACGTTGGCAGCTCCAAGCTGAGAGAATGCCGGATTCCAGGAAAAGAGCCCCGCACTCGATACGGTAGCTCCTGAAGGTCCGCTCTCCAGTTTGTATGTGAGATTCGTTCCTGCATCAGGATCACTCGCCGAGTAAGAGAAGGTATACAAGCTGCCGTCACTGATCGTCGTATCCCGCATTTTATTGACGAAGGAAGGCTTTCGATTCGTGTGTGTCACTGTGATGGAAACTGTTGTGCTGTCTTTTGCTCCGCCAAGGTCTACGACCCTGATCTTAATGGAATAGGGACCGGCTTGGCCATAGTCGGGGACCCAGGTAAAGGCACCGGTGGAGGCTACAATAGAAGCACCCGTCGGACCTCCGACGAGAGAATACGACAGCGTGTCGTTAAGGTCTGGATCGGTCGCGACGGCAGTGAACCTGAGGGTGTCTTTCTCCGCAACGGTTTTCGCGCTGATGGCGGTCATCGTCGGCGCTCTATTGACGCGCAACGAGCCGCTAGTCAGGACCGCTGCCGGCGTGCCCGTGTTGAACGTGACGCTGATGATCTGCAAGGCCGTGACTCCCGTCTTGTTCTGCGCTGTGCCCGTAACGTACGCAAGGATACCGCTTCCCGTCGCGTCAAGTGAGCTCGCAGCCGATATCTTTATTTTACCTGGCCCGAATGGTGCAATCGTATAATTGGCGGATGCGAGCCAGCCATCGATAACTGTCCCAGTTAGATCATAACCTGTAATACGAACAATTGTAGTGTCACACGAAAGAATGAGTTCGACAGATGATACACCGAGATTGGTTAAGTTTCCCACGCTAACCGGGATTCTAACCAAATCACCGGGTGCCGCCACCATAGTCGGGGCACTGACACTGACTTGAGCTTGCAGTGTACCCCATCCGACAAGTAGACCCAGCAACAGGGCCATTCCGATAGAACAAAAATGTCTCAATTGATTCTGCATTGCTCCTCCTCATGTATAATGTTCTATGATCCATCCGCAGTTAAGTAATTCATTTCCTTATTTGCGATGCCGATCCGAGCTCTGCTTGCCCTTCCTGTCACCTGGAACGCGCACCGTTATCACGCCGTCGACAGTCTTTGATTCTGGTTTTCCGGCATTAAATATAATATTCGATAACCGAATAGAACTTTTCCCTTCATTTGCCGCGACAATCGCGGGAATATTCACGAGAACGCCACCGCTCTTGATAGGGAAAGCGCTAGCGCCAGCAACCTTCACACGACCTTTGTTATATGGTGCCACAGAGTTATTCGCTATCATCATGAACCCTTCTGTGAGCGTACCTTTTTGTTCTACTCCAAGCAAGTTTACAACACTCGTGTCACAAGAAATCACAAATTCGATTGCCGTGATCTCTTCTTTTCCGATATTCCCAACCGTGACTGGGATAGTGATCTTCTTTCCAGGGCTCACCGTCAACTTTGGTAGGCTCACCAGCACTTGTGCGGCCAAATCACCGTGCAAGAAGAAAAGTAAAACAAAACCTACGAAAAGAGCCCAAGGTCTATTGAATCTTGTTACACCTGATCTGGGCCATCGAACCAGCCTCAAACGCTGAGTTATCATCGCACCTCAATAGTAACACGTTCAAGATGTATCAATGGTGTTTGGAGTCACACGGTTGCCTCGAAAAATGGCCAAATGTGTGACAAGAAGCAACTCAATCCCTCTACTACTTCGCCAACAGCAATCGTCTGGTGGCAACGAATTGTTGGGATCCCGAAACACCAGGGGCATTTGCGGTGAGACGGCAAAGGTACGTTCCGCTCGGCATACCAGTAGCGTCCCAACGGGCTGTGTAGGACCCACGACTTCGGAGGCCCTCAACAAGAACAGCAACCTCTCTGCCGAGTATATCATAGACCTTGAGAGAGACGAAGCTGTTTTCTGGCAACTCGTAGTTAATGGAGGTGCCGGGATTGAATGGGTTGGGATAGTTTTGATGAAGCAAGAACATGGTGGGCAGATCTGAGTCGTCTTTTTCCACATTCACTATCACGAAATTCCACTCGGTCGAGTCAGCAACCCCATCACTGTTTCTGAAGACTGCTCGCACTGACTGAGTAACATTTGAACCGGCAAAGGTATACGTGAACGCTGTATCCACCCCATTCTTCATCGACACGCCATTGACTTTCCACTCGACGCTGAGCGGCTTGTTGTCAGGATCGGCTATACTTACCTTAAACGTTGTCGGGATATTGTAGGGAACCTGACTTATCGTCGCTGGGAGTCTGAACACAAGGTAAGGCTTGCGGTCCGACGGGGTGCCTATCGCAAGCAAGTTCGTCCCATCGAGAATGTAATTCGCCCCCTGGACATGCACCGTCAGCACGGTGTCCCCTTTTGGAGTTACGCTGAGATTGTTCAAACCGTACATGCTTCCAAGTCCCAGCAGATTCCAAGCCGAAGTTGCGGGGGGCCCATCCGCTCTTAAAATCATCCTTGCATCCGTCGCTTTTGAGATTCTCAGGCCGCTCGCTTCAGTAGAAAGCTCAAGATCAAATCTTTGATCGCTGCCAAAACTCCCCGGAGATGAGGTCATACGCCAATAGTAAGGTGTATAGCTGCCTATCCTGACTCCCAATCCACCGTCCAACGGCAATCCATTTGTTCCCGCGGGAGACGCGTCAACATGCGCGATCTCAATAATTCCAGGGTTCCTGGCTGGATAAGCACTGGTGAACGTCAAAATCAAAGGCCGGTATTTGTTCACCGAACCAGTTGGAAACTCGTATCTGCCATTCGGGTAAATATTCGGATCACCGGCACCGCCTGTTACTGTTTGTCGTATCCTTCCCACAATGTGGCTGACGCTCGATCCAGTTACTCCCTGCCGGTCGAAGCCTTGCGACGTCGCCGTGTGTGACAGAACAACTGACCGTGTGCCGGCATCGAGCACGCCGCTGACAAAGAACAGGATTGAACCGGACCCGAAGGAAAGATCACCTCGTTGTAGCTGGACACCCCCCTGATTATTTAATTGAAGATGAATTGCAGAGGCACCCCCTTGAAGGGCCAAGCCGGAGTCCGGAACCCCAAATACCTGCGGGAGTGTTCCAGCGAAGCTGATGATCGAGCTGGATCCAGTCGTGCTGGAGAATCCACCCTGCAAGATGTCAGCGCTATCCTTAATCGTGAGATTACGTGCAACAAACGAACCGGGTGCTCCAAATTCTATTCCGCCGTTGATCGAATTGATGAGGAGTTTCTGTACGGTCCTGTTCACATCAAGACGAACGACAGTTGGAGATTGAGTTCCATTGCCGAGGATTGAGAGCCGTGCGACCGAAATCTGCGGACCATTTTGGAACTCCTGACTGGTGGGGGTGATAACAGTGCTTTTGCTATACACCAGATTGTAGTTTGAAACAACCAGTTTACCCTGACCTCCAACAGCGTCCTTTATACGTCCGCCATTTACTTCAACCAGTCCACCATCCATAAGTGTGGCTGTTGATGAACCCAAATCGAGCTTTCCCCCATCAAGAATAATGGCATCCTTCACAACGAGATCACCGGTCACGGCCACCGATGAAGAATCAAGTGAGAGATTTGAGTTGTTGATTCGTAGAACATTGATGATTGTCGGGCTTGGAGGGAGTTCTGTCCCGGTGCGAATGTTCCCGATCGTTGAATCAACAAGATACCAAAGGCTCGCGAACGACCGATATGACGGAGGATTCGAGAGTTGCGCTGAGGTCTTTCTCCTGATGACCGTGGCGTTGTTCTCGATGATGACGGTGCCAGCATCAAAAGAAAACACTCCGTCAGACAAGTCCAGCTTTTCTGTTATAATCATGGGAGCAGAGCCAGGGCTTTTTCTTACTCCTTGCGGGTTCGATATGCTCAGGTTCGGTACGGAAAAACCAATTCCGCTGAAGAACATTTGGGGCCCATTTCCTCCAATGAACCGAAATTCTCCAGTGGAGGCGCCAATGGTACCATCACTGCGGTTATAGGCACTCACTCCCGCTGTGAGACCGGTCCCCGTCAGAGCAAGATGATTGAACCCAAGGCCAATTTGTCCCCCTGCGTGAGTAAGAATATCCGATATCGTCAATACATGGGGCGTCTGGTCAACCGACAAGAGGGAGAGCGTTCCATCGATTGCCGGAGGGTTATACACCAACTCCTCGATGCTGAAATCATTGTTCATGATGAGTGTGACAGACGTCCCTATGATGAACAGACGTCCGCCCGGCGTCCCATTGCTTGTGCCATCTGATCTGATGGCTTCCCGGTTTCGGGTTCCGTTTGATTGAAGCGTGATGGTGGAGCCGGTAAATATCAAATCGTTCCCGACTTGACCGAGAACAAGCGTCGGAATTCCATTCGAATCCTTTGATCCCACTGTAAGGGTCTTCGTGACGCGGCCAACCGTATCGAGCTGAGTCCTTGCCAGGATTTGAAGATTGGGAATCCCAAGCTGATCAGAACTGCCAATTCGCAGCCGGGCATCGGGCCGGTTCATAATCAGAGATCCCCCCGCCGCTGTGTAACCGGCTGCCGCTGCACTCTGCAAGAAATCTCCCGATGTGGTAACCTGCAGATTGTATATCCCGAAATTCAGATTTCCCTTGTTGAATGCAACACCGCCCTGAACTTCGATGTTGCTGCCTAAGGTAAACTGGCTGCCGTTGAGGACCAGAGGGCCCGCGATTTTCTGCTCTGCCGCCGACGCGCCCATGGACAGCTGGACTGTACTTCCAGGAAGGCACGTAAACGTTCCAAGGAAGCCGCGAACCGCAGAGATGGTGCATAACGAAACTGAGCGAATGGCAATATTCCCAATTAACGCAGCCTCGCCGGGAATAGCACTACCCGTCAACGATGCACGTTCTCCACTGATGACGATGGCATCGGCCGGATCAGCAGTTGTCAGGATGCCCCGAACCCGATGCGATGCAGCGGCACCAGTTAACTCGATCGACCCCCCCCGGCCCCCACCTTCAAGCCGTACCGCCGCAGTCGGACCTACCTCAAGCGATCCGCCATAGACGAAAACCCCTCGCGGAAACTGAAGGAATCGTGGATTGCCGGTCAAAAGACTTCCGTCGTTGTCGTCAGCATCCCCATTCACGTCAATCTGGAGGGTGTCAACATTCGGAAGATCGCTCACGAGCTCAAGAGCCAACGTGAGGTCACTTTGAAGAGCTCCTGTCAACTGCAGCGTGAAATGTGAACCCGTAGGATTAAAGGAGCCAGCCGATCGCGTTATTCCCTTCGACCTCACAACGTCGATTGTTAATTTCGATTGGAGAGTTGCAGGTGAAAAAGCCACGGCTGAAGCAAGGTCCAGTGCTCCAGAGATCAAGGTGAGCGATCCGCCCCAGGTCACATTCTCGGTCGCCTTCAAAGCACAAACATTGCCACTCCCGATATCTATCGTGAAGGAGGAGAACCTTGCTCCATCTCCGGCACGGATTTCAGAACCGCTGAGAGCTGCACCTCCGGCCACAGAATTCGCACCCCCCAGGACGATCCCCAACCCTGTTGCGTCAAACGACCCATTGTTTGTGAATATCCCCGATCCACCGTTCAGAACTACTGTGGAGGACCCAAGGTCAAATCTTGAACCGAGGTCAATCGTCAAATTGGCTAAGACTCTGATAGGTTGCAGACATCGTACAACGCCTCCCGAATTCTGAATCTCAAGCGACGCGAGTTGAAGTCCGGCACCCGGATTGACAGTTTGCTGTGTTGTTCCCGCGAAAATCACGTTCGACGACGTTCCAGCAGTAAACGATCCACCAGTTCGCGTAAAATCACCCAGAATTCGGAGGACGCCCCCCTGACTTCCCCCAAGGACTATGGATCCGCCTGATTGGCGAAATGAAGAAACGAGCATTGAAATTCCAGGGTGATCATCTAACGTCAATGAACCATCCGTCACCTGAACACCACCAGCAATGTTCACAGACGACTGGAACGTACTCACCCCGGAGGTCACAGTTAGTGCTGCCATACTTGCTGTGCCCGAGACATTCAGTGAGCCACCATTGACCCCGACATTTCCCGCAATGGTCAAAGTCGACTGGAACGTACTCACCCCAGAGGTCACAGTTAGTGCTGCCATACTTGCAGTGCCCGAGATATTCAGTGAGCCACCATTGACCCCGACATTTCCCGCAATGGTCAAAGTCGACTGAAACGTACACGTTCCCGAGTTCACATCGAGAGCTGCCATAGCAGCGGCACCCATGATCGTCACAGAACCGCCGTCCACCTCAACGTTTCTGGCAATGCTCACAGATGACTGTAGCAAACAATTCCCAGACTTCATCACCAGCGCATCCAGAGTCACGTCACCTGAGAAATTGGTTGAACCCTGTGATGCTTGCTGGATGGTCACCTGTGGCAGGACTCCACTGTCGAAGGATACAGCCCCGTCGGCGGTGACAAGGATGTTAGCATTGGTGCCCTTGACAATGCTTCCACCGACCAGATGGTTAACGTTGCCGGCAAGCGTGAGAGCATTGGAGCCCAGGTTCAGCACCCCCCCCCGAGTGTTGACCAAAGCCCCGGTTGACGTACCGACTTCCCCGAGTCTTGTCGCCCCGGTGAGGTTGACAATGCCATTCGACGGGGCAGCAAGGCCGTTCACAAGCCCTGAACGAAGGTCGCCCGAGATTTCCATCGTCCCATTTCCGGCATTGATCGCCGCGACAGAAAACTGCTGTTTGCCGATCAGATTCCCAGCAATCCGCGGGGACACCTGGACAGGGGCGTTGAACCTGAGGAGTCCAGATCCATTGTTCTGAACGGAGACCTGGACGGTGGCGGCTTCAGAATTCGTTGATGCAGCATGTGATAGAAGAATGCCCGAGCCGAACACGATCGACCCATTTCCTGCGTTCCAGACAATTGAAGTCGTCTGCGACGCTGGAAATGTTGCGTCAT
>JBEKOB010000079.1:0-18359 GCA_049522195.1 Bacteroidota bacterium
AAGCCAACGCTTGATCCGTCAAGGAAATATCGGACACCGCTCTGAACCGTGAACGGCTGCCACATTTTGCCTCCATTGGGGAATATTTTCGAGCCCTGGACGTAAATATCCGCATACGTACATCGATCTGAAGCAGGAAGACTGATAGTGTAATCAAGCTCAATGCTCCAGGAATTATCTGCCGCTACAGAATTTCGCGCCCCCACATAGTACGTCCCCGGTGCCAGGGTTAGGTAGACTGTTCCAATTTGTTTATCAAAAAGACCATAACCGGAAAACGAAGCGTTGTTTTTGAAATTGTTGACCTGATCGGATCGCATGATCGCTGCTTGCGCCGAGGTCTTTGAAGCAAATCGGAATACGAAGCTCGTGCTCGTGTTGATAGTGAACGACTGAACCCACGACGAACCAAGACCGCTGACCGAATAATCTGACGAAGAAATATAGATCGTCTCCGGAGCCGTGACCGTCGGCGGAGTGACCGTCGGGGACGCGCTTCCATTGTTGTTGCCTGCCCCATTGTTGGCGTCGATGAGACTGGCCGCTTTGTCGCAACTCTGCAGAGTCAGGGAGCCTGCAGTCAGAATTGCGGAATACACAACAGAGAGCAGGATCCGTTTGCTCGCTTGGTTCATACACACCTCGTATTGTGTTGTTGGGCGTATTGAAGCAATCACTAAAATCAAGACAGCAAAAAAAGCTCAGAAGGAGGGGATCCGAACTGATCATCGATGCCTATGCCAATCCCGGCACACGATGCATCAACACTGCTAGAAAAAAGGTTCGCCGAATGCCCCTAGAAGAAAGCACATGCCAAAGGTTATTACCTCTCCCTTGTCTGCATCCTGCAACGGAAAGACCGCAGTGCCTGCCGCCGGGTACTTATTCCCATATTCCATGTAGCCATACATCCCCCCGGGCCATATCAATGCGGCATGCCAGACGGTTGGGAGCTTTTGCGCCGGCGCGAGATAGTCGGGCTTGTCATCGAATTTCATTAGCTCGATGTACGCATGTTCATCTATCTTAAATGCAATCCCGTACCCCAGACGGTTCAATTTGTAGCTGCCACTACCGACGCCCTGCGCATCTATTCCGATGTTCGCATTGTCGCTGGTGGTCACACCGGACCGGGGACCCATAGAGATCTCACCAACTGCTCGAATAGCTTCAAACCCAAGAAATCCTTTTCCGCCGTAGTTTCCCGAGAACACCGAACCGCCGAAGTTCCCTCCGGTCGCTGCGCCGTATGCGAAATTTCCAAAAGCACCGATGCCAATATTTCTCCCGTAGTAAGGCCAGACCTCGAGCGTCAGCATTCCCCCGATGCCCAGAGCTCCACTCGGTGCGCTATACGAATTGATCCCTGACCCTGAATGACTCTCTATGACAGGGATGGACCCCATCCACAGACCACCCCCGAAAGCAACGTACCACGTGTCGCCGTTGAATGTGCCATGCGGTCCTTTCACTATTGCGCCACTCAAGTCCGAGAAATCCTTCACTGTATTATCAACTTGAGCCTGACCAGTCTTCTCCCGTTCGGCGGCTTCTTTCATCCGGCGCTCCATCTCCGCTCTCTTTTGCCTTTCCTGTTCACGGAGAAGTTCTTCCTGTTGCCGCTCTCGTTCTTCCGCTTGCCGCTTCGCCTCTTCCTCCTTACGCTTCTGCGCCGCAAGCTGCTCATCTCGTTTCTCCAGCTGTTTGATTTGATCCTGTCGTTCTTGAGCCAACCTTGCTTCTTCGTCCACGTTCTTTACACTCAGATTCATATTCCAGTGGGTGATTTTGACCCCCGGGTCGAACGGATAATCACAGAGATCGAGATCGCCTGCAAACACATTGCCGCTCGCGCTCGCTCCCGGCTTGAGATCAACACCAATCGCATCTACAGTTTTTACCATACCTGTTGATGCCGTATAGGTCTTGCTGAATTTGCAGTTCACATTGAACGAATTCGTGTTCGTTAGCTTCCAGCGGATGATATCCCAGCCCATCCCGTGCGTCTTGAAGGAATACATCTGCACGCCATACACTGTGCCTAAAAGTTGCCAGACGACAGGCTGAGATTCTTGTGCCGTTGCCTGGCTGGCCACGTTCGGTATGCCATTCATGATAAGAAAGGTGAAAACCCCGTAAAGAACATGCTTCATGTATGCCTCCAGCCGATCGTGTGTGTGCGAATGATGGACCGTTTGATATCGGATCCTCCGGGAGATCTCATGAGTTGCTGCAGAATACTTAATCGGCCGCGTCCTTTCAATCACGCAACCACGTGGTTTTGCGGCGCCTGTCTGCCGCAAATGATTTTCAGTAGCAACAGTTGGTTGCAGAGGAAAGAGTTTCCAGAAGAACATCTGGAAGGTATGGACATGTCGGGCCACCGCGCTCCTGAACTTATCGGGGCGCGAAATAGCCGCTCCCCGCCGGCGGGCGTGGCCGCGTGCCGGTAAGGCTAAACACCGTTTGTGACGTATTCGGATCGATGATGAAGACCATCATCGTGTAGCCGGATCTGTTCCTGGTAGCATCCATCGTTTTGAATTCTTCGACGGATGTAGTCATCCACTGCTTAGTCTCACTCAGCACTGTTGCAATCGATTTCTTTGACACGCGTTCACCCTGATAAGCGGCGAAAGGTGACCTTGCATTGGGGAGTTGACTCTGGGCATAATTCTTGATCGCATCCCAATGCTTGTTTCGGATTTCGTCAGGAGCAAAGACAAACGTCAGACCTTCATCAGGAAAACTCTCCGGTGCTGTAGCGACATACATCTCCGTTTCGCCTGCCGTGAAATGATTTGAATAGAAAACAACGTACGTTCCGACCTTCTTATCACTCTGCCCCACAGAAGAGATCTGGTTTGCCACAGGACCTCTGTCACTGGAAGCCACAGATTGTTCCACTTTAGGGACGGTCGGAATATCTTTGTCATTTCCCTTCTGTCCACTCTGGCTACCGGTATAATTCGGGTTCACCATTCGGCCTGCGTCGCTTGAAGCAGTGGATTGTTCTACCTTGGCCGTACTCTGAACGTCCTTTTCATTGTAGACAAATTGTATCTCACGATTCGTGTAGCCCAACGCGGCCTGGTCTGAGATCACGTGACGCCGTTCACTCATTGCATCTTCAGATGAAACATGATAGAAACTAGAAACGTCATAGAAGTTCATGAAATCGTCAGGCCGTTCTGACTTGATCCGATCATTCCACTGATTCTTCACGAGGCTCGCGCCGGTAACCCCATTCACCATATTCGCGTACTTTACGACCGGGCCATTCAGGGCCAACCGTTGATTATCCTTCGTTGTCCCAACAGCGCCGGTCGTGGCATAGTAGTACTCTTGCCGTGATCCTTGCGCGGCGCTCGCAACGACACGGGCAGGTCCTGAGCTCATTAAGAGAGTAGACGTGATCACGACGATCATCAAACCTGCGTCTTTGACGATGTTCATTGTGAGAATACCCCTTTTGAGTACTTTTGTTATGGCTTGTGCGCGCAGAAATGAAACGAGTGGCTTGTCGGAAATATACCGGGACACCTTCCCCTGCACAATCACGCAACCACGTGGTTTTGCGATCACATTTCACCGACGATTGTTGTCAGTGACAACTATTGTCAATAGCGTTGTGCGGAGACGCGACTTCACTTCGGTCGGACGCAACTTAGAGAGGAGCTATGGGAATCGGATGCGGGAGGGTTGACAGATTCAGAGCAAGTGCTCTTTCAATGACTTCGCGACAGCTGAAGTGCGGTTTTGGACGTGAAGCTTTTGGTAAATGTTGCGAAGATGTGAGTCGACGGTATGGTAGCTCAGGAAAAGCTTGTCGGCAATACGCTGCTTCGAAAAACCGTCGGTCAGCAACTGAAGAATTTCTTTTTCACGATCAGTAAGACCGTATTCGGGCTTTGGTGAGGAGGTCTTTGCGAAGGCGTCAAGGAACTTCCTCGCAATCAGGGGGCTCATCGGTGCCCCTCCTTTCAAAACCTCTTCGATCGCGACGATAACCCCGTCCGCCGTTGAAGCCTTCAAAAGATAGCCCGATGCACCATTACAGATAGCGTTGAAGACCTTGTTTTCATCGTCCTGGACGGTGAGAATGATGACATGGGTCGACGGTGAAAGGGCTTTGATCCGGCCTACACCTTCGAGTCCGGACATTCCCGGCAGGCCGATGTCCAGAAGAACCACGTCCGGAGGTGCTTCTCCCCGAAGCGACCGGAGAGCATCTTCGCAGTTGTTAAACGAGAAAGGACAATACATCCCCTCTGCCTGATTGATCAGATCGTCCAGGTCTCTCCTGAAGAGCTCGTTGTCCTCAACAATCCAGACAATTGCTTCAGGCGTCTGCGCCTTGTCTCTTGCATCGTTCATAACGCTTATTCGTCCGTTCAAGGAGAAAGTATCCATTTCACATTCAGGACGCCATCACGCAATCACGTGATTTTGGCCGTCAACGTGATATTCGTCCCTTTCCCCGGACAACTCTGAATCTTTAGCGTTCCCCCAAGGTCAGACGCTCTCTTTCTCAGGTTCTGAAGCCCTTCCCCTTTCTTCACAACCTGCTCGTCAAAACCCACCCCGTCATCGCTGACGGACAGAATGAATTGACTGTCCACTATCCAAACCTCGATTTCCACCTTTTTCGCGCCCGCATGTTTGACGATGTTATTGATGATCTCCTTGTAAATCAACAGGACGTTGCGCCGGACATCCGGTGTCAGACGTATGGGGATAGTCGTATCCGGGGTACGAAACTCGTAGTCCATATCTTTCATTATCCCCAGAGTGAAATCCTTCATCTTTAATAAGAGATCGTCCACATTGTCGTGCTCGGGATTGATGAACCAGACAATATCGCGCATCTTCGATGCGGTATGCAGCGCAGTTGTCCCGATGTCCGACAGTTTTTGCTTATCAGCCATGTCGAGTGAGGCGCTCTTGTTCATCATTTGACTCGTCATCACGATGCTACTTAGGTCGCTTCCAATCTCATCGTGAAGGTCACTCGCAATGCGGAGACGCATCTGAGCAAGACTGACTTCCTTCTGCCGTTGTCTGGCAACATTGAGAGCGAGAACACCGAAAGCAACAAGATGAGGTGTAATATCTTCAACAAAAATGCTCCGAGTCCCCCGTGTCCACCAATCATGTCCAAGGAACGTCCGAATCCCGAGGTTCACAAGAAGCAGCGTTACCCCATATCCTGCGACCGGATACAAAATCAGTTGGCGGTTGTTCAGTCTCAACGGCGGCAAATCCCTTCCAGCCCTTTGCAGACCGGGCAACGGAAGCGTCTCAAACATTCCGATGGCAACCAGAAATCCTACCAACAAAAGAAGCTTGAGTATCTCGAGATGAACATCGCGGCTGAGCACGAACCTGTTGAGCCATTTCACGCCCAGTCTCAGGGCAGCCTGGGGTCCCTCCAATTCCGTGACCTCGATCCGCGCGCCGGGCCTGACATTTATTCTCTTTGTAATACCGCTCGCCGGAAAGCTGACCTCAAGAGTGTAAATGCCCGACGTGTCCCCCAAACCGAAGTGCTGATCCTTAGAACTCGTGCTCACATAACCATAGCCATCACAGATTTCCCGAAATCCTACCAACGTATCATTATGGAACAGCGACAGCTTCGCCCCGACAGCATCACGATTGGTCTTGATCCCGACGACTTGAACAGTCAAGAAGTGCGGTCCTCGATTTGGGCTGTCGTTCAGGATGTTCTCTAGCTTGTACGTATCTCCCCCATACTGGCCCGCCACAATGTCGAGATCGCCATCATGAAGATCGTCAAAGGTTGCCAGACCCGTATTATAGCCCTGAGCTATCTGCTGAATCGGTGACTCGATCATTGACGTTGCATCTCTGAAATGCGGTATTCCCTGCTTGTCAATGCCGGTATTCAGCAGCAAGCGAACTCCGCCCAGAAACGAAACAAAGATGTCAAGCAATCCATCGTTATTGAAATCGCCAAATACAATGCCATATGTTGCCACTGGGAATACCAATCCCGACTCTCGAGAAACATCCCTGAAGTGTCCCTTCCCATCGTTCAAATATAGACGAAGCCCGTCGCCCCGGGTACCGACGAGCAGGTCGAGGGCGCCATCATTGTTGAAATCAGCAAAGAGTGATGAGTTGACGAGCTTTGGGAGGGGTTTGGCGAGTCCGCTCTCTTGTGTAGCATTCCTGAAAGTCCCGTCTCCGTTGTTGAGGTAAAGTGTATGACCGCTCACCGCATAACCAACATAGAGATCGAGCTTTCCATCCCCGTTGACATCACCAAAGACTGCTGTTGTTGTCCTCCCTGCGGATTTGAGACCAGCCTCCACTGTGCGTTCTCGAAAAGTCCCGTCCCCACGATTCACAAAAAGCTTGTTACTCCCAAAAAAACTCGTCATGAAGAGATCCAGATAGCCGTCATTGTTGACATCTCCGCCGACGATCACCTCGCAGCGGTCCATTTCCACATCAAGCCCGGATCCGCTCGTTACATCCCGAAAATAGCCCCACCCATCATTCTTGAACAGACTATTCGAACCGGCAAGATGTCCAACAACGATATCCTGGCTTCCATCCTCATCGAAATCACCAAGGAGCACACCAGTCTCAACAGTCTGCAGATTTTCTCCTGCGCCTGAACCTTTCCCCTGCAGGCCCCGCTCCTGAGCAACGTTCAGAGAAGTTCCAAACCGAGCAGGGTGGCTTTCACGCAGGTACAGCCGGTCATTCCCTTCTGCATTAATCAAGAATATGTCATCACATCCATTGTTGTCGAGGTCTCGCAATCCGATGCCATATGTGGTTCCCCTGCCCAGGTTATGGACCAGAAACGATATCGAGGGGGGAACATCTTTAACGTGCTGCACGGGATTACGGCGAAGTGCCTCTTTATCCATTATCAGAAATGAATTGACGGCAAAAAGGACATGGTTGGAGTCTATGGGGGTAATGATCATGCCTGTCATCCCAGCATGCAGTGGAAGCGCCGCCTCCTGCCTCCAGGGCTTCGTCCCCCAATTTTCGCATCGTTCGGTCGTGCGGAACACGACGCCGTCCGTCGTGACCAGCCATGCTTCGTTGCGGCTCACCGCCAGAACGTTCGCGATGTCACCTGCCGGGAGAACAGTTGATGAATCCACGATAAGTTTCTCGTAATCATCGACGTGCAGTCCATTATCCTTCTCCCCCCTTTCGAAGAAGATTATCCGATTTGATGTCAGAATCGCGCCAAACGTGGAATCGAATACGCTCACATTGTGACGATAAGGGATTTCCCCTTGCCACTTTCGGAGATGATGCAACGAGCGCAGTGACAGCAGGACATGCACGTCCGCCTTTCCATGGCGAAGAGTCGCATTAGCGACCCGTTCGAGCGACGACAATGTCAGGTTTCCATTTGACCTGCTATGCTGAATACCGAAGCTTGTGTAGTCAACGAAGTCAAGAAAGGGGTGTCGTTGAAATTCATACTCTATCCCCCTCGATGGGCCAGCATGGCGCATCGATAGTATGCCATATTCCATACCCGATAAGAGAAGCGCCACGCCGGGCTGGAAGAACCCAACGGCATTAGGTCCACTGTTCAAGTCTGTGGAAATGACCCGGAGATTCAACAGCGTCGGAATTCCATTCTTGAACACAACGCTGCAAACAAACGTGGTCGGCGTCGAGTAGGCAAGACGCTCCTTGATTGAGTCGAGGACCATTACAGCAAATTCACCGTCGGTGTCAAAGGAGATGATTTGTGCATTGTTCACCTGATGGATGACCCGGATGACTGATCCATCAAAATGAAAGATCGCAGAGGCCCCATACGAGAAAATGCTGTTCGGCGAAATTATCGACACAGCATTAACAGTGGCGTTGCCGGGAATCTTGTACTCTTTCCACGGTTGATCCGCCACGCGGTCCGATCGAGCATCAAATCTTTGCCCCCCCGCTCTGTTTGCCGGCAAATGTGAAGTTCCGTGGAAGGATTGTGCCACAATGATTGACGGGATGAACGCAAAAGCAATGAGGGCAAACAGGTCGTTGATCAGTGCGCTTCCGAATAGGATTTTGAATGGAGTTTTCATCGATTTGATTGCCCTCGCCAGAATTCGAGATTTGATCCTCGCTCTCGGGGAAGATGGCTACCCGGGAAGCTTGACGTATTGATGCATAGGAGGATTGTGAACACCTCCTCGCTCACGGCGCGAGCGGGAGAAGGTTCATTGAGTCAAGGATCATATGAAACCGCTTCGTACTTTTCAACACATGCAGGCAGTCTCGTTTTCGCATTCTACGGGCAGAGTGAAGGGACAATTGTAGGAGAGTATGACGACAAAGTCAACGTCCGGACAGTCAAATAGGACCATCAACTAGTACCGATACTGCAGCACCGCTCGGAACGTGTTTTGTGAGTAAACGGTCGATCCGAGTTTCTCGTACTCGACCAGTACTTGTGAAAACGTCGAAGGCTTCAGCGTGATCCGGCCGCGGACATTGTTCGAGAAGACACCTGCCTGCAGCGTGTACAAATACGCCCCCTCGACAGTCACCCATTCGGTCAGATCTTGCGCGGCATCAATCCCCAACGACGTCGTGGAAAGTTGTGATGGAGTCCAGTACGGAATTGAAGTGCGATAGATAACCCTCGAATCCTGATAGGCGTAATTTGCGAGGAGCATGATCAACGGTGCTTCCAAACGCAATTTGTACGTCGTAAACCCTGCAGCCGTCGTCTTGGTATTATTGTCAGAGAAGGAATTCACCTCCGCCGCCCCCGAAATACTGAGCCTGTCCGTTGTCTGGTAAAACATCTCCCCTGCCACCCTGTTCACATAGATTCTGGTTCTGATTGCCTGGACGCCCTCGGTCGTTTCGAAGCGTTGCAGTTTCAGAGAGGAGTTGATACGCGACGTCAGCACGTTATCGATTTGTAGCGACAAGGATAGCGGAGTCCAGGTGGAAGCATAGGAAGTAGCCAGCACTGAAGCTGAGAGTGAGAATCCCGGCTTCACGAAATACTCCCCGGTCATTCCAAGACCGTAGCCGATTTCTGTGAGCGCAAGTCTTCTGTCGAGGACACTCTGCCGAAGAGCATGAACGCCCAGGTTCCAGTTCCTTCCTTGAATCATTCCTGCAGCGAGGGGAACTTGTTCGCGCACCAGTTCATTCGAATCCTCGGTCCGCTCATAGCCTGATTTCAAAAGGAGTCCATGTTCACGACGAATATCCTCCAACCCAACCCGGGCGTCCTGGTTGTTCGGATCCATCGTGAGAATTTCTTTATAGCGTGAGTTGGCGGCGTACCACTCTCCATCACTTCGCTCAATGTCGGCCAGCAGTACGAGCGCTTCCTTGTTCCTGGGGTTCCGTCTCAACACTTCCAGAAACTCGGCTTTTCCTGCCGCGGGATTTTTTGTCCATACCTGAAGACGCCCCAGCATAAGGCGGGATGGAATGCTATCTGGTTCAGCCTGCACAATTTTCTGATAGATGGGGAGCGCTTCCTGCTGACGTTCCTTCCAGAGATAAAGTTCTCCCAGACGCTTCAGCGAGGCAATATCATTCGGATCATCACGGCTGATCCGCTCGTACTGAGGGATCGCTTTGTCGAGAGCATTGTTCTCCAAGTACATTCGTGCCAGGCTTTTCCGGGCTTCACGGTCCTCCCCATTCACGGCCACGATCGCTTCGTACTGTTCGAGCGCTTTGTTTCCAGCATTATTCCACAGGTAGAGTTGAGCAAGGTGTTTCCGGAGATCGGAGTTCGCGGAATCGTATGTCAGGAGTCTTTCGTACGTCCGGATCGCATCAGGTTGACGGTTTACCTCGAGGTACTTTTCAGCGAGAGCCCTCATTGTTGCTGTGTCGGATTTCTCGATCTGCAAAATCTCCTCATACTGCCGGATACCTTCGTCGTTCATAGAGTTCCAAAAACACAGATCCGCCAGCGTCCTATGTAGACCAATGTTCTTAGGCTCACGTTTCACGAGCTTCTGGTACAAAGGGATAGCGTCTTTCTGCCGGTTTGCCCAGACGTAATTCTGCGCCAGGGCTTTCATTGTTGAAATGTCCTTTGAATCAGCCCGCACGATTCTCTCATACAATGGGATCGCTTCTTTGTGCCTGTTCGTCCCTACATACCGCTGCGCAAGGTTCTTCAAGGCTGCAAGATCGTTCGGTGCGAGCCTGACGATGTTCTCGCTGGACTTGATGGCCTTCTCCGGAAGGTTGTTCCAATCATAGAGCTGTCCAAGCTTTCTCCATGTTCCCAGGTCGTTCGGAGCTTCTCGCAGAGATGTTTCAAGCAAGACAATCGCATCACGCTGTTTCCCTGCACTGATCAAGTCCTCCGCCCGTTGAATCAGCGTCTTCGGTTCAGACGGCACAGAAACTTCTCCGGCCAGGGCAGGGGGTGAGACGTCATTCCTTCCCGATCGGTCAATGGCGTACAGGTTCCCTTGCTCCGGTCCATTCATGGTTACACTGCCAACCGGATCTTTCAGAGTGAGCGTCATCATCGTCCCGTTCGATGCAAGGACGTAATACTTAGTGAAGACGAGATTCTCCGAGTGAAGAATTTCTCCCCCATCAATACTCTCAATCTTGTTTTCGTCCGGAAGATAGAACATGTAATACGCGGAGGCCAGGTTGCTGGTGAAGCGAACACTTTTTTCTTCGGAGGTCACAGTAGCGGAGGCAGACGAGTAGCTTTTGACCACTTCCCAGCTTTGCTTCAGCGATAAGCTACGAAGCCAGGGATAATGTTCCCTGACAAACTTCAGCCACTCCTGGAAACGATAGTACAGCCCGTCTTTCGTCGGTTCATTGTACCAGCCTGCGACATCCACATTTTGGTCTTCGCGGACGCTTTCCTGGTATCGTCCCGATGTGGGGATCACGTCGTCAGGGTGTACAAAATGATTCCAGACACCAACGGAATGAATCATGGAAATCGTCATCATTCTGTTGAAGTCATCCATCACGTATCCGCTCGTGGTCCGGGGAATGTCAGTCAGATGATCGTTCCATGGCTCGGGGCCAAACTCGCGCGCCTGGCCAAGCTCAAATCTACCCATGAACTGACCACCAACGGTCTGTAAACCGGGGAAGACGTCTGTGAGGGCGCTCAGTCCGACAGAATCAATGATGTTCATCGGTGGGATGTAACTGATCGGCTCCGGACCCAGGTTGTCCATCTCCCAACGCCTCTTCGCAGCCTGAAGAGCCAGGACCATGTTGTCTTTCGTTCCCCACCTGGAAAGGGTAAGCGGCTGATGGTTATGACCGTGGAAAGCTAGTTCAACTGTACGCGCAGCCTGACGCGCAATCCAGACCGAGGAATTCATCGGCTTGCCGGCAAGGAAGATTTGGCTCCGCGACCACTCACTGAAACCGTATGGCGGCTTCGTCATTTCACTGTAATTGAAGATAAGCCCGGCGGTGTAATGCAGATTGAATTGTTTTGCCAGCTTTGCCATGTCCGGGAACCAGCGGAGGGAATAGAACTCTGACGCTGTTTCGTTGAACTCCGATTTGATCGGCTCTACTTTTTCATTCGGGGATGGGAGAGGAAAATCGTCGAGACACACATTCGAAACATTCAACATCAGTGCCGAGGTCCAGGGTTGGACACAGCCGATCGAAGCAAGGATATACCCGCGATAGATTCTCGTCGTAAGGAGTGATGAATCCCAATAGAGCATTTTCCCTCGCCCATACCGGCGGAACCAGGCAGCAGGATAGTTGCCGACAAAGGTTGTGGCGAACACCGTGACCGAGCTATCCAGTTGGACATCGAATCGGGATATATCCGAGAGAAGCTTCTCATTAATAGTGAGATTGTTGATTCCCGGCAGGAATTCTCGCGTGAACACCAGCCCACGACTTCTTTCACCGATGACGGTGGGGGCTGTGCTATACCTTATACCGAAGAGATCTTCAAGATTCGCGTTCCAACCTCGAAACAACACCACCACCGCGCCGCCGTCGCGAACATAGCGGCTGAGATTCTCACACGCTCGTTCATTCAATTTCCACACGGTCTCTGTTGTGATGAGGACCGATGTGTACTCCTCAAGTGGTGGAAGGTCCCTTGATTGACCCAGATTGTAGGAATGATAAGGGATGCGTGCATACCGAAGTGAAATAAGCGTTTGCGCGTAGCAGTACATTCCGTACTCTTCCGACGTATCATACAACACCAACGCCGAAGTTTTGTATGGAGGGGTAGCGCCGGGACCGGTCAGGGATTGTGCGAGACAGGTGTTCCAGACAAGAAGAGCAGTGTGCAGGGAGAGGTACCAGATGCCAATGGATCGAGCTACGCGCATTGCGCAAGACCGTCTTCTGATCACGACTCAAAGCTTTTTATTGCTTCACCGATCGTCGAATGAAAAGAAAGGTGTTTGTCCGTCCGCGTCAGTTCGAAGATTTTCCGCACCTGTTCGCTTGATTGCGCGAACTTTATTGCCGCTTTCAGCCCGACAGCCATTTTGTGGGCATTGACCATGACGCCGAGGCATGAACTGTCGACAAACAACACATTTTTCATATCGACAACGATTTTCTTGTGCCCCTTTTCCAGCGTTTCCTTCAGCAAGGCTTTCAGTCGTGGCGCGAGCGCAACGTCCAGTTCTCCATTGAGAACGACGATTGCGACGTCTCCTTCCTGGTGTACAGTAAATTCCATCATATTCCTCAATTATTCAGCTTAAACGTGGCGATGTCACTCCAGATGCGTCGTTGACTGAGTTCAGCGTTTCTGGAGAACCTGTTTCAAAGCACCAATGACCTTAGGGTCGAACTGCGTTCCGCTGCGGGTCTCAAAATCCTCTTCCAGCGCCTGAGGCGTTCGGAGTTTTTCGTGAAGTTGCCCTGATTGAATTTCTTCATAATATTCCGCAACAGCAAGGATTCTTCCGAGCAGTGGAATCGCCTCCCCCTTCAACCCTTCCGGATATCCCCATCCGTCATGCCATTCGTGGTGCGTCCGGATGGCTTCTGTGACATCGGAAGAGATCGGCAATACCTCGACCAGGCTTGCTCCAATGGTAGGATGGTTGAAATCGGCACGGAATCCCGTTTTGATTTCAACAACACCGCACATGCCGACATCGTGGATTTGCGCCGCCAGCTCGAGATGGCCGAGGTCTTCTTTGCTCAGACCGAGGGCCTTCCCGATTTCCACTGCGGTTACAGCAACCCGTGTCGAGTGACCGGCACCGTACGTCGATCGCACGTCATAGGATTCACTCAACGCCCTGAGCGTTCCAAGATAGCTGTGAGTGAAATCTTCAAACAGCTTTGAATTCTGGAGGACGAGCTTTATCTGTTCACAGAAACTTCGGAGAATGGTCAGGCTTTGGTCTTCAAACGTCTTGCTCGATGTGAAGTTGATCAGCGCAAAAATTCCATGCAATTGTTTGTCCTCGACGAGGGGTACAGCGAGAATCGATCGGATGCCGAACTTTGCGATGAACTCGAGGTCCTGCAGGATGAGAACATCGTCTGCGTCCAACGACCATTCAAACAATCCCCCCTCCGAAGAGAGATTGACCTGGGAGAGGAATGCATCGGGGAGGTTTTTTGATGCGCGGATCGTGAGCGTGTTGTTCCCCGCAATAGCGACGAACCCGGCCTCCGTCTTGCTTGCGGTCAGGGCGAGATCCAACAGGAGCGCGACAAACCGGTCCACTTCAAGCGCTGATCCGAGGACCCGTTGCGTGACACGGGCGCGCGTGGCCGCGATGCGAAGGTCCTCATGGAGTTTTGTGATTTCGCGGATCTTCTGAACACTCGCGCCTATCGCGAGCGAGTACTCATTGAGCAAGCCGGCGATGGTCTTGTCGAGCGTATGGGCCAATTCTGGTCCCGCAAACACACATCCTATGAACGTTCCGTCCTGTCCGACAAGAGGCAGGTTTAAGAATGGGCCCGCCCACACGTCGACGAAGCAGAGGGACTTGAAATCAGAGTCCATACGGATTTGCGCTTCGGGGTTTTGGAGCAGTTCGATCAGGTCCGTATTCCCTCCCAACACCGACGCAGACTCCGGACGATCAAGTCGCAGATCCATGTGTTCGAGGTCAAGCGCATCATGGCCCGAAGAAACCAGGTACACATAGTACGCGGGACTGCCGAGTATCCCATCCAACAAATCGATAAGAAACCGGTACGACGCCTCAGTAGACTGTCGCTCAAACGGCAGCAATGCGACCTTGCGCCAAAAATCATTATCAGGACGTCCTGCTTTTAATTGCGTTTTTTTTGAGAACATTTTATCAAGCATACAAGTCCATATCGTGACGACTACTTATCTCCGATGAGCTCACGTACTGTGTTGGCCAACTCTTGTGGATTAAATGGTTTCTTCAGCACGTAATTGACTCCGGACGCGAGCAGTTCATCGACATCGCCCAAGAAATCGCGGGCGGTGAGAACGATAATGCCGATCTGATCGAACTCCTTGCGACTCCGGATATCACGACACAGTTCAAATCCGTCTTTGTGGGCCATCATCAGGTCCGTGACGACGACGTTTGGCCTCATGCTTTCGACTTTTGCCAGTCCCTCCACCCCGTCTTCTGCTATGAGAACTTCATACCCGGCTTTCTCGAGGTGATACATCAAAAGCCTTCGCATGGTGCTATCATCATCAACAACGAGTATTGTCTTGCCGGTCATGGCCCTTGAGACTCCTTCATCGAGATTTGAAAACAAGCATCGTCATATCATCGCGCTGGCGGGCACCATTTCGAAATTGCTCAACCGATTCCAGAATCGCCTTCATCAGCTCTTGCGATGAAACCATGGTGTTGGCTTTGATGATATCACGCAACCGATCCTCGCCGTACAGAACTCCGTCGTCATTCTTTGTTTCCACAATGCCATCAGTGTACATGATAAGGATATCGCCCGTATGAAGGTGTGTGTGTTCTTCTTCGTACGTTTCATCGTTGAAAAGACCAAGAACGACTCCCCCCTTTCCCAGCTCACGAAACTCTTGCGACGCAGCCCTCCAAAGAAGAGCAGGAGGATGTCCGGCATTTGAACAATTGACCGAATTGTCCTGATCGGAATACAATGCAACGAAGACGGTAGCGAAGACATCATTTCCGCGCGTATCCTCGTTGAGCAGGTTGTTTGAGTTCTCCAGGATGTGTGCTGCGCTGACTCCGGGTTTTGCTTCGGACCTCAGGATGCTTCGCAGCGACGCCATGATAAATGCAGCTCCCAGGCCGTGGCCGGCGACATCGGCTACCATAAACGCCCACCGATGAGCATCCAGCTTAAGAAATCCAAACAGGTCTCCACCAACCTGGGCAGACGGGAGACACAGGGAGGCGACATCGAGCTTCGCGAAATCAGGGACACGATCCGGCAAGAGACTCTGCTGAATCTGTCGGGCGAATTCAATCTCGTTGCGAAGCCTTTCTGCCTCGCGCGCTTCTGCGACGAGGCGGGCTGTGTTCACGGCAACGCCAAGATAGCCAGCCAATGCGGCCAACGAAATCCGGTCTCCGGAGGTAAACATCCCTCCATCCACCTTGGCAACGAGAACGATGGCACCAATGGTGATGTTGTTGACGCTTATGGGGACACCAAGCACCGAGTGGTCATTCTGTGACGTTTGCCTGAAGATCAGGTGCTTTCCGCTCGCGACAACTTGCTTTGCGTGCGCGAGACAATCGCTTTCACTGAAAGCCAACGTCGATTTCGGATCGACTTCCTTCCACCGAACCGCCAGGCCCTGTCCGTTCATCAGGAAAACCACGCCAAAACTCACGCCGAGCGAATGAACGGCTGTCGTCAGGATAATTCTGCAGATCTCATTTTCGTCGAAAACCGCGCTTACATCTTCAATGACATCATACAGAACGTGGAGTTCCTGGTAGCGTTCCAGCAATTCCTCCGAAAGCGTTTGGATCTCTGCCTCACTTCTGATGAAGTATTCACTCCCCTCAGCCGCGAGATCAACGACGGATTCTACCATCACTCCTTCCGCGCATCCAGTTTCTTTCTGTGCAAAGAGCATCAACGGCGGTTCCGCGGTTCCGGCGGTTGTTTTCAGCAGCCGCCCTTTGGTTGCAGCGGAATCCGCGAGACTCTCCCCGCGGAAGTTCCCCGTGCTCACAATAGGGTGAAGTTTGTCATCCGTGAGACAGAACGCAATTTTGTTGTGTTTGCTCATGCTGCTCAGAAACGCCATGAGCTGCTTTTTCAGAAGAGAGCTAATCATCATAGGCATTCATGCAGGTTTGCATTCGCACACTATCCTCTCAACGCATTGACACTCGGATCTTCAAGTTTGTACACCACCACTTCCTCATCGCTATAGAAGATCCTGAGATCGTAGTGATTCTTCTGATAGGCGTCCAGCCACTCCTTGATGTTCTCTGCCGAGCTGTTGTTCGCAGTCGTCAGCTCTGTTGCGATATTCGTTTTCTCACGTGTGCGCTCGACGAAGATAAAGAGCACAGGCGTTGGGACAGCGTCCTTTGAACCGTGTTGGTATGTTTCGGGTTTGTATCTGCTGTAGAAGTACCCGTAGTCGAGGAATCGACCACGATTCATCCCGCTCAATGCGGTCCCCTGGTGCGAAACCACTGTCCATTGATACGGCGTGTACTTCTGTTCGATCAGGTACAGGCTCTTCGCGAAGCCGTCGGGTTCCACGGTATATTCAAATGTCACGTTCTGCGCCGGTGAGAGCAGCCACACGGCACAGAGTGTTCCACCAAGAACGAGTACCTGCCAGACATTTCCCATCCACACACGGGCCCGAAGACGCTGGAGCAGTTCATTGCCAATTCTGATGCCCCATCCGATCGCGATTCCCAATGCTATTGCCGTGACAATCGAGAGCAGGAACGCAATCTGACTGGACGGGAAGACCGCGGCTATTTCATCAGGACTGTATTGTACCAGGGCCAGGAGAACAATACCAAACGCACCCCACGAAAACAACTGGAGATGGAACGATTTGTTGGAAAACCGCCAAAGACTAAGAAACACGCAGAAACCAAAGAGAATCGCGCTTGTCCACACGAAGCGCGGTTGCAGGTTGCCGTACATTGAAACGTACCGGTTCACGTGCTGGTCATACAAAAGCACCTGAACTGCATTTTTGAAACTGTTGTAGCTCAGCAGCGCTCTCACGGTCAGAGACAATCCACTGAGAAGCACAATCACAGCACCGACCATGGCCCAGAGCCGCACACCACGGAGCAAGGGAAGTCGAAATGCAAAGATCAATGCACTTACAAGAACGATGCATGCACCGGCAAGAGCCAGGCTACCGACGAACAGATTGATCGCCACGGCACAGAACAAACCTGCAAGCGCGATAGCGAGCGTTCGCATCCGTGGCTCGATGCAGTACTCTGCAAGAAATGACATCGATGGCAACAAGAATGCGCTCGCAAGCACAAGGCTGTCCGCCTCGACCTGGTGGCGCAGGTCTATCGGCAGGAAATGGTTGAAGACACCAAAAAGAGCCGCTCCGATAATTGAGCCATGCAAAGAGAACGTGGCACGATATATCACATACGCAATTGATCCGGCCAGCATCATTGACGACACCGCTCCCAGAAAATGAAGAACGATGGCGACATTCACCTGCGTCAGAAGGCCTAACGTCTCAGCGAGCATCGGAAGCCCAAGCGGCACGCGATATCCCTCGCCGTACATCTGGTTGATCTGAAGCCGCTTAACCTGTTCGAGCGTATCATAGTATTCGACGGAGAAAGGAGCGGCGTGATTCCATACCGGCACCAACCGAATGAGCCCGGTCGCCAAGATGACCACTGCAAGGACGACGAGGGACAGTACATGAAAAACGTTGATACGTTCTGCCAGAGACATCCACCACCGTTTTCCGGACTCTTTCAGGAACACCCACGAGACCTTGTCCAACACACGAAGCAGACGTGCGAAGAGACTTTCAACACTATGACCGGATTCATGGAAACTCGAATACCACACACGGAACGACCACATTCCCAGACAGACGGCGAGGAGGGCTACGCCATCGTACATCGTCGCGAGCACGAGAAGATGTACGACCACAATAACAAGGGCTCCGGAAGCAAGGAAATTCGCTGCCCGACGACGCCACAGCTGGTCAGAGATCATGACTGGCAGCACGAGGCGCGGCAGGAGGCCAAAGAGCACGACGCCGCCGATGAGGATTCTGATCACTCCGCTGACAAGGAGATTGTGATATTCAGTCAGCATCTAGTGCTGGTTCAAATAAGTTTTCTTGTGTTTTGCATTTCGACGATTTCGATAGCGTAGGAAGTCGTTGATCGCTGTGGTGACTTCGTTGTGAGACTTGTAATCTGAGTTCGTAAAGACAAAGC
>JBEKOB010000080.1:0-18113 GCA_049522195.1 Bacteroidota bacterium
TCCCATACCTCACATTCGTACAACAACCATTGGGGGCAACGTATGATCTCAAATCGAGTGAAGCAGCTATCGATGATCGCACTGGCTTGTACAATGTCGTCGATCATCGTCTCCTGCAAAGATAAATCTGTGGACGTCGCATCTGGACCTAATGCACCGTCGGCTCCTTATCCGCAGGCGAATGCCACGCTTCAATCTGTGGCGCCGACACTTAAATGGACATGCAACCCTCCGGCAGGGGAAGCGTTGACATTCGATGTATATTTTGGCACGACCAACCCGCCGACGACCCTCATCGCCAATAATGTCAGTCAGACATCCGTTGTGAAAACCGGACTGGGTAACCTCACCGTCTACTATTGGCAGGTTGTCGTCAAGAACAGCAAGGGGGCAACAACCAGCGGACCGGTATGGCAATTCACTACCGGCATCGCAGGCATGGTGGCTGTTCAAGGGGGAACATTCCAAATGGGGACCACGACCTTGGACTCTTATGAGACACCGGTTCACCTGGTGAATCTGTCAGACTACTTCATCGGGAAGTGTGAAGTAACTCAGAAGGAGTGGCGGGACATCGTCGTGTGGAAACAGGGGAGTGCCATCACGCCTCTCAATCCAAGTCCAAGCACCTTGAAGGGAGACAGCTTGCCCGTCGCAAATGTAAGCTGGGATAACATTCAGACATGGCTCGGCTATCTGAATGAGAAAGAAGGAGTGACGAGCGCTCAGAAGAAGTACCGGCTTCCGACTGAAGCTGAATGGGAGTTCGCAGCGCGAGGGGGAAACAACAGCAAAGGGTACACATATAGTGGCAGCGACGTTCGTGAAGATGTCGCGTGGACCAATACTAACGCAGATGGGAGAATCCATGGCGTTGGGCTGAAAACCCCCAATGAGCTCGGGATCTATGACATGAGCGGCAACGCGTACGAGTGGACAAACGATTACGCTGGTTCCTACACCGCTTCCGTTCAGAATGATCCGACAGGCCCATCGTCGGGAAGCTACCGTATCATTCGGGGTGGCGGCTGGATTGGCTGGGGGAGCGTCTACTACCGCGATTATGAGGCTGCAAGTGTTCAGCGGCCCTACGTGGGTAGCAGTCCGGCCAATGATTTCTTTGGTTTTCGTTACGCGCGACAACAATAGTTGTTGAGCATGGTGTGATTCTTGCTCGAATCCTCGCGGCGGAAAGCACAGACGAAATCGCGAAAAGCGACCAGTACGGGAGAAACAACCTGGATTTCTTCACGCACGATCTAACAGGAGAAAATCATGATGACCACAAGGATAACGTGGAATCTGTTCCTTGCTCTCATTTCTTTGATTTCGGTTTGTCAAAGTCAGTGGCAGGGAATTACGTCCGGGTTCCCTTCCGCTGCGAGGGCAGCGAAGGTCAGTATTGTTGACCAGAATGTGATTTGGGTAACCGGGCGCAGAAGCGGTTGGGCCGCATATACAGGCTTCATCAGATCAACCGATGGAGGCAGCACCTGGAAGATTGACACGCTTCATAATGCTGGAGTCCAGAGCCTCTTTGATATTTGTGCGCTTGATGCAAACACGGCATATGTTATCGGATATGGATCTACGAGCGCTGGCGTAGGAATCTTCAAGACAGTCGATGGCGGGAAGAGTTGGACGAAGGCTGCAAACGCGTTTACACAAACCGGGAGCTTCCCTGATGCGATTTATTTCTTCAATCCAAAAGAAGGCCTGGCGATCGGCGATCAACAGGGAGGATACTTCGAAATCTACACAACAGCTGACAGTGGCAAGACCTGGAGTCGCGTCCCTTCAGGCAATATCCCGTCTCCCGTCGCTGATGAAGGGGGCAATGTCGGTGTTGTGCCATATGTTTGCCACACAGGCGATGCGTTCTGGTTTGCTACACTGAAAAACAAGTTCCTGCGGACTACAGACAAGGGCCTTACCTGGACCGCCATCACGGTCGCTACGGCTCCAAAAGCCGGAGACTCCTGGTGTTTCTTCCCTGCCTTCAAGGACCTGAACAATGGTTTGGCTGGCGATGGCTACGTCATGAAACGAACGACAAACGGAGGGGTCACATGGGACTCTGTGGCTACGCCGTCCCGTCCGGGCACCGATGAGGTGTATTATGTCCCGGGAACAAACGGCAGCTACTATGTTGTCAGCCCATATTCCGGTTACACAGGTTCAATGTACACGAAGGACAACGGCAAGACTTGGACAGTTGTTGACACGATATCCAGAAGTGGCGTGGCGTTTCTCTCCGCCTCAGCTGGGTGGAGCAATTCGCCATCAAGCACTCAGGTGTTCAAATACGTTGGTCTGCCACTCGCTGTCCAGGAAAAAGTCACAGGGGTCGCCCGGGAGTATGCCCTCTATCAGAATTATCCCAATCCATTTAACCCGGCCACAACAATCGATTATCAACTTCCAAAACAATCTTTTGTGAAGTTGAAACTCTTTGATGTGCTCGGGCGTGAAACGGCAACATTGGTGGATGAGGCAGAAAATGCGGGAAAGCACTCTGTGCGATTTGAGGCGTTGAGTCTTCCCAGCGGGGTCTATTTCTACAAGATTGAAACTGGCGACTTTGTGCAGACACGCAGATTGATCTTGTTGAAATGAGAATGAATCGACTCCCTGTTTTGCTCACGCCGTCACTTGTGCGTGCCTTCTTTGGAGATTCTGTACGGAGAAGAGTTAAAGTGAAGGGCTGAGATTTCAGGTCGGGCCTGAAAATCTCACGCCGCGGAGGGGCGGCGGAGCTCTTCATGCAAGATACCTCCCGGGGCAGCGGAACATCCCGGGAGGTATTGTTTTTAGAGCGATTGCCAATGTTCTCCCTGCCGACTGACGTGCGGATGAAACGACCGATCGAAACGTTGATTTTGTGCTGATGATGCTTTACCATCCCTCCAAGCACCATTCCACTCTAATAATCAAGCTTGCCCCTTGGATTGCGGAGAAGAGAATCCGCGGGTTGCATGTTGCTCTCAATCACAGAGGACTGCGAGCTGTCCATATCAAGAAAGGAACGCTTGCGCGTGACTTCAATCTGGAGAAACAGGTGGATCTTGATGCTCGCGGTCGTTCTCGCGGCAGACGCGGCGGTTTGCCGTCAGAAAGAAGTGCTGAGTGGTGAATTCTGGCGGAAACAGGCTCTCACGAACATTATTCCCTACTGGTATGCATACGTGCGAGACACCTCCTACGGCGCGTTTTACATGAACCTTACACGTTCCTGGGAACCTGTTCCTCCGTGGGACAAGTACCCTGCGATGATCAGCCGGCAAGTGTATGGCTTCTCCGCCGCCTATCTTCTCTCCGGCGACAGAAAGTACCTTGACGTGGCTCGCGAAGGTGCGGACTATTTACTGAAGTACGCATGGGACAAGAAGTACGGCGGATGGTTCGGGGTCCTGACACAAGCAGGTGAGCCAAAAGATTCAACCAAGAGCGTAGATCTGCAATTGTACACTGACGTCGGGCTCGCGATGTATTACTTCGTCACAGGAGACGGAAAAGTTCTCTCCCGTGTCAAAGAATCCGTTCGGATCCGCAGGTCATTTGCACGTGACAAGGAATTCGATGGATACTATCAAGTCCTGGACAGGGATTTGACCGTCAAGGATAGTTCCAAGAGCAAACATTCCCAGTATGGATACACAGGCTCTCTGCTCATCAATCTCTGGATGGCGACCAGGGATCCGGAAATCCTGAGCTTCGCGGAAGAGCTGATGCAGATCAGTATAAAGAAGATGACCGACCCTCAGGAGGGGTGGCTGCGTGGATTCCGAACGCGGTTCGATCGCGGATGGAGATTCGATCCAATGACCGTAGATGGGAAAGAGGTGATCTCTGCCGGAGCACAACTCACAGGCGCCCTGGCGTTTCTGCGGCTTTACGAACTGACCGGAAAAGAGATCTATAAGCAGAAAGGGATGGCACTGGGAGAGAAAACCGCAAGCTCTGCGTGGGATTCAATCCGTGGAGGATGGTATGACGTTATTGAAAGAATGCCTCCTCATTCCTTGCAAGGTACGCCGACAGTCTCATGGTGGATCCAGTGTTACGGCTCCTTCCTCCAGCTTCACCTCTATTATATGACCGGAGAGAAGAAGTATTTGGATCGATTTGAGAAGATGGAATCGTTCTGGAACCGATACCTGATGGATACCAAATTCGGTGGCGTGTTTATGACTGTCTCCCCCGACGGGGTGCCCATCGACAGTGAGAAGGCGGTCGTTTGGAAGGCTTCTTATCACGAGATGGAACATGCGTTTCTGAATTATCTTTATCTCAACCTGTATGTTAATCGGAAACCGGCGGTGCTTCATTTCCAGTTGCATGATACGAAGTCGCAGTCCAGACATTTTGTTTCTCCGGCGGAGGATCCTTCAGTTCAAATCGGCTCGGTGAAGATCAATGGCGCAGCCTGGACATCTTTCGACGCTCAAGAACGATATGTCATCCTCCCCGATGCCAGGGAAGTGAATCTCGAAGTGACACTGGTACCATCCTTGAGAGAAAGCAAATAGTCTTCTGGGCATAGTGATTCTCTACAATAAAAGAAAAGCCAGCCCGATCCCGAGCTGGCTTCTTCAGTCATAAAGATGATTCTGGTGTGCTACGATTTGAAAAGCATCTTGAAGAACTTCTGCATTTCGGACCAGGAACCTTTGTCGGCCTTTTCGTTATACGCGATCTGCATATTGAATTTCTTTCCCAAGGCAGTCGCATCGGGATTTGAGAATGCGTGCAGCGCCCCCTCATAGGCAACATACTTGAGATCTGCACCCGCATCCTTCATTTCCTTCTTGAAGGACTCGACATCTTTTTCTGAGATGAACTTGTCTGCAGCTCCTGCACACACGAGCACCTTCGCCTTCACATTTCCCTTTTCCGCCGGGATGGCTGCACCAAGGCTGCCGTGGAAACTCACCACACCTCTGAGATCAACTCCTGCCCTGGCCATATTCAGTACCACACCGCCCCCGTAACAGTACCCGATAGCGGCGATCCGAGTAGGATCGGTATGCTCGTCCTGCTTCAGGAAATCCAAGCCTGCGACAAACTTCGATTTATAAAGACTTAAATCCTTCATGGACTCGCCGGCAGCTTTTTGCGCATCGCCGGGATTATCGGCGGTCTTTCCGTCGCCATACATGTCCGCCGCCAGTGCAACGTATCCAAGCTTAGCCAACATCTCGGCCCGTTTCTTCGGATAATCCGTCAGTCCCCACCACTCGTGGATAACGATGACGCCGGGGCGTTTCCCTTGTTTGCTATCGTCATAGGCGAGATACCCCTTCAGGGTAATATCGCCGGCTTTGTACTCCACAGCTTTGGTAACGACCTTTGCAAATGCGGAGGCTGGAATCGCAAGAGCGAGTGCCAGGAGAGCAAGTTTCATAGTTAAATCTCCACCTGTGAATGAAAGAATTATTAAAGAGGGTTGATAGAGTATTGAACGGAGTTCATTGCGAGATGGTTCCGCACCATTGGCAGATGCAGGGCCCGGCTGACCCAGTCTTGCAAGGCTTCTTGACAGGCGTCTTGCTTCCGAATGATGCCACTAATTGGCATATTGTAATACAGGCCTAGAAATCACATCAAAGTTCTTCCTCAAATAAATCCAATAGCCAGTGCAATGAGCGACAACAAGGTAATCTTCTCGATGATAGGCGTCGGCAAAGTCCACAAGCCGAACAAGCAGGTGCTTAAAGATATCTACCTTTCGTTCTATCACGGCGCAAAGATTGGAGTTCTGGGACTCAATGGAGCCGGGAAAAGCACGCTGCTGCGGATCATCGCCGGCGTCGATAAGGATTATCTGGGTCAGGTAACCGCCCAGAAAGGAATTACGTTCGACTATCTGCCACAGGAACCGGAACTCGATCCGTCGAAGACCGTCAAGGAGATTGTCGAAGAGGGGGCTGCCGAGACAGTCGCTCTTCTCAAAGACTATGAAGCCGTCAACGCCGCTCTGGGCGAGCCGGATGCCGATTTCGACAAACTGCTAGAGAAGCAAGCCAAGCTCCAGGAACGGATCGACCATATCAATGCATGGGATCTCGAAAGCAAGCTCGAGATGGCGATGGAAGCACTTCGATGTCCTCCCAGTGACACTCCGATCAAAGTCCTCTCCGGCGGAGAACGACGGCGCGTTGCGCTGTGCCGGCTTCTCTTAAAGGAACCGGACGTGCTCTTGCTTGACGAACCGACCAACCACCTGGATGCAGAATCTGTGGCATGGCTTGAACATCATCTTGGCCAGTACAAAGGGACCGTCATCGCGGTAACGCACGATCGCTACTTTCTGGATAATGTCGCAGGCTGGATCCTGGAGCTCGATCGTGGAGAGGGGATTCCATTCCAGGGGAACTATTCGTCATGGCTTGAGCAGAAGAAAGCCCGCCTCGAAACCGAAGAGAAGCAGGAAAGCAAGCGGCACAGGGTTCTCGCACGGGAATTGGAATGGGTGCGACTCAACCCCAAGGGACGTCATGCCAAGAGCAAAGCACGCATTGCAGCCTACGAGAAGATGCTTGAGGAGCAGGGAGATAAGCGGGACGAAGAGATAGAAATATATATTCCGCCCGGCCCGAGGTTGGGTGATGTTGTCATCGAGGCAAAGAATGTCACGAAGGCGTACAGCGACAATCTGTTGTGTGAAGACATGACCTTCTCGCTCCCGCGCGGCGGCATCATTGGAGTCATCGGCCCCAATGGGGCTGGCAAAACAACGCTCTTTCGCATGATTACGGGAAAGGAAAAGCCCGACTCGGGCACTATTGTTGTCGGCGATACGGTCAAACTGGCGTACGTCGATCAAAACCGGCCGCTCGATCCAAACAAAACGATCTGGCAGGAAATTTCGGGGGGAGAAGAACTTCTTCGGATCGGAAATCGCGAAGTCAATTCGCGAGCTTATGTTGCACGGTTCAATTTCAGTGGAACCGATCAGCAAAAGCCGACCGGCGTTCTGTCGGGTGGAGAGAGAAATCGCGTGCATCTCGCCAAAGTGCTCAAGGAAGGGGCGAACGTCTTACTGTTGGATGAACCGACCAACGATCTCGATGTCAATACGCTCCGGGCTTTGGAGGAGGCGCTTACGAATTTTGCCGGATGCGCTGTCATCATCTCTCACGACCGCTGGTTCCTCGATCGCGTCGTGACACATGTCCTGGCATTTGAAGGAGACAGCAAGGTGCTCTGGTTTGATGGAAACTACACGGAATATGAAGAGAACCGGAAGGAACGGCTTGGAATCGCAGCCGATCAGCCGCACCGGATTAAATACAAGAGACTTATGAGGTAGAAGAAACAGTGACGTCCTCGCGTGGCTTATAACGACGTGTGACAGCAGCATCAAAAATATCTTGAAGAGGAGACGTTCCAATTGAATTTGCTCGCGTACAGATCATTCTTCACACGAGTCAGCCTCTTTCTGGTGCTCGTCATCATGCTCGCCGATGTGGGGAAATCCCAGACCTCTCAATTGGACCTTCCTGACAGTGAGCTGGTTGTTGCTTACCAGCAGGCCGCGAAGAAAAATGTTCTCGCGGCGGTCAACCCCAAAGTTTTTTTTGGTTATTGGTCAGTCTGCGCCGATGGCAAAGGATTCGGATACGGCAATACATACCCTTCGCTGGATGGCCATCAACTCACCGATGCACTCTTGTGGCTCGGACAGTTCGACGTGGTCAAAGCCAACTGGGACTACGTGCGATCGTTCCAGCGGAAAGATGGACTCCTGCCATTGGCCATTCTTCCGTCGCTGGCCGGGAAGATGGTAGGTCCCGAGGGGACGCAGTCACCTGTGGCTCCGAACGGCGGACTGTACAAGCATTGGGTGCCGGGCAATCCGCTTGAAGCCCTCGCCAGCACAACGTATATCCAGAATGCCGACGTGATCTATCGACACACGCTCGACCAGCCGTGGCTCTTGGAGCAGCTTTCCTCGATCAACCTCGCGGCGGACTATCTCGATTCTTTGACGACAGACCAGGGGGCGGTCAGAGGAGCGGGCTATTACGTTGAACGACCCGCGCGGATTGAGTCGGACGGCGTAACCCAGTGTCATGCAGTGGACGCGCTTCGGCGAGTCGCTGCGCTGAACCGCATTGCGGGAAATGGTGCTGCGGCGCTCCGATACGACCGGTTGGCCGATCGAATTCAGCGGCACTTCGTGACTCGGTTCTGGGTCAACGACCATTTTGCTGAGTATCTCCATCCGCAGCGGGGGTTGATCGCCAGCCATGGATTGACCGACGTGGATTGGGTAGCAATCGCAACAGGTCTCGCTACACCGGAGCAGCAGGCAATTCTCTGGCCGCAGCTGAAAGACGAAAAGCGCTTTCACTACGGCGGGATGCCCACAGGAATCAGTACTAGGCCGGAGACGTATGAGGCGTGGGAGTTTACATTCGCCGACCGGTATGACCTCGCGGCGATGGGCCGCGTCTGGTATCTTGAAGCATGGGCTCGTGCGCGGATGGGAGACGCTCAGGGACTTCTGGACGGCCTCCGAAAGGTCAGTCAGGTTGGTCGCGAGAACGGCTACTCCTGGCACGAACGCTATCAACCCGACAGCATCGGAGGTGTTCGTGCAGCAGGGCCTGACACCTACTGCGAATACCCTGCCAATCTGATCAGGATTGTCCAGGAATTCTTGATGGGGGTCGAGATGCGATTGGACGGCTCAATCGTGCTCGTGCCGATGGTGACAGAACGTTATTGGCAAAAAGGATTCGGGCAGATAATTGAGTGGCAGGGGCGCAGCCTGCGGTATCGCATGCTGCAGGACCGCGTAGAGGGGACTTACACGGGCAACGCTCCTCTGCGGATTGGCGTGCAGTTGCCGAGTCGTCGCGGTTCGGTCGAAGTTCACGCGTCCATCGACGGCCGTCGAGCCCCGGTATCGCAGGAGGAGGCCCGGATCTTTGTTACGCTGCCTGCAACCGATGCGAAGGGAGTCTGCCGGTTCGAGATCGTGCGGTCGATCGAAGCAAAGGAGTAGATCATCTGTTTTTATTCAAGGTGACCGTTTTTGGGCATGGGTTGAAACCCCATTGATTAGTGGGCTTGCTAGTCCACGCTCTGAAGAGCGTGGCAATTGCCCCGACCCTTAGGCCGGGAAAACATCGGAAAAGAACATCGGGCTTCAGCCCTGTGCATCGGTCAATTTGAGTTAATTGGTTGACGCTTGCTGGGCGTCGGGGAACAAAATCAATGTGCGTTTGTGTTCATTCCACTGGCTGAGTTCGTTGTCAAGCCAACGTGGATGTCTTGCTGCAGTTGATTAGGATGTATGCTGGCGGAGACAGAGCCACTTTACGAGGACTAAAGGAGAGAGGATCCAATCATGAAAAACGAGAAGAAGCAGAATCGCAAGCTCACGACGGCTTCAGGAAAGCCCTACGTGGAACACGAAAACACAATGAGTGTCGGCCCGCGCGGTCCACTACTCTTGCAGGATTACATTTACCACGAGAAAATGGCTCACTTCAACAGGGAGCGCATCCCTGAACGAATCGTCCATGCCAAGGGGAGTGGTGCGTTTGGGACCTTCACTGTCACGAACGACATTTCCAAATACACCCGCGCCAAAGTGTTTAACAAGATCGGCAAGCAGACGAAGATGTTTGTGCGGTTCAGCACGGTAGGGGGCGAGAAGGGGAGTGCTGACACGGAGAGAGATCCCCGGGGATTTGCCATGAAGTTTTATACCGAGGATGGCAACTGGGATCTTGTCGGCAACAACACCCCCGTGTTCTTCATCAAAGACCCGAAGAAATTTGATGATTTCATTCATACACAAAAGCGTGATCCCCGCACCAACTGCAAGAGCCCGACGATGATGTGGGATTATTGGAGCCTGAACCCGGAGAGCCTTCACCAGGTTCTGATCCTCATGAGTGACAGAGGTACTCCCTTTGGCTATCGTCACATGGACGGGTTCGGCAGTCATACCTTCTCGTTGATCAACGCGAAGAATGAGAAGGTCTGGGTGAAGTTCCATTTCAAGACGCAGCAAGGCATCAAGAACTTTACCGACCGTGAAGCCGCAGAAATGAAGGGGAAAGACCCTGATTTCGCGCAACGGGATCTCGTGGAATCGATCGAGAAGAAGGACTTCCCCAAATGGGCGCTGAAGATCCAGGTGATGACAGATGAACAGGCAAAACAATTTCCGTTCAACCCGTTCGACCTCACCAAGACCTGGTCGCACAAGGACTTCCCGCTGATCGATGTGGGCGTGATGGAGCTCAATGAAATACCGAAGAACTATTTCGCCGACGTAGAACAATCCGCGTTCGCGCCGGCCCATGTGGTCGATGGCATTAGCTATTCTCCTGACAAGATGCTGCAGGGCCGTCTGCTCTCGTATCCGGATGCACATCGCTATCGCCTTGGTGCAAACTACGAACAAATCCCCGTCAACAAATGTCCGTATATGGTGGCAAACTACCAGCGCGATGGTTCCATGCACGTAGATGGCAACGGCGGGAGCGATCCAAACTACTTCCCGAACAGCTTTGATGATATCTACGCGGACGAGAAGTACAAAGAAACGCCGATGCAGCTGGACAGCACGGTTGCGGACTGGTTTGACCGCAACGGCCCCAATGACAACGACCATTTCACACAGCCCGGTTTGTTGTTCAATAAGGCGATGAACGACTATGACAGGCACAACCTCGTGTCCAATATCGTTGGTGCGATGGGCGGAATCACCGGCCCGAACAAGGAGCTCATCGTCAACCGGCAACTGTGCCATTTCTTCCGGGCCGACGTGAAGCTCGGCACGGCAGTGGCGAAGGGGCTGGGTGTTAATGTGGAAGCTATCTTAAGTGAATTAAAACACGAGCCCGTCAAGATCTAGCGAATGTGCGGTTGGATCGTTTGAGTCCATTCTCCGTCTATGCTCAATAGACCAAACGCAACGCGCAGTAGGGAATCCCGGCTAGTGAAAGCCCGCCATACAACTGGCAGGTAAACCGGCCGGGATTCTTCATCTTAGGACGAAGCTGTTCACCATGATTGCTTGATTCTCTCAAGCTGAACCGCCGCTTCCTCAGTCCGATGCGGCGATGACCGAGATTTGTCCGTACTTCTGCGAACACAGTTATGAGAGCTTTCCGGGCATTGTCTTCCTCCTGACGGTCTTCCACTTCTGTCTCGCTTTGATAAAACCTCGCCATTTCATCCGCATTCCGCAGCGACTACTCCGAGATTCAAGTCACAGCCGTAATTCATTGAAGTTCTAGGCCGATTGTCTTATATTTTTGTGACATCGAACAGTCCCCCTTTCCGCAGACTATGAGGGTCTTTGGTTTACAGTCAGCAAAACTCCAGTCCATGGACATAAGACACTCACTTGTCTCGCTCTGTCTGCTCGCGACCAGTTTTCATTGCAGCACAATGAGCTCCGACCGCGCCGTTCCCCCCCGGAAGGCAATTCAATCAGTGAAGAGTTTCGCGGTTCAATTTTCGGGCGAATACAGGCTCGTGGATTTCAGTCGGTATGATCTTGTCATCATGGATCCCGACCAATCCCGGAACTTTGAAGCTGATTCTCTTACGGTCCGGAAGATTTTGCCCGTCGCCTATCTGAATATCGGCGAGGCGGAAGAATATCGGTGGTACTACTCCGACATCAAGCACGAATGGCTCTTAGGGAAGAATCCTAACTGGGATCGTCATTTCTACATTGACGTAAACAATACTGATTGGCAGAAGCTTGTGCTCGACAAGATACTGCCAAGGATCTTCCGGGCAAAATTCGACGGCGTGTTTCTGGACATGATCGACATCGCCAGCCCGGAACTCTATCCTGCGAGCCGAGAGGGCGTGATAAAGCTGATTTCCAAGATTCGAGCGGCATATCCCGACAAAATCATCCTGATGAATAACGGGGTCTTTCTTGCCGCAAGCGTCAACGAACAGATCGATGGGATTTGTGTCGAAAGTGTATTCGCAACGTACGACTTCAACACGAAGAAGTACCTGCTCCGCCCTCAGGCAGAGTATGAACCCCGCGCCAGAGAACTTCAGGAGCTTCAGAGTCGATTGAAGACCAGGATCTTTGTCATCGACTACGCTGTCCAGGGGGACACGATCACGCAGTCGTTTGTGCGTACAAAGGCACTTGAGCACGGCCTGCTCCCCTTTGTCAGCAATATCGATCTCAATGCTATCTATCCATACCGCAAGTAAAGGAATCAGCCAAGACCGTGATTGCCGCGAAAACGTTCGACTGTACACTTGAGACAGTCAAGGATGTACGAGGCTGGATTGTGGATGTCCTCTCGGCACACAAGACTCCGATGGATGTCATCGGCGACGTGGTCCTTGCGACAAGTGAGGCTGTGACGAATGCCGTTGTGCACGGCTACGAAGAGACGCACAAGGGGCGGGTCGATATGAGCATACAGCTTTCGGACAGTTCCGTGACGATCACGATCCGAGACTATGGTTCCGGCCTCGGGCGGAAACCCTATACCGCGCCTGACACAGGAATTCCGCATGAGGGGGGATACGGAGTCTATCTCCTTCACTCGCTTATGGATGAAGTCGAAGTGCGGTCGCTCGATAAAGGCACAGAGGTGCGGATGAAGAAACTCATCAAACCGAATACGGAATCATGACAGACGTCTGTCTGATATTGGAAGGTACATACCCTTACAAAACCGGCGGCGTGACGACCTGGATCAATACGCTGGTCAACGGGCTTCCTGAAATCACTTTTTCGGTCGCTCACGTGTACTATGGGCAAAAGCCCACTCTTCTAAAGGTGTCGATTCCTGGGAACCTGAAATCGGTTGCGCTCATTCCATTGAACGAAGTGGATTCTGAAGTCTCGATGTCTGAATTGGTCGGCATGCTTCCGGAAGCGAGACTCTATCACTCGCTCTCCACCGGTTTTGCGGGACTCCTCGGAACTGAGATGAAACGGCGCAGCGGGCTGCCGTTCATCCTGACCGAACACGGCATCTACTGGCACGAGGTTTCATTGGGCGCCGATGAACTCGAGTGCGGCTTCAAGATTGTGAAGACGGAGAATGGGGAATTGCATCTGGGACGCACGTGGGAAGCATGGCACCGGACATTTCAGGACTTTGCCCGGCAGGCGTATGCCTCGGCGGATGTCATCACGACAGTATGCTTGTTCAATCAATCGCTGCAGCGGTCACTCGGTGCGAGCAAGACGAAGATGCAGATGATTCCCAATGGCGTTGATGTTCCACCAAATGGAGCGCGCTCACCTGTCAGGAACAAGACAAATGCGAGGAAACGGATTGCGCTTGTTGGCCGGGTGACACCGATCAAGGACATCAGAACCTTCATCCGTGCATGTGCGTTGGTAAAAGAACGTATCCCTGATGCGGAGTTTCTGGTCATCGGCCCCACTGATCACGATTCTCCCTACACTGCAGGATGCATGGAACTGGCGGAAAGCCTTCATCTGAAGGAGATCGTGTTCACCGGCGAAGCCGACATGGAAAAGCAGTATCCGGCGATCGACATCGTGGTATTGACAAGCATCAGCGAAGCGCAACCGTATGCGGTCCTCGAATCCTTCGCCCACGGCATACCGGTCGTTGTAACGGACGTCGGCGGCTGCCCCGAACTCGTGAATGGGAAAGGGTCGTCGTTCGGCCGTGCGGGCACACTTTGTCCGGTCGGAGATCACCTTCGGATTGCAGAAGCCATCGTGGAACTGAGCACCAACCAGTCCCTCTATCGGCAGTACGCTGAGGAAGGATTGAAGCGTGCAAAAGAACTCTACGCGAAAAAGTCCGTTGTCGCGTCCTACAAACGCATCTATGAACATTGCCTGAAGGGATAGGGACAAAACAATGAAGATTCTTATAACGGGTGGGGCGGGGTTTATCGGGAGCAATATTGTTGAACACTTCCACCAGACGGATGATGTCATTGTGCTCGATAATCTTCGGTCGGGATTTGAGCGAAATCTTGCCGGCTTCCGGGCTACGTTTGTTCGAGGAAGCGTTACCGATAAGGCTGCTGTTGAAAACGCGGCACGGGGAGCCGACTACATTTTTCACCTCGCTGCGCTGGTAAGCGTTCCTGAGTCGGTGGAGAACCCGCGGGAGACTGTCGACATCAATGTGCACGGCACGCTGAATGTCCTCGAAGCAGCGAGAACGCACGGAGTAAAAAAGGTGGTCATTTCGTCTTCCGCAGCCATCTATGGAGATAATCCGGTCGTGCCGAAAGTCGAATTGATGGTCCCGGAGCCGAAGAGTCCATACGCGATCACGAAGCTCGATGCGGAGTACTACGCGAAGATGTACACCTCCGAATTTGCAGTGCCTGTGGTCTGTCTTCGATATTTCAATGTCTTCGGTCCAAGACAGAATCCGAAGTCGCAATACGCCGCAGCTGTCCCAATCTTCATTGATCGGGCTATCCGGAACCAGGATATCACCATTTACGGCGACGGCGAACAGACAAGGGACTTCGTGTTTGTGAAAGACGTCGTTGCTGCGAACGTGCTCGCCGCGCGCTCCGCGGCGACCGGCGTGTTCAATATCGCGTGCGGAGGCAGGATCACTATCAATGACCTCGCAAGAACAATCATCGCATTGACGAAATCCTCGTCTACCATCATCCACGCCGGAGAACGTGCGGGCGATGTGAAGCACTCGCAAGCCGACATCGGTCTCGCAACCGCACTCGGCTTTCGGCCAGCCTACACGCTGCAAGAAGGATTGAAACCAACAATCGAATACCTGAACACCAGACCATGACGAACGGCAGGCTTTCTGTCCTCTTACTTACTGAAGGCACTTATCCCTATGCTGGCGGCGGAGTCAGCACCTGGTGCGACTTGCTCTGTCGCGAACTGAGCGATATCGATTTCTATGTCATCGCTGTTACCGGAACGCCGATTGCCGCTCTCAAGTACAAGATACCAGCGAATGTTCAGTATGTGCGCCAGGTGCCCCTGTGGGGGAGCGAGGAACCATCAGAGTATGTCCGTCCTGACACGGCCTTCGCCGACGTCTATCTCAATCGGATCGAAACCACGCCGCAGGCAATCCGTCATCGGTTTATCCCCGTCTTTGAGAAATTTCTTCGCGAGATGTTCTCCTCTCCATCTCGCGAATCGCTCGATCCAAAGGTCATCCACCAGTTCTATTGTTATTTCCAACAGTATGAGTACAAGCGCACGCTTCAGTCGTCGCAAGTGTGGAAAACATTTCTCAGGACCGTCCAGCGCCAATGTGAACTCGACAACGTTCCGGAGGCAGAGCTCCCAACCCTCTACGATCTGACGACCGCGATGCGATGGTTATACAACTACCTGATGCCGCTCAATGCTGTTCTTCCGAAAACAGATCTTGCCCATGCGACGATCGCGGGCATTTCCAACCTCCCGGCAATTGCTGCGAAATTGGAGTATGGGACGCCGATTATCGTGACCGATCATGGCATCTATATCCGTGAACGGTATATCGCCATTTCGACGGGTAAGTTCACTCCGTTCGCAAAGAAATTCATGATGAATCTCTCTTCGTATGCGACACGGCTGCTCTATTCGTCGGCGGATCAGATTTCTCCGGTGTGTGACTACAACCATCGATGGGAGACACGCTTCGACGCCGATGTAGCCCGAATCAAGACGATCCATAACGGCATCGATCCAGCGATCTTCGTCCCGAGAGAGAAACCTGAAAGAACGCGAAACCGTCCAACGGTTGTTGCAGCTGCCAGGATCTTCCCGCTGAAGGATCTTGAAACAATGATTCGCTCGTGTGCGGTTGTTCGCGAACAGATCCCAGATGTTCAGTATATCGTGTACGGTCCCACGGACGTCGATCCTCCGTACACCAAACGGTGCCTGGACCTGATCAATGAACTGCAGCTTCACGGGAATTTCCAGTTTGCGGGGTTCCATAGCAAACCGCACGAGTTGTACCATGAAGGGGACATCAGCATCCTGTCGAGCATTTCAGAAGGATTTCCCTACACGGTGATTGAATCGATGGCGTGTGCACGCCCCGTCGTTGCGACGGACGTGGGGGGTGTTCGCGAAGCGCTCGAAGGTTTTGGCTTTGTCGTCAAGCCTCGGGATGCTCAGGCACTCGGGGAAGGTGTTGTCAAGTTACTTCAGGATGACGAGCTTCGTGAGCGGCTTGGTACCATGGGGAGGGAACAGGTGCTCTTGCGGTTCAGGAACTCTCAGACGATGAATATGTACCGTAAATCGTACACAGCCCTCTCTCTGGCTGCTGCACATCCCGCAATCGCCAACTGATGTTCATACTTCCAATGTTGATGATGCAATCGTGATAGACAGCACGAACGACATAGCGAGAGACATTCCAACCGACGATCCAGTTGCGACCGACATGCAAAACCGGCCGGACACTGCAACGTCGATTGAAGAGGAAACAGAACGTGCGGTGACTGAAGTTCGCGGGATCATCGGGAAACCAATTGATTCCTGGGCTGTCGCCGCCGCTTTGGAGAGTCTTGGATATCGCGATATCGATGCTGTCGACCGATTCAAGAAGAGGAATGTGTTCGACCTTGCGGACCATATTCATGCTCTCATCCTGGATAGGAAGGATGACACACGCAAGAAGGCGGCTGTTACCAAGCGGAGGAAAAAGTCAGAAGGGAAGTTTCGCCGCTTCATCCGTTACTACGGCAAAGGGGCGGTAACTGCGATGCCGATGATGGGCCAGATTGCATGCATCCTGGTTCTCAGGTACTCTTTGTGGGCGTGGGTTGATTTCACGGAGGCTCAGGCAACGATCGTAGCACTTGGAACCCTCCTCAGCTTTATTGTCACTGGTGGTTTCATCCAGAGCATTGGGCGGGAGGGAATCCGGCTCGTCGGAAGCGAAAACTACTTTCTTGCTGAAAAAATTTGCTGGAAGCTCGTTGAACAGGGCACAATCACTGTGCTTGGTGTCGGAGTCCTGGTATTCGTTGCCAATCTGGTGATCCCTTTGTATGACACGAGACTGACACTCGTCAGCCTGATGTACTTTGTGCTTCTTTCCGAACTTTGGTTGTACTCGTCTGTTGCTGTCGTCCTGAGCCGCCCGATGGCGGTATTTGTCATCACCCTGGCGGGGATCGTGCCGGTCTATTGTGTCATGGAGTACACTTCGTTCGGTATTTATATCGCCCATTGGAGCGGAATGGGTTTTGCGTTGATCCTGATCATGCTCTACACAATGATCGTGTTTCGACGAACTGCAGAAAAGACTATTCCTGAATTGAAATCGGGTCGGTTACCCAAACCCTCTGTCCGTGCCTATCTTGTTGCCCCGTATTTCGTGTACGGAGTCTTCTATTTCCTCAACATCTTCGTCGATCGGTTTGTGAGCTGGTCGGCTCCGAGCCCCGAGCCTCCGCCGTACATTTTCTGGTTCCGCACCTCCTACGAATTGGGATTGGACTGGGCATTGATTTCGCTCGTGTTCACGCTCGCGTTGCTGGAGTATATCATCCATGAGTTCTCTCATTTCCAGATTCCGGCGCAAAAAGCCGTGAAATGTCTTCAGGTGGAGGACTACATCGGGTTCTTCAGGCGATTCTACAAAAAATTCCTATTCCTGGTGGCGGCTATTGCAGTGATCGATATTATCCTCACCTATTTCGGTGTGATGTACTTCCGGCAATTCAATGAAATCAAAGAGGTGCGTGAGTTCTTCAGCAGCCCGATCACGTATCTCGTTTTCTACGCTGCGTCGGTCGGGTACCTTTTCATAGCCATCGGTCTCTACAATGGCCTTTTCTTCTTCACGTTGTCGCGCCCTGAGTTCGTCCTGCGATCAATTATTCCCGCGACTGCAGTGAACCTCCTGGTCGCACTCATTGCCAGCAGGTGCATTCACTTTGAATATGGAGTGCTGGGATTGGTTGCCGGAGGTGCAACATTCGCGGCGATTTCAACACACTATGCGCGGGATTTCTTCCGCAACCTTGATTATTACTACTACGCGGCGTACTAGTGCCGATTCTAAAAAGTAATCTTGTACTTTAGAGTTAGATTGTGCAGATTTGAGGGAGCCAGAGAGAAAGGATCCCTCCATGAGTTCATTCGTTCGTTCTTTGACAAATGCAGAAGGTAA
>JBEKOB010000081.1:0-17721 GCA_049522195.1 Bacteroidota bacterium
GCTCGACAGGACAAACTCTTTACACGCCACCACCTGCGCAAACCATCGCTCGCCTGATCGGTAACTGGGAGAACTACGCCAACGATCCGTCCGAGTCGATTGATCCTTTGATGAAGTGTGCGATTGCGCACTACCAGTTTGAAGCAATCCACCCCTTCCTCGATGGGAATGGTCGGGTAGGAAGAATCATGATGGTGCTCTCTATTATTCAGCAGAAGCTTCTCACGTATCCTATTCTCTACGTCAGCGGTTATATCAACAAACACCGCTCAGAATACTACAAATTACTGCGGGAGGTCAGTACTAAAGAGAACTGGGCCGAGTTTATCGGCTTCATGCTCAAGGGATTCCACCTGCAAGCGCGCGAAACTAAAGAAGTTCTCCTGAAGATTGTGAATCTGCTGGAGAAGACCAAGGACCAGATACACAAGGATCACAAGAAAATCTATTCAGCCGATCTCGTAGAAGCGCTCTTTGAATTCCCCATCATTACCCCGGTCAACCTCGGCAAACGACTGGAAGTGAACTATCGTACAGCCAGTCGCTACCTCGCTCAACTTGCCCGAGGCAAGGTACTGAGGGAGAGTTATGTAGGCAAGTATCACCTGTACATCAACAAGCCACTCCTTACTCTCTTGAAGGAAAATCAGCATTGATCGGAGAGGAAGAGCGGAGTCGCGTGTGAGCGTCGACGGATCTATGCAAGGCTTTCCAAAGCGGGCGAATAAGCCAAATTGAGAATTTGCCTATTTTAGTTTATGACCATATAGTACAATAAGAGAATCCGAGTTTTCCTCGAGTAATTTCGCCATAGAATTGATCTGACTTCACCCGGCGGGGTAAAGTGCTACGAAAAAGTGGGGGTATATTCCTGAGCGCGTCCACGTTGTAACCTTGAAGATCCGGTCGACATCACCGAAAATTCAATGTATGGACGTGCTCAGGAGGCTTAATGATGTGCCCGCCCAACTGGTTGACGACTTGAAGACCTGTTATAGCCTTGAAGTTGTCAACTTCCGATGCTGCTGCCATTGGCGTGGGGTGGTAGGATTCGACGTGTTAGGACTGATGGCATCAATTTCTTGCGGTAGAAGTCAACCATATAATGGCTGATATTCAGCCATTGAATGGATGATTCGCGACCCAGGAACGGTGGGAGTTTAGCATCACCCGAGAAACCTCTGTCGAAGAGCTCACCAAAGGCCTTCCCACATCTTATTCACTGCGTCAGAACTATCCAAAACCCCTTAGTTCTACAACTTGGGATTACAGATCCCGGCTAGAGGTCTTGGGATTACTTATTTCTCTAGTCGAAAATGACGATTATTGCATATCGCAATTTGCGATATGCAATGCTTGAAAATATGGCCCATGCGAAAACTTTTCGGATCCAGACCACAGGATCTACATGCCTTTCTGAAACCACAGTCTTAGACATGACCGATTGTTCTCACTTCTTCGGGATCAAGGAGCCAATGCTTTAATGTAGGAGTGCACTAGCATTCGCCCCCGCGCAGGAGGCTGGTAAATCGCCCTTGACATTCTCAGTCTGGGTAGCTAATTTTACTCAATGCATTGAGTAAAATTACTCAATACTATGAGTAAACCATATGACCTCATTTCGCCGCCAATCTTACACCGTTGTCTCCAAAAGGCTCCGGGAACCACGACGCTTCATTCAAGTCCTGGCCGGTCCACGTCAATCGGGGAAAACCACACTCGCTCTTCAAATCTTGCGAGGGCTGAAACAGTCCAGCCATTATGTCACCGCGGATGAACCGGTACTCAAAGGAACATCGTGGATCGACCAGCAATGGGAAGTGGCCCGCAGTAGGGCTGTGAAGAGCGCCGGACGAGGAGCCATCCTCGTGCTCGACGAGATTCAAAAAATACCCGGTTGGTCGGAAACCATCAAACGCCTTTGGGACGCTGACTCCCGAAGCGGCGTTCCGCTGAAACTGATTCTCCTCGGGTCGTCCCCACTTCTCGTTCAGCAAGGATTGACCGAGAGCCTTGCGGGAAGGTTTGAGGTCGTTCCGATTGGGCACTGGTCCTTCCCAGAAATGCGCGACGCATTTGGATGGAATCTAGAACAGTACATTTACTTTGGCGGCTACCCAGGTTCGGCGGCATTAATCAAAGACCTCGATCGCTGGAGGCAGTATGTCCTTCATTCGCTGATCGAAACGACGATTTCCCGAGATATTCTACTGATGACTCGAGTGGACAAGCCTGCTTTGCTCAGGCAACTCTTTCAGCTTGGGTGTGCTTATTCAGGCCAGGTTGTCTCGTATCAGAAGCTTGTCGGACAACTGCAGGATGCAGGAAATACCACTACGCTCGCGCACTATCTTGACCTTCTGCGCGGGGCGGGAATGATCGCTGGGCTCCAGAAATATTCCGGCAAGGTGCTGCGTCGCCGGGGATCGAGTCCGAAGCTGATTGTGCTCAATACCGCCCTCCTCTCCGTTCAATCCGACCTCTCGCTCAGCGAAGCACGGCAACGGCCTGACGAGTGGGGAAGACTTGTCGAATCTGCGGTCGGTGCTCACCTCGTCAATGCCACCGTTGGATCGTCGATCGGCGTGTTCTATTGGCGTGAATCCTCAGAGGAAGTGGACTACATCCTGCAGAAAGGCAAGTCGGTAGTTGCTATCGAGGTAAAGTCCGGTCGTCGTCGCGAGAGCCCCAGCGGAATGAACAAATTCACCGAGCGTTTTCGACCTGAGCGGACACTTCTCATAGGAACCGACGGATTGGCTGTGGAGAGATTTCTCGAGTCGTCGCCATCTTCATGGTTCGAGTGAATTCTCGCCCAGTTCTGCGTGAGATTACGCCGCCTTCATGCTATTCCGCGTGCAACATCAGAGAATCGAAAACTCCTTCTTTTGAACCAGGTCGTAGTCAGGTAGTGATAGGAGCAAAGCCTGCAAGGTGTGTACATCACAAAATATCAGAAAACATACATGAGAGAATCTGAAATCAACCGCTTGAACGACATCATCGAGAGAATGTCGGACGAAGAACTCGCGGCCAAGTTGCTTAAGCTCACGCGGGTGGCTGATAATCCTCGCCATCGAGATTATGTCAGCTATCATCTCATCAAGGATGAATATGATAAGCGGAAGTGGATCAGGGGTTTGGGAGGCGAATACGTACCCAAATCAGACAGACAGAAAAAACTGGAAAAACAGATCAAGAAAATGCACTGGCTTTTGTACTGGCACGACAATGCTACGCGCAACGCCGCTGTGCTGCCGAGGGAGGAATTGGTCGAGATTAATGGGCTGGAGCATCTAAGATTGGTGACATCAGAGAGCTCGAGAAAGATGCCGCAAGACGGTCGGGATCAGTTTGTTCGCGATGGTGTCACGGCAAATCGCAGTCGAATACTGGATGATATCGAGCGATTGAGACGCGAACTGCGCTTCGTGATCTCCAGGGAGCATCGAGAGCGCGAAGCACGAATGCAGGTGCCGAAGACTCGACGGTCGAAAACGCCGGCATACAAGAGGAGATCGAGGAAGCGGTTCAGACCAGAAGAGATAGCCTATTACGTACCGCTATGGACAAAAGGCGTGCAGGAGATTCTCGATAGCCATCTCCGCATGAAAGTAGAAGAGGCGATTAAGAAATACGCCTCAACAACAAAAAAGGTCTTTGGTGAGCCGTTCTCCTGGGCAACGATCCGAAATCGCATCTACGAGCCGGGATTTGCGTTTAGAAGAAAGAGGCGCACACAACTATCGGAGACAATCAACAGAGAAAATCTTCCGCCGTAGTCTATCTTAAGGTATGGAGCGCCTACATTGAACCCCAGAGGGCAAGAGCATCGTCCCTCTGGGGTTTTCTCGTTTCTAAGAAGGAGCGCACGACGGCGATGCCACGGAGACCTTCACTAACCGCAAGAGTATATCCAGTTATCATTCGAAGGAGTTTACTATGGATCAATTATACGCACCACCCCCACCGCAAGACCGCAAGCCGAAACGCAAACCTAAATCGATTTTCGAAGACGACAAACTTCTCATCGAGAAGGCGCGCGCATACCTACAGCTACACCAAAATTGGCAAAACTGCAGCGCATCTGGAGAGGACAAGCGTTTCCTGTTCGCATCTGACGTAGCCCAGAAGCTCAAGATCAGCGAGGCGGACGCCGAGGAAATGATGGTGTTCGCGCTCAGCCCGGAGTTCGGAGAGTTCGAGGCAGACTACATTCGCAACACCACGCACATCTCAATAGACTTTAACGGTAACGAAATCCAAAGACCCGACGACCCGTTCGGGTTTGGAGAGTTTTGACAATATGCTCGTGAGAATCCGGCTCGGGCGAATGAGGTCGTCCGCCTGGACTCTCGCGAAACAAAAAACACGAACAAAGAAAGGAGGTGATACTAATGAAGGAGAAACCGAATGGTAATGATCCATTCATGGCGCACCTTGAGCGGGCTCAGAGCCTTGTCAAGCATTCTGGTACGTTTCTCCAGTTGCTTGAGCAGACTGGTGCGGACCGATCCCGGATCCCAACAAACGCCGAGTTAGCGCGAGCCTTTTGTATGAACCTGGAGACAAAGGAGCTTGAAGTCAGCGTCTTTTTTGAGCTTATGGAAATTATGCTGGAATCCATCTGGAGGCGTTCGTCGGCCAATTTGTGGCATTGAACCGACGATCGATGGCTCTCCGCCGAACCGAACTCACGAGGCGGAGAGCATCTCTATAGTCAGGTGCTTATTAAGCAGACTAACGTGATAAAACATTCGATAACAAGGGGAGAACAATATGGTAGAAAATCAAACTAGTGATGCTCAAAAGCGCGGCGGACCGAGAACGAAAGCCGGAAAGGAACGCTCCAAAGTCAACGCCCTACGCCATGGCGGCTACTCAAAATCAATTGCCTCCCGTTCGGGTCCGCTCCGTGAGAAAGCTGCACTGAGTCGCAAATTCTACGAGTCGCTTGAGAGGGAGTTCAAGCCGGAAGACACCGCGGAGACGAATTGCATCAGCTCGATGGCTGACGCTCTCTCTCGCAAAGCGAGCGTACTTCGCTGGGAGGATGTGCGCATCAGGGAGGAGATCGGCAAGGCCTCGGCGCCTTACAAGAAACGTGAACGAAACCTAAAAGATCACCGTAAGCATTTAATGCAGCTCAAAGACGAACTCGCCCGATTGGAGTCAGAAAAGGAGACAGGCTTGATCTGGGATTCTGACAGGTCATTGCGAAATGAGTTGCTCACGGTGGTTCTCAAGCAAAACAAATCAAGGTATGTTGCGTGGTCATTTCAAAATCTCACTACGGCGGAGGAGCGGAAGAAGTATTTCTTCCAGATGATTCAATGGAGTGAGCAGGCTCTTGGGGATTATCTGAGGAAAGTTCTGCCAGAGTACATCGAACTGATCGCGCGATGGGAACACGATTTGGTCAACAAAATGATCGACATTAAACGCACCGGTGAGCGGCATCTGGTGATCGAGAAGGGATCCTTCCTGCCGGCTGACGAGGTCGACCAGATCATGTCCCTCGTTACCCGATGTGACAGGCAATTTGAGAAGGCAGTCGAGTTCCTGATGAAATATCGGGCAGCAAAGGTCGAGCTGAAGGAAAGACAGCGTGCTTCAGGCAATCAACTGGAGGAACGCGGTGCGGGCGCTCAACCGGCATGATGAATTATGAAGTAGATCTTCTTGATCAATCGCAGACGAATAAGATAGGAGAAAATGCTATGCGTGCTTTTTTCTGATGAGAACAACTTTATGAATTGACACAGCCTTCTTTGGTAAGATGAGCGGCTCGATTGAAGGATTGATTGACCAGAGACCGACCTTGCCGTCAACGGCACGGAAAATCTTGATCGCCCCCGGTCCGTCATCCCACCGGGCAGCCACCAGATCTCCATCGCTGCACTGGGATCTACGAGCTATCAGGACAAGATCGCCCGGGGCAAGCACCGGCTTCATGCTTTCTGCCATCTCTTTGGTGAGCTCCAAGAAGACGTACGCCTTGGTGGAGAAATCTTCTACGGTCCATGGCTGATAGAGATCCACGGGGTCATCAAAGTCATCCGCGGTTCTTGGCACTTCATCGTAGACGGCAAAGGACTTATCCCGCATGACCTGCGGCGTGGAGAGTGACTTGGCAAGATCTTTGTCGGCCTCAAGAGGGGAGCGACCGGTGCCGTACATAACCCATTCTGGGTCTATGCCTAGGGCGCGCAAACGGGCCTGCAATCGGTTGCCGGGAATTGCTTTGCCGGCGATGTACTGGTGCAGGTTCTCGTAGGAGATCTCGAGCGCTGCGGCGAATACCGTTGGCTTGCCACCAAAGCGGGCATGGCAGATGGCGTCTAACCGATGGGCTATGAGGTGCGGATCATGCTTTATCAAATAATGTTACTCCAGATCGCGCTTGACTAAATAGAGTAAAGTTATTATATTGACTTCCGATGACACAATCGACTGCCCAAATATCTGAAATTTCGAGGTCAATTCCAACTCTGGTCGGGCCCGGGCTTCTCTGGCTCAAGCCATCGCATGCGGCCGACGGATAGGGGCATGTTCGGGCAGGTAATTTTCGCGGAACGAACTCCCGCTGCGGCGTACCTAATCCTCATCAAGGAAAGGACTTACTCTATGACGCGTCAACCAACGGTGCCACGGAAATTCGAGTTCTATTTGAAGAAAAAGGATGAGTATAACGTCATTTTCCCCTCCGAAAAGGTGTTAAACGTCTCCCCATTGCACAAGCTCATCCCGGAGCTGATCCGGCTCTCGGCCGATCCCGAAGATGGCGATGTCTGGAACGTTGCCTTGGACCGTGATCGGTGCGGAGCAACTGACGAGATATTCTCATTCTCCAAGCGAGGCCTCCAGCGTATCGCTCAGGCCGCGGGTATCGTCTTCGACCCAGAACACACACGCCGTACGGACGATGCTCGAAATCCACGTCGAGTTGAATACCAGGCCACAGGCTCAATTCAAAAACCGGACGGCACCTGGTACACCGTGACGCACTCAAAGGAGATTGATCTCGACGAACTGGAAAAAGAGGAGAGGGCGAAGCTCGAATCTGAGGCGCGCAAACAAAACGTGAGCGCTGATCGTGAAGCAGCAATAAACGCCGAGGAGATTGAACGGCGGCTCCGCCAGACGATGCTCATCTGGACCAAACACAAAGTCGCATTCGCCGACACCGGTGCCCACAACCGCGTCATCCGATCGCTCCTCATCCTGAAACCCTTTTACACCAGCGAGGAACTCTCCCGGCCCTTTGTCTTGCCGCGCGTCTCGCTCAACGTTGAATTCATGCTACAGTCTCTCGAGCTCAAAGAACACCTCTTGGAAGGAGGCCTCACGTGGATCTGGAATATCTTCGGTCCGCGACGCTACGGCATCCGTCCCGACCGGTCCTTTGTTACAGTCGAAGAACGAGAACCTCGCCCAACTGCTCGGCCCACTTCGAGCACCGCCGCGGGGGAGAAGGAAGGAGGTCCGGTATGAAGATCCTTCACACCGCCGATTGGCACTGGTCGGAACGTCACCTTGACAAGTGCATCCAGAGTGCAGAGTTCATCATTGAACGAATGAAAGCTCTTCGCCCCGATCTTCACGTCATCGCTGGAGACTACTGGGATCGCCGCCAGGTGCTCTCGGACTCAAGTGCCGTGTTGCCTGCAGTCGAGATCATGAAGGTCATGGCATCCATCTCACCTGTCGTGATCGTCCTGGGCAATTTTGCCCACGACGTTCCCGGGAGCCTCGGGCTTTTTAACAACCTCTATACCCGATACCCGGTTTTCGTGACCGAAGGTGCCGAGTCCATACTCCTGTATCAGTCCAAGCATGGCAAACCGGAACGCTTCGAATACTTTCCGATACCGTGGGACTCGGATGCCGATCCGAAGGAAGCCGATGCGCTCATCCACCTGATGGCCTATCCCAACAAGAGCCGCCTGCTCGCGTCAAGCCCTGATACATCGCTTGAAGAATCCAACCAGATGCTGTGCGATGCCTTGCGGAAAGTCTTTCTGGGATTTGCTGCTCTGGGCGATGGGCTCAAGTGTCCGAAGATCTTCGTCGGTCACTGCACTATAGAGGGCGCCTCATTGTCTAACGGCCAGACGATCGTCGGTCAGGACATCAAAATCTCGAAACACGATCTTGACATGATCGGTGCGGACTACTACGCCCTCGGTCATATTCATTCAAACCAGATGATACAGTCCAATATGTGGTACTCAGGAAGCATCTACCACCACGACTATGGCGAGGCGGAAGCCAAGTATCTTAATATAGTGGAGATCACAAAAGGGACGGTCAAGGTCTCCCGCGAAGAAATCCCCACGCGGCCGATGGCATTGCATGAAATTACCTACGATGCCCGCAGCTGCACGTTCCTGGATGAGAACACGGAAGCAGACTGGGTCGGTGCTGACCTGCGTGTACGGCTTCACATCGGCATTGAGCAGTCAAAGCTTGTGGGCGACGATGAAATCAAGAAAAACTATCCCGGCGTGGAGACGATCAAGGTCGAACGGATCATCATCCCTGAAGAACGAATCCGCTGGGAGTACATCGCGCACGCCCGGACGCTTGGGGAACGCATCCTGGAATGGGGTAAGTCGATCGACAAGAAAATACCACCGGAAGTGTTGGAGATCGCAGCCCAGATGGAATCATCCCTTCACCATGACGCGTCCGTGGAGTCGAAAGGAGGTGCCGCATGAAGCCGATCTTCCTACGTCTTCGAGGAGCAATCGGTATCCGTGATGGGCTGGGCCTTGATGAGATAGATATTAACTTTGCGACGCTCTCATCCGGGCTTGTTGCCATCGTGGGTAAAAACGGTTCAGGAAAGACCACGATCCTTGACAACCTCCATCCCTATCTTGAGCTCCCGAGCCGGGATGGTTCGCTGGCCAATCACTTCTTCCTTCGTGATTCCGCCCGTGAGCTACGCTTCGAGGTCAACAATGTCCGCTACTGCTCTCAGATCCTTATCGACGCCCGGACCGGCCGGGTGGAAGCATATCTCTACCGGAAAAGCGTGCCACTGAACGATGGCCGCGTTTCAACCTACAAGACCGCGATCGAGGAATTGCTCGGCTCGCCTGAAGTATTCTTCAATTCTGTGTTTGTTGCACAGGGAAGCTCCGGTGTCACGTCGCTCACCCCGTCGAAGCGCAAGGATCTCTTCTTCGATCTTCTGGGTCTTCAGATCTACGACGGCTACACGCAGTATGCTAAGGCCCATGCCGAAGAGCTGGAGACAACGCTGCTGACGAAAAAGGTCGTCATGGAGGAAATTGAAAAGGAAGCGAGCGAGAAACCCGACATCCTGGAGGGGCTCGAGAGATCAGAGCTCGCGCTCACCGAGGTTCGCAGGGACATCAACGAGAAGGAACTCGAGCGTACGGCGAACGATCGGGAGCTGGAAACGTGCAAGACGAACGCTGAGTCGATGAAGCGCATCAAGAAGGATCGCGAATCACTCAGCGAGGAGATCGCACTGCTCGCCCAGCGGATGAGCTCGACGGAGGAGGAGTCTGAAAAAGAAACTAAGAAGCTGGCCACTGAAATGAAAGCAATCGAAAAGGAGATCGGACGGACGAACTCCATTCTCAGTCACGCAGGAGAGATTGAAGCGAAGGTCGCTGAGCTGCGTTCGCTCCGCACGGAACTGGAAGAACATCTCCGGCTCCAGAGCGCCCTGCAGAACATCAGTCAGACGCAAAGCGAACTCTTCTTGATCAACGAGCGGCAATGGAACGAGTTCCATAGAAACATCACGGCGCTGCGCCACCGTGAAGATCGCCTCGTTGCCGATGAGCGCCGGATCTTGGATATCCATGAGATGGAGAGAAAGAATCTCATGAAAGAACTCCAGGAGCTGCGCCTCGCATCGGAACTTGTCGATCAGGTCCCTTGCCGGACGATTGACGATATCCCCACCCAGTGCAAGCTGCTCCGTCATTCGATCGAAGCCGACGAGAAAGCCTCCGTCGTCTCGCAGCGAATCACGGTCTTAGATCGTGCCGGGCTGGACATTGGACCGGAATGTGTTGCGCTCAGGAATGAGATGGAGGAGATTGCCCGGAAGCGAGCTGAGCTTGAAAGCACGCAGCCAAAGGCCTTCAATAGCGAATCCTTCGATGCCCAGAAACAAGAGCTGGGCTATGATGCCGCCAGGCATGCAGAGGTACGAGGGAACATCAAGAAACTGGAAGAAGACAAGTGGGACCGCCTGGCACAAGAACTCCTTGTTGCTCAATCGGTTTTGAAAGAGAAGAAATCAGCCGTCGAGCTACTGCAGTCGCAGATCGATCGTCTTAAGTCTCAGCATGACGCGAACACCCGTCAACTCTCGGACGAGATCGGATCGAAAAGGGAACGACTGAACGATCTCGGTTTACTCACCCCGATGGAAACTGATGAAGGAGCCCTGCTCTGGCAGCGCAACGAGATCACCTCGGCCCTGGAATCTCTTCGCAAGCGAGAGCTCACGCTTCACGGCCAAGCCGAAGCTGCCCGATCGTCGATCGAGCGGATCGAGAAGCGGCAAAAGGAAGGCGTTTTGGTAGAGCAAGAAATCACTGTGCTGGCTCAAGCAGCCGAGCGCTGGAGGATTCTACAGCGTGCGTGCTCACGCGACGGCATCCCTGCCTTGGAGCTCGATGCTGCGGGACCAGGCATCAGCGGGATCGCCAATGAGCTCCTTGCCTCGACCTTCGGGGCGCGATTCCAAATCAGCTTTGAGACCACGAAGCTCTCCAAGGACTCTAAGAAGCAATTGGAGACCTTCAACATTGCGGTCTATGGTGATGCGGGAGAAAAGAGGATTGAAGACTTGAGCGGTGGCGAGCGGGTCTGGATCGAGCGAGCGATCTCAGAGGCGATCGCGATCTATATGTCGGACCATTCCGGCTGCCAACTCCAGACGACGTTTCAGGATGAATCCGATGGCGCGCTGGATCCGGACAATAAACAAAACTACTTCTCCTTGCTCCGGGAATCCTTCAGACTCGGACGGAGGTTCTTCACGTTCATCATCACGCAGTCACCCGAGATCTGGGAGCAGATCGAGCAGCGCATTTGCCTAACACCAGGCGTGGGTGTCGAGGTGGTTTACTAAAAGCAAATCTCTATAATAGACGACGAAAACGACAATGACAAAAGACATTGTTCTCATTGAACGATTGCTTGAGCTTCAGCGCCAGTACGGATTGTATCGATTCAAGTGTGCACTCAAGGATCTCAACCGACGCCGACTGGAAATCGACGGCCGGGAAAAGCGGAAACGGTTTCCCTGGTCAAAGTATCAAGCTCTCTACCGGTCTCAAAAGGGAATCTGTCGCGTCTGCCGGGAGCTTATGCCGCTGCTACGCGGTGAGGTGGAAATTGATCACAGAGATCCCAACCGGCAGGAGGGGTTCAACGATGATGACAATCTGCAGCTGACGCATCGCAAGTGCAATCGGAAGAAATCATCCCGCTCGGTCTATCAACAAGCGAAAAAGAGTAGTAGGAACATCGTAGAACTTCTAGGTGGGTCGTGACCAATTTGTACATCAAACTCGCGGCTGATGAGTATTCATCTCTAAGGTACCAGTTTGGCACCATAGCGCGAGGCCAGCGCTGCAAGTATCTATCCTATGTTTCTACAGAACAAGGGATGCAACGCTCTCTCTCGGCTCCAAGCAAGCGTCATGCATCTGAAGAACATGGGGTTTGAATCGGATACAAAAGCTTCCATATCGAGTTCACGGATTGGATGATACGGTATGCAATCCTAATCAAGAGGGGACGGATACGCAAGGAGATTCGATTTGCCCGGAAAGAAGCAAATTGAATCTATCAACAATCAGGATTATTTCGACATGAGAGGAACCCGCAAATCCCAGGGTGGCGACGTTGAATTCAACGTGGCCACAAGATGACGAGATTACGCCGTCTTGCGGACTCCTCGCAATCAGTCACTGGCCGCCGTTCGCACAGTATCCTTCATCATCCGATATTCGGCGTCGAATTGATGAACGAGAACGCAGCTACACCAAGGAACGAAACGGCGGACTTGATCGGGAAGACTGCATCGGGCGCTCCTTCTTGACTCTGTATTGCAAATGTCTTACATTTTGCCAGGAGAAAGGATGATGCCGATGGCCAAAACAGCGATGATAAATGCCCGGATTGAACCGAAGCTCAAGAAGGAAGTCGAAGGAATCCTAAGTTCTTGAATCTCGACAGGCGAGCGATATCCGATGTTTGTTGCTCCGCTCTAACGCCGGTATTGGCAAATGATTGGAATTATGGATATCTTCCTTCAGAGAAGAAAGGAGAAAGCACTATGAGGCAGGTGGTTCTTTATCCGGGGGAGGATGGATTCTGGGTGGCCGAGTGTCCGAGCCTTCCTGGATGTATAAGCCAGGGTGAGACGAGAGAGAAAGCAATAGCCAATATCCGCGAAGCGATCGAGGCGTATATTGCAGTCCTCCAAGACGATCGTCTACCTGTTCCCCCGGAGAAATTTGAAGCACTGCTTTTGGCCGTATGAGTACTCTCCCTGTTGTCTCTGGCCGGGAATGCGCGAACGCGCTCTCCAAAGTTGGCTTCCAACTTCTCCGACAGCATGGCAGCCACCTCGTCCTTCGCAGGAATACCCCTTTCGCTCAATTGGTTGTTCCCGAACACAAAGTCCTTGACCGTGGTACGCTCAGAGCCATCATCCGACAAGCGGATCTCACTGTTGAAGAGTTCGTGAAGCTCTTGTGAGTTGAGCCGGCATACTGAAATTGGCATCCTGGGATCGGACAAGAACCTCGAACTGCCGAGAAATGCACTTCGCGTGACTTGTACGACGCCATGCGATCCTCTTGAATAGCCCCTTCTCAATTGTTTCGCGTTTCCCCTGGTGATTTCCTCTCATTTCCGACGTTTACCCATCGTGTCATCCGCTTCCACATTGAAAAAGTTTTTGAAAGGGATTTGTCATACCGATTTTCCTTTGACTGCATCTGACAGTTCCCTGTGGCTCATGGATCTCAGATTAGCCACCTTCTGTGCGACCTTGGCTATCGATTCTCTATCTTTGAAAAGGGGTTTTTGAGCAGCTTGCTTGGCCATTTGTGAGCCGAACGTGGAGGCTTTGACTTGAGGGAGAAGACTGTGTCAGGCGCTCCTTCTTGACTCTGTATTGCAAATGTCTTACATTTTGCCAGGAGAAAGGATGATGCCGATGGCCAAAACAGCGATGATAAATGCCCGGATTGAACCGAAGCTCAAGAAGGAAGTCGAAGGAATCCTCCAGCGGTTGGGACTGAACACCACACAGGCTGTGAGCTTGTATTTCCGGCACATCAAGAACTACCGGGGGTTGCCCTTTGAGGTGAAGCTTCCTAATACTGCCACGCGGCGTGCAATTGAGGCGGCGCGAAAGGGAAAGGTGCGACGGTTCCACTCCGCAAGTGAGCTTGCGGAGGAGCTTGAGCGTTCGTGAGAACTCTCGCAAGCACAAGTCAGTTCAAAAGGGACTACAAGAAGGCGAAGAAGCGCGGGTGGGACATTTCGAAGCTTCTTCAAGTTGTCTCACGTTTGGCAAGCGGCGAGAAGCTGGAGCCGAGGTACAGAGACCACTCACTCGGAGGGGAGTATCTTGACTGCAGCGAGTGCCATGTCGAACCGGATTGGCTTTTGATCTATACATTGACCGCGGAGGAGCTTGTTTTGATACGAACGGGGAGCCACTCGGACCTTTTCGAATAGCTCCCTCACTGTCTCGGAGAAATAGCCGGAGGCACTTCGCGTGATTTGTACGCCTTGTGCCATCCATCCTTTTGGATAGCCCCACCCCATTGTTTAGCGCTTCACCCTGTGCGTTCCTCTCATGAACAATCTTCTTTGCTTCCGCACATCGATCTCATTGCTCCGGAGAGTCCGGAAGTAAGCAATACAAATGTTCCTGCTGATGTTGGAAAGAATTGCATCTACTATTTAGATCCAGCACAAGGAGGGATGTTTGCCGATACTGCAGCCTTTAACAGCGTTGATATCGTCGGTACGCATGACTATTTCGATGAAGGAAACACTGCCAACTGGACAAAATTGAGAAGTATCAGCAAGACCAAACCTATATGGGTTACGTTAGTGCTTTTATCTCTCGATGAACCCAAAGGAAAAGAAATTCAATGAACTCACAACGACATACTCCGACAGATAATCACGCCCGGGCGTTCTTCCATAAGGGGCGTGTGGTGAGTTTCATGGCCGACGAAGTGCTTGCCAAGCGTATCCAGATGGAGGCAGTGAAGCTAGGTTGTGTCAAATCCTGCGTGATTCGGTTGATTCTGCGCCAGCATTTCGGCCTCCGAGAGACGGGGACGCTGCATGCTGTAGCGGCCCGCGCAAGCTGATCGCCGCCATCAATTCGGAATGAAGAAAAGAAGCAGCCAGCAACATCCGCTGCTTTTTTGCCTCCACGGGTGACCGGAGAAGCCACCCCGCTTAAAAGTTTGCCTTTGCTCGCTGCTCTAGGTACCTTGCATCACCCCCCTTGCACCGTTCAGTGATGACACTGTCCTTGGACTGAATCTAGTCCCGACAAATCCGATGAAACGACTTCTCAATCTTTTTCTCATCTGTATACTTCTTGGACTTGCTCCTCTTCGAGCGGAGAAAGGCCGCCTCGTGTTCTATGTCTCTGTCTCCGGGAACGATGCATGGTCCGGAAGGCTGCCAGCGCCAAACGCACAGAAAAGCGATGGACCTTTTGCAACCTTAGAGCGCGCTCGCGATGCCGTGCGCGAGGTGAAGAGGGATGGATTTCATGCCAATGTAGCAGTGTTTGTGCGCGGCGGAGTCTATCCGATCACCCATACGCTTCTTTTCGATTCCACCGATTCCGGAACTCCCACTGCGCCTATCGTGTGGAGCGGGTACAAAAATGAAACTGCCCGCCTCGTCGGGGGAACCGCTGTGAAAGGGTTTGCCCTCGTTACTGATTCCGAAGTGCTCGCGAGACTTCCTGCGGAAGTTCGGGGTAAGGTGCTTGTCGCCGATTTGAAGCACCGGGGAATCTCCGATTACGGGACGATCCCAAACGGCATCGATCTCTACTGCAAAGGAAACCGCATGCCCATTGCCCGATACCCCAACGCGGGGTGGCTCTCAATCGCTGATGTTCCTCAACGCGGGGACTCCCTCATGAACCCCGGCGACGAGAAGATAATTCGAAACGGGCATCCGGCGGGAAGGCACTATGGATATTTCACCTACAGCGGCAATCGACCCAGCAGCTGGAAAGAGAGTGCCGACATCTGGATGCACGGGTACTTCGCATGGGACTGGAGAGATGCGTATCAAAAGGTCTCGAGGATCGATACCGCAACCCATTCGATCTATCCGACGTCTCCTCATCATCCGTACGGTTATGGAAAGGGGCAACGCTACTACTTTCTCAACATACTCGAAGAACTTGACGCACCGGGCGAATGGTACCTTGATACCAGGAACGGTCTCCTGTATTTCCTCCCTCCGGGACAGTTTGCCGACGGGGACGTGTTTGTATCAACGCTCAACGAACCGATGATCACGATCGACAACGCATCATATCTCACGGTGCAGAAATTAAACTTCGAGTGTTCACGGACAACCGCTTTCAAGTTTGTCAACGGTACTCATAACCGCCTTGCCGGCTGTGTGGTACGGAACATCGGCAACGAGGTCGCGGTGCTCATCGACGGCGGAACTGCCAACGGCGTGCAAAGCTGCGATGTGTATGATGTCGGTGCACACGCGATCAAAATTCGCGGAGGAGACCGCAAAACCCTGTCGCCGGGGGATCACTTTGTGACGAACAATCACATTCACAGGTATGGCCAGATCACGCAGGGGTTCAGCGGAGGAGTCTGGTGCGAAGGGGTCGGCAACACGATTGCCCACAACAAGATTCACGATGCACCGTTCTCCGGAATCCAATACTACGGTAACGACCATGTGATCGAGTTCAACGAAATCTTCGATGTCGCTCACGAGTCCGGCGACGTTGGCGGCGTCAACACGGGAGCCGACTACTCCGACCAGGGTACGAAGATCCGCTACAATTATTTCCACGACGTTCATGCTCGTGGCGAAGGGGGATTTCGCGCGGTTTATCTGGATCTTCCCGGCTCCAACACAACCATCTTCGGGAACGTCTTCAAGAACGTCGACATCGGCGTCTTCTTCAACAGCGGCCGGGACAATCTTGTTCAAAACAATGTCTTTATCTGCTGCAATCCTTCCGTGAACATCTATATCTGGCCGCATAAGCAATACTTCAAATCCGGCGGGCCGTGGCGATTGGTTGAGAAACTTGAGGAGATCAACTACAAGAACCCTCCCTACAGCGTTCGATATCCGAAACTGGCGACGTATCTGGATGAGCCGGACAAGGGGCTGCCGTATGGCAACAGAGTCATCAACAATGTCAGCTATGGCGGAAAATGGCTCGACTTGTCTGAGGAACTTGGCCTGGCGCACACAATCGTGGAGAAGAATCTCATCGCCGATACGGTCCTGCTTCTCCTCACCAAGAAATGGACACCAGGCTACAATCCGTATGACATCGGCTATGCGGCAGTGTATCGGTATGGCGATGCAAAGATCACTGCAGAGCTTGAGGAAGGTGGGAATGTCCTCACCGACAAAGATCCCGGCTTCGTCGATCTGAAGCACGGAAATCTCCAGCTCAGGGACGATTCGCGGGCATTCAAGCTAGGGTTCAAACGGATACCAATGGAGCAGATCGGTCTGAAGGTCGATGAATTCCGCACACACATTTCGAAAGAGTGAGTCTCAACAAACCTCAACAGCGGCGGTTTGCGTAAACTGCAACTGCCTATTGAATAAGGGACGTTGTGAAAGGAGTAGAACAATAAAACTTCTATATGGCTTTGCTGCACTTATCGTGGCGTGGGCTCCGCTCTTCGCGCAGGTGAAATTCTCTGTGTCCACCGATAAGGTGGTTTATCAATATGGCGACAGCATTCATATCACCATAACTGCAGTGAATACGGGAAGTACAACCGACACTCTGATTTTTGCTTCCACCTGCCAGGTCAATTACCATGTTGATGGTTTCGATCTCCTTCAATATCGTGCATGTGGCCAGATTGTCACCTATTCTGTGATTCCTCCACATGATTCAGTTACCTGGAGCGCGCCTTACTTGCCTCCTTATCCCGTCACTCGCGACACGCTGGCAATCGGCAGCCATGCGGTTGTAGGTGAGGTTATCCGTTACTGGATATCTGACACTATCTGGATAAAGGTTAGACTTGAGACCGAAGTGAGAGATAGTGAGACCAAATCGCGAGAATACTTCCTGGAAGACAATTATCCAAATCCATTCAATCCATCTACATGGATCGCATTCGGTATTCCCAAGACCACAATGGTTCAGTTGAGAGTAATCGATGCCCTCGGCCGAGATGTGGCAACAATCGTTAATGGCGAAAGGTCGGCGGGAGTATACGAAGTGATGTGGAATGCATCAAACGTCCCCAGCGGCATCTATTTCTATCGCCTGCAGGCCGGAGAATTCGTGGAGACAAAAAAGATGATTGTGCTGAAATAAGGACATTTGTCCTCCCACTTTTTTGCATCTGGAGTTGAGGGGAACTACCTTCAACTCCAGAGCAAGAAGTAAAGCAAAGGAGGACAGATGGAAACAAGCGGACGGTGGAGGTCGGTGCA
>JBEKOB010000082.1:0-17624 GCA_049522195.1 Bacteroidota bacterium
GCTCGACAGGACAAACTCTTTACACGCCACCACCTGCGCAAACCATCGCTCGCCTGATCGGTAACTGGGAGAACTACGCCAACGATCCGTCCGAGTCGATTGATCCTTTGATGAAGTGTGCGATTGCACACTACCAGTTTGAAGCAATCCATCCCTTCCTCGATGGCAATGGTCGGGTGGGAAGAATCATGATGGTGCTCTCTATTATTCAGCAGAAGCTTCTCACGTATCCTATTCTCTATATCAGCGGTTATATCAACAGACACCGCTCAGAATACTACAAATTGTTGCGGGAGGTCAGTACTAAAGAGAACTGGGCCGAGTTTATCGGCTTCATGCTCAAGGGATTTCACCTGCAAGCGCGTGAGACCAAAGAAGTACTCCTTGAGATTGTGAATCTGTTGGAAAAGACCAAGAACCAGATCCATAAGGATCACAAGAAGATCTATTCCGCCGATCTCGTAGAAGCGCTTTTTGAATTCCCCATCATTACCCCCGTCAATCTCGGCAAGCGACTGGAAGTGAACTACCGTACAGCCAGTCGCTATCTCGCTCAACTTGCCCGAGGCAAGGTACTGAGGGAGAGCTATATCGGCAAGTATCACCTGTACATCAACAAGCCGCTCCTCTCTCTCTTGAAGGAAAATCAGCATTGATGGGATAGGAGAAGCGCAGTTGTGCGTGAGCGTCAGTGAATCCAAAAAGAGGTTTCTTAACGAAGACGAACGAGTCATATTGTGAATATGCTTATTTTAGTTTATGGCCGTAAAGTAAAATAAGCGAATTCGAATTTTACTCGAGTAATTTCGCTGTAGAATTGACCTGATCTCTCCTGGTGGGATAAAGTGCTTGAAAGAGCGAGGGTATGTTTCTGAATGGATCAACGCTGCAACCTTGAATGTCCGGTCGATATCACCGAAAATTCAAGTATGGAGGTGCTCAGGAAACTAGATGATGTGCCCGCCCAACTGGTTGACGACTTGTTGACAACTTGCAGGAGCGTTGGCAGTTGAACAATCTCGGCAGAGCTGTCTCCCACCCGGGCTTTTCTTATTTAGCAAGGAGGATATAAAGCGTCATCATCGTCAACCTGCCTTACGCCGTAATCAGAACAGACAAAGGCTCTCTCGGAGGAGTTGCGAAGCAGCAGAGGAGTGATTATATTACATTATGAGCATCCCATGGCTTGCAGACGATGAGTGGTTTGATTGGTACCGGCTCACGCCAGTAGAGCGTTGGAACGAAACCGAGAAACTCTGGTCATTCTACCTAGCTTCAGGAGGCTCCCTCGATCCAGAACCCGATTCACAAAGTCCTTTCGACTCTCAATTCCCGCGGCGTCCAAGCATTGTTGATGGGGGGGCAGGCGTGTGTTCTGTACGGCGGCGCTGAATTTAGCCGGGATACGGACATCGCTATCTTGGCGTCGAACGAGAATCTCGAACTGCTTAGAGCCGCACTTCGCGTGCTCTCCGCTCGCAGAATAGCGCTTCCGCCATTTGATCTCCAATACCTCGTGTGTGGCCATGCAGTGCACTTCCGGTGTTATCACCCAGAGGCGATGAAGATGCGCATCGACGTGATGTCACAGATGCGAGGGGTGGATCCGTTTGAGCAGTTGTGGGAACGGCGTCAGAGGTTCGTTGCTGGTGGAGATGAAACATACAACGTATTGTCTCTTCCCGACCTCATTCGCGCCAAGAAGACTCAACAGGACAAAGACTGGCCAATGATTTGCAGACTTATCGAAGCGGATTATGTGGGACATCCCGATCCAACTTCACAGAAAGCAGCATTCTGGCTCATGGAGTCACGAACGCCAGGGATGCTGATGGAACTTTCTGAGAAATTTCCTGGGCTGGCAAGCTCGCTGCAAGCTGTCCGTGCCGCAGTCACTTATGTCGTGGCAGGAGATGTTGTCGGGGTAGAGGCCGAGTTGGAGCGTGAAGAGAAAACTGAGCGGGAAGCGGATCGCAAGTATTGGGAACCGCTGCGGAAAGAACTCGAAGCACTCCGAGATCTTGGATTCGAGACGGAAGAAGCAGTCTGAAAAATGCCTGTCAATGACGATCGTACTTGTTGGCCAAGACCCATAACCATTGACTGTTGCTCATTGTGTTCACTTGTCGCAGCACGAGCATCCGCACTGTCTCAGCGAGGGATATGAGTCGAAGAGAGAGGAGGATCTACCTTGAGAAAGCTGAAAAAAATACCAAAGTTTAAGTCCACCGCTGCAGAGGAACGGTTCTGGGCCACTCGCGATTCAATAGACTACATTGACTTCTCTCAGGTAGAGCTAGGCTTCTTTCCAGAACTGAAGCCTTCAAGCAAAACCATTTCAATCCGACTGCCCCAATCACTTCTTGAAGCTATCAAGCTCCTTGCCAACAAGAAGGACATTCCCTATCAGTCGATGCTAAAAGTTTTACTGGCCGAAAAGGTTCGCGAGGCTCTCAGTCTGAATTCCAGAAAAGGGAGCGCTGCTTGAGGCCGGATGGCTCCGGCACGGGAGTCACCTCATCGGCACTGACACTTAATGTGCTTGTGCATCTGCAATGGAGTCCTCGATAAGCCATTATTCCGCCAAATCGCAGAATATGTCTGACGTTGCCCGAGACATTGGTATCTCGGTGCCAACGGTAAAGACGTGGATTTCGGTTCTAGAAGCATCCTACATTGTCTTCTTTCTCCCGCCGTAATACAATAACCTCGGAAAGCGAATTGTGAAAAGTCCAAGGATGATCGTGTTTTGATGGTTTCGAAGACGTTGAACATGTTCTATAGAATAATTATCTTGGTCCAGCAAAGGAGCAAAACTATGTCTAGCACTACGATTGCACATATGACAAAGAAGGAATTTGCCCAAATTCTTTCAACTGTCGTGGAGCAAAAACTTGTCGAACTATTTGGCGATCCCGATGAAGGACTCGTCATAAAAGAGCACCTCCGAAAGCGGCTCCTCCGCCAGAAGAACGCCGTAGCCAAAGGAGAGAGAGGAATGACTCTCTCCGATGCTGCACGACGACTTGGCCTGGGGTAACGGTACTTGCCCCCGTTCGAAGATCGAACAAAGAATCCTCATAGGTGAAGATCGGCGGCGATTCTTTGTTTTGCTCAGGAGTTGTCCAGACATAACCTCAGCGCCATTTCAAGAATCGGCCGGAGGGTACAGATCGATGTAAGATTTTGGTAGGATTTCTGTTTGCGTACACAAAACATCCCCATTAACGCTGGGGATTTTCTTTTTGTGTTTTATCTCCTGAATCTAGCGCGTCTGACAGTTTCTCCATCCAGACGATTCAAGAGATTTAGCAACTCCAGTACTAAAGAAGTCCATAACTTCCACGCCCGCAAAAACCCCCGCTCGATTAATCAGGGTTGATTGTCCAGCTTGGAGGAAACTGGATGATTGCTACCGGTCCGACGTTTATTAAAACATCCGGTCATAGTTCAGACTGCTTATGGGGATTTTCGGATCTCGAGTAAAACGTGCAGAGGATCGGACAGATAATTTCTTCGGATGCGACAAACGGTTCGGCCTGTTTTAAAGAACTGGGCATGAGAAGCTTTACCTGGCTATTGTCAGTGACCACCCTCCGGATTTTTGTGGATTCCTCCGAAACGATGACCGCCAAGCCTTCAGAAAATCTGCCCGCCCTGCGTGAAACCAACAACGTGTCCCCTTTGAAAAAGAGGGGCTCCGTCGAGCTGTCATCGACCTGAAGGCAGAAGCAATCCCTCAGTTCGAACTCCGAAAAGGGGATTAGACTCCCCGATTTTTTTAAGATGATGCTCCCCCCGGCGGCATGGACGCTTGCCGCCAACGGAAAGGAGAGCGTCTCTTTCCTCAATCCGGTGCCCGTATCGTGAGGCCGCCCTGCCTGGCGCTCACTTTTCGGTTGCCACCCCTTTTCAGGAAGCTCCAGAGCGATCGACCCATCATTTTTTAAATCCAACCTGTAGCCCAACTTTTCTTGTATTAATCTAAGCAGCCTTAGCCTGACCGTCTGGCTCCTGCCGGCTCGCCAGCGTGCGACTGTCCCAGGATGAATGCCCAGCTTGCTGCAAAGGCCTGTATCTGTAAGCTTCTCATTTTTGGCAATTTCATCCCAAATCTCGATGAATTTTTTTGCAGAAATTTCGTCCATGGGGTTGAAATTCCCTTTTTTAAATGCTATATATAGATAGGGAACAATATGATATTATATATTGTTCATGATATATGCGTTGTTTACAGGCAGTATTATACACAACGTTTCATTCAAATGCAAGAGAATTTTACTAAAACAATAAAAGGAGAAAAGTATGGAAAACAGCGACGTGAAAAATCAAAACCTCGCCGGTCCTATTAAGGCAAATCGGCGGAGTTTTAGAAAACAAGGCCACGAGTCTGAACCGTCAGGAGCGAACAGGCCAGGAGGCGGCTCGGAGATGAATGCTCTCGGACATGGTCTCTCTGCGGGAAAGTCCGTTATCAAGACCAAGTACTATGAGGAGTCGGAGGAGGATTTCAATAATATTCTCAGAGAGTTGCGCTCATCCTGTGCGCCGCAAGGGGCTTTGGAGGAGGAGATCGTAAGGGGACTTGCGTTCGATGTCCACTGCGCCAGACGTGGTGAATTGTATGAAAATGCAGTCCTCAGGCGAAATGAACAAGAAGCAATCCGACGGCTCGAGGCAGAACTTGGCATTCCTGATTTGAAAGAAAACATACATGATGCGGAGGCCCAGTCCGAGTCAGTTGGGCGCCTCGCGAAATCACTCTCACTTCTCCGCGATGACTTCGCACAAGGAACCGACTTTGATTTTGGAAAACACCATGATGCGTTGAAGTTCCTATATGAAAAGATGTGGGCGTGCGGAGACCTATGTGTAAAGATGTTGCTCGAAAGGGCATGGAGGCTCGAACGCTTTCACCTCCTTATAAAGGAGGACAAGCTCTCCCAAGGTCCTGCAGCCGCTTTTTGCCAAGACGTCGTGACGGATATAGAACGACACATGGGAAAAAAGAACGCTGACGTGATCCGCATGTACAAGGAGCTCAAGCAGAAACAGAAGGAGTTCAACAGGCGAATGCCTGAAGAAACCATGCGTTGTCTGGTGCCGCACAAAGAGGATCTCGAGAGACTTGATCGCTTCTATTCAATGCGAGATCGCAGAACCGCTAAACGCTTTGAACTGCTGGCAAGGGTCCAGTGTGCGCGCCACAATGGGGCGCAGCTGATTGTAGCGAAGAGCCTTCCAGGACACAGTTGCAGCAACGCGATTGAAAGCTCAGCTCCTTCGAGCCCGCAATCGACGACGAAGGAGGATACAGATCATGTCTCTTGACGAGCAATTCATAGGAATCAAATCTCGAAGTGAGGAATGCGCGATCTGCCAGGCGGCCCCCAGACTGAATGAGATCACAATGGACCTCCTCCTGTCGCGCAAAGCACCGGAGGAGATCATCTGTCCATATCAACAGCAGTTCATTCGTCGTCTGGATAGATGTGCGACGCTGGAGGACTTGGCAATACATGCCGAACACTGCGACAAGGCCATGGTGCCTGATGACTATGTTTTTGATCCGACCAAATACGAGGAGGGAGAGAGACAAAGTTACCGTGACGAAAGGGAGCGGTTGAAGAAGGAAGCTGAAACACGAGTACCGCCTTTCCGTCTCCAACCTGATGATATCCGGTGACCCGTGCAGCATGTAGCAGAAGCGGTGTTCGCGTTGCATATGCACGCGCAACTGAGGGGGAAGTTCAGGTTGAATCAGATCATGGGGATAGAGCGATACTTGACACGCGGCTAGGGAAAGTCCTTCGGGAAGCTGGAGCAGAGTGAACTTCTGCTTGCCTTGGTGCACGGCCGATCCTGCAAACTATCCTTCGAATGGAGTGCGAGGGAAGATGCTCATGCCTCTCTTTAGTGGCAATCAGGATCACACGGAAGAGGAAGTCCAAGATTTGCATCGATGGCTCTTTGTGTGAAGGACCCGCTGAAGGTGTCCTCTGATTTAATGTGGTACCACTTGGCGTGGAGATGGCGGAGAACTGAGCGGAGATGAGAATGTCGACTTGGTGATTTGAAAATGGCCCGCACGATCGACAGCGCGTGCGCCGATTGAGATGCCCGGCTATATTCGTTTCATGCGGAGAGGCTTCGGGGTCGAGTGTAGCCGAGCGATCCCGGGGCTTCGCCGCGAGGAGATGGGAACGGTACCGCAGAGCCCGAACGGTTTGTTCGTGCGACCGGAGAAGGTCTGACTCGGAACCGTTTAATAATATCTGGTTTAGGAGCTTGGGACTCGGGACCTTGGCTTTCTGCAAAACGAAACCCATAATTGCTGAATTTGAATTGTTTTGAAGGAAATCGCAAAAATGAGTGACAGAAATAGACGACCTTTGCACCCTTTTTGGCCTGCGCATGTGCAAGGAAATGGCCTCGTACATCTGCAGGTTGGCTGCTTGGAAAAAAAGGGGCTTCTGATCCCGTCACAGCCCATCATACACAAGGGGAGCACAAATGAAAACAAAAAAAGACAATGACGCCCTTGTCGTCGCCCTGCTCTCCGGCCAGAAGCTGGAGAGAAGCGACCAATACGAAGTGGCGAGAATACTTTACAGCGAGTACATACCCATGGTCTATGCTTATCTGCGAAAGTGGTTCAGAGTTTGCAGCCCATGCATCTATGAGAGTATCGTCATCGAAACGATTGAAAGGGTGACACGATCGATCCTGAGGTTCGATCCACACCGTGCGAAGTTCACGACGTTCATGATCGGCTTTGCCGATCGAGTAGCCAAAGAAATGCTCCGCAAAGAACTGCAGACCTGCTTCCTCGAGGAGATAGAGGAGGACGTGGCCGCGCCCGAACCGAGTGGATATTCAATAAGCGCGGAGACACTTCTGCATGAACTTCTCATCGGGCCATATGCCGCTTGCCTTGAAAACTTGCATGAGAAATACAGAGTGCTGATAGAAATGGCAATCGAGGCAGTGCCACCGGAGAAGTACCAGGAACATTTTAATGTGAATGCGGCCACGTACAGGAAGCGAAAAGAACGGGCGATCAAGGAACTCCGTGAGATTATCTCCATTATGGGACCGAGCAAACCTATTGAATAGGTGAGGATTTCATTCCACGTAATCTAAATGAGAGGCGTTTGACATGATTGACGATCAAATATTGGAAGATCCCGAAAACGAAGAAGAAGAAGGTAATCAGGAAGAGGACCTGCGGTCCGAAATCGAACGGCTCCTTGAAGTCCTCCTTCCTCCGATGAGCGATCAGGACATCGAACGTCTTCAACAAGACCTTGAGCCAGTCGCATTCCCCGGGGAAGGGATGATTGAAAAGATCGCTGCAGCGATCGAACGCGGACGGGGCGCGCGAAGTGGAAACGACAGTATCGCATAATCTCTGTGAAGACATGAAAACAGTTAGTCAGGCAAGGCATATGGCCGTGGCACAGGACTCTACAGCTGAGCTCTCCGGCGGGGTCGCTTCTGAACGGAGGCTCTCGGTGTATGAATACGATTTCCTGAAGTCGTACATCTACGCGGTGCATGCAGGACGCCACGCCAATCAGCAGCTTGCGATCGATCGGTGCATCGCGCATTCGTCTCTGAGCCATCGACCGCAGAGAGCATCGGTGATCGATGTCGGCTCAGCGTCGTTTCCTCTCATCGGCGACGGAGTCTTGGAAGCAAGCATTTCGTGGGAGGGTGGGTTCTACGAAGCGACCGTCGCGAAGGAAACAGTGTATGAAGGGCAGCGAACGCACACGGCCTACTGTCTTGGCCTTACGAAGCAATCGTCTTCGGCGAAACAGCTGCTGGAATATCTCCTGCAGGAATCGGTCGCGAATTCCTTCTACAAGAATCAGGTCTTGAGGATCAGCTGGAACCCGTTGGGAGAGCGAACGCTCATCGTGAAGCCGGTCAATATTGTCGGACAACCCTTGAGCACGATCATCCTGCAGGACGACGTCCGGGATGAGGTCGAGTTTATGATCCAGACGATCATCGGCTATCCGGTGCTCCGGAGGTCACTGCGATGTCTCTTCGAGGGCGCGGCCGGAACAGGAAAGACAATGTGCGTTCGGGCGATCATCGAGGCGTGCAAGGGATTCGGCACGTTTCTCCTGGTCGAGGGGACTGTCGACATGGTGGATCTGTTCGACTTCGCTTCGCTCTTCGAGCCCTGCGTGGTCTGCTTGGACGATCTGGACTTGATCTTCGGCAACCGCCACGACGTCGCCCATAGGAAACATCTGGGAGAGTTCCTGACGATGATGGATGGCGTCTCGACATCGAACGTATTCGTCCTCGGGACCGTGAATGAAAAGAAGTATCTGGACCGGGCGGCCTCGAGGCCGTGCCGCTGGGATTTCATACTCAAGACCGAGGCCCCGAAGTCCAAGCTCTACTTGACGCTGGTCCAGGAACGGTGCGCAAACGAGCACATTGCAGGATTGTTTACCCGCGAAGTCGTCGAATCGATGACAGCCAAGGATGTGACCGGAGCGTTCATCGTCAATTTGATCAAGCATCTCGATATCACCTATGCCCTCTGGCCGGAGAAGCTCAACGAGCAGTTCGTCCTCAAGGTCGTCGAGAGAATGCATACTGGGTTCTACAAGAGCTCAGAGACTGTTGCGCATCCGGTCGGTTTCAAGACAATCTGAGAAGGAAGGGCACGTGCCCTGCAGGACAATGGACAAAACTCAAGATGACAACAAACCGTTCTCACAGAGGCTGATCGAAGACCTCCGGCCGATTCTTGTTGCGTCGTTCCTCATCCGTGGGATGCGCCTGGATTCCATCGAGATGGACCCTGTCGATGATGACGAGGACCTGGAGACAGTCTCGGGCCCTGTGTTTGTGTTCACGATCAGAGCGACCGCTTTGCTGTGCACGCCCAAAGGAGAGAGTCGCTCGAAGACTCTGTAAGCGGCACGGTCGCCGAAGGATGGGTCCGGGCCTACACGGCCGCGGAGGCAATCGAGCACTTAAAGACGGGCGCAGTCGAAGAACTCAGCCTTGACCACGACCTGGGCGTTGAAGAGTTGGTAGGGACCGGGTACACGGTGCTTCAATGGATTGAGAAGGAAGTCTATTTGAACGGATTCAAGCCGCCAAGAGTCATGACGGTTTACTCCTCCAATTCGCCGGCAGCAGAACGGATGTTGCAGGCGATTGCATCAATCGAGAAAATGACAAGGGGCTAACTGAAAGAAGAAGCACAAGGACAGTGTGACATCACACAGGAGAAGCATATGAGAATTGAAAACTATTTCCAACCGCCGATACCGATGCGTGAAGAAGAATTCGGGTCCTACAGGCTGTTCCTGGAAGACTATGGCAGATGGCACTCGACAATGGGAAGGCTGAGGCCGTTTGAACCGACACCGCCCTACTACGTCCAAATCGGATACCAAGAGCTTTTCGCCAGCGGAGGCAATGTCTGTCTCCTGCCCGATTGTTTCGACCAAGGATTGGTCAGATTGCGCGCCGCGACGTGTGCCACAGTGATGATCGATCAGGATATGTTTCAGTTGTTCCGCGGTGAAGACCTCTACGGACCGTTCCGAAAGAGCTTTGTCTTTCCGAAGACTGATAACAACGCGCCCCCGATCAACTTTGTTGATGAAGCGATCCTGAAAGACGAGGCTCTGGTGAAGCATATGAAATGCCTCTACCTGCTTGCCTTTCGCTGGCTTAACCGCCAGACCAGGCACGGAACCGAATTCACACTGAGGCTCTACAGCCAGCTACGCACGGACAACGCCGACCATGATGGGCCTCGTGGGATCCTCTGGAAACAGATCTTCGCTGATGTCCCGTAGCTGTATCATTTCTTGGAGTAATACGATGTCACAAAAAGCAAAGAGCCACAACCAGTTCAAGAAGTACCTCAAGAAGAGAGACGGGTTCAACGTGCTGTATCCGTCGGAGCACTTTCTCTCGGTCTCGCCGATCCACAGACTTACACCCGAGATCGTCCTGATTGATCCCGATCCTCTCAACGGAGAAGTGTATCAACTCAGGCGTGGAGCACGAACAAACAGCGGTTTCCGCGATGAGTTTGTCATTACCAAACGGGGGCTGGAAAAGATCGCATGGGCAGCCGGCATTCAGTTCCATCCACGCTATACTCGACGGACCGATGACGGCCGCAATCCGCGCCGCGTGGAATTTCAGTCCGTGGGCTCTATTCAGAAGCCAGATGGAAGCTGGTACACAATAAGCCGTTCGAAAGAAATCAATCTCGACGCGATCGAGCAAGAGGTCCGTCGCACGATCGAAGCAACAGCAGAAGCCGAAGGATTGATGATCGAAGCAGAAGGAGGTCCTCGAAAACTTCTTCGTGGGAGCGAAGAGTGTAGCCGCGAGATCACGCTTCGCACCGAACGGGAAATGCTCAAGCAGAGAAAGAATATGGTTGCGGCTGCCGATTCCGGCGCGTACAGTCGAGTCGTGCGATCGCTTCTCAACCTTCAGCCAACATACAGCTCTGAGGAACTCGCAAAGCCGTTCGTCGTCCCATCGGTCGCGCTGGATTTGGACAGTCTCCTCAGCCAGAGCTGGATCAGGGATGGTCTCATCAAAGAAGGTCTTGCGGCGACGTTCAACATCTTCGGTCCGGCTCTCGAAGGAGAATCCAGGATTAAAGAGGTGGAGCAGAAACGGGAGGCTATATGAGGCTCATTCATACCGCCGATTGGCACTGGTCCGAACAGCAGTCTGAGAAATGCCGGGAGAGCGCCCGCTTCATTCTCGAGCAGTTGGAATCGCTCAAACCCGACCTGCACGTCATTGCGGGAGACTATTGGGATCGCCGTCAGGTGCTTTCCTCCGCAAGCGCGGTGCACCCTGCCTTGGCTGCGATGCGGGCGATGGCCAACATCTCACCCGTCGCCATCGTGCTTGGCAACTCGATGCATGATGCGCCCGGCAGTCTGGAAATCTTCCGTGGGCTCGATACGCGCTATCCTATTTACGTTGCCGAGCGACCGAGCACTGTCCTGCTGTGCCGGGATGATTCAGGCAATGCAGCCTTTCGTGAGTGTCCGGAAGAGGATGAGCGGGAAGGTGCGTTCCGTAATGCGTCTGCGCTCGTGCATCTCTTTCCCTATCCAAACAAGTCGTACTGGCTTTCGGGGCGCGAAGCCGATTCAATTGACGAAGCGACGTTGAGCATCCAGGCGGCTCTCCAATCTGTCTTCGCTCGATTTGCGGCACTTCATCATGGATTCCGGGGCCCGAAGGTGTTCGTAGGGCATTGTCTGGTTCTAGGTGCGAAGATCTCCAACGGCCAGCTTCTGCCCGGACAGGAAATCGCAATCGGCAAGAATGATCTTGCCATGATCGGTGCCGACTACTACGCCCTGGGCCACATACACATGGCACAGAAAATCGAAGAGCGAATCTGGTATGCCGGGAGCACGCACCACTGCAATTTCGGCGAGACGGAGACGAAGAGCTTCAACGAGGTCCAGATCAGCGATGGGCGCCTGACGGTGAGCGTCATCGAAATCCCCTCGCGTCGTATGGCTTTTCACGAAGCACGATTTGATCGAACACGGAACGGGATCGTTGACGAGCACGAAACAGAAGATTGGTCTGATGCTGAACTCCGCGTGAGAGTTCATCTGACCGAGGAAGAAACCTCGTTGGTTTCCGATGATGAGATCCGCAGACACTACCTCGGTGCTCACTCGTACAAGATTGAACGACTGGTCATCCCGGAGGAGCGCGTCCGGGCGGAGACGATAACACGGGCACGGACTCTGCGGGAGAAAGTCGTGGAATGGGCAAAGTTGATCGAGAAACAACTCTCGCCGTCGGTATTGGTACTGGCCGATGAGGTTGAGCAGATAGAGTCTCAGGAGCAACGATGAAACCGATTTCCCTTCATCTTCGAGGTTCGATCGGCATCCGTGACGGTCTTGGCCTGGAAGAGATCAGTATTGATTTTACACGGTTCTCCCCGGGGCTCATCTGCCTCGTCGGGCCGAACGGCTCGGGGAAGACATCGATTCTGGAGAACATTCATCCGTATCTGTGCCTTGCCAGCCGTGACGGCCATCTGGCATCGCACTTCTACCTTGCGGATTCATATCGAGATTTCACGTTCGGGATGGGAGGTGATCGCTATCGGTCACTGATACTCATTGACGCCAGGACCGGAAAGAACGAAGCGTATTTGTACGTCAATGACATTCCGCTCAACGACGGGAAGATCTCTTCGTACAAAGCCGCCCTCGAACGCCTCCTTGGCCCTGAGGAACTGTTTTTCCAAAGCATCTTCTCAGGCCAGGGAACGGCGGGTTTTGCAGATCTCACGCCGGCGAAACGCAAAGAACTGTTCTTCGAACTCCTCAATCTGCAGAAGTATGATGGCTATTGCCAGCATGCCCGTGAGAGCGCAGAGGAGCTCGAAAGACAATTCGCTGCCAAGAAAGCTGTCATCGAACGCAATCAGGAGGAGCTGCAAACCCGCGCACAGGTTCTGGCAAATATTGAACAAGCTGAGGCGCGCCGTTCTGCAGTGCAATCCTCGCTACATGCGCTCGGCGAGGAAATCGAACGCATTGGCCGCGACCTGGCTGAGCTTCACAGGAGTCTCGAGGAGCGGATCAGCCAAAGAAAGGAAGCCAACGCGGTGGACGAAGAAATCCGACTGCTGGATGTGCGGAGATGCAAGTTGAGCGAGCATTATCTCATCGAGAAGAAGAAACACGAAACGAAGGCGGAGGCAGTGAAGAAAGAGCTCCAGCGCATTCGACAAATCTGCTCGCGCAAAGAGGAGATTATTGCACACGTCGAAGAACTCCATCGCCTGTGCGAGGAGGACGGACGACTGGGCTCGCTCGAAAGAGAAGCATACAAAATCGATCAGGCGCAGTCAGAAGCCCGGGGAGCCTATCAGCGTGAATGTGATGCCTATCAGAGGAAACGCTCGACGCTCATCAGAGACCGAGACAGGCTTGCTAGTGAGGAAAGGATGCTGCGCCAAACCATCGACCACGAGCTGGCGCTTTGCGATGGGGAGCTTGCAAGATTGAGGAAGGAGGCATCGCTCATTGATACCGTCGCTTGCCGATCGATCGAAGGACTGCCCCAGCAGTGTGTGTTGCTTTCGAATGCCGTCACGGCACGCAAGCAAATCCCTGAACTTGAACGGAAACAACTATTATTACGCTCCCAGGAGTACGCCGGAGGGTTGGGCAGTACCCGGTATCAGAGCGAGCTTCTCCGATGTGATGAAGAGCTGAAAAGCCTTGAGCAATCAGCACCGACGTATGATGCATCCCGATTTGCCCAGCAAAAGGTCGCACTGGGATACGATCGCTCAAGGCATGAAGAGGTGCGGCGTCTGGTCGAGGTGCTGCAGAAAAAACCGTGGGACCAGCTCTTGGAGGAAATCAAGATTGCGGAGTCTGTAGAGTGTGAAAAGCGATCGGCTCTTGGCGATATCGCTGATCAACTGAGCGACCTCGAGGTGCGACAGAATCGTGAACTCGGTGAGCTCGAGGAGTTGCTCGGTAAGAAGAAAAAGCAACGGATGGCGATCGTGATCGACGAAGACGTCCCGGATGAGAAGTCGTGGGAAGAACAAAGAATCCAGGCGAAGAAGAACGTGGAACGCCTGCAGCGCGAGGAGCTCGCCTGTGTGGGGGACATTGCCTCTGGCGACTGCATGCTCCAGAAGCTGGATGCGATCGAGACGCAGACCCGGCAGGCCGAAGATGAAGCACATCGTCTGGCTGCGCGGATCGCCGACTGGAGGCTCATACAGCGAGCCTGCTCCAAGGATGGCATCCCCGCACTTGAACTTGATGCTGCAGGACCAGCCATCAGCTGTATTGCCAACAGGCTGCTCGCATCCAGTTTCGGAAGCCGATTCCAGATTCGGTTTGAGACAACGCGTCTTTCGAAGGACAGCAAAAAACAGATGGAAACTTTCGATGTCCGGGTCTTTGGCGAAGACGGAGAGAAAAACATTGAGGACCTCAGCGGCGGTGAGCGGGTCTGGATCGAACGCGCTATCGCGGAAGCAATTGCGATTCACTTGTCGGAATCGTCGCAACACAGCTTCGAGAGTACATTTCAGGATGAAGCGGATGGTCCGCTCGATCCCGAAAACAAACAGAATTATCTGGCGATGCTCCGGGAGTCCTTCAGGCTCGGGCACCGTCACTACACCTTCGTCGTGACCCAAACGCCCGACATCTGGCAGCAGGTCGATCAACGCATTCACCTTGAACCAGCGAACTCACGGGTTCGATACGTTTACGGTGGCTAAGGAAAAAGAGAGCAGGCTATGACGCGGATTCAGATTGTGATCGATCAGCTTGATCGACTGAAGGCGGAATATGGCGATTTCGCTTTCAGGCAGGCGGTTCGGAGTATTCGTCAGCGGCGGCTGGACAACGGCCATCGTGAACGTCGGAAACGGTTTCCGTGGTCGAAGTATCAATCGCTCTACCGCATGCAGCGCGGCGTGTGTCCACTTTGCAGAGATGATATGGTATTGATTCGCGGCCGGGTAGAAATCGATCATAAAGATCCCAACCGGGAGGAGGGTTTCAACGATGATGACAACCTGCAGCTGACGCATCGCAAGTGCAACCGGAAGAAATCATCCCGCTCGCTGTATCAACAAGCGAAAAAGAGTAACAGGAACATCGCAGAACTTCTAGGTGGGTCGTGATTAATTTTTACATCAAACTCGCCGCTGATAAGTATGCATCTCTAAGGCACCAGTTTGGCATCATAACGCGAGGCGAGCATTCCAAGTATCTGCCCTCTGCTTTTACTGAACATGGGATGCAACGCTCTTTCTCGGCTCCAGGAAAGCGTCTTGCTTCTGAAGAACCTGGGAACTATATTGGATACATAAATCTCCATATGGAGAGTATTGTATCCACTCGATCCGGAGGGCGTATGGTGTTCCATCATGTGTGGGATCATGTGTTTTCAACCTGGTCGCATGTTGCAGTCTTGCGGGCGCTGATGGATTCCGCACAAGGAGCGACGGGACGAGAGCTTGCGCGGCAATCGGGGATGAACCACCGGGCATGTCTGCAGGCCCTCACCGAGCTCGAGGCGCTTTCGATTATCCATCGCGTTCGAGGAGGCCGAGACCACTTTTTCACGCTGAATCGGGATCACGTCCTGGTTGAGCAAGGAATCCTTCCTCTACTATCTGTGGAGCGCTCATTTTCTCGCAGCGTATTCACCTATCTTGCCGATAGGTTGGCAAAGCGTGTAAGGAGCCTCATCGTATTTGGCAGTGTAGCGCGCAAAGAAGAGTTGCCATCAAGTGATCTGGATCTGTGCCTTGTCGTCCGCAACGAAAACGAAATTGCCGCCGCCGAAGCCGCCGCCCACGCCATCGCCCCCGAGGTGCTCAATCGCTTCGGTGCGAAGCTGGCCCCATTGGTGCTCACGCAGAAAGAGTTCATCCGAAGAACAAAGAGGAAGATCCCGCCGGTCCAGGACATCGTGAATGAGGGGGTCGTGATTGGCGGCTTGTCAATGAAGGGTCTCGTCAATGGTAAAGCCTAAGGCACGAACTACAGTCCACCGCACCAAGGCGAAGGACTATCGATCGGTGGCGGAGAACTTCTTCCACGCAGCGAAAGTCGCATGTGAGTTCGAATACTGGAATGCCTCTGGCGTTCTCATCGTCCACGCCGCAATCGCTATTGCGGATGCGATCGCAATCAAGCTGGCAGGCGTGAAGAGTCGCGGTGAAGAACATCATGAGACGATCGCTCTTCTGGAAGAAGTCGTTGCCCCAAGCAAGGAGAAACAAAAGGCGCTCGAGCATCTGCGCCGCATCATCGACCACAAGAATGCTGTTTCCTATGGTGGCGAGATCTATGGCCGGACCGACATCGAGCAGCTCTGGAAGCAAGCCACGCGATTCAGAGAATGGGCACTATAGACCTATTGGGATAAATGAAGAGGCCTGCTGTAGACTTACTTTGAGCCGGTATTCGTCGCTTGTGCGTAGACAGGCTTGAATGATTTGCGCTGTTCCAACTTGAGACAGCCTTGTGTGCTTCATTATGAAACTCTTTCCCCGAAAGAGGGGTTACACATCGTGAGTAGTTTATCGCTTGAAGCAGCGCAGATCGTTTCCTATACTGCTTCCAGAACCAGTTGATGATGATCCCCCAATCCTATCGCTCAAAACCACGAAGGGTGAAGATATGAGCAAACGATTCCTTGGTGTCGCGAGTTGCATTCTGCTTTTCCCGTTGATCGCATTCTCGCAGCAGACTCAAACGGGTTCGAATGATCTGCAAGGCTCGCTCGACAAACTCTCCAGCGACGCTGCCAAGCAGTACGTGGCACCGGTGGTCACTGGTTTCGGATCCGACTTGAACGCCGGATGGTTTCACCGCGCTCCGACCGCTACATCATTCAAGTTCGACCTTGAGTTCGGAGTCGTCGCAATGGGAACGGTGTTCACAGATGCGAACAAAACCTTCAGCACCAAGGGCGCATTTCAATTCACATCAGATCAGGCTGGAATGCTCGTAGATCAGGTCAACGATCCTTCCTACGCGTCTCTGCCGCCGACATACAAGTCACAGGCGCGGACACAGATCATCAACCAGATCATAGGACAGAGTTTCACGGTGGGGATCTCCGGGCCGACGATCATCGGCAGCGACAAGGACAGTGTAAAGATCGGCTTCAAAGGAGGTCAGTTCAACTTCACCGATCCGCTTGGAGGACAACACACGGTCTCAGTCCCCTCAAACAACATCGCCCTACCGGTGACCGGTCTTCTGGGTGATAAGAAGATTCTGGGGAAGAACATGGTCCCCTTGGGTGCACCGCAACTGAGCCTCGGTACCATTTTCGGTACACAGTTTACGTTCCGCTATCTGCCGGATTATCAAATCAATTCTGAGATCGGCAAGACGAAGTACTTTGGATGGGGCATACAGCACAACCCGCTGGTGTGGTTCCCCGGCGATTTCCCCGTTGACCTGTGTGCGAGTTTCTTCAGCCAGAAGCTCAACGCCGGGACGATTTTTGAAGCGAAGACCACGTCCTTCGGCGCCAACGCAAGCAAACGTCTCGGATGGGGTGCGCTGAATCTGACACCGTACGTGGGCTACATGATAGAGAAGTCGAGCATGACCTTCACCTATGACTACACGCTTGACACGCCGACAGGGAAGGTCCCGCAACATATTGTGTTTGATCTGGAGGGTGAGAATAAGAGCCGCCTGACCATAGGGCTCAGCATCAAAGTTCTGATCGTGAATGTCAATGCGGACTACAACTTCGGCACGTATAACTCATTTAGCGCGGGTGTGATGATTATCATCTAACGCATCTACCAAGCAGTTTACTACAGGGCCGGCGGAGTTTCAGTCGGCCCTTTCTTTTGTACCTCGCAATTCAAAGAAAAGGCACGTCATCCTGCGTATAGTACTCACAAAGTGTTGCTATTTAGCGTGGGCAAAGGTAGAAATACCAACGAAAATAGTTTAGCCGATGCCGTTTGCTGAGTCCACGATGTTGACGATATCGCAGTTTCAACCGGGAGAAGTAACCCTCAAGAGCATTGGTTGAACGCGGGATGTTGGAGTCGTCAAGAT
>JBEKOB010000083.1:0-17586 GCA_049522195.1 Bacteroidota bacterium
ATCCTTTTCACAACCTCAGACTGAGACGACGATGGAGAAAGAGTCCGAAATCTTGTTGGCTGGTGTCAAGCTCACGTGTAAGCACTGCAATCATGATCGCTTCAATGCCCGCAATGCGTTGTTGAACACGAAGGTGTTGACGTTCTTCGAGGTCGATTGGCTCGCCAATACTGCGGAAGTGTTTGTTTGCACACGATGCGGCTTCCTGCACTGGGTTTTGCCGCCAGATCCGTCGACGATAGAGAAAAAGATACCGGAGTAACTCAGCAGATCAATACACAGTCGGGACACGGCATGCCGCGTCCCGACTATCCACACGTCATGCAAAAACACTGCATTTTATCCTGGTGTCTCATTTGAAGAATGAATTTTCAACTTGCGTTCTCGGCAGCTCAAGCGCAGGAAATTCCACGCTCATTTGGAACTCCGGGACAGCAATTCTCGTCGACTGCGGATTCAGTCCTGCCTACATCACAAGCCACTTGCGAAGACTGGGTCTGAGCCTGCAAGATCTTGATGGGGTCTTCATTACTCATATCCACGGCGATCATGTGAATGAATGGACCGTCAAAAAACTCGTTGATGAACGTATTCCAATCCATTGCCCTCCTCAGATTGAGCCCCATCTTCAGAAGAAATATAGCGGCCTTGCACGAGCTTCCCGCCAAAGCCTTCTCAAGCCAATAAAGAACTCAGAAATCGAACTGAGTGAATTTGTCATTCGGACCTTTGAAGTGCCTCACGATTCGGATGGAGGATGCTTTGGATATAACATTTTCTACGATGCAGAAGGCCGGACAAAAAAGGTGAGCGTCTCAACAGATATGGCGTATCCAACGAACTCAGCCGCTGGTCACTTTGCCAATTCAGATGTCATTGTAATTGAATCAAACTATGATGTGGACATGCTCGAGAAGTCTGCACGGCCGGTCTGGCTGAAGCGCCGGATTCAGGAGGACGGGCACCTTTCGAACGATCAGTGCGGTGAATCGTTGTTGCAGATTATCGATAAGTCACAGACTCTTCCCAAAAGCATAGCACTCGCGCACATTAGCCAGGAGTGCAATACGAACGCGCTTGCGCTTGAATGCACGGAGGCGGCGCTCTATGGGCAAGGAATAAGCGGAATCAGCGTCTTTGAAACACATCCCGACAGGCCGGGTCGCACTATCACTGTTTGACCAGCCGTCGGAAGACAGATGAGCCAGGACCAACCAAATAATCCGCTTCATGGAAAAACACTTGAGATGATTTTGAATCACCTCGTCGAGCGTTATGGCTGGAAAGAATTGGGACGCAGGATTAAGATTCGGTGCTTCACCGACAATCCAAGCATTCAGTCGAGTCTGAAGTTTCTCCGGAAGACGCCGTGGGCACGTAAAAGGGTGGAGAGTTTGTATCTTGAAAGCATGAAGGCATAGCTACCCGTCCCTTTGCATTGGGATCGCTGCAGGGGAGCAAGCCAAGACTTACCACCGACTATTCATCTGTTGAAAGCTCTTATCCAACTCTGCTCTGGACGCTTTGATAAGTCCTTCCGTCATCCCATAACCTATTTCGAATACATCATTTTTAAGGCCTTTCATTACAGAGGCCACAAATTCCCCAGGCCCTAGATTCGCCTTAAAACTTCCCCTTTTTGCCCTTCCCTCCGGATTTAATTCCGTATCAACCGCCGGTGGAATCACCTCAAAAACTTTGATCCCAAGCTTCAAAAGTTGTTGTCTGAGTGCCATGGAGAAAGCGTGCATCCCGGCTTTGGTCGCACTATATACCGGCATCCGGGCGGCAGGCACAAAACCCAGCCCGGAAGAAACATTGATGATTGCAGCCCCTTTCTTGGCGGTCAAATGCGGAATGAACATCCCGGAGAGAACCATCGGGGCTTCCAAGTTGATTTTGATTTCATTTTCTCCGGCCAGAAATTCGGCAACACCTTTCGTGAAATCAATGTCTCTTTGCACGCCGGCATTGTTCACCAAAATGTTCACATTGCTGAAGTTGGTGGTTATCCATTCCACCAGAGTTTTTCGATCCGCTTCTTCAACTATATCACATACCTTGACATGGAAATCCGGATGTTTCTTTTGAGCTTCAAGAAGTCTCGCTTCCCTGCGACCGCAGATAAGGATCTCATTCCCCGCTTCCAGAAAAGCTTCGGCCATTGCATAACCGATACCCGTTGCCCCGCCCGTAATTAAGATTGTGTTGCCCGAAATCTCCATTTGAAACCCCTTACATTATTTTTTTGCAGCATATCCGACTGTCTGGCCAAAGAGTACCCGCTGGTCAGCACGCAGTTTTAATTCTGCTGTAAGACCGGGTTTATCGCAGTTATGGAACCATGACGCCAGGCCCTGAGAAGCAGCAAACAAATACACGTTGCCCGCAATGAGACCGGTGTCAACATAATAGTATGATTTTTGAATTTCAGAATCCTGCAACCCGGGTTCCTGGTAACCAGACGTATTGGAAAGTTTATTAACATCCACGACGTAGATGAAATGAACCGGAGCCTGGGCTACAAGTTTCGCCTGGCCGGGACCAATTGCCAGAGCGCGCAGGTCACCAGCAACAACTGGAGCCAGCTTGTTATGAAAAGCATCGTACAGATAAACTCCGTCCCGCATGGCAACATAGAGATCAATTTCCTGTGAATTACTTGCCGATGCAGCAGTTCTTCCAGGAATTCCAAATGGACCTGTTTTACGATTTACACCACATGCTGCCCAGAGGAGATTTGAAAGTGCCTGCAAGGAAAGCTTCTTATCGCTGATCTCACGTGTGGTTTTTCTTTTCTGCAATGCGTTCGATACCGATGTCCGACGATCGAGTTTAGGTCGCGGCAACTCGATTGGCAGTAGATTGCCTGAAGATGCAGGATCGCCGACGATAGAAGCGACTCGAGATTCCCTTCTTTTTCTCTCATTAATCATCGAATCCTCCTTTCATAGGAATGCCCTGTGTACGATGGGTTTTAGAAAATCCGAAGGATTGTTACAGCATCATATCAATGGAAAAAGAAAGCATCCAACGTATCATTGGTAACACAACGGGGGTTGGTCGAAAGCGAATAGCCCCCGTCGAAGATGCCGAACTAGCTTGAAACAAAGTTCCTGTATATTCAAGCATTGCGTTGAGACAAAAACATACGCTGACTCAGCGTTTCTTGTCTTCCTTTCTCTTCTCAGCCGCCTTTTCTGGCTTTGGTTGTGCCTTTGGAGCCGGCTGAGCGGGCGGCGGTGTTCTGAAACTTGTTGTCCGTTCTGCTGCCCGCTGACGGACCTCTTGATCACGCGCCACCGCCCCCTGGTTCGCTGGTGTCTGGCCGGCGTCCTTCCAGGTGTTTTGGGCACGCTGCTGCCATCCCTGAGGAGTCTTGCGCAGGACGTTGCCGTCCGGAGCCGCGTAAACGTTGTTCTCCTTCGTGGATGGACGAGGCGTGATGCGCGTGTTTCCCCTCGCCACCGCTCGCGGCGGGGCTTGTGTCTCTGATTGGGCTGCCGGACGAGTTTCAGGACGAGTTGGAGTCTGCTGCACCGGCCTTGACGGCACCGTCACGGGAGGGGCTACTTCACCTCTGGCTCCGGGACGAGTTTGAGGACGAGCTGGAGTCTGTTGCACCGGCCTCGAGGGCACGGTCGCGGGAGGGGGTACTTCAACCACAGACGGTCGCCTCACACCCCCCTTCCACCGATCGTAGAGTGTTCCAGTGCGCGTCGCTCCACTGCTCCGATTCATTCCAACTGTCGACGACACAATGGGCTTGCTCGCGATCACCCGATGATTCGTAGGTTGGTATCCTGCGCGGTATGCGGGACCGACGATGGGTCGGTAAGCAGGACGGTAACCCACTGGTCCCCACCAGCCCGCGGAAACTGTTCTTGAATTATAGGCGAACCACCCGTGCGGTTGTCCCCAACCGACCGAGACGCCAAGGGACCAACCGGACCATGGGTCATAGTGGACACCGAATCCCCACGTCGAGGGGCGCGCATAATAATTGTGCCGATACCATGGATGGTAGTTGTACCCTGTTCCGTACACGACTGTGCCTCCATAGACGTAGCATCCGGTATACCCCGCGGTGTATCCGACATACGCGACTGAAGGAGTGTAACCGTAGACGCGCACATAACGGGCGTTGTAAACGGGATACCTTGGTGGAATCGTGTAGATGACTTCCGGAACGTCGACGCAAACCCCCCAGGGGCCAAACGCACCCGGACTTTCAAACCATACACCGTTCTCACAATTGTAGTACCGCCCACCAACGCGAATGACCGTGGTCGGCGTGTTCACGGCGTACTCCATGCCCGTGTTTTCAATCGGCTCAAACTGCGGATCCCCATCGTACTGAACATCGGTTGTTGCCGTTGCCCGGTCCACTTCCGCGGTCTGCGGTATCTGCGCATCGAGAATAGCTTCTCTTGCAGGGATGGTTCCGGCAACGCTTGCGAGCACATCATCACATTCCGATCCTGGAGGGATATTTGCGAAATCTGCGGGCAGCTTCTTCGATTCGACGTTCGTCCAGGGGCCGGTCAACGCCTTCGCACTGTACCATCGGCCGGAGATAAGGATATAGTACTGCTGCGTCTCGATCTCCAGAAACAATCTGCTCGGCGTGTTTGACGCGAACAACAGCCCAGTCTCCTTAATTGGTGAGAGTTGAACAGGACCGTCGGTGGCAATCAACTCCGCCGGCTCCGTGCTGACCACGATTTCCGGAATCTTGCCGGTCTTCAAAGCGACGCCACTTGCCGTCGATTGATCATCAGCCTCGTTGTCGGACATCGTCTGTTCGGAAAGGGTGACGACCGCCTTCGGCGCATTGTCGATCTTACGCCACGGTCCTGTGATATTCGATGCAGTAAACCACATAGTCCCACCCCGCAGATAGAACTTACCTGGAGGGGCTTGAACCAAGAAATACGGGGTGTTGGTGACTCGTTTCATCGAAGTCCCTTCGACATCCGTCAGCATTGGGTTGCCGTCAATCAGGACGAGCACAGCCGGGTGGTTCAACACGATAATCTTGGGTGGAGTCACTTCGAGCTCTCGGGCATTTTCTCTTTCCTTCTGTGCTGTCTCCAAGCTTTCCAGGAGGAGGTCGAGTGAAAATGTCAGATCCAGGAGTGGCATTTGTTTCTCGAGAGTGGCGGATATATTCGACGTCTCTGCATTCGTTCCGTTCGGGAACCTGATCTGCTTGACCTTCACATCCTCGAGTCTTACCGTCCTGCTCGTTCGGTCTGTGGTGACCCGGCAATCGAGCCAGACTGCACCGAACACCGGTTCGGTCTTTCCATCTGACGTGATGGAAATTGCGGCGCGCGCACTCAGCGCGTCTCCTTTGAACGATTCAATCTGCGGTTGATAAATGGTAATTATCCCTTGTGGACTCGTGACCTCACGGGGCCAGTCCTGGGCAGAGAGTATCACTGTCCAGCATATGAGAAACGAAGCCAGTAGGTATTTCATGAGAAGGTCCTTCCTTTTTGTATAAAACTTGAGTGTATCATTTGAAGTCCGGGAAGTCAATGCAGGTGCTTATTCTGCCTCAGCCTTTTCGCGACCCCTTTGGTACATAGTCAAAGAAACGTTCGCTCACAGCACCGGATATCCATTCGGCGCGAAGTCGGGTCTTGCGCTCGACCCGACGCAACGCAGAGAGCAGGGTTCGGTTCAACTCTCGCGCAGATTCCCCGTGCATTGTCGCCTTTACGAGGAACCCTTCATCGGTTGGCGTGACTGACGCTTTGGATACGAACTCTTTCAGGGCAACCTTGATCGCCCGACGATTGTCCGTGCTCACACATGCCGTGAGCGTAAATTTCTTCCTCGTCATCGGACACCGACGCCATTCATGATCTCGTATCGACAAAGTATCGTCCCTTGAAGCATCGCGCATAGCGCAACGATAGAAGTATACTGTGGCGTCGCTTCAATGTCAATCTGGTGGCGAGTTGCCGGCAAGCCCCTGGAGAACCCATCGGACCTTTCAACAGCTGAAGCAATACCGAGTGTTTTCTCAACGGGCAAATGATGCCGTGTCCAACGAGATCTTAGAAGCCATCGGCAAAACACCGCCGATTCAACCCACAAACATGTTCCAGAGCCCTTCCGGGTCTTGTCCGGCACCCATCTTACATTTCATCTGTGAGAAACTTGAATTAGATTGCAGGGGCCCGCATAAAATCAAAGAGAGGAACAGAGGATGAACCAACTCCCCCCGGCTTTTTGGAGCATCTCCGTTGCCGAGATGTGCAAAAGACTTGACACCGCGATAGAAGGATTGGCCGGCGATGAAGCCAAACAGCGGCTCGATCGCTATGGCGCTAATCTCCTTAAACCCCGAAAGCGGTCGGATGCACTGACGCTCCTGCTCGGCCAATTCAAAAGTCCGATCATCCTTATCCTTTTCTTTGCAACGGGGTTGTCATTTTTCTTGAATGATCCCGTTGATGCCTTTATTATTCTTTCCATCGTACTCGTCAGCGGCTTGCTCGGGTTTTGGCAGGAACGCGGTGCATCGAACGCCGTGGAGAAACTGCTTTCCATCGTGCAGATCAAAGCGGCCGTCCTGCGTGACGGGAGCCCCATAGAAATTCCAGTTGAACAGATAGTGCCGGGCGATATCGTCGTCCTGAACGCAGGCGACGTTATTCCCGGTGACGCACTGGTTCAGGAATCCAAAGATCTTTTCGTTGATGAAGCAGTGCTCACGGGTGAGACGTTCCCTGTGGAGAAGATGGCGGCGGTGTTGCCTGCAGAGACACCGTTGGGTGAGCGGACAAACGCGCTCTGGATGGGGACTCATGTGGTGAGTGGCAGCGCGACGGCGCTGGTTGTGCGCACCGGCAAGGAAACCGAGTTCGGCAAAGTGTCCGAGCGGCTAAAACTCAGGCCGCAGGAAACAGAATTTGAGCACGGCATACGGCGCTTCGGCTATTTCCTCATGGAAGTCACGCTCTTGCTGGTGGTCGCCATCTTTGCCATCAACGTCTATTTGGCGCGGCCGGTGCTCGATTCATTTCTGTTCTCGCTGGCACTCGCTGTCGGCTTGACGCCACAACTGCTCCCGGCAATCATCAGCATCAACCTTTCTCACGGGGCCAAACAGATGGCTCAAAACAAGGTCATTGTCAAACGGCTCGCTTCGATCGAAAACTTCGGCAGCATGAACGTGCTCTGCTCCGACAAAACCGGTACCCTGACCGAAGGAACCGTGCATGTACAATCCGCCCTTGATGTGGATGGCGCTCCAAGCGACAAGGTCCTTCTTCACGCTTATATCAATGCTTTCTATGAAACAGGTTTTACGAACCCGATTGATGAAGCCATCCGCGCTCATCAGCAATTTGATCTATCCGGTTATCAGAAGCAGGACGAAATCCCGTATGATTTTCTTCGAAAGCGATTGAGCATCCTGGTTTCGCATGAGGGTACACATCTGATGGTCACCAAAGGCGCGCTGATGGATGTGCTTGGAGTCTGCTCATCGGCAGAAACTGCAGGCGGAACCATCGTCGATATCGCCACGGTGCGGGACCGGATCCAGCAACACTTTGAAGAATTCAGTAATAAGGGATTTCGCACACTGGGTGTTGCTTTCAAGAACATGGGATCAGAGTCGCGCATCAGCAAAGACCACGAAGCGGGCATGACGTTTTCAGGATTCCTCGTTCTTTTTGATCCGCCTAAGGCCAGGATTATCGAGACAATTACCAGTCTCAAAAACCTGGGCGTTACTCTCAAGGTCATTACCGGGGACAATCACCTCGTGGCTGCCAACGTCAGCGAGCAGATGGGCTTGTCGAATAGGCAAATTCTCACAGGACGAGAGCTCGGTCGATTGAGTGATGCAGCCTTGCTCAAACGTGTCTCGGAAGTAAATATCTTTGCCGAAATTGAACCCAATCAAAAAGAGCGCATCATCCTCGCTCTGCGAAAAGCCGGAAACGTTGTAGGGTACATGGGCGATGGCATTAATGATGCCTCGGCGCTTCACGCTGCCGATGTCGGCATTTCAGTTGACAGCGCAGTCGATGTTGCCAAGGACGCGGCGGATATCGTCTTGCTCGAAAAGGACCTGGGCGTGCTGGTGCAGGGTGTGCGCGAAGGGAGGGCGACCTTTGCCAACACGCTCAAGTATGTGTTCATGGCAACAAGCGCGAATTTCGGGAACATGTTCAGCATGGCTGGAGTGTCCCTTGTGTTGCCGTTTCTCCCGCTTCTACCCAAGCAGATTTTGCTTACCAACATGCTCACCGATTTTCCAGAGATGACGATCGCTACCGACAGTGTCGATAACGAAATGGTCGATTATCCGCGACGATGGAACATTAAGGTCATCCGCCAATTTATGATTACATTTGGTATTGTGAGCTCGGTGTTTGATTTTCTCACCTTCGGTGCACTTCTGCTCCTCCTGCATGCTACGCAGGTTCAATTCCGAACCGGCTGGTTTCTGGAATCCGTTGTCTCTGCTTCCCTGATTGTGCTCGTTATTCGGAGTCGGAAACCATTCTACAAGAGTCGACCGGGGAAGTATCTGTTAAGGACAACTCTGTCAATCGTTGCCGTGACGTTGGCTTTACCCTTCACTCCGCTTGCTGAGGTTTTTGGGTTCAGCCCGCTGCCAATTCCGTTCCTTTTATTCATCGGGATCATCGTCTTGTTATACATTATCACCGCAGAAGTAGCAAAAAGGGTTTTCTACAAAAAGGTGAAAGTCTGAAAGGGGAGGTACATGAAGAAGCCACGGCAAATCTCTATGACACAAATCCAGGAAGAATGAACAGTGGTACCGGTAATCAGACGGATGGGTTATTGTGCGCTCGTTCTTTGCGTCGTGCAGAATGCATGGTCGCAAACTGAAGAATTGCACGGCCAGGCCTCCGGATGGATTAGCGCGAACCACGAGACTTCGTCGAGCTTCCAGACAGGTCTCCGCTATATTCCGGATTTCTTGCTCAAGGACAAACTCAACGACCAACTCGATCTTAATATGGAGCTTTCGCTCAACGCCTTCACGAGCGCACGATACGTCAGAAGCGAGCCTGCCTCGTACGAAACTCAGGTAAAGCCCTACCGCGGTTGGATCCGACTGTCGACGGATCGATTCGAAGCACGTGTTGGATTGCAGAAGATCAATTTCGGTTCCGCGACATTGCTTCGACCGCTCATGTGGTTCGATCGCATTGACCCGCGTGATCCGCTCCAGCTGACGGACGGGGTCTATGCTGTACTCGGGCGATATTACTTTCAGAATAACGCAAACATCTGGCTGTGGGGCCTTTTCGGCAACAACGACACGAAGGGGTGGGAACTGGCACCAACGGAGAAGAAAACACTTGAATACGGTGGGAGGGCGCAATCGCCATTGTGGACTGGTGAAATCGGTCTCACGTATCATCACCGGCGGGCGGATTTGAATACCTTGATATCCATCCCAATTGTCACCACCACCCTCAACACACCAGAAGATCGATTTGGACTGGATGGAAAATGGGATATCGGTATCGGAATTTGGTTCGAAGGAGTGTTGATCCAGCAGGAAAATGACCTTCTTCGAATGAGATACCAGCGACAATGGACAGTAGGCGCCGATTATACATTCGCTGTAGGAAACGGTTTGAACGCCACGACTGAGTATTTCCGATCGGACAACACAAGTGCCCCCTTCGTTTCAGGCGAGGGTGCAGGTTTCTCTGCCTTGTCAGTCAATTATCCCATCGGCGTTGTCGATCAAGTATCAGCAATGTTCTACCGTGACTGGAAAAACGGAGAATGGTATCGTCTGGTGAGCTGGCATAGGACGTACGACAACTGGATATTCTATCTCCTGGGCTTCTGGAACCCGGCGAACATCCAAATCTATCAGAATCAAGCTGGAGCAAATCCGTTTGCGGGGACCGGATTCCAGGTCATGGTCGTGTTCAATCACTAGCAGGTCAGGCCCGATATCTATTGGAGCCCTTGAATACAATCTGAATCATAAGCGGAAGGACACATGCCGAACGCAGCGTTAATAAAAACCGAAAATCTGGACAAAACCTATTCGCTTGGCCTTACCATCCTGAAGGCACTGGACTGTATCAATTTATCCGTGATGCGAGGGGAGTTTCTTGGGCTCGTCGGCCCGAGCGGTTCGGGTAAAACGACATTGCTCAATATTATCGGCTCTCTTGACGCTCCAACCAAGGGAAGCGCCGAAGTGTTGGGGCGCAAGATAGAGTCTCTATCTCACAAAGAGGCCGCAAGCCTGCGGAACATCCACATCGGCTTCATTTTTCAGACGTTCAATCTCCTGCCGGTCTACACGGTGTACGAGAACGTTGAGTTTCCTTTACTGCTGCAGGGGATTGAGACTTCCCGTCGCAAGCAACTCGTCGGGCAGGCGCTGGAATGGGTTGGTCTGGCGGATCGGGCTGACTCGAAACCGGCACAACTTTCGGGCGGACAAAGTCAGCGGGTTGCGATTGCGAGGGCGATCGTCAAGCAGCCGGAAATTGTGCTCGCGGATGAACCCACGGCCAATCTCGACGCGGCGAACTCTCACCACATCATGAAAACGATGGTGCAACTGAATGAAGAGCTCAAAACAACGTTTGTCTTTGCCACTCACGACGAGAAAGTTATCGGGTACCTGAGGCGCAAAATTACGCTTGTCGATGGGAGAATCTCCAAAGATGAAAACTTTGACAAGAGCATGCCCGGGTGAGGTGAACCATGCTGATCATTAAACTTGCTCTCAGGAATATTCTCAGTGCCGGGCTCCGAACCTGGCTTAATGTCATAGCGCTCTCATTCTCGTTCGTAGCGATAATTCTGCTGCAGGGTTTCTATGACGGTTTGAATGATCAGGTGGAGCGCGCGACAATCGATGCTCTCTACGGTGGCGGTCAGTACTGGCAGAAGGCGTACGATCCATATGATCCGTTCTCACTGGAAGACGCACACGCACCGGTTCCGAGCCAACTTCAGGGGCTCATTGGAGACAAAACGGCGACACCGATTCTCGTTCGTACGGCTACAATCTATCCGCAAGGGCGATTCCGCTCAATCCTCCTCAAAGGGATCGATCCTGATCAGAGAATGCTCACAATCCCTTCCTCCGTGCTGCGGACCGACGAAGACGCTATTCCTGCTCTGATCGGGAGCCGAATGGCGAAGAATGTCGGACTGAAAAAAGGAGATGTGGTGACGGTGCAGTGGAGAGACGTTCACGGCACGTTCGACGCACGGGATGTGAAGATTGTGGAAGTCTTCAGAACCTCCGTGCAGGATATTGATAATGAACAAATTTGGATTCCCCTGGAACGCCTGCAGCAATTGACCCGCCTGGCAAACGAGGCGACGATCATTGTCTTGAAAAAGGATGCCGCACCCATCAACGATGTACCCGGATGGGAATTCAAAAATCTCGGCTTTCTGCTGCGGGACCTCCACTCGCTTGTCAAAATGAAAAGTATTCAGGGGAGCATCATGTACCTTCTCCTTCTGTTTCTCGCGATGCTCGCAATCTTCGACACACAGGTTCTCTCAATCTGGCGGCGGAAGAAAGAGATGGGAACACTGATGGCCCTTGGAATGACACGCACAAAAGTAATTGAGTTGTTTACGCTGGAAGGGGCCTTCCACGGTGTCCTCGGAGCTGTGGTGGCAGCGATCTACGGGATTCCTCTGCTCGCGTACATGGCGAACAAAGGCCTCGAGCTCCCGACAGCAACGGATAGTTATGGATTTGCCATAGGCGAGAAGCTTTTTCCGACCTATACTCCCGCACTGGTTCTTGGCACGACTCTTTTAGTATGCGTTGTGACGACGATCGTCAGCTTTCTGCCGACGAGGAAGATCGCGGACCTTAAACCAACAGATGCACTCAGGGGGAAGCTCTCATGATATCGTTCCTCCTCAAGGGTCTCTTGCGCGATCGTTCGCGGTCACTCTTTCCTCTTCTCACTGTTCTTGGAGGCGTCGTCCTGACTGTGTTCCTGAACGCCTGGTTGAATGGAGCGGTCTCATCGCTGATCCAATCGACCGCGAACTATAGCACCGGACATGTGCGCGTGATGACAAAGGCATACGCGAAAGAAGCCGATCAAATCCCGAACGATCTGGCGCTGCTGGGAATCGACACTCTTATGTCAGCACTGAGACACAATTATCCGGACCTGCTTTGGACTCCGCGCATCAAATTCGGAGGGCTCCTTGATATTCCGGACGAGAAGGGTGAAACAAGGGCGCAGACTCCCGTCAGTGGACTTGCGGTTAATCTGCTCGCTGCGGACAGTCCTGAGAAAAACATTCTCAATATCCGAGAAGCCATCATAAGAGGACATGTGCCCCAAAAACACGGGGAAATACTCGTTGGCGAGGAACTCGCGCAGAAGCTCCGCATCCAGCCGGGCGATACCGCTACACTGATCAGTTCTACGATGTATGGAAGCATGAGCGTCACCAATTTTGTTGTTGCCGGTACGGTTCGATTTGGAATCGCAGCTATGGACAAAGGCTCGCTGATTGTAGACATCGCGGACGCCCAGCAGGCTTTGGATATGCAACGTGGGGCTGGAGAAATTCTGGGCTTCTTTGCAGACGATCTCTATCACGAAGATCGGGCAAACACGGTGACTGAAGATTTCAATTTCCGTCACAGGTTTACTTCAGGCGATACGTCAAAAAGTGAAGCCGTATTTGCCCCCATCATGGGAACGCTTCGCGCACAAAGCGGGCTGGATGACTATCTTGAATTAGTAGGTCAGTTCTCCACGATTATCATTGGAGTCTTTGTGGTCGCGATGTCCGTGGTTCTCTGGAACGCAGGGTTGACGGGAAGCCTGCGGCGATACGGAGAGATCGGCATTCGCCTGGCGATTGGAGAGGATAAGAGTCACATCTACTATTCATTGCTTGCCGAGTCGCTGATGATCGGATTCATTGGCTCCCTCCTCGGCACAGCGATTGGTCTTGCAGTTGCTTACTATGGCCAGGTGAAAGGACTGGATATCGGGTCAGTGTTGAAGGAAAGCACTGTGATGTTTCCCAACGTCATACGCGCTCAGATAACGCCATTCACCTATGTAGTAGGTTTTCTGCCCGGCCTAGTTGCCACATTTCTCGGCACGGCAATTTCCGGCATTGGCATTTACAGACGACAAACATCGGAATTGTTCAAGGAGCTTGAAGCATGATGCACAGATTCCCGCTGCTTCTCACGTTGTCCGCACTCTCGATCGGAATCCAGGGACCATCCGGAGATGAAATCCTTAAGAGAGTCGATCAAAACATGTTCTCGGAGAAGAAGATTCTCCTCTCACGCATGGTCATCCATGGACGTCGTGAAACCAGAACGGTGGAATCAAAATCTTGGCAGCGTGGCACAAATGAATCGTATACAGAATTCCTGGCGCCGGCGCGTGAGAAGGGAACGAAGATGCTGAAGCTCAAGGACATGTTGTGGGAGTTTTCTCCCTCCACGGACCGGACGATCATGATTTCCGGTCACATGCTCCGTCAATCCGTCATGGGCTCGGATCTTTCTTACGAGGACATGATGGAGGATCCACATCTGCCAAATTTATACTCTGCTACAGTCGCGTCGTCGGAGGTGCTCAATGGCAGGGATTGTTGGGTCCTCGATCTGAAGGCGAAGAAGGAAGATATCGCGTATGATCACCGCCAGGCATGGGTGGACAAAGAGAGGTACGTGGTTCTTAGGGAGAATCTCTACGCGAAGAGCGGCAAGTTGTTAAAATCTGTCGATGTGCGAGAGGTCATGCACGTTCAGAGCCACTGGCTGGCAAAATCCGTGCTCTATAAAGATGTGCTGAAAGAAGGGGAGGGAACGGAATTCCATATCGACTCCGTGACACTTGATGCGGATATCCCTGACTACATCTTTTCGAAGGCGGCCTTGCGACGATAGGGAGAAGAATTCTTCTCCGGGTGAAGTCTGAAGTATTGTAAACGACCCACGATGATCAGCGTACCAAATCTCGGCTTTTCTGAAAATCCCATCTGAAACTTGACAATGCAAATTTGTTGCGCGTGTCTGTAGAATTTGTCTCATTCGCTAAGGACAAATTCCCAGACAGGCGCGCATATGAAGTATGATCCCTTGCGGCATCATCGGAGATCGATAAGGTTGAGGGGGCATGACTACGCGCAGACAGGGATGTATTATGTCACCCTGACGATTTAGGATCGGGAGGATATTCTTGGTTCAGTTATTGGCGATAAAATTGAATTGAGCAGATTTGGGGAGATTGTCCTCGAAGAGTGGGAACGCACGCCGATAGTCAGGCCTGAAGTCATGCTGGACAAGTTTGTGATCATGCCTGATCACTTGCACGGGATCATTGTGATCTGTGAGGAACGAAACGGCGTTAACCGTCGGGGCGAATGGCAATTCGCCCCGACGAGAGTGCTCGATGATAAAATGACGCCGTTTCGTTCTCCTTCGAGAACATTGGGGGCAATCATACGAGGATTCAAGGGGGCTTCTACGAAACGGATTAATGCTCAGCGTGGCACACCGGGCGCGCGCTTGTGGCAGAGGAACTACTATGAGCATATCATCCGAGACGAGAGAGACTATCGAAGAATTCAGAAGTATATTTTGGAGAACCCCTCCTATCTAACGCTGAAAAGTGAATTAATGATAGATCTGTGAACTTTGTACATCCCCCATCTCCTCATTCCACCACTACCTCATCCACAAACAGCCACGCCTTCTCACCAGCCCCGGCATGCCACGCCGGACAAGTGCCGATATTCTTTGCAGCAACTTTTACAAACCTCGCCGATACGTTCTTTACGATGCATAAGAAATCCTTCACAACGACCCTCTCTGTCTGACTGACCGCATTGCTCTGATTCCCTGCCTCTTTCCAGATGATTCCGTCGTCAGATACAAAGAACTTCACTTCGGACGGGAAAAAGATCCACGATCCCTGTTGCTGCAGAAAGCCAATTGTGATCCGTTGTATGGTCTTCAAATCTCCAAGATCAAGGGTCGCAACCATATCGTCCCCATTGAACGCCAGCCACTCTTTGTCCTGAAAATCGAGCGAGCCGCGTTGGCCATCAATGATTGCACTATCCCCACGGCCCGGATACTTTGGGCTGTACGGCTTTTCAAAGTGTACCGATTTCACTTTCAGGCACTTCGTGAAGCGTGCTTCGGAACACTCGGCGGCGAGTTCTCCTCCGGCGGAGGTAACCGCTCGTACCAGGGCGGATTGAGTCAGTTCAATTGGTCCTGTGTATCGATGTGATTTGAGAGTGGGATCTGTGCTGTCGAGTGTATAGAGGATTGTTGAGCCTTTAGAGTCGGACGAAAGTTCGATCCGGAGATTACTCTCAAATGCGCCACCGTTGGGCGCGATGGATACGGTGGGGGGAGATTTGTACAGGCCAAAGGAGGAAAGTGTCGGACTTGTTCGCGATGAGTCGATCATCAGTCTTACCTTTCGAGACGTGACCGCGGGAAAGCGGAGCAATCGCTTGTATCCAACGGTCGTTCCCCGGGCAATTATTTTCCAGGCATTGTCAGACCATGCCTCAAGGTGGAACGCCTCAATTCGCTGGCCGACACGGATGTTCTCTTGAAGCATCAATCGGTCGAACGTTTGTTTCTTCGGAAGCTGGAATTCGATTGACGCGGATTCGACACCGTCGTCAGTGGTCCAATAAGTTGCCGGATGTTGCTCAATAATAGGTGTAGCTTTGTGTTGTGGCTTTTCATTGGAGGCGATGATCGTTGCCCCGGCCGCAAGATTTATCCTGAATGTCTGATCGAGAATCTTGCGCATTCCCTGCAAGCTCTCGATATCGTACTCTGTGATCCGGCCGCGCTTGTCGGGAGGAATGTTGAGAAGGAGAACAGAATTGCGCCCGACAGAGCTGTAATAGATATCCACAAGCTTCGCAGGTGATTTTACCAGATTGTCCTGGCTTGAATGATAAAACCAGCCGGGTCGGATAGAAACATCTGTCTCGGCAGGGTACCAAACGAGGGCTGAAGCATTCTTGATTTTCTCTCTGCTCCCGAGATCGTCGTCCATCAAGTCCCGTGGAGCAAAGGCCCCATCAACGGGATATTGTTGCGAAGAAGCGGCGATCGCATCGAGGTTCTGTGTGATGTTTGGTAAAACGCTCCACTCGGTTTCTCTTCCGTACCCCGACTCAGTGCCGACCCATCGGACATCGGGACCCATGATGGCGATGACAGCATCCGGGGCCAACTCGCGGATCACTTTGTAGTACGAGGGCCAGTCGTAGACTTGTCTCTTCCCGTTTGGCCCTTCGGCGTTTGCGCCGTCGAACCAGACTTCGGATATTTCACCGTAGTTCGAAAGAAGCTCGCGCAGCTGGTTGCGGAAGTGCTCGTTGTAAACGGGAGAATCTCCATACGTCGGTTCGTGCCTGTCCCAAGGTGATAGATACACACCGAATTTGAGTCCTGCTTCCCTGCACGCCTGCGCCACCTCGCCTACGACGTCTCCTTTACCCCCTTTCCACGGGCTGTTCTTGACGCTATGGTCCGTGTACTTGCTCGGCCAGAGACAGAAGCCGTCGTGATGCTTTGCAGTGATGATCAGCAATTTCATCCCGGCGTCTTTGATGACTTTGACCCACTGCCGCGCATCAAAATCGGTGGGATTGAAAGCAGAAGGGCTCTCGGTTCCTTTTCCCCATTCCTGATCCATAAACGTGTTCATGCCGAAGTGGGCAAAGGCGATGATCTCCTGTTGTTGCCAGGCGAGCTGTCGCGGTGCAGGGGTGACATTGGCAGCTTTGCGGACAATCTCCTGAAGCGGTTCGCCCGGTTTGATGATCGCGAAGTTGCGTTCTTGCTGGCTGAGGGCCGTGGAGATGAAAAGGGGCAAAAAGACTATCGCCAGCGAGGAGTATATCTTATAAGAAGAGTTCATCATCGGGGTCATCTAGGGGTAAGGAAACAATAGGCGAATTGTCATTCCCGACTTGCCCCGAATTGTCCTTTCGGGGACGCTTTTATCGGGAATCCAGTCAGAGCATAAGCCACGGTTTCGACTCTGCTAGTGCGCAGTCTGGATTCCCACCTAAGGCGTGTGGGAATGATAAGAAAAACACGGTGCTGCACCAACGTCATTTATTCCACTATAATCTCATCCGCGAAGATATACGAGTCGCTTCCAGCAAACTGATGCCACGATGGAAGCTTGCCGGGATTCTTGGCGACGATCTTGATGTAGCGGGTGACAAGCTGTGGAAAACTCGCGCTGAAGTCTTTGATGATCGCCCCATCCTCCTTCGGATCGACAGTGTTGAGGATCTCTTTGGCGAGAACGAACTTGTCAGGATCGTTCGACACAAAAATCTGAACCCTCTCGGGCATCAATATCCAAGAAAAACTATTCTGTAGGAACCCGACGCTGATATTCTTGACGCTTGTCGGTTTCTGCAGATCAATGATGATATCGAGGTCCTGCCCCTGGTACCCCTGCCACCGTCCATCGGCGAAGTTCTCTGAGCCGCGCAATCCGTCGAGAAGCCCCATCTGTCCCCCCGCTGAATAAGCCCGGTTGTAAC
>JBEKOB010000084.1:0-17320 GCA_049522195.1 Bacteroidota bacterium
CGTTTGCATCGTCCTTCGTTGTTTTTTCTTTCTGCCGAATAAGGAACCTCTGTTCCAACTCTGCGGCATTCATAAACTGCCGCAAGACCCAATTGTCAAATGCATCACGCCAGCGAGTGACGCGGGAGGCATCGGATAGCAAAGCTCGCTCGTAGTATCGACCTTCGATGCTAAGGACAAATCGGATCCTAAGAGTGAGCAGAAAAAGAAAGCTAAACATCACAATTGACGTAACATAATATCCAAGGTTCTTAATTTCCATCAGCTTTGACGATTCGGTCACCTCCGTGTAAGCATAGTTGTGGAGCACTTCAAACAAACAGTACACGAGAAGAATGCAGACCATTTTCTCCAAGTACGCTCCACCTGGAGGGTCTGTTCGAAATTGATGGACAATGCACAGGATTATGAAAGGGATACAAAGCAGACTCATCCAGAAACAGCTCCACCAAAACGGACGCATTATGAGCAAACCGACGTCATCTCCTCTTAGAAAGGGCAAGATTTCCTTGATTCGCGCCTCCAACGTGCCATCGGTCGCTCCAACATACGGTCGTTGGCTCCATTCGATTTCGACAATCGACGAGATTTGTGCAACTGTTGGCGTCTCAATTCCATCGCCTCGTAGCTTATTCAAGGCTGTCCTGATAGCCCTGAAGTCCCGGATTTCTGATGTCGCGTATGAGTACTTTGGGTCGATTACGTATGGTCCGAACACAAGAACCCAAACGCCCCCCGCTATGAGAAATGCTGCAAGATAAATCTGGTGGATTCTGACATTTTGGAAGATTCTTTCAAGCACTAAGTAGATCACCGCGATTGGCAACATCAGATAATACAGCATGCTTTGATATTCGGAGACAAAGAAGACCAACCACGCATCTCCGTGAAATAATTCCGTGTTGATCAGTTTGAACAGCGGATACGTAGTTCCACTCATCAGGAAGAACAGCGAAAAATTCAGGAAGGTAGCCTGGATTTTCTTCCGCATTTCCAAGCGCGAAAGGAGAAACGTAACAGCCGCTAGCAGGACACTTGTCTCGGCGACAAGGATACTGGCAAATGACGCGGATTCCCCATCAAACTTGAGGGTCATGCTAGCAACAACGATAACTGCGAGCAGGAACCAAACCGGAAGAATTCTTCGTAGTTGTGTTTTCATTTCCGTCTCAGATCTCGAGGTCGACTGCGACGGTTCAACCGCCCAACAAGAGGTTGGACTTGGATAGTCCGATGAGCAAAGGGAGTCCGCTAGCGGGAATTGTAGGTCAAATTCCGCGTAGTGTCAAGAGTTTTCCCGCTACATTTCCGAAATATCTCGGATATCGATTTGCGGTTCAAAGCGCGTGCGACCAGCAAGCTTAGCCCGCCTGATTGCCAAGTTCCACCTCCGCGTCTTTGTCCATTCTCGAAATCGCCCGGACACTTGCGACTCGTGAGAACCAGTTTTGAGAATCCTCCCGAAGTTGGGAGCCGGAATCGTCAGAATCTGTGAATTTCATAAAAGTTTGCTCATACGCGGATTGGCATATTTCTTGACATTTGTGACTGTCAGATATGAAAATGATCGGGCAGGCGGAAGGAGAAGAAACTATGGACGCGGAAGCACCGGTGTATTCGATTGGCAGTGTGGCGAGAATGCTGGGCATATCGGTCTACACGCTCAGGATGTACGAGCGCGAAGGGCTCATCATCTCGCACAAGTCCGATACAAAACACAGACGCTACAGCCAGAACGACGTCGAGCGGATCCAGTGCATACGGCGCGCCATCACTGAGCTGAAGTTCGGCATCGCCGGCATCAAGGGAGTCTACGCACTCATCCCCTGCTGGAGCATTGTCAACTGCTCACAGGAAGACAGGGCACACTGCGCGGCCTACAAAGGACATTCGAAACCGTGCTGGGCTCATAAGCATGAATCAAACACATGTTCATCCAGGGTCTGCAGGGAATGCCCGGTCTATCAGAAACTGACAGATTGTGCGAAAGTCAAGGAGAGCATCTTAACCGCCTCGGTCCACGCGTAAGCAAGAATTCCTCAACTATGAGGGTATGATGAATTCGATTTCACGAAGAAGGTTTATGAAGATATCCGCTGCCACCATCAGCCTGGCGGCCGCCGGATGCGCCATCAAATCAGGCACATCGAGCCTCGGCGCGAAAGAAAAGCGAAAAGGGATACAGAAAATCCCAACCTACTGCGACATATGCTTCTGGAAGTGCGGCGCAATTGCTTATGTCAAGGACGGCGAGCTGTGGAAAATCGAAGGCAATCCCGACGATCCGCTCAGCCGCGGCAGACTGTGCCCCCGCGGCACAGGCGGCATCGGAGCCCACACGGACCCCGACAGACTTCGCACCCCGCTGATCCGGAAACGCAATCGGGGCGAAGAAGTGTGGCAGGAAGTGACATGGGATGAGGCACTCGGATACATCGCTGACAAGATGCAAAAGATCAAATCGGAGTACGGCCCGGAGGCCCTGGCAGTTTTCAGCCACGGCATCGGCGGCAACTTCCTGAAACACACCCTAAAAGCATACGGCACACCGAACATCTCAGCCCCCTCCTTCGCACAATGTCGCGGACCCCGCGACGTTGGGTTCCGGCTCACGTTCGGCGAGGACATCAGCTCACCAGAACGCACAGACATTAAGAACGCACAATGCCTCGTCCTCATCGGAAGCCACCTGGGCGAGAACATGCACAACTCGCAGGTTCAGGAATTTGCGGAGGCAATCCAGAATGGCGCTTCCATCATCGTTGTCGATCCACGCTTCTCCGTCGCGGCGAGCAAAGCAAAATGGTACCTTCCAATCAAACCGGGGACAGATCTCGCCCTGCTGCTTGCGTGGATGAATGTCATAGTGAAAGAAAACCTCTATGACAAAGAATATGTAGCGAAACACGGTTTCGGTTTTGAGCAATTTGCCGCAGAGCTTCTCCCCTACTCCCCCGAGTGGGCATATACTGAGACCGGAATCGAGCCCGACATTATCCGAGAAACAGCACGTGAAATGGCTCGTTACAAACCAGCCACTTTGGTCCATCCGGGCAGACACGTCACCTGGTACGGCGACGACGCTCAACGGAGCAGGGCCATCGCATTACTCAATGCTCTTCTTGGCAGCTGGGGACGCAAAGGGGGTTTCTATTATCCCGTCAGCATGGACGTTCCAGGATATCCTTATCCCGCCTATCCAAAGCCGACGAAAGAAAAAGTCGATAATCCGAATAATAAGTATCCGTTCGCGAATGAGGCCATTACCACCGGCACTCGTGAAGCGACAATCACCGGTCAGCCGTATCCCATAAAAGGCTGGTTTGTGTACGCCTCCAATCTGATCCAGGCTCTACCAAACGAGGCGGAAACGATCAAGGCGATACAGAACCTCGACCTCCTGGTCGTCGTGGATGTCATTCCCAGCGAGATCGCGGGATGGGCAGACGTTGTTCTTCCGGAATCAGTGTACCTCGAGCGGCACGACGATCTCAACGTGGAGTGGTTCAGGGATCCCTTCACTGCCATCCGGCAACCTGTTATCGATTCACCGCACGACCAGAAGCCGAATTGGTGGATCGCAAGGGAACTCGCTGGAAAACTTGGACTGAGCAGCTATTTCCCCTGGAATGATATCGAAGAGTACTTCAAACATCGGCTCACCGCAGCCGGTCTTGATTACAATGAGCTAAAGAAGAACGGAATTATCCGCGGGAAGAAGCAGCCGAACTACTTTGAGGAGGGGGTGCCCGCCGAATTCCCGACCCCATCGGGAAAGATCGAATTCTATTCCCTGCAGCTCCAGAAAGCGGGCTTCGACCCTGTACCGAAATATACGAGGCCCGACCAAAATCCGCCAGGTTCGTTCCGTCTTCTCTATGGTCGCGCCCCCGTGCATTCGTTCAGCAGAACTCATTCAAACAGAATTCTCTCCGACATGATGTCTGAGAACGAAGTCTGGGTCAACAGCGCTATCGCCGAGCGTCTCGGGCTGCAAAACGCGCAGTACGTCACACTCAAGAACCAGGACGGAATAATCAGTAACAAGATCAAGGTCAAGGTGACTGAGCGGATTCGACCGGACTGTGTTTACATGGTTCACGGATTCGGGCACACCTCGAAGGGGCTCAAGCATGCTTTCCAAAAGGGGGCGAGCGATGCGCAGCTCATAACACAATATAAGACCGACCCGCTCATGGGTGGCACGGGCATGAACAATAATTTCGTCACCATCGAACCGGCGGAGGCATAACCATGGCGCGATTCGGAATGGTCATCGATACTGCGAAATGCGTCGGATGCATGGATTGCGTCGTGGCCTGCAAGACTGAAAACGAGGTGCCGGAAGGATTCAACCGGGACTGGATCGTTCAGGATGTCACGGGCTCATTCCCCACCCTTCATATGGAAATCCGCAGCGAGCAATGCAATCACTGCGACACGCCTCCATGCGTCTATTGCTGCCCAACCGGCGCAAGTCACATCCACAGCCTGGGAGGCGTGGTTCTGGTGGAGCATAACAAGTGTATCGGATGCAAGGCTTGCCTGGCATCATGCCCGTACGATGCGCGGTTCATCCATCCGGACGGGTATGCGGATAAGTGCACGTTCTGCATCCACCGTGTTGAGAATGGGCTGGATCCCGCCTGCGTCTCCGTCTGCCCTACTCGATGCATGACGTTTGGCGATCTCGACGATCCCAACAGCACGGTGAGCAAGCTCCTGGCTTCAAGGAAATACCACACGCTGATCCCCGAGGCCGGCACGAAACCACAGATTTTCTATCTCACATAGAGGTCTGCATGCACGAACTCACTTCCACGCACCACAGCGATCTCGTCGATCCCGTTCTCAAAATCTGGGGATGGCAGATCCCGACATATCTTTTCATGGGAGGATTGGTGGCCGGGATCATGATTATCTCGGGATATTTCGTGCTGCAAGGGCGACACAAGAACAATCTCTACGCATGCTTTTATCTCCCTATAATCAGCTTGTGCTTGTTGAGCCTTGGCATGCTGGCTCTCTTCCTGGACCTCGAGCATAAGTGGTTCACCTGGCGTTTATATACGACTTTTGAGGCCCGCTCTCCAATGTCCTGGGGCTCGTGGATCCTCGTTCTAATCTATCCGGCGCTTCTTGCGAATCTCCTCATACGAATCCCCGGCACGCTGCAAGAGAAGTTTCCGTTGCTCGTTCGTTTTTCAACGTCGATCAACGAGCATCCGCTCGGCGTGAAAGCCATTGGTGTTCTCAACATGGTTCTTGGAGCGATGCTTGGGATGTACACCGGCGTGCTGCTCAGCGCCCTCGGAGCACGTCCGCTCTGGAACAGCGCCATGTTGTGGATATTGTTCCTGGTGTCCGGACTTTCGGCAGCTGCCGCTTTCGTTCATATGATCACACCCGATAAGTCCGAGCGCGAGCTGCTTGCAAAGGCAGACAATGGATTTCTGACCTTCGAGCTGCTCGTGATTGCCCTATTCATTGTAGGTCTGCTTTCCTCTACACGGGCGCATATCGAGGCGGCATATCTCCTCCTAAGCGGCCCGTTCGCAGCGGTCTTCTGGGTGTTTGTCGTCGGACTCGGCATCGCAATTCCGTTGATAATTCAACTCCTTGCAGTGAACCACAAGGTGAAACACACTCCGATCGCGCCAGTACTGGTTATTCTTGGCGGACTGATTCTCCGGTTCGTCATTGTGTATGCTGGCCAGGTGAGTCACTGGTAGAGAATCGAGTTCACTTTAGAATGGCTACGTTAGGAACAAACTTCCAAGGGCCACGAGCGTCGAGAGCTCATGAGTAGTCTTTGGATTGAACGAAAAAGGAGATACCGCATGACAACAGAAGCTGTGAAAAAAGCTCAACCGTATTGGAATCCCTATGTCGCCGGGCTCGGACTTGGTCTCGTGCTGCTGGCGTCGTTTGTGATCATGGGACGTGGCCTGGGGGCTTCCGGCGCGTTCTCCTCGCTCGTGACCGTCGGCGTCCAGGCAGTCGCACCGAACCATGTAGCCAGCAACGAATTCTACTCAGAGTATATCGGCGACGGCACGAAAAGTCCCCTGAAGGACTGGCTCGTTTTCGAAGTGCTTGGGGTGTTCGTTGGCGGGTTTATCTCCGGACTGTTGGCGAATCGGGTAGCAAAAGTGGTCGAAAAAGGGCCCAATATCAGCAACGCGGGCCGGCTCACCCTCGCTTTCATTGGAGGTGGATTGATGGGGATCGGGGCGAAGCTTGCACGCGGGTGTACAAGCGGCCAGGCATTGACCGGCGGCGCATTGTTCAATGTCGGTAGTTGGGCATTTATGATGATGGTATTCGGCGGCGCATACGCTGCAGCGTACTTTGTAAGGAGACAATGGCGATGAATGCACCCTTCTTCAAATATGGTTTGTTCGGCGATGATGTCAGCCTCGTCATCGCCTTCCTGATCGGAATTGGATTCGGATTCTTCCTTGAGCGGGCAGGATTCGGCAGCTCGAAGAAGTTGGCAGCGCAGTTCTACTTCACCGACCTGACGGTCTTCAAGGTCATGTTCACTGCAATCATCACCGCGATGGTAGGCGTCTACTATTTATCAGTCATCGGCTTCGTGGATCTTTCACTAGTCTATCTGACACCGACGTTTCTCCTTCCTCAAATCGTCGGAGGTCTAATCCTCGGCGTCGGGTTTGTCGTCGGTGGATATTGCCCCGGAACTTCGTGTGTTGCAGCATCGACAGGGCGCATAGACGGCATGGTCTACCTCCTGGGAATCATTTTCGGAATATTCGTTTTCGGCGAGATGTTCCCATTGGTTAGCAGTTTCTATGTGTCGACTCCGATGGGCCAGATTACGCTCCCTCAAATCTCCGGACTCCCGTATGGTTTGCTGGTGTTCCTTGTCGTTCTGATGGCACTCGGAGGATTTGCAGGTGCAGAGTGGGTCGAGAAAAAGATGGCATCAAAGAAAGCGGAGGCATGATCATGAAGAACTATCTCAAAAACCTCACGCTGAACAAGAAACTTGCTCTCTTCGTATTCGTCCTCGGATTCCTGGCCCTCTTCGCGGGAAGCCCTTACAAAGGTACAGAACTCAAAGTTGACGCGGCCGAGCTGGCAATGATCGTTCAGAAGGAAGTCGATCATGTCGCATCTGAAGAGCTCGCCGGCTGGATCGTTCAGGGAAAGGCGGACTATCGCCTGATCGACCTGCGGAATGAGAAGGACTTTGGAGAATACCATATTCCGACTGCCGAGAATGTGACTCTGACCTCGCTAAAAGAGGCACAGCTGGGCAGAAACGAAAAAATAGTCCTCTATTCTGACGGAGGTATTCATTCGGCCCAGGCCTGGTTTCTGTTGAAGGCTGAAGGGTACAAAGGGGTGTATATCCTTCGCGGTGGATTGGAGGAATGGAAGGACAACATCCTCTTCCCGAGATTGGCTGACAACGCTTCTTCGGCCGAGGTAGCTGCATTCGAAAAAACGAAATTCCTGAGCAAGTTCTTCGGGGGAAATCCACAAGTCGGAGGCGCAGCCGAGGCCGCCACCCCTAAAATGGCGCTGCCGAAATTGGAGTCACCCACTGGCTCACAGCCCAAAGCCACTGCGGGAAAGAAAAAGAAGGAAGGCTGCTGAGCCGTGCTTGCATCACAGATGAAGCGTTCGTAGCTTGCTCAGAATCTTGAAGCCCTCTTTTCCATCGGAGGGCTTCTCTACTTTAGCAATGATCTAGCATAGATCGGAGCGAGCCATGCGAAAAATCCCCAAGCGATACCAGGATTTCTCCAAGAAGTACCGGGAGATTGCGAAGGCATACGAAGAAATGGGGTCGGCTTGCCATTCGGCGGGTCCACTTAATGACAAGACCCGGGCCCTCGTGAAGCTGGCCATCTCGATCGGCGCGCATCTTGAAGGGAGCGCCCATTCGCATGTCCGGAAAGCACTTGATGCTGGAGCAAAGCCGGAAGAGTTATATCACGTTGCTTTGCTCGCGATTCCGACAATCGGCTTTCCTCCCGCAATGGCAGCGATGAGCTGGATCGAAGACATTGTGAAACCAGAACAGTCCACGCGCAAGCCGAAATGAGCAAGCGGTCGGACGTGCTGGGCGCGATCCTCGCCGGCGGAAAAAGCACTCGGATGGGGACAGAAAAGGCCCTCCTTCCGTTCAAGGGCCAACCTATGATCCAGCACGTCGCAGAGACGCTTTCTTCCCTCTTCAGCAAAGTCGTCGTTGTAGGTGGCGCCAAAGACACGTATGGCTTTCTGAAACTTGAAGTGGTTCCGGATCTCTTTGAAGGATGCGGCCCTCTCGGCGGAATTCAAGCTGCGCTGAACCGCGCAAAACCCCTGCCGGTCTTTGTCCTATCGTGCGACACTCCTTTCATCCCGGTAGAATTGATTAAGTACTTGCTGAGTTTCAAATCGGCTGCGCCAACAAGAATAACGATATTCGATGGCGTGCTACAACCCCTCTGCGGGCTCTACGACAGCACTAGCCGCGGCGTGATCGAGGATGACCTCCGGGAGGGGGAATACTCCGTCTTCAAAACAATCCCGAAAATCAAGCACACTGTCGTCCCAATCACACCCGATCTCCCATTCTTCACTCCTCAGATCTTCTGGAATGTGAATCGGCCTGAAGATTATCGCTCCATCTCTGATCCAGCGACAGGAACTCCCCATGGCTGAAAAACTTCTCGTCAAGAAACCAGCGAACACCTCCCACACAACGCGAGATAACAAGGTGCGCTCGATAAAGCTCGTCAACTTCGAGACGGGAGAGTCTGTCTCGATCCTTCCCAATCTGGGAGCGACGGTGCGAGAACTGATCCTGCGCCGCGGCGGAAAGCTGTTCTCCGTGTTGGAGTTTCCTCAATCATACGAGGAGACGGTAGAAAACAAGCACTTCGCGGGCGTAAAGCTGATTCCCTTTCCCGGACGAATCACCGATGCTACGTATCGCTTTGGTGGCAAACCACAGAAGCTCACGGTTAACTCAAGCAACAACTTTGCGATCCATGGCTTCTTCTTTGACAAACCCTACGAGCTCATCGGAACGAAAGTCGGAGATAACTCTGCATCTGTAGTGCTGAAATCGGATCATGACGGCAAGACCAAAGGATATCCGTTCAAGTTTGAAGTTCGCTTGACATTCACGCTCACAGCGGGATCTTTCACTTGTTCAACCGAGATCCGGAATACCGATTCCAAACCGATCCCAGTCGGAGACGGATGGCATCCATATTTCAAGACCTCCGGCTCAGCCAAGAAGCTCCTTTTGTCGATCCCGCCTCATTCGGTCGTTGAGGTCACACCATCCAAAGTCCCAACAGGTGAAATGAGAAAACCAGTCACCAAACGGACCACAATTCACCTGAGCAAGAAAACTCTCGATTCGGTGTTCGATTTTGGCAAGACACGACAGAAATTGACAACGAAGCTGATCGATCGGAAGTTGGGGATGGAAATTCAACTCTGGCAGGACTCGGGGGCAGGGCGGTACAGGTATTTGATACTCTACAGGCCGGTTTCAGGATCTTCGGTAGCGATCGAACCGTGGACGTGTGCGCCGAACTCCTTCAACAATGCTATCGGCTTGATCGTCCTTAAGCCCGGCAGGAAATTCAAAGCATCGTACGGAGTAGTGCTGAAGAAACTTCAGAAGTGATTGTGCCGCTCCTGACGGAGCTCGATGGAATGACCGTATTGTGGAAGACTAAGATATGTCGTCCCTCAAGGGACTTCCTACTAGCTTTGGCGAACCGACCTTTAAAGCATCTTTATTTCTTCTTGGCTGCGAGGAAATTCTGCACCATTCGGCTGGCGCGTTCTGTCAGCACTTCATATCGCTCTTCATCGATTGCCTTTTTATCGAGCAGATCGCTACCCACACCCACTGCACACGCGCCGGCTGCAATCCACTCACCAACATTATCTATCGTAACTCCACCGGTTGGCATCAATCGGATGTCAGGAAACGGTCCCCTCAAATCTTTGAAATACTTCGGTCCCAATGAGGTCGCAGGGAAAACCTTGATAATGTCAGCGCCGGCGTTCCAGGCGGTCAGGATTTCAGTCGGCGTATAGCAGCCCGGCATCACGACGACATCGCGCTTTCCACACAGAGAGATAATGCCCAGATTCAGCACCGGCCCGACGACGAATTTAGCGCCAGCATCAATCACCTGATTCGCAGTCCCCTCATCCACAACGGTGCCTGCTCCAAGAAGCACATCGGGCGGCACAACGGTTGAAAGCTGGCGGATGATCTCGATTGCTCCGGGAACCGTCATAGTGATCTCGATGCTCCTGACGCCCCCCTGCCTCACAGCTTCGATAACTTTGAGCAGACGTTTCGTGTCCTTCATGCGTATGACAGCTACAACGCCGGATTCGATTATGCGGGAGAGAACTTCTGATCGTTTCATAGTCTACTTCAAGAAGAAAGTGTAATAAGATTCGTTCTTCGCCATCCGAAGGGTCAGGAGGCCAAGCTCACGAGCGTGATAATCTCCCCACATCGTTGCCTCACCGCATGGGATTTTCTTGCCAGAGGGTATGTGATCCCATCCGTTCGGCCTGTGATAGACTGAATGCAGTATCAGTCCCTCATGATTCGGATCGATCGAGAGGTACGGTTCCTGGAACACGCGCGATGCTACTGCAAGTCCTGCCTGAAGATATTTCTCGCCGCTCCCCTTCTCTCCGACTGTCAAGAGAAAGTTCCCGAGGCGGACCAGCCCCTGAGCGGCAATTGCAGCAGCTGAACTGTCCACCGGTTCGTACTCATTGAAGGGATCCGCGGGTCGATCAAGATAATTGCCAAGCTTCGACAACCCCGGAGCCCCTGTGTCCCAGTACGGGATACCGTCGATTGAGGTATTGTTGATGTAGAAATCGGCTGCTGCGCGCGCGACAGTCTGAAACGCCCCGAGGATTCTTTCTCGTCCTCCAAACGTGGCCAATTCATCAGCCGGGAGTGTTGAAAGGAATTCAAGCTCTTCAGCATAGCCAAGCAAGATCCATGCAAGTCCTCTTGTCCATGTGGAGAACGGAGAATACCCCTGCTGAGTGCTCGCGCACCGATACGACCCATCATTTGTATTGAAGATCGATTCGTGAGCAACCCTACCGCGGACATCGTAAGAGTCACGTCCTTCGCCGAAATACACATTGAATCTCGCCGTCGTTTCCGCATGCTGGAGAAGCCTCTCCAGCAGATTAATTCTTCGATCCTGCTCCCCCATCAACACATGTCCGAGCTGATGTGCTACAGCAAGCACCCGCAGGGAACGGATCGTATCGGCAAACAAGGAATGTGGGCCATTGAATGAATAGATGTACCCCTGGTTCCCGCCAAGATCGGTCCATCGCGCGGCCTGAACCGCCCCGCTGACCTTGATTGCAAGTTCGTAGAAGTTCTTTTCCCATTCGTCGTGCGGGATTTTCTTTTCCCGGATGAGTCGGAGAAGGTTCCCGCATGTGCTGATCGTATTGAACCCATGATCGTGAACACCAACGTGGCTCACGTGACGCGGCATTTCACGAAGCGTACCGTCACGACCTACCGTCAAGAACTCTTTTTCTCCCGTCACCTCATACTGAAGAACGGCTGAACCGAACTGGAAACCCTGAGTCCACTCGGTCCATCCTCTGGAGGTGTACTTCCCGTCGACCGTAAAAACCGGAGACCCTTTCGCGGGGTTCCAGGCCTTCTGAATCCCGGCGATCTTGCGTCCGGAAACTTCGAACATCCGTTCAATGATCGGGATGAGCGAAGAAAGCTGGATTGGGTGGTCAATGCTGAGCATAGTCGATCACAGACGTTGAATGTGAAGTCCACCGTCGACATAGATAACTTCGCCGGTGGAAAATGGGAACTGACCCGAGAGAAGTGCTCCTGCTGCTTGGCCAACGTCCTCGGCTGTCCCCCACCGCTTCAAGGGGACAAGGCCTTCGGAGAGTTGGTTGTCATACTTTTCCTTGGCTCCGCTCGTCATATCGGTCGCCATGATACCTGGCCGAAGTTCATACACCTGGACGCCATGCTCAGCGAGGCGCACCGCCCAGAGCTTGTTGACCATCGCCAGGCCGGCCTTCGAGATACAATATTCACCACGGTTCAAGGAAATTGCGTCGGCCGATATTGAGCCGACAAAAATCACTTTGAAACCGCCGGGAAGCAGCGGGGCCGGAGATTCCTTTAGCCAATAATTCGCCACGCGCTGAGTCAGAAAGAATGGCCCCTGGAGATTAACCTTCATCACTTCGCTGAAAGACTCCTCCGTCATCTCGGTCAGATCCCTCCTGACCTTTGGGGCAACGCCCGCGTTGCTCACGACCGCGTCGATTCTCCCTAATTCTGACAGCGCCTTCCTTACAAGCTTCTTGACCTGTGCAGTGTCGCCGATATCTGCCTGGACCGCTACGAACTTCTGGTCTTTCGATAGCCGGTTGGCAGCGCAAAGCAAAACGGTCTCAAGGGCGGACTTTTTGTCCCTTGCGTAGTTGATGACCGCTGAATAGCCGCGTTTAGCAGCTTCAACGGCAATCCCCCGTCCAAGGCCGCGGCTGGCGCCGGTGACCAGAACAACGGGAATCGTCTTATTCATTGGAATCGATGATCAATGATGGGAATGGCCAAAATCGTGCACACGCGCGGCCGTCGCGATGCGTTTGCGCATCAAAATACTAAACCAATTTCCGAAAGACAAGGAGAACAGTAACCGGCATTTGTCGGCAATTGACTGTGGAATCTGACCTGCATTTTGCCTAAAATCCGTTTGAACCACTGCACCGCACTCTCCTCAATCGCCAAAGGACCATCATAATGAACGGATACGACAGAAGGCACTTCCTCAAGTCCTCTCTTCTCGGCACCTCAGGTGCTCTCCTGGCAACATCTGCTTTTGGTCAGACTCCCACACCCGGGACTCAGAATCCGGTCTCGCAAAAGAAATTCATTACCCGCAAGCTAGGGAAGACTGGCATTGAGCTCCCGATTGTCGGCTTCGGTGTGATGCGTGCTGATAATCCGGCACTTGTGAAAGCCGCCCTCGAGGCGGGCATCGTGCTGTTTGATACGGCTCATGGCTATCAGAGGGGACACAACGAAGAGATGATCGGCGAAGTCCTCAAGGATCACAAGCGGGACTCGTTCGTGCTTGCGACCAAGGTCCAGCCCGAAGACAGGGACGACAAGGCTGGCACGTTGAAATCCGGTTCGACAGTAAAGGCATTTCTTGATCGCTTCGATACCAGTCTGAAGAGGCTCAAGCTCGACTACGTTGACATCCTCTATGTCCACGGCATCTCAACGAGAGAAGCAGCTCTCTTCCCTGCTATGCTCGAAGCTGTTCAGGAAGCGAAGAAATCGGGGAAGGCAAAACACGTCGGCATGTCGACTCACATGAACGAACCCGAAGTGATACAGGCAGCGATCGACAGTGGGATCTACGAGGTGGTGCTGGCTTCTGTGAATTTCAAGCAGGATCACTACGTCCGGGTCAAAGAGGCAATCGCGAAAGCAGCAAAAGCAGGAATCGGTATCGTTGCGATGAAGACGATGGCGGGAGGTTTCTACGACAAGGAACGCACCAAGCCGATCAACTGCAAAGCTGCGCTGAAGTTCGTACTTCAGGATGAAAATGTAACAACCGCGATTCCGGGGAATACAAACTTTGATCACCTCGCGCTGAACGTAAGTGTCAATACCGATCTGACGATGACCGATGACGAGAAAGCAAGCCTGGCTCTCGGCAAATCCGAAAGCGGGCTTTACTGCCAGGGGTGTGAGCACTGCGTACCGAATTGTCCGAGGGGTCTGCCGATTCCGGATATCATGCGGGCTTATATGTACACCTATGGTTACAAACAACCCGAGATGGCACAATCGCTTCTCAGGAGTCTGGAGGTTCAAGAGAATCCTTGCAGCGATTGCGGGCATTGCACGGCGGTTTGCACAAAGGGTTTCAACGTCGCAGAGAAAATCGCAGACGTGTCCAGGCTGGTCAACATTCCAGCAGAATTCCTTTCATAGGATCATAGATGACGAAGCTGCTTGCATTTCTTGCGGGAATGTCGCTCGTCCTCGTTTCTGTTTCATCGGCCCAGAGTACTCCGCCTCTTTTTCCTCAGATAAGCGGCTGGAAGCTGACGGTCGACGAGATCGTCTACACGCCGAACAATCTGTGGGATGTGATTGATGGGGCTGCGGATTTGTTCCTTGAGTATGATTTTGTCGATCTGCATATCGCGCGGTATCAGCAGACAGCTGACCTCGAGATCAAAGTCGAACTTTACAGACACAAATCTGCTGTCGATGCATTCGGGATGTATTCTCAGGAACGATATCCCGATTATCATTTCATCGATCTTGGTACTCAAGGGTATGTCGAGAAGGGGGTGTTGAATTTTCTGTGCGGAGAGTATTACGTCAAGATCTCGACGGTCCAATCAGAAAAGCCAGCCCAGGAAGGATTGATATCGATCGCTGCAGCACTGGAGAAGCACCTGAATCGTGTGAAGTCGTGGCCCGGCTTGATTGCTGCATTTCCCTCACACGGAAAGCAGGCAAACACAGAACAGTACGTGGCCAAGAACTTCCTTGGATACAGCTTTTTCAGCGGTGCCTTTACAGCCAGCTACAATGATAGCAGCGCACTGAAGGCATTCATCATCAGCATGGAATCGGCTGACGCCGCCAGGAAGACAATCGATACGTATCTTGCTCCCCTGCCAAAAGAAGGGATCTCGAAAACCGAAGGGGGACGTTTCCGCGTCCGTGATCCCCACAATGGGGTCATCACATTTGTCCTGAAGCTAAACATACTCTACGGCGTCCTTGGAGCAGAGGATACAACCTCCGAGACCCTGCTCACCGAGCTTGGCCAGAGTTTGGCCAAATCGCAGTGAGGCTTCAAGGGACGATTCGTTGCTCAGAGATACAGTGATACATTTGGTCGAAATGAATTCCGACTTGCGATCGGTGCCCGAGCAAATTTTCTTGACTTGTCGCCCCACAGATTGTATATTAAATGTGAGAATGCTCTTCAAACCATCATGACTTTGGAGGGTGTGAGCTCAGAGTAGCGAAGATTACATACGCCTCTTATTGAGAAAGGCTGAGGGAACAGGCCCGTTGACGCCTTAGCAACCGGTCCCGTAACAAGGGATGCTGGTGCTTCATCCTGCCCCGTCGAGGAATCGAGCGAGGGAAAGATAAGAGAAGAAGCTTGTTCAGAGCCTCTTCAGGATATCATTTCCCTGAGAGGCTTTTTCGTTTTTAGGGATGCGGTTGACACTCCCGTTCACCGCAGACATTGAGGAGACACAATGAGAGTATTGAAGTTTGGCGGGTCGTCGGTCGGAGACTCGGCACGCATCAAGGCCGTCATCGACATCATTATCGATTCGCAGAAGAACAACGGCAAGCTGGCGGTGATCGCATCAGCGATGCAAGGAGTGACAAACCAGCTGATCGAGGCCGGACAGCGAGCATATCGCGGGGATAAGAGCTACGAAGAGCTGCTCAGCGAGCTCCAGGCTCGCCATAGGAGCGTCGCCGACGATCTGCTTGGCAACCAAGCCGAATCGGACGCACATCGATTCATTTCACAGGCATTTCAGGAACTACGGGAGTTCGTGCACGGGATCTGGATCCTCGGGGAAATCACACAGCGGACACTTGATTTCGTGATGAGTTATGGGGAACAGCTCTCCTGCGTTATCATAGCAGAGGCGATACAACGGCGCGGTATTCCTGCGAGCTACGTTGACAGCCGAACACTCATCCAAACCGACCTCACGTACGGGTCAGCCCAGGTAAACTTCGACCTGACGAATTGGAATCTTCTGAATCACTTCAGGAATCGCAAAGAGATACAGGTCATCACCGGATACATTGCCCGGGGTCCTGAGAACGAGACCACGACCCTGGGTCGCGGCGGCTCGGACTACACCGCCTCCATCATCGGCGCGGCGCTCGACGCAGAGGAAATAGAGATTTGGACAGATGTCGACGGCGTAATGACAGCCGATCCGAGAAGGGTCTCAGAAGCTTTTTCGCTCGATACGCTCACATTCGAAGAGGCGTTGGAACTCTCCCACTTCGGAGCGAAGGTGATTCATCCGCCGACAATGCTGCCTGCGCTTCACAAACGAATTCCCATACGTATTCGGAACACTTTCAATCGGGCGTTCAAGGGAACGCTCATTTGTGAGCGCACATCTTCTGAGACCGAGAGCCCCGTCAAAGGGATCGCCTGCATCGACAGAGTCAGCCTACTCAAGATAACCGGAGAAGGCATTCTGCGCACGGTCGGAATTGCTTCGAGGATTTTCGCAGCACTGGCACGAAAAGAGATAGAGGTTACACTCATTACACAATCCTCGTCCGAGCACAGCATTTGTCTGGCAATCACTTCAGAACACATCAGGACTGCCCGGGAGGTCGTCGAGCTGGAATTTCGCGTCGAGCTGCATCATGGTCAGATATCCGATATCACAGTCGAAAACGATTGCTCGATCGTTGCGGTTGTCGGTGACCGCGTTCAGAACATCCCGGGAGTAACTGGAAAGATATTTGATGCGTTGGGCCGAAATGGAATTACGCCAAGAGCCATCGCACACGGCTCATCGGACCGTAATCTGACTCTCGTTTTGAAGCACAGCGACCTTCAGAAAGCGATGAATGCTCTCCACGATCATCTGTTCCTCTCAAGGCAAAAGACACTCAATCTCTTCCTCCTTGGACCAGGGCTTGTTGGAAGTGCGCTGCTTGAGCTGTTGAAGGACCAGGAAGAATTCGCAAAAACCACCCTTCGCACCCGATTTCGACTGGTTGGCATTGCAAACCGCCGGCAGATGCTTTTTGATGAACAGGGAATCGATCTCTGCCACTGGCGCGCGCTCCTATCCGCCAGTCCGCTATCCTCGAATCTGGGCGAGTTCACATCGAAAGTGCAGCAGCTGAATGCGGCGAATTCGATCGTTATCGACTGCACCGGAGTGGAAGCTGCGGTGAAGCAATACACCGAGCTGCTCAACTCAAGCGTCTCCGTCATCACGTCAAGCAAGGTCGCCAACACACTTTCGAACGAGTTTTACCGGGAGCTTCGCTCAGCCGCGGCGCAACATGGGGCAGAATTCCGCTACAGCACAAATGTCGGTGCAGCCCTCCCCATCGTTGAGTCGATCAGGAGCATCATACAGACCGGAGATTCGATCGAGCGGATCGAGGCGGTGCTCTCGGGAACGCTGAGCTTCATTTTCAACTGTCTCAACGGAGGGACATCATTCAGCGAGGCGGTGCACGATGCAAAGAAAC
>JBEKOB010000085.1:0-17304 GCA_049522195.1 Bacteroidota bacterium
GCATGGGTTTGCGCTGAATGTAAACACCGACCTCCAGAAGTTTGAACGCATCATCCCGTGTGGCATCTTTCATAAGGGTGTGACTTCCATGAAGCGGATCCTGGGGAAAGAGCTTCCTCTTGAAGAAATCGAGGCCAGGCTGACGGAATCTTTTTCTGCGGTTTTTGGTTGTAATCCAGTAGTAATGGAACCTGACTTGCTCCGGCAACGGATTGAATCACTTCACGTTCAGTCATCGCGAGAGTAACTCTTCACTGAGCGGTCTCATCCCGGCGAGAGGAGAGATTGAATAAATGTCGTCAACCCAGACACGTGTTCGTGCCGTAGGGTCGAGTGCAATCAAGCTCTCGAAGGAAGAACTTCTCCGCGCGTACCGGACTATGTTGATGGCCCGCCGTGCAGATGAGAAAATCCTCATCATGCTGAAGCAGGGGAAATGCTTCTTTCATATCGGCGGTTCCGGGCACGAGGCGGCACAGGTGGCTGCTGCTGCAGCTCTCCGTCCCAAACATGACTGGAGCTTTCCGTACTACCGTGATATGGCCTTTGCCCTTCATATGGGCATGACCATAGAAGATATTTTCCTTTCCTCTCTTCACAGGGCCGAAGATCCGACGACTGGCGGTCGCCAGCCCCAGGGGCACTATGGTCGGCCTGACCTCCGCATGCCAACACAGTCGAGTCCCACGGGAACCCAGTACCTCCAGGCCGTTGGTGTTGCGATGGCATGCAAGAAAGAACGGACGGATGAGGTGGTCTACGTCTCCTCGGGTGAAGGAGCCACGAGTGAAGGAGAGTTTTTCGAAGCTGTAAATTGGGCGGCGCGGGACGCGTTCCCTGTCATTTTCTTTGTGCAGGATAACCGGTACGCGATTTCGGTCCCCGTCGAGAACCAGACCGCGGGTGGGTCAGTGTTTGAGGTCGTGGGAGGATTCAAAGGGTTGGATCGTTATGATGTCGATGGCTCGAACTTCGCCGAAGTTTTCACTACGATGCAGAAAGCGGTGACGCGTGCCAGGTCGGGGGGTGGACCTTCCCTGATACGCGCCAATGTCGTGCGTCTTCTTCCTCACTCCTCATCCGACGATCAGCTGAAGTACAGAAGCAAAGAGGACGTCGAGCGGGATAAAGCGAGAGATCCCATCCCGATCATGACACACTACCTGATTGAAGAAGGGTTCATCACCGACAAGGAAGCAACCGGCATTCAGGCTGAAGCGAAGGAGGCAGTCGATTCGGCGGCGAGTTGGGCTGAGTCGCGTCTATTGCCTGATCCCTCGACAGTCCAGCATTTTGTGTACGGCGAAGCACATGCAAATCCGCCGAAAGATTTTATGGAACCGACGCACACGGGTCCAAAGGTTGTCTTGGTTGATGCGATCAATCATGCATTGAAGGAAGAAATGGCGCGCAACCCGAAGATGATCATCTTCGGTGAGGACGTTGCGGATGGCAAAGGGGGAGTGTTTACAGCGACAAAAGGAATTTCAACACAGTACGGTGTGTCCCGCGCGTTCAATTCCCCGCTTGCTGAAGCGAGCATTGTCGGCGTTGCAACCGGTCTTGCGCTGAAGGGATGGACGCCGGTGCCGGAGATACAGTTTGGAGACTACATCTGGCCGGCGTTCATGCAGATACGCGATGAGATTGCCATGTTCCGCTACCGTTCAAACAACGGCTGGACCTGTCCATTCGTTATCCGAGTGCCGGTTGGCGGATACATCCATGGCGGGCATTACCATAGCCAGTGTCTTGAGAGTATTCTGGCACACGTCCCTGGTATACGCCTTGCATTCCCATCGAACGCCGCTGACGCCAAGGGCCTTCTCAAAGCAGCCATCCGCGGAGACGATCCGGTAATCTTCATGGAACACAAAGGTCTGTACAGGCAGGGCTACGCCGCATCACCCGAGCCGGATGAAAAATATGTCCTTCCTTTCGGTATAGCATCGGTGAAAAGGCAAGGAAGTGACATCAGCGTGATCACGTACGGAGCCCTGGTCCAGAAGTCTCTCGAAGCAGCCCGCAAGTTGGAAGAACGTGGAGTGAGTGTCGAGGTGATCGATATACGGACGATCAATCCCCTGGACATAGACACGATCTATGCATCTGTGAAAAAGACTGGAAAAGTGCTCGTTGCTCACGAAGACACGATCACTGCGGGATTTGGTGCCGAAATTGCTGCGTTGATTGCGCAGAATTGCTTCGAACACCTTGATGCCCCTGTGAAGCGAGTCGCAGCACTTGATACACCCGTACCGTACAGTCCTCCGCTCGAGAACGAGATGCTTCCGAATGAAGGAAAGATCCTTGCTGCCCTTGAAGACCTGGCCGCATACTAAAGGAGCCCTCTGATGCTTGTCGACGTTGTAATGCCGAAAATGGGGGAGAGTATTCAGGAAGGGAAGATCCTGCGCTGGATGAAGAAGCCCGGCGACAAGATCGAGCAGGACGAATCCATTCTTGAGATCAGTACAGACAAGGTTGATTCAGAGATTCCGTCCCCCTCAGCAGGATTCCTTTCTAAGATAGTTGTGTCCGAAGGTGAGACCGTTGAGGTTGGAACGATCATCGCCGTTATCGAGACTGAAGCGGCCTCTCTTAAAATAGAGAACTCCCCGGCCGCTCCTGCCGTTGCAGCGAAACCAGAGGTTACCTCTCAGTCAGATTTCTCGGTCGCTCCCGCTGCAATTGAAACTACGGCAAGAAAAGTTCAGAAGCGCAACGGAGAACGGTTCTATTCTCCGTTAGTCCGGACGATTGCCCGTAAAGAAGGGGTGGGCACAGATGAACTCGATCGTGTCGAGGGCTCAGGTATTGCCGGACGCGTGACAAAACATGATCTCGAAGAATACCTCAAGCATCGGTCCACAAGACCTGTCTCTCAACTGCATGCTCCCATAGCGCGCATCGATCTGAAAGAACTTCAGGCAAAATATCCGTCACCGAATTTTGAGATTGTCCAGATGGATAATGTTCAGCTGAAGATGGCTGAGCATATGGTTCGGAGCGTGCAGACGTCTCCGCACGTCGAGGCGATCTCGGAGTGCGATGTGACGCGCATCGTCGAGTTCCGTTTGAAGAACGCGGATCGATTCGAGAAGCAGGAGGGCTTCAAGTTTACTTTTATGCCCTTCATCGTCGATGCGACCACTCGGGCACTGAAGGCATTCCCGTTGCTCAATAGTTCAGTCGAAGGGGATAAGATCATCCTGAAGAAGTCCATCAACTTCGGGATTGCCGTCGCTTCTCCCACCGGCCTTATTGTCCCTGTCATTAAGAACGCTGACGGCAAAAATTTCCTTGGGCTCGCTCGTGCTATCAATGATCTCGCCCTCCGAACGAGGGCGAAGCGCCTGATGCCGGACGAAATCCAGGGAGGGACGTTCACAGTCACGAACTACGGTGTGTTCGGCAACATCATCGGCACGCCGATCATCAACCAGCCGCAGGTGGCGATACTCGGAGTCGGTGCAATCAAGAAACGACCGGTTGTTCTCACAAACGCTGAGGGACACGATTCGATCGCCATACGCTCGATGGTGTACCTGACGCTCGCATTCGATCATCGAATCATTGATGGCGCACTTGGCGGACAATTCCTTGCCAAGGTGGTTTCTAATCTTGAACAGTACGATTTTTCGAGGACCTTTTAGGTGGCACAGATTTTTGAAGAAATCCCTGCAGGCAAATCAGAATCCCAGCGGCCACGCCGGCCGGAGTGGTTGAAGGCGAAGATCCCCGGCGGCGAAGGATACGCGAGGCTCAAGAATATCATTGATGGGCATCGGTTGCACACAGTGTGTGAAGAGGCGCGCTGTCCGAACATGGGGGAATGCTGGCACTCAGGTACCGCGACGTTCATGATTCTGGGCGACATTTGCACGCGATCGTGTGGATTCTGCGCTGTAAAGACCGGTCGTCCGGATTATGGACTGGACTGGGACGAGCCGCGTCGTGTCGTCGACGCTGTCAAACTGATGGGTGTGCGTCATGCCGTCGTCACATCGGTGAACCGCGACGAACGAAAGGATGGAGGCGCTCCCATTTTTGCTGAAACCATCCGGCTCATCCATGCAGAAGTCCCAGGCACGACCATCGAAGTGCTGATACCGGATTTCAAAGGAAGCGAAGAAGCTTTGAACATCGTGCTGGAGGCACGACCTGACATACTGAACCACAATCTCGAGACCGTCCCTCGCTTGTATCGTACAGTGAGACCTCAGGCAAACTATCTGCAATCACTCGAAGTTCTCGAGCGCTCGAAGAAGAGTGGAATGGTGACCAAGACCGGCCTGATGCTCGGCATCGGTGAAAAGACCGATGAAGTGATCGAGGTGATGAAGGATATCAGGAAGACCAATTGCGACATTTTGACACTAGGGCAGTATTTGCAGCCCACTCACGAGCATCTTCCCGTCGATCGGTATGCTCACCCGGACGAGTTCAGGACGCTTAAGGTGCTCGGTCTGGAGCTGGGATTCCGGCACGTAGAGTCCGGACCCCTGGTCCGAAGCTCCTACCACGCTGAACGCCAGGTTTAAGCGGTCTGCTCATCTTCTACGTGAGGTCTTCTTCAGAACCTCACCCTGCAACGTCCTGCCACCCAAAAAGTCGTTGACTTTCCGGCCAAAGAGCGGTATATTTAAAAACTTGAAAATGAAGTCGAGTCAAATTCTCTTGATCTGGAGGTTAGTGTGGAATTGTCATCGAGGACCAAGTTTTTTACGCAGGAAGATGTGAGCCAGAAGTGGTTCATCGTCGATGCGAGCGGGAAGACGCTCGGTCGTATCGCTTCCAAGATAGCACATGTGATTCGCGGGAAGCACAAACCCACCTTCACACCCAATGCTGATCTTGGCGATTTCGTCGTTGTGATCAACGCTGAGAAGGTGGTCGTGACGGGAAAGCGTCAGGAATTGAAGGAATACTATCATAATACCCAGTATCCGGGCGGTGCGCGGTTCGAAAACATTCAGGACGTGATCAAAACAAAGCCGCACATGCTCCTCGAGCACGCTGTGAAGGGAATGCTTCCGCATAATCGGCTGGGTCGCCGGATGATCAAGAAGCTCAAGGTGTACGTCGGTCCTGAGCATCCGCACAGCGCCCAGCAACCTGAAATTCTGCCACTGTAACGTTATCATTTAGCAAGGACATCAATGCCATCAATCATCACCGTTGGTCGTCGGAAAACTGCCGTCGCTCGCGTGAAACTCACAGACGGATCCGGCAAAGTTACCGTCAACAAGAAAGAACTCGAGATCTATTTTCCAATCGCCGTGCTCCGTGAAGAGGTCCTCAAGCCTTTTGAAGCAACCGCCACGCAGGGACGCTATGATGCAAAAGTGAAAGTTGCAGGGGGCGGACCGACAGGTCAGGCCGGGGCGATCAGGCTTGGGATCGCGCGCTCGCTCGTCTCTCTGGACGAGGATCACCGTCAGAATCTGCGCAATGCAGGGCTGCTCACGAGAGACCCTCGCATGGTCGAGCGGAAGAAATACGGTCAGAAGAAGGCCCGTAAGCGGTTCCAGTTCTCGAAGCGTTAATCGGACCATTTTTTCATCAATCATATTCTCCGATCCGAGCGGGAGTGTCTCGACAGTCTCATAGACTATCGGGATTCCGTCAGGAGATGACGAGAATAGTAGAACTAACTCAAAAGGATCAATTATGCCCCGTGTCGAACTCGAAGCACTGCTGCAAGCAGGTGCCCACTTCGGGCACATCACCCGCCGTTGGAATCCCAAAATGAAGCCCTACATTTTCATGGAGCGCAATGGGATTCATATCATCGATTTGAAAAAGACTCAGGAATTGTTGGAAGTGGCCTGTAATGCTGTTTCCAATATCGTTTCGCAGAACCGGAAGCCGCTTTTCGTCGCTACGAAGCAGCAAGCGAAAGATGTCGTGGCGGAGGAGGCGAAGCGCTGCGGAGCCTTCCATGTCACAGAGCGATGGCTCGGCGGCATGCTCACGAACTTCACCACCATTCGCAAGAGCGTCAAGCGCCTCACGAACATCGAGAAGATGGAGAGTGATGGCACGTTCGAAAAGATAACAAAGAAAGAACGGTTGTTCCTCGATCGCGAGCGTGAGAAACTGCAAAACATTCTCTCGGGTGTCGTCGAGATGTCACGACTGCCGGGATTGGTGTTCGTGGTGGATGTGAAAAAGGAAGCGATCGCGGTGAAGGAAGCGCGTCGACTCGGGATACCGGTTGTGGCCATCGTTGATACGAACTGCGACCCGGATCTTGTCGATTTTCCGATCCCCGCAAACGATGACGCGCTGAAATCGGTCCAGTGCATCGCGAAGGCGATCGCAGAGTCCGTCATCGAGGGCAGTCAGAGAATTGCTGCCCGCCAAGCCGACGAAGCCATGGCACAGGGCGCAGAAAACAAAGAGTCATCTGAGAAACCGGAAGTTCCAGCGAGAGCTTAGTAAAGGAGGAAGTACAGAAGTATGGCTGTCATTTCATCCGAACTTGTAAAGTCCTTACGTGACAAGACCGGCGCAGGCATGATGGATTGCAAGCGCGCCCTCGAAGAGTCAAATGGAGACATGGAGCTCGCGACGGAAAACCTCCGTAAGAAGGGGGCAGCTGTAGCCGCGAAGCGCGCAGAGAGAGAAGCAAACCAGGGTGTCGTCGAAGCATACATCCATGCCGGCGGGCGAATCGGCGCGATGGTTGAGTTGAACTGCGAAACCGATTTTGTTGCGAAGACGCCGGAGTTCAAGCAGCTGGCGCACGATATCGCTATGCAGATTGCCGCCATGAGTCCAGTCTTCGTCAGCAAAGAGGATGTCGATGAGGAAACGCTGAAAAAAGAGATTGAAATCTACAAGGCCCAGGCGGTGAACGAGGGTAAACGGCCCGAAATCGCTGAGAAGATTGCCGAAGGACGCCTGGAGAAGTTCTACCAGGAAGTATGCCTCCTCGAGCAAAGCTTCATCAAGGATTCCGGAAAGACGATCAAAGACCTTCTGTCCGACGCTACTGGAAAGGTCGGTGAGAAGGTTGGTGTCCGCCGGTTCCATCGTTACCACTTAGGAGAATCCACAAAGTAATCTTTCACATAAATCCCGAAGCGATTCGGGATTTTTTTCGACCACGAGCGAGTATGGCAAAAGCACTCTACAAACGCATTCTCCTCAAACTCAGCGGCGAGTCACTGATGGGCGGCCGTGACTACGGAATTGATTCGGGCGTCCTCAGCGTATTCGCTGAGGAAATTCGAACCATCAAGGAACTCGGAGTTGAAGTCGGCATTGTCATTGGTGGAGGGAACATCTATCGTGGTCTCGATCAATCGGATGACGGGATCGACAAGGTGACGGGCGACCATATGGGGATCCTCGCGACGGTTATCAACGCGTTGGCCCTGCAGAACGCACTCGAAAAACATGGGCTGTTCACCCGGTGCCAGACGGCGATCAATATGGAAAGGATCGCTGAGCCGTTTATCCGCCGCCGGGCAATACGACACCTTGAAAAAGGTCGCATCGTTATTTTTGCGGCCGGGACCGGAAATCCGTATTTTACAACGGACACTGCCGCGGCCCTTCGGGCGATCGAGATCGAAGCTGACGTGATTTTGAAGGGAACGCGGGTTGATGGCATCTATGACAGCGATCCCGAAAAGAATGCAGCCGCCATACGATTCCCAGAGATCAGCTACATGGACGTTTTGAAGAAGGATCTCCGCGTGATGGATATGACTGCGATCACGTTGTGCAAGGAAAACAAGCTGCCCATTGTAATATTTAACATGAACACGCCCGGCAACCTCCGCAGGATTATCATGGGTGAAGCGGTGGGTTCAAAAGTGGTTTCTGAAGGCTGAAAGTGTATACGTAATGGGCTCCACTCCACTAAATCCTCATCATAAACGACTAGCGAGCTCTCTATGGTAAAGGATATCCTGAAGAATGCAGAAGACCGGATGAAGAAGGCGGTGGAAGTGGTGCGAGAAGAACTTGTAAAGGTAAGGACAGGAAAGGCGACTACTGCGCTTCTTGACGGTATCAAAGTAGATTACTACGGCAGCATGGTGCCCCTCAACCAGGTTGCGAATATCAGCACGCCGGATGTGCACACAATCAGTGTGCAGGCATGGGAAAAGAACATGCTTGCCGTCATCGACAAGGCGATTCTGAACGCGAATCTGGGATTGAACCCCGTCAATGATGGCAATATTCTCCGTGTCCCGATTCCTCCGCTAAACGAAGAGCGTCGCCGAGAACTGGTGAAGCTTATCAAGAAATTTGGGGAAGACGGGAAAATCGCGGTCCGAAATGTTCGGAGAGATGCCATTGAACATCTGAAGAAGTCAGAAAAGGCCGAACATTTCTCTGAAGACGAACGGAAGCGCGGGGAACAGGAATCTCAGAAATTGACAGATAAGTACATCAAAGACATCGACAATCTCCTTGTAGGAAAAGAGAAGGAAATCATGGAGGTTTGATCGTCGACAGTTGGTTGAATTCCAGAATCGAAAAAGAGTCCTGATGATGAATTGGGGGATCTTTTTTTTGGCCAGGGGGGCTAAGTGAACCTTTCGAAGGTGACTTGTTAATGCCTCGGAACCTTCGAAAGGTGCTGGGCGGGCTAATGTGCCTCGAGCCAATTCTTGCCGACACCAATCTCGATTTCGAGGGGCACGCTGAGCTTCAACGATTGTTGCATATGTTTCGTCACAAGGCTTCGTACCTCTTTCTCTTCTTTCTTCTTCACCTCGAAAACCAATTCGTCGTGTACCTGGATCAGCATACGTGACTCGAGTTCTTTTGCCGAAAACGCTCCATCAATGTGAATCATCGCAAGCTTGATCATGTCTGCGGCTGTCCCCTGGATCGGCATGTTGATGGCCTGCCGCTCTGCGTTTTGGCGGATGTTCTGATTGCTGCTGTTGAGGTCGGGCAGGAAGCGGCGTCGCCCCAGCAGGGTTTCGACATACCCGCTGGCACGGGCGGAAGTGATGGTATCGTTGATATATTGCTTCACCTTCGGGAACCGCTCGAAGTATCGGGCAATGATCTCCTTGGCCTCCGATTGCGGAATCTCCAGTCGTGATGCAAGACCGAATGGCCCGATGCCGTACATGATTCCGAAGTTTACTTCCTTCGCTTTCCGTCGCATATCTTTTGAGACATTCTTTTGCTCGACGCCGAAAACTTTCGCTGCGGTTGTGGCGTGGATGTCCTCTTTATTTCTAAACGCCTCGCCGAGCCCTTCATCTCCCGAAATGTGTGCCATGACCCGCAATTCGATCTGCGAATAATCGGCCGAAAGAATGATGTCGCTCTTTTCTCCAGGTATGAACGCCTTCCTGATTGAGCGTCCAATCTCGGATCGTATGGGGATATTCTGAAGGTTCGGATCGCTGCTGGACAGCCGTCCCGTCGCTGCCACAGTTTGATTGAACGAGGTGTGAACTCTCCCCGTGCGGGGATTGATGAGCGCAGGAAGCGCATCGACGTACGTTGATTTCAGCTTCGAGAACTGACGGTATTCGAGCAGCTTCTCAATGACAGGGTGTTCGTGCCGCAATGTCTCGAGCACACCAAAATCTGTCGAATACCCGGTCTTGGTCTTTTTCTGAGTCGGGAGTTTCAGCTTGTTGAAGAGAATCTCTCCAAGCTGCTGCGTGGAATTGATATTGAAGTCGACGCCTGCATATCCGTGAATCTCCTTCACGAGGGTTTCGAGGAGAAGCTCGAGCTCTTTCGACATCTTTTTCAAATATTCTACGTCAATCGCGATGCCGGTGGCTTCCATCGCGCAGAGAACAGGGATAAGCCGGAACTCCAGGTCGGAACAGAGCTTCATCATGCCTTGTTCAGACAGCTTTGTCCGCAGAAGCTCGTAAAGACGCAGTGTCATGTCCGCGTCTTCACAGGAGTAATCGCACAATGATTGGAGCGCAACCTCACGTATCGGTTTTTGGTCTTTTCCTGAACCAGTGAGATCGCTGAACGACACCTTTCTGTATTGGAGATGTTCCTTGGCAAGTGCATCGAGATTGTGCCGTCCGTCAGCCCGCAGGATGTAGCTGGCGATCATCGTGTCGAAATCGATTCCTTTCGTCCAAATGCCGTATTGCGACAGAACGAGCATATCATACTTGATGTTATGCCCGATCTTCTTGAGATGCAGATCCTCCATCAAAGGCTTGAGACACGAAATTGCCTCTTCGATGGTGAGCCCTTTGTCATCCTCTGCGGATTTCGATTTCCCGAACAGATCAGACTGTGACGCTGCTGAAGCGGACCGTACCGCCACAAAGAACGCCTCGCGCGGCTCGATCGAGAAGGAAACGCCGACGAGTTCTGCATTGAGGGAGTCGGTGGATGTTGTCTCGGTATCGAATACAAACTGTTTCGCCTTTTTTAGACGGCTGCAAAGCTGCTCCAGTGCTTTCAGGTCCGTAACGAGTGTGTAAGTGTGCTGGTCTGACTTGATGTCCGTCAGCACCTCCTCGGGGGGCGGGAAATCAAGGTCGGCCGGAGGGACGGACTTTGGAGCGGATGATTTTGGGACTGCCTGTAGGAGCGAGCGGAAATCCAGTTCGGCGAACAGCGCCTTGAGCCTGGGGAAGTCAGGATCGGCAGCCTTGAGCGAGTGGAAGTCGACTTTCAGCGGAACTTCGGTATCGATGGTGACGAGTTTCTTCGATAAGAACGCGAGTTCTTTGTTCGTGTCGAGTTTCTGGCGCAGCCCTTTCTGCTCAATCTTCGCAAGGTTCTTGTATAGATTTTCAATGGTTCCGTATTGCTGGATGAGAGGGATGGCAGTTTTCTCGCCTACACCTGGGACACCCGGGACATTATCCGAGGTGTCGCCGATGAGGCCAAGGACTTCAATAACCTTCTCGGGAGGCACTCCAAATTTCTGTTTAACTGCTTCAATATCGACGATCTCCACATCCGTCCCCTGGCGTCCGGGTTTGTACATTTTCGTCTTCTTGGAGACGAGCTGCATGAAGTCCTTGTCGGGCGTCACGAGAAACGAGAGAGCTCCTTCGCTTTCTGCTCGTTTCGCAAGCGTGCCGATGATGTCGTCGGCTTCGAATCCATCCATCTCCAAAACGGGGATCTTGTAGGCGGTGACGACATCCTTGATGATTGCCAGCTGTGAAAAAAGATCTTCTGGCATCTTCTGACGTGTCGCTTTGTACTCTTTGTATTCTTTGTGCCTGAACGTCGGTGCGCCGGTGTCGAATACAACAGCGATATAATCAGGTGCCTCTTGCGTGAGGATACGGTTCAGGAATGTCACGAACCCGTACACCGCACTCGTGTTCTGTCCCTTTGCGTTGGTGAGAGGCCGTTGGATGAACGCATAGTACGACCGGTACGCGATTGCATTACCGTCGACAAGAAACAAGCGTTTGGATGAGCTCATAGCGACTAATTGGGAAATGGACAGAATCTCACTTTGCCGGGACCATAGATGCGGTCGTGAAAGCAAAGAGGAAATGGTGGTGAGCCTTCTTCCGAATGTAAGGTTGATTTCTTCCGGAGGCAAGCGGGATGTGTCGGGGTAGGTTGATGGTTCAGCTTCTAGCAGTACAAGCAAGTCCCTTGGTTTTCAAAGCGTGGAGTCGTACATTGGGGCGCAAATTCGATGAGACGAACAAATGTATATCTGTTGCTGGTGATCCAGCAGATCATTGCAGGCGGAACGCATATTGTCGCCAAGGCAGTGGTGGGAGAAGTAGATGCCGTGACCCTGACGTTCCTGAGGACCGTGATCGCAGCTGTTGGTTTGTGGGCGATCATGCGCATCAGGTCCGGGCCTCACAATATAGAACGAAAAGATTGGGGTCAGATGGCGTTCCTTGGATTCGTCGGGGTTGCCTTGAACCAGTTTCTGTATTTGTATGGGTTGAAATTCTCCACCGCGGCAAATGGGGCTCTTCTGTACGCTGCAACGCCGGTGTTCGTGCTCATCCTTTCCCACTTCACGCATCGGGAGAAAATGAAGCCATTGAAGATCTTTGGAATCCTCCTGGCGTTCGCCGGCATTTCAATAGTGATATTCGAGAGGGGAATAGACTTTTCCTCGGGGTACGCCTATGGCAATCTTCTCATTCTTGTCGCGGTCATCGCATGGGCGATGTTCACTGTTCTTGGCAAGGACATGATCATAAAATATGGCGCCCTGAGAACGACCTCGGCGATGATGATCTGCGGAGCACTCATGTTCGCGCCCGTCGGGTTGATCAGCGCCTCTCGTTTCCCATTCACTGAGCTCAATGGACTCCACTGGGGCGGGGTGCTGTATCTCGCTATTGGCACGTCCATTATTGGCTACCTTCTGTGGTATCACGCGTTGAGCCGGATCGAAGCAACAAAGGTAGCAGTATTCTCCAACGCCCAACCAGTTTTCGCCACCATCCTTTCGCTTGTTTTCCTCAATTACACCATCACTCCTGCCTTTGTGATCGGGAGCATAATCACGATCTGTGCGATCTATATCACACAAGTGGCCTAGCAATCAATGTATTATGGTGCCGAGACGACCGTGGCATGTCTGGGGGTAGTAGACGCGATGGGTTTTCGTTCTCGTAATCAATGACTAGCCACAAGGTGGGGGGGAGCAATGAACACAGTTATGCTGTTCTTTGTATACGCTACATCAGCTGTCGTCCTGGCGCTCTGGAACAGGAGAAAGGGGCACGGGTTTTGGCTGGGGTTTTGGTACTCAGTCGTTCTGACGCCCGCGATCGGGCTTCTGACGATTGCTCTTGCACAGCAGGTGGTGGTCGTGGATTCTGGCAATGTGAGACGGAGATCCTGTCCGCACTGCTACAATTTGACGGCTGCCAATGTCACATTCTGCGAGATCTGTGGAAAACATATCCTGCGACAAACGGTAAAGCAATATCTTCAGATGGCAGAGCTGTTTGTCGGTCTCGTGGTCACTGTCCTGGTGGTAAGGAGTATCATCTAACCGGCCTTCGGACGAAAATTCTCTAAGGAGGCGACGATCTGAGGAGAAGCATTTGTTCCGGACACAGGATTGAGCCCGCCGGATTATCCCGGCGGGCTTTTTGTTTTCAGATTGCATCTCGGAGTGTTTTTCGATATCTTTGTCGTGTGGTTCAGCATACGAAGCATCGCCCCTCGCAGTTTGGGACTGAATCCACGGTTTTGTCCAGCATTTTTCAATTCCTGAACAGAGAGCGATTCCAGGTTTGACATTTCTCGCCGCACGTCCACTGGAGAGGTGGCCGAGTGGCTGAAGGCACAGCGAGGTTTGTCCCGCACCTAAAGACAACAATAACATAAAGCGGGATTCTCGATTCGACATTTCTTGCCGCACGTTCACCGGAGAGGTGGCCGAGTGGCTGAAGGCACAGGTTTGCTAAACCTGCATAGGGGGTAACTTCTATCGAGGGTTCGAATCCCTCCCTCTCCGCAAGAGCACAGGACGTGCGGCAAGAGTCGAATCGGAACTAAACCTGCATAGGGGGTAACCTCTATCGAGGGTTCGAATCCCTCCCTCTCCGCACGAATCATGACGTGTGGCGAGAGTCAAATCGAAACTAAACCTGCATAGGGGGTATCCTCTATCGAGGGTTCTGAGCCGGAGGCTCATCCGCTTTTGGCGGAGAATCCCTCTCTCTCCGCAAGAATCATGACGTGAGGCGAGAGTAGAATCCAGAGTTTGCCTCATCTCAGCTTTAATCCAACCAACCGAATTGGTCTTCACATCCTTCCGGAGACCTGGCATTGACCCCAACTACCCAACATTCCCCGGACATTTTCCGTCCGCTACAATTCGTTTCATCTTTCGAACAATGGTGTGGAACCACCGAAGATACGATGCGTTTGGGATTCCAGAGTCTTCTGGATGCCGGCGTCAGCGGTCTCGTAACGACCGTCAGCCTCGATAAGTATCTGGAAGATGAGAAAGCCTGGGATGTACTGAGGCGTGGAGTGCAGTTGGCGCATTCGATGGGGCTGCGCGTCTGGATCTACGATGAAAAAGGATATCCCAGCGGAACGGCAGGAGGCCTAGTGCTTGCCAAGATGCCGAACGGCGAGGCGGAAGGCTTGATCCGATCATTCGACGATTCAGGTCGGCCGCGTTATGAGGTTGGAAAGCTCTTTGAGGGAACCCACGCAACAGCAAACTTCTCTGAACGACGGCACTACGTCAACATTCTCGATCGCGACGCCGTAGAAAGATTCATTGAGGTCACTCACGATCGCTATGAACGAGCTCTTCATCCGATCGGCGACTACGTCGAGGCGTTCTTCACCGACGAACCTTCGCTGATCGCCACGTATGTCCCATCGGGATTGGACTATCCAAAAACTCTACCCTGGCATCGTGACCTGCCCAAGATTTTTCAGGAGCGCAAAGGATACGACCTGACGCAACACTGGGAAAGCCTCTTCGTCGATACAGGCGACATTGATAGAAAGATCCGGTGCGACTTTTATGAAGTGATTGCTGATCTCTGCGCTGAGACGTATTTCGGGAAGCTTCAGGCTTGGTGTAACGCACACCACGTGTCATCAAGCGGTCACCTCCTCGGCGAGGAGACGTTGGTCTGGCAGACGGATTTCGATGGTGATCCGTTTACTTGCTATAGGAAATTCGACATACCCGGAATCGATATGATCCTTTCGGATCCGGAAAGGATCATGCAGGATAAAGAACCCTTCTTTCTGGTTCCGAAGGTGGCTGGCTCAGCAGCCCGCTTGCAGGGTAAAAGGCGCGTCATGTGTGAGATCAGCGATTTCTTCGGACTCATGGGCTGGCACCACGCGACGCTGGCACAGATGAAAAGCACAGCGGGAATTCTCATGAGTTTGGGGATAACGGATTTCGTCAGTATGTATACGATCTCGCTTCATCCTGGTGAGCCGGCCGAGCCCAGCCTCAAGGCGCGACGGTACTCAGCTGCAGAGTTCCGGACCTACACTGATTATGTAGATCGGGTCAACAGGTTGTTCTGCGAAGGGGAGCGTCTTGCCCGCTTGGCTGTCCTACATCCGATTGTGTCGCTGTGGGCACACTTCACGCCATCCGAGCGATCGATGTACGAACTGCATCCGAGCGCAGCGGTTCGATTCATCGACGATGGGTTCGCGAATTTATGCAGGGATCTTCTCAGAAACCAGATTGATTACGATATCATTGACGAACGAAGTCTCGTCAATGCCAGGATCGAAGGAGGGAAACTCGTCATCGGCGGTTGGGCTACGATGTCCTGGTTCTCCCACCGATGGACACAATTCGGCTAGCCTCCATGGAGAAGATCCTCCAGTATGCTGGGCAAGGCGGAACAGTATTCACACACGCGCTGATGCCTAAGTATGCTGCTGACGGGATCCAGAATGATGAGAAGGTCAAGCGAATGATGGAGGATGCAATTGCGCAAGGGGGATCATGTGTAGGCTCGGAAGGGTCTGCTCCGCTCTCCTATCTCATACGATCACGTGTCGATCCATCGTGTACTCTTTTCCCGGCGTCTCCTCAAATACTCTGCACGACGGTCGTGGGCAAGAAGGGAAAGACCTATTTCCTGGTGAACACGTCTTCAAAGGAATACAAGGGCGAGTGCACACTCGACTCAACTGGAAAACCCCTCGTTACGGATCCGGACACGGGGCAACTGCTTGATGTTGCCTGCGAAAAGATTGAAGGAGAGAATTCGCGAATGACTCTGTTGTTGCCTGGCTTCGCATCGCGGTTTGTGGAATTCTGACTAGTTCACTCGACTGCCGTTGTTTATAAGATTTCGCCTCGACATCAGAATGTGGCCCGCCTTCGCTTTAATCCCGTGAAGACAGATTATTTCCTTCCATGATCTTTTGATTCTGCGTGTCTCGGCACACTTGATTCATGCTCTGATCATTTCCCAGAATGGTACACGTTCCAGCACGGTGGCGGGTGAACTCGCCGGAATAAGTTGAGTACGGTCGCGGTCCGATGTCTCACCATGAGACAGAGTGGAAAGAGGTCTGGCTTTTGTCGGCCTGCACATAGATTGAAAAGTGTACGCGGAAGTTCTGATGTAGTTCAGTTACCTCCACGCGCAGAGACGCGTCGCATTCGCAGGAAGTCCTGTATCAAATAGATGTTGCGATTGAGCGATGGTCTTCCTATATTAAAAATAGTTAATGTTCATAAGCCGAGATGGTTTGACCAAGAACCATACTCCTGAGCAAATGCACAGCACGGCGAACAGGATAGATCTGAGCCTTATTAAGTTGAGGCTGAAATCTTTTGGATGAGGGCATGGGTACACGCCTCGCAAATTGGGCTGGTATTCCAACACGGCGGACGTGGCAGTGGTAACATTTACGCGGTGATTCTTACTTCGGTCGGTTATAATTACGCTCTGGTCTATCTCAAAGCCTCAAGAATCGCCATTCTTGGAAGGTCTTGTTCTTGGCACAAGATATGGGTGCATTAAAAATAGTTAATGATAAATCGACGTTTTCTTCATAACGACACACCTACGAAGGAGCATTATTTATGGGACAACAACAACTGCTGCTGATCATCTTGGGCGTTATCATTGTCGGTATCGCCATCGCAGTCGGCTTGAGCCTCTTCAGCGCTCAAAGCGTTCAGTCAAACCGTGATGCTATCATCAACGACCTGAACAACCTCGCCGCGCAGGCGTACCAGTTCAGGATTCGTCCGAGCTCAATGGGTGGTGGACAGGGTGACTACACCACGTTCTCCATTCCTTCAAAGATGAAAACAAATGAGAACGGAACCTATACGGCCGCGCCCACGACGAACACGATCGTGTTCACGGCTGTGTCCGCTCAGAATGCTTCGAACACCATCAAGGTCACGATTGACAGCGGTGGAAAGCTGGGCACCTGGGTCTATTCGGGCGACTTCCAGTAAGCCAACCGTGTTCCATATGTGTTGTTAGCAGAACGACATCCCGCTCAGGCGGGATGTCGTTTTTTTTGTTCCCCATTCCTAGCAATTGGCAATCGGTTCATCGTCCGTTTCAGGCTCACTCTTGCCATGCCGCGATCACTTTTGTATATTACATTGTGAGAAGGCATTTGAAGAGCTGGCAGCCCCTCGACTCGTTTTGGAGAACGGGGGACTCGCTCACGGTCATTCATTGGGTTCTAAAGGCAACTGGAGAGCTGGCAGAACGGTCCCGACAGAAAACGTCGGGATTGATCCCAGAAAACGGGATCAACTATTGCATCTTGGGTTGCTTTTGGAGAGCTGGCAGAACGGCTATTGCACCAGTCTTGAAAACTGGCGGGCGCAAGCCCTTGGGGGTTCGAATCCCTCGCTCTCCGCAA
>JBEKOB010000086.1:0-17140 GCA_049522195.1 Bacteroidota bacterium
GATCACTTTCGCGGCCACTGTCGCACATCGCTCTGTTGGGTTTAGACTATCGGCTCGACGACAATGACAAGATTGGCCTGTCGGGGCATTATCGTTATAGGGGGTTCACCAGAAACGATGCCTCAACGTACGTTCTGACAAACAGCAACGTCATCACCGATGATTACGATCGTCTTCGCGTGGATTATGAATTCCAAAGAGAAGGAGGCCTCACCGGGTTTGTCCAGCATAACTTTGATGGAGAGGATCACAAACTGCGGGTCGAGTTCAATGCCTCACAATCACCGGAACAGGAAGACAATCACTATACTGATGCCTATCGAGTCCCCACGAGCCCGCAAACGTACGATAACACCTTGATCAAAAACACCGAGTGGACAAAACAGCTCAACGCAGACTACACGTACCATTTTGCCGAGCATTCGACGTTTGAGGCAGGGTACGCCGGAGAATTCAACAAGAGAGATATGGATTTCTATGGTGAGTATTTTGATCCCACCCAACTCGCATTCGTGAAGGATTTCCAGAAAACCAACCGGTTCATCTACAACGAAACAATTCAGGCTTTGTATGGGACGTACGAGAACACATTCGGGTTGCTCAGCGTCTTGGGCGGCCTGCGCGCCGAGGGATCCTTCGTCAAGTCTGATCTGGTTACCGGGGATTCGATTATTTCCAATGACAATTTCAATCTCTACCCCACACTGCATTTCGCATACAAATTCAGTGAGCTCACGGAATTGCAGCTCAACTACAGCCGACGCGTCAATAGGCCCGAGGGGGATGACCTGAATCCTTTCCCTGAATACCAGGATCCTCGGAACCTTCGCTCCGGTAATCCGCGCCTGAAGCCCGAGTATATTAATTCGATAGAATTCGGTTGGCAGTGGCAAAACGACAACATCACGGTCGTCCCGAGCCTCTTCTATCGCAACAGGTATAATGGGTTCACAACCGTCATCAAGGCACTCAATGACTCCACACTCCTGACGACGCACGAGAATCTGTCGAGCGATCAATCGGCGGGGTTTGAATTCGTGCTTGCAGGCAACGTGGGGAATATCTTTACCGCGAATTTCAGTGCGAACGCCTTCTACGAACAGATTGATGCGTCCAACCTGGGATTTGGCAGCAACAAATCGACCGTGTCGTGGAGCGGCACCTTGAACGCGAGCGTGAACCTGACAAAGGCAACGATGATTCAGATCAACTCGAATTATCGTTCAATACGACTCACTCCTCAAGGGCAAAACAGGCCAAGCTTTGTCCTGAACATGGGATTTCGGCAGGACCTTTTCGACGAGAAGTTCTCAATCATTATGACGGTCTCCGACTTGCTGAAAACCATGAATAGAAAGACGGATCTGAATACCCCCTGGTTGATCCAGAACGTGGTGAGTACCCGTGATTCGAGAATTGTGTACCTTGGCTTGACGTACCATTTTGGCACGCCGACAAAGAAATCCAAAGACAAATCATTACAGTACGATAACGGTTTATAGCTATGGCTTTCGATTGACAAGGGGCGTTGGCACGCCCTGGGTCCATCTCGCTATTATTTTGATTCGGTAGGACAACAAACAATAGTCGCAGGGTGTATGCGATAATCACTCATCCGTCATCAAGGAGAGTCATATGAAAACATTTCTTCGGTTTACCACGATCGTTCTCGTGGGCATGCTGGCCATCTGCGTCGCAACGAACGCGCAGGATAAGAAAATCACCAAGAAGGATGTTCCCGCTGCGGTCCTGAAGGCATTTGCAGCTGCCTATCCGAAGGCGAAAGTGAACAACTATGGCACAGAGGTGGAAAAGGGAATCAAGTACTATGAGCTCGAGACGGTCGAGGGAAAGATCAAACGCGACCTTCTTTACAATGCGGACGGAACTCTCGCCGAACTGGAAGAGATATTGACCCCGGCTATGGTGCCGGACGACATCGCAAAGGCGGTCAAAGCAGATTTTCCCAAGGGGAAAATCGTGAGCGGCGAAAAAACGACGCATGGTAGCGCAGTGACCTTTGACATCGTCGTAGTGAACGGCAAAGAAAAAGTCAGAGTTAACCTTAGCGCCGATGGCAAGATCCAGAAGAAGACCGTTATGAAGTCGAAGAAGGAAAAGGAGGAGAAAGAAGAGAAGGAAGAAAAGGAATAGCGGCAAACACAGAAGACTTCGCTCGCTGTAACGGCAGACCGGGTGGTGCAGGGTTCATTGCGCCCCCGGTCCCTTATTTATATGCCATTGGCCTCAACCTCGTTTTGTCGAGTGAAGTTGATGTACTCAACTCGAACAAACACACCACTCGTCGATTCTGCGCTTGCACATCCGTTCGACACAAATTGTCAAAAAAAAGCCATCCTGCTTGCGCAGGATGGCCATTGTTCAAATCGACCCTAAGACTGGCGCTTACTGGAAATCGCCAGAATAGACCCAAGTGCCCAGCTTTCCATCACTGTCAATCGTGACCTTGATGGTGTTCGAAGCATTCTGAGCAGAGGTTGCCGTGAAGACGATCGTGTTTGTCGTCGGTGCGGCCGTATAGGTTCCATTCTCATTCGTTTTCATCTTTGAAGGTATGGCAAACGTGGTGTAGTCACCTTGTCCACCGCCCATTGAGCTCGGACGAATCCTGAACTGGTACGCCTGTGCGGCGAGGTTGTTCAGGTCGTTGATGATAGCATCACGGTTTGACTGTACGCTTTGAGCGCTGAAGAGGCTCAAGCCGACTGCAATGGCGATACCAACGATGATAACGCCCAGGATGATGAGCAGAAGTTGCTGTTGTCCCATAAAAAGTTCTCCTTAAGAGGTGAGTGTTTGGGTATCCTTACAGCTGGTGAATCTGTTTCTGGTTCATTGGCTTCTGGTTTTATGTGCATATCCCGTGCCAAGTGCAGCGCTGGCCAATTGCGAGCATTCCTGCCTCCATGATGTAGATTGAGATGTCATATTTACCGGTCCCAGTCAAAGTTTCCGCGTAAACCTTTCCACTCTCCCCGGCTTCCCTTCTCAATCAAATCACAATTCTCTCTCCAATATTAAAAACCATTAATCTCAGAGGCACAATATCATTTCCTTTAGAGGTGGATTCTCATGCCGCCAAACACCTCCCGCCGCGCGGCCGGCTGGTACGCGTTTCCACCCGGGTCAGGCTCTGTGAACGCGATATACTCTTTGTCCGTAATATTGCGAACCTGGAAACTCAGTTCCACCTGATGGCCGGACATGCTGATGTCATAGCTCAGTCGTGCATGAAGGAGTGCGTACCCATCCGCCGCTTCGGCTTCTATGTTGGCGCCGTCGATATACGTTTTGCTCATCGCCTCGGCGCTCAAGCCAACAGTAAAACCCGGAGAGATGATGTACCGGGCATCGAGCGCGAACTGATGCTTCGGCGAATTGGGGAGCCAGTTCCCGTCCTTGACGAATTTCTGTACGGCGGGATCATCCATGACAACCTGAATCGGTTTTGAATTTGTGTACTGGAACGCGGAGAACGTGTACGCAGCCTGAATGTCGAACGATCGATCGGGAAGATATTCAATGAAGAATTCGGCCCCGGACCTTCGACTTGAAGCCGAATTCCGGTAAAACGTCTCCTGATTGCGAAGAGGATCCGTGATCCGATAGCGGTCAAAATCATTTGCCGTTGTCAGAGAGAACCCGGTAAACTCGTAGCGGAGCGTGCTTCCCATGATGTGTCTCACACCAACTTCAAATCCTTCCGATGTAGCCGACGTCAGGTGCGTATTGAAGCCGCCGAAGTGGTCAGGGTTCTGAGCAAGCTCTTCCGTCGCCGGCGGCATGAACCCCTGGCCCCAACTGGCAAACATCGTGACGGCCTGTTGGGGAGAATACGTCAAGCCGATGCGAGCTGTTGTCTTGGAGAAGTTCGCGTTACCTAACAGATCGATCGGGCTTTTCAGCAGGTCCTGAAGCTCGTTGTGTATGTTGTCGTACCTCACGCATCCCATCAGTCCGTAATTGCTGCCGATGTCGAGTTTTTCCAGGAGAAACCATCCAACACCACTTTGCTTGATGGTCTCCTTGGAACGGATGGTATCGCCTTCCACTGCGTGCAGGTTGTCCACGCGGTGCTCATCAATCGTTTGCCCCTCGACATCGACACCGACACTGAGCGTGTTACGCAGATAGGCTTCACGCTCGCCTGACCGCAAGGTGTACTGCAGCGAGCCTCCCGGCGTCGTGATGGTACGGTGATTGAACGTCCTGTTGTTCGCTTCAGTGAACAACGTCCCCTTGACATACGCGCCGAAATCCAACGATTGGTTGTCCCTGATCTTCAACGAACCGGTTGTGCCAAACGTTGTCCTGTTCGTCGAGAGGTACTCATCAAAAGGAATTGCATCGGGATTTGCCTGGCGGGCGTCCTGTCTGTACTGGTCGAGATTAATACCTTCCGGATTCTCGTGAAATGTTTCAGACCTGGTGAAGACCGGCGTCAGCTGAAGACCCGGTGTCGGCATCCAGGTTGCTTTCCCGTACGCGATGTTGCTCCAGAAGTGTGTGTGCTCCCGAAACCCGTCTCCCATCGTCCGGGAAATCGAAACACGATAGTTGATCGCCGGTGCGTTTCCACCGAATTGGCCGAACGCCTTCCAGAATCCGTTCGAGCCTCCCGTGAATGCCGCATCCCCGGACAGAGGCGCGTTTGGAGAGTTCTGCGTTGCGATGTTGATGATTCCCCCTGAAGCGCTTCCACCGTAGATCGAAGCAGCCGGTCCTCTCAATACCTCAATTCTTTCCAACGCCGAATAATCGACGTCAAAGAAATCTGGCGCGAATCCAGTCGGATCATTGAGCGGAATCCCATCGAGGAGGATCCCGATCCCGCGTATACCGCGTTCAGTCAATATCCCCTGACCACGGATGGATAGATGCACCCTGCTCCCGTTCGCCTGGTTGTCGACCTTCACGCCCGGCACCAATTTCAATGGCTCATCCATCGCGACAGCCCGTGACATCGCCTGGAACGTTTCGGGTCCGACAAGGCTCGTCGAGAATGGGATCTCTTTGAGTGGAAGAGTGATCCTGGATCCTGTCACAACGACCTCTGGATATTTGAATTCCAGTGTATCTTTCCCGGTATGCTGGGACGTTGCGGGTTGTGCGAGAACAACGACAAACAGGAGAAATTTGCAGACAGCTTTTAGGTTCTTCATAGTTGAGCGCGGGCTTGGTGTGAAGGGGAACAATTTAATCCTGGAGACAATGTTGTCAAGAGTTTGCGTAAAAAGCAAAAATGATGCGTTGGAAAGGCTTCTGTTGGCTTTATCATCGAGGGCGAATACCGGGATTTGTGGACGTTCGCATCTTTGGAAAAAAAGGATTTACTTGTGTTCGGGCGACCGAAGGTCCGACCCAGTTGCCGCAACCAATGCTGCCGGCTGACGTATGCATTACATTGAGCCTGCCTGTTCTCGGTTTGAAAACAATTTAATCCACCCCACCCATTCTACCTTCAAGAAGGAGAACTCCATATGAAGAGAAGCTACGCTTTCGCATTCGTGGCTTTTGTGCTCGCCTCTTCCATTGCGTTTTCACAACCAGCGCGTCCGTCTGTTGACACGACTGCGATCGCCGCAATTAAAGATGAAGCACTGAACCATTCACAAGTGATGCAAACATTGAGTTATCTTTGCGACGTGTACGGCCCGCGACTCACCTGGTCACCCGAATACAAACAGGCCGCACAATGGGCAAGCGGGAAACTCAAAGAATGGGGACTGCAGGACGTTCACTTCGAGAACTGGGCGCCGCTGGGCAAGGGCTGGACTCTGAAGAAATTCTCGGCGCAAGTACTCGGTCCTCGCGCATTTCCGTTGATTGCGTACCCCAAGGCCTGGTCCCCGAGCACGGACGGTCCCGTTCGCGGAGAGCTCGTGTACCTGAAAGCCGGCTCCGAAACCGAACTCGACAGTTTCAAGGGAAAGCTGAAGGACGCCATCGTCCTGCTCGATGCGCCGCGCCCGTTGCGGGCCCACTTCCAGCCGGACGCCACGAGGTTCACCGACTCAGCGCTGGTGCGCTATGCCAATGCAGATGTGTCGGCAGGCCAGATGATGCCTGATTCTTCGATGATGCAGTACTACATCAAGATGTTGCAGTTCAGCGCAAAGAAGCTCGCATTCTGCCAGAAGGAAGGGGCAGCGGTCATCATCAACAACGCCAGCGGAGATGACGGAACCGTCTTCACGCAGGAGGCGTCATCGGGATATGTGCCGCAGGGGTTCTCCGATCTTTTCAGCCCCACGACAAGCGCATACGGTGAGAAGGCTCCCCCGGTCCTGCCCCAGGTTTCGATCGCAGCCGAGGACTACAACAGGATCATGCGGATGATTGAAAAAGGACAGAAGGTCACGGCCGAGGTCAATCTTGAAGTATCGATGACGAAGCCGGATTCCGCGTTCAATATCATTGCTGAGATCCCGGGCACCGATTTGAAAGATGAGATCGTGATGATTGGAGGTCACTTTGATTCGTGGCACGCTGGCACAGGAGCAACGGACAACGGGACGGGCTCTGCAGTGTGTCTTGAAGCAGTGCGCATTCTTGAAAAGCTGGGCCTGAAACCGCGACGGACGATTCGCATCGGATTGTGGGGAGGCGAGGAGCAGGGGCTGTTCGGTTCGCGTGCGTATGTAGCCAGACATCTGGCCGAGCAGGATGGCGATTTCATCAGCGTGATGATGGGACGCGGAGGCCCGATCAAGAAGAAGGCCGAGTTTGATAAATTCTCAGTCTACTTCAACAACGACAATGGCACGGGAAAAGTGCGCGGCGTGTGGATGCAGGGGAATGAAGCGGCGCGCCCGATCTTTCGTGAATGGCTCGCGAAGTACAACGATCCGACTGCGCAAACACTTTCTCTCTCGAACACCGGCGGCACGGATCACCTCTCCTACGATGGCGTGGGCCTTCCCGGATTCCAGTTCATCCAGGATCCCATCGATTACGGCATGCGAACGCACCATTCGAACGAAGACGTCTGGGACCGTGCACAGGAAGGAGATTTGAAGCAGGCTTCAGCGATTATGGCGATGTTCGCCTACAATGCAGCGATGCAGCCTGAGAAATTCCCGCGAAAGCCGATGCCGGGCACGAAGTAAACCCGGTACTACGGCGTCTCACGCAATGGGGCCAGAACAACAACGGGGCAAGCACACGCTTGCCCCGTTGTTTTTTGACAGGCCCCGGCCCACAGTGACCATCTTTGACGAGACCTCAAAAAAAGAAAAGGTTCTTCGATAGATAATGTATCGAAGAAGGTTCATGTCCGACAGTTCAACTGTCGGACAACAGAAGATCAAGTGGAACGTGGACTAGAACCTCACTCCAATCGATATACGATGCACGTTTGGCAAGAGGTTGTACAATGAGTATGAATAGTCAAACACCACGGTCGTCCCACCCAGAGGCGCCAGCGCTCCTGCCCCAAATGTTCCAGTTTCAGTGTCATAGCCGAATCGGTATCCACCTCTGAGGAAAAACTGGTCCAGAATGGTCACTTCCGTACCTACGTTGACTCTTTCCTGATTATCGTTTGGATGTGCGGCGTCCGCTGCCAACAGAATCCTGATGCCATTCGTGTTCAGAACTGTCATGGAAGCCCCGACCTGGAAATAGAGAGGCAACGGATAGTCATCTGTCGCAAGCTTTGCGGGCGCCAGGCGGTTGTTGGGGGTCTGCGGGTCCGCGTCATACTTGACGTTGAGGTCTTGTCCATCGTACTTCATATCGGCACCGAAATTCGTCATGCTCATGCCGATAGTAAGATCGCCGATGCCAAGCCGGTATTGCGTCCCGACATCAAATCCCAGGCCGGACGCTGTCTCATTCCAAATCCTCTGATTGATGAGCTTCATGGTGATACCAACGCTGAAGTCCTGCATCAGCCGGCGTGCATAACTCACGCCGATCATGAGGTCTTGCGCATCGAACTTCTGCCCCGTACCGTCAGGTTGCAGTTCCGTGGTCACTTCCATCTCCCCCATCGAGAGCAAACTCATCGATACGCCGAACGATCCGATATCCTCCGAAGAAATCACGAAGGCGGCGTGACTGAGATTCAAGCCTCCCCACCATGACGTGTAGGACGCGAACAATTCGTTGTCTTTCACACCAACGATGCCGGCAGGATTCCAGAAGAGCGCCGATGCGTCATTTGCATTCGATACAAATGCTCCCCCCATCCCGATTGCGCGTGGACCCACTGGGATCTTGAGGAATTGCGCACCAGATGTTCCGACGTTTGGATTTTGGCCGTAGAGATCGATGCTCATCAACAGAAAGAGGCCGGCAAACAGAATGTATGTTCTTTTCATGACTGGTCTCCTATTTGATCACCGCAAAGCGGCCGAGTTTTTCTGCAGTATCGGTCTTGACCAGGTAAATGTAGACACCCGGCGCAATCTCGCGTCCCCCTGCAGCCCTCAAGTTCCAAGTTTCTGTCCCATTATCGCTGTTGTGCTGAATTGTTTGCACTTTGTCTCCGGCGACATTGAAAATATAGATGGTACACTTAAACGGGAGATTGTTGAATTTCAGAACTCGCACCGGTTCTCGAACCAAGAGCCCGAATTCTGGTTCATACAGGGAGGATACGAAATACGGATTCGGAACCACCTTGACCTTTTCGAGTTCTGAGCTCGTCACCGACTGAGTGGCTCCGGCAACAGTCGTGGAGAATGTGAAGCTGTCATTGTAGGTCACACTACTCTGCGGTAAGGCGTCTGCCGGCTGGATCGCCAAAGAAACTCCGCTCGTGGTGGTGTACGTTGTCCCATAGTAGAACGGTTGCAGCGGCAAGAGCACAGTCGCTCCGGTTTTCACCACAATCCCCTGTCGGATCACGAGCGAGTCTCCTTGTTCTGGCCGCTCACCTGCAAGCGCAGAAGTATCGGCCAGCGTAAGCCGAAGACCCTCGAAAAGAATCGGAACACCTGATGCATAAGATCCTGCTGCATTCAGTATGGTTCCCTTCGTCAGGTCGCGCAGCAAGTACGTTGTTGGGGATGTGAAGGTGAGGCTGAAGACGTCTGAAGAGTTTGGCCCATTTGCATCCACACTAACCTGAGTCAGGGTCAGAAGATCTCCTTGCTCGATGCGCACGATCGGCGCGAAGCCAATCGTGTAGGATTTCCCACCGGCATCGGGAACATCCAGGGCCTGAATGCTGAACCGAACATTGGAAGTACCGCTTCCGGACTGTTTTGGAACGCTCGCCGTCACGGGCAGCCTGCCAATGGCCACGGATCGAGGTATCGCAACCCCGAGATTTATGTCTTCAGGAGTAGTACCTCGCGATGACTCGAGAATAACCCCTTGCGCGTCAGCAATGCTGTACGCTGTCACGCTGTACCAGTATTCAAAACCATTGATGACATTCGTATCGACGTAGCTGTACTGAAGTCCGTTATCCCTGCCTATCCCGTCTACCCGATCGAAGGATACCAACGGGACCGGATCAGCGCCCAGATTCGGCTGCAGGTTGCGGTCGATCTGATCCCAGTGAAGACCTTTGTCAACGCTCTTGAAGAGTCGATATCCCTCAAAGTTGAGCTTTCCGGTGATCTGATCCCGGCCCGATTCAGAACGGTTGTCCCAGGTGATCGTTACCTTGGAGTCCCCCTGTGTCACAGTGACCTTCGGAGATGCCGGTGGTTGCACAACCACAAAGTTCTTCGCAAGCAGATCGTAAGCATGGACTGTCGTTGAGTCCAATTCTGCAACCGTATTGCCAGCCACCATCGCGGTGACAAACTTCAAAGTGTCTCCCGGTGCCAGCTTATACGGGCCGGAGCTCGTGATGCTTATCACGGAGCTGCCTTCGGCAGGCTGCGTATCGAAGTCGTCAAAGTGCATGTTGGGTGCATTCTTGCCCAGGTGGAAAAACTTGGAGCCCACGCTCGATTGGAACAACGACTGTGTACTGGCCATCCTACCGAATTCGATATTATCATCATCCGTCTTTTCGTCGTTGTAGTTGCACCAGTGAGCGTCGGTCGCACCGAGCTCCACCCCATTTACTTTTGGAGTCTGCAGCATCATGAGCCCAAACACACCTATCGGGGAATTCCACTCGACTGATCGCGCATGCGTATTGTAGGCGTAGATCCGGTTCCATTTCTTGTCGAAAGCGAGGCGGATGTAGTTGTAATCGTTGGCGTCGTCGTATCCCCCCGGTTCTATATCACCGTACAGGCCGAAGAAGAGGCTGTCATACGTCCGAGTGGAGTTGTTCGTGATCTGAAATGTGAAAATGATCATATCCCGAACGGACTTCTGGCTGAATGCATATCCGGTTTGGTTGACCTGGATTCCAAGAACCTTCCTGTTGTTGTTGGAGTCGCTGTAGACACAGTAGCTGTCCTGATTTGAAACGAAAATCGGCTTGCCCGATGCATCTTTCACCGGCCATCCGGTTCGAGGCCAAGTATAGGGCTTATCGCTGAATGCGATCTTTGCGCTGTCAGGATTGGCGTACCCAGGGACGGCTTCCCATTCCTCGTTGGTGGTGTAGCGCCCTTGAATCACGTTTCCAGGAATGCCGACGTAGGGAGCGACGCGGTAAATGTATTCATGGAGACTCCCGATGGGGAATTCGCCGGAAACTCCCTGCGATAATGTTCGAGCATACAGTTTCCCTCGGTTTTCGAAAAAGGAGCCTATGTTACTTTTGTTGTGAAAGCCACCCGCCCGGTCTGTGATCCCCAGCGTCTTCGCAAGTCGGTCTTTGCTCTCTCCCTCCTTGCCATCGATTTTCCCCTGCCCGAGCAGCCCAGGAGGAAGTAGGAAGCAAGCGGTGAAAAGGATCCCGAAAAAAGTTTTCATAGTGGTCAGCTCTCGATAAGATTGTTAGAAACCAAATCGTGCGCCCAGACGAATCCGGCGCGGTGGTCCGAAGTTGCTCGGGTCGTGGATGTATTCCTGAGAATGGCTGGTGTCGTACGTCACGTCCGGCTCGCCTGTGTCCGAGTACACATAGAGCACGTTCTTATAGTTCGTGAGATTCAGGATCTCGACGAAGATGGTAACTTTGGTCGGTCCGAACTTCCATTCTTTGTTGATCTGGGCATCGACGGAAAAGGTCATCGGCATGCGGGCGGAATTTTTTTCGATGTAGCTGATCGCCCTGCCGTTTGGCGTCGGCGTGTACGGGTATCCGCTGCTCGCCCGGACGACAAAGTTCCAGATCATATTCTCCAACGGATAGGCTCCGAACAGACCGAACCCGGTCTTCTCAGGCAGATAGAGATTTGCGTTCAGATTGAACATGTGCGGTTTGTCGAACGCCAGTGGATACAGCAGAGTCGACGTCGTTGTTCCGGGATAATCTTCTGTCTCCGATGAAGCGCTCCCCTTGGCAACCGAATAGGTGTACGTCATTGACCCGGAAAGGTATTTGGTTCTCCTCAAGTCAACGCGCACTTCAAACCCTTTGATGTTCGCATAGGCTTCATTGACGTACAACGTGTAACCGACATACCGGTTCTCGACGAAGGGAAAGAAGTACTGTGTGCCGACGAGTCCGATAACGTCCTTGTAGTAAGCAGTAAATGAACCAACGATCGCATCTCCAAACTGATGGGAAACTCCGACTTCATAGGCAGTGGTTCTCTCGGCGTCGAGATTCGGCTGCCCGAAAATTGGTTCACGGACCTTGACGTCGTATTGAGAATTCTCATACAGACGCGTATAGTCAGGATTCTGGAAAAAGTGTCCATAGGAAAAGTGCAGCGAAGTTTTATCGCTGATCGGATGTGCCACGCCAAGACGCGGGCTCCATTGTAGCTTGGGCTTCGATGCTACCACGGAATTCGGATCAAGCGGATTGCTCCGGAAAGGAGACAGCTGGTCGGCATAGTCAAACCGCAGGCCAAGGTTCATCACAAAGGCGTTCATCTCGATCTTGTCCTGTGCATAGACTGCGGCTTCGAAGGGCTCCTTGGAGAAATCCGTGATATACGGGAAGTTTCTCTTCGGGTCGTAGTCGTCAAAGTATTTCAGTTTGTGTTTCTTGAGTTCGAAGCCGGACTTGATCTCGTTGGTTTTGTTGATTTGCCAGACGAGATCGCCCTTTGCGCTATACGTTTGCGTCCTGTTGTCTGTGAGCTCGATTGGATCGTTCATCGCGTAGAACTCAAATCCGTTTCCCGCGCTCGCAAGGTAACTCCACTGATCGAGCCCAAGGTATTGCGAAGTGTCTTTGTCCACTCCCGAGTAGTATGACTGGTTGAAGTACGAGAAGTGCAGGTCGTAGAAGAGGTTCGGGGCGACTGTGTGGGTGATCGACCCGATGATCTGGCGGCTCTTCTCGCGCACTTTGAGATACTGGTCCGGAATATACTTCCAGGCTTGATCATACGGTCGGTTATCATCGTCACTATATCGCCACGTAAGCACTCCCTTCAATTCCGAGGTGAACTTCCCGGTGGCTTTTGCCATGATCGAGCGTGTTTGATCCGAACCGAATGGCAGCCAGCTGCTTCGGGCATCGCGCTCGCCCGTAACAAAGAAAGAAGCGTAGTCTGAAATCACCGGTCCGCTGAGTGTCACATCCACGCGGTTTTCACGATAACTGCTATAGGGAGCGGCTCCAAATTGGCTCGTCCGAGCCTCGATGTTGCCCGCGAAGGATTTTCCCCCCTCCCGCGTGATGATGTTGACCACACCGCTGAGCGCATTTCCGTACTCGGCGTTAAACGTGCCGCTCAAGAAGTTGAGTTCCGATATTGCCTCATTGCTGATCCGCGTCGCGAGACCGCCCATGACGGGGTCGTTCACATACATACCATCGATCAGAAACGCGACTTCGTTTCCTCGTCCACCTCGGACGTAGAGTGTGTTTCCTTCCGCGACGACGCCGGCCTGCATGTTGAGCACTTCGATGAAATTCTTCACCGGCAGAACCTGCATCTGCTCACTGGTGACGATGTAGGACGTGGACGTCATGTCCTTTTGAATCATGGGTCGTTCCGCCTGGATAACAATTTCTCCCATGAGCACCGACGACGGGTCAAGGGCTACATCGATCGTCGTCGTCTGGTCAACGACAACCCTTGAACCATTGATCGCTTTCGATGTATAACCGATCATGGTGACGCGAACGGTGTACATCCCCGGGGGGATGTTCAAAATGACGTACGAACCATCAACTCCCACGGAAGCTCCAAGCGTTGTGCCGACAAGTACGACGTTGGCTCCGACAAGGGGTTCGTTGGTAGCACGATCCGTGATCTTTCCAGCGATCTTGCCGGTCGTGCCTGCAACAGCCAGGAGAGGAACCGCCAAGACAATGAACATCATTATTCGTTTCATGAAAGACCTCTGTGAGACAGTGGATGGGTTACATCACGCTTTTCATCGTCATCCTTTGTTAACGTACTCCTCGGTCTGCTTCAGGATTTGAGTTGATTCCTTGAACATCTTGGAAGCCGCCGGCTTGTTTTTCAGGGCGACATCCGTCACCAGAGCATTAATCACGACCGAGATTGCAGAGATTGAATTCGTATGAAGCATGTTCTCCGTTTGAACAGCCAGAACATGATTCGCATGGAACGTAATCGGTGAGGTTAACTTATCGGTGATCGTCAGAACGACCAGCCCTCGTTGCCGGGCGTACTTTGCCGCATCGATGGTCTCCCTGGAGTATGGCGGGAAAGAAAATCCCACAACCACATCCCCCCGTCGGGCAAGTGCGAGATGCTCGACGAATCGCAGTTTGCCGCTTTCGAGCGCCTGAGATTCTATCCCTACCTGATTGAGTTCATACGACAGAACCTCCGCCAGGAGCGACGATACGCCAATCCCCATCGTGTAGACGCGATGCGCCCTCAGGAGAACCTCGACCGCGCCGCTGAACGTGCTCCGATCGATGTAATGCACGGTGCGATTGATGTTATGCACTTCGTGCTGTGCCACGAGCGTCAGAGTCTCATCGGGTTTCAGTTTCCCGAGTTCGATCATGTAGCGGTCCGGCGCGCGGATTGTCGATTGCACCGCGTTGAGGACTTCATTCTGCAATTCTGTGAATCCCTGGTACCCCAGGCTCTGGGCAAACCGAACGATCGTCGCTTTGCTGATCTTGAGAGCCTTCGACAACGAGTCCGTTGTGAGAAAGGCCAGATCGTGAGGCTGTTTCAGAATGAAATCCGCCACCCTCTGCTGGTTCAATGGGAGTCGCTGGTACGCGTCGAGAATCTTCCCCTTGAGCGCGTCGGGCATTCCATTCAGGTTTGTCTTTTGCTTCCGTGACCTGACCATTACCGTATCAGCACCATTCTCTTCGATTCCACAAATGAACCCGCCTTGAGGACATAAAAGTAGACACCGCTGGAGAGGCCTGCGGCATCGAACATTGATGTATACTCGCCTGCATCAAGCTGCTGGTTCACGAGAGTTCTCATACTCCGCCCCAGAGCGTCGTAGACCGTCAACGTTACGCTGCTTCGCACTGAGAGGCCGAAGCGGATTTGTGTCGACGGATTGAACGGGTTGGGATAATTCTGTTCCAGCGCGAACTGTGCGGGAACGACAGCGATCGTCTTTTCGACGGCCGTGACCAACTTGCTGTACTTCGCTTGCGCCGAATCCATCACCGCGATGGCTTCTGCTGCTGTTAAGCCGAGCCCCACAGCAAAATACACATCTGCGGAGTCTTTCCGTGCCAAGTTGTAGAGACCAGCATTCATCTGATAGACACTTCCGTCGATCCCAGCCACGACAAGCGTGTCAAACTTCGTGTACGTGGACATGAGATAGCGCACGGAGTCTGTGGCGGCGTCATTATCGGGATCTGTTGAGTACGTGTCCCAATCCAGTATGCGGATCGAGTACAGGTTTTTGTTGAGAAGCTTCTGAGACACGTAGATCGGAACGCCAGTCTTGTAAAAATAAGACGTGGATTTGGCGGTGTTGTACACAACCGTCTGCAGGTCATACGTGTTCGCAGGAGAGGGACTTGCGAAACTGCCGATATAAAGGGGAGCATTCACTGTGGAATCGTTGTAGACTCTGTAACGATAGATCAGATATTTGGCATTCTTCCACATATAGACTGTTATCTGCACTCTCACATTTGGCGGTTGAATCGGAGTACCATATGTATTGTCGATGACAACCCTTGCGGCAGAATCGGCGCCGCTGCCAGTGATCATTTGTGGAAGGTAGCTTGTTACGTTCGCATTGTTGGTGTAATCAAGGACCGCGTCCTTATTCAATGCAACAATCGGAGTGATTCGGTTCATATGACGAGTAGCAGTTGCGTAGGGAAACTCACCCACCCGCAAGCGCCCATATTTGTCCAGAGTAAAACCAATTGCTCCTGTGCCCGTTGTAACCTGGGCTTGCCCGACCGAAAAACCTGCCAGAACAAGCGCAATGGATGCTACAAGAAACTGTAGAAATCGTTTCATAAATCCTCCTGGGATGAAGTGAGAATAAGAAACGCTGTGTGAGGTGAGATACTCCGATCTTACATTGGTCCCCATTTAATCTGCACCGCTATGGCAATAAAGATCATTCCAACGCCATAGAGTAAGACCTGCAGGGGGATGACCCATTTCAACCATCGTTCATATGGAATCTTGGCGATCGCCAGAACGCCCATAGTGACTCCCGACGTAGGCAGTATCAGGCTGTTGAACCCGTCGCCATATTGAAAGATCAGAACCGCAGTTTGCCGTGTTACCCCGAGCAAATCGCTCAGCGGTGTCATGATGGGCATACTGAGCGCAGCTTGCCCACTTCCGGACGGCACAAGGAAGTGAAGAGTGAATTGAACGACGAGCATTGAGTACGCCGAGATGATGGGATGCGCCTGCCGGACAAGTCCCGTCATCGAATCGAGTACCGTATCGATGATCTTCCCTTCCGACGCAATGACAAGAATTCCGCGCGAACAGGCCACCACGAGCGCTGCCGTCAACATGTCCTTGGCACCGGAGACGAACGAGTCGGAGAATTCCTTCATCTTGAGACGCCCGACAATTCCAGAGAGAATCGCCATGCCGAGAAAGAGAGCACCGATTTCCGTGATGTACCAATCAAACTTCAGAGCTCCGACAACGAGGGAAACCAGAGTTGCGGCGAGCACGCCAAGAACGATTCTCCGGCGTACGGTGAGTTTGCCGATGAGAACAGGATCACTGTTCTCCGGCCGATCGTTGTCCAGAGCGTGCACCGGGCTCAGCGCGGGGTTTTTCTTTATCTTCGCCGCGTAACGGGACACGAACATAATCGAAATCGATGTGAAGACGACCCACATCACGAGCCGGAATTCGATCCCTGAGAACAAAGGGAGATCAGCGATTCCCTGCGCCACTCCCACGGTGAACGGATTTAAGAAGGCGGCGGCGAATCCTGTTCCCGCCCCCACAAACGGAATCGAGACACCGACAATAGAATCATACCCCAGTGCTCTTGCGAACGGGATAAAAATGAGGATGAACGCGAGCACCTCCTCACTCATGCCAAATGTCGCTCCAGCGAGAGAGAACAAGGACATGAGAATCGGGATCATGACTTTCTGCAACACCGGGTTTCTTTCCACGGCTGCAGCCAGCACCTGGATACCGCTGTTGATTGCCCCCGTCGCGTTCACCACACCAAACGCGGCCCCGGCAATGAACACAAGCACAATGACATATGCGGCCTGGACAAAACCTTTTACAGGAGCCTCAAGGATCTTGCCAATCCCTTGAGGCTGAGAGGCGACCTGTGTGTATGTGCCGGGAACGACGACGGTGCGTCCGTCTTTCTCCACCCGCTTGAATTCTCCCGCGGGTACAATCCATGTGAGCACACCGAAGAGAACGATGATCGAGAAAATAAGAACGAGCGTTGGGGGAATGCGCATCGTGTCGCTGTTTTAGTTTGAGAGCCGGATGACTTTTTTCGATTTGAGGTCATAGATGGAACCTGCTCGCAACACGCTCATTCGGATGTCAGCACCACGTACCCCATACCCTGTCGCATCGCGTTTCACCTCTGCGCTGGTGGCGTCATAGACGAGAACGGCGGATTTTCCAAGAACCTCAAATGTGTGATCAGGTTTGACCCAGATGGCCGTGGCTTCATCAATCCCGATGCCAACCTTCGTCGGATGTTCAAGAATCAC
>JBEKOB010000087.1:0-16714 GCA_049522195.1 Bacteroidota bacterium
CATCCTGAGGGAGCCATTCAAGGCAATTAACCCAACTTCATTATTCGGAGTTCGATTGATCGGTGTTCGATATTCAAGTAGGAAAAGCTAGACACTCCTGGGAATATAGAATATCGATTAGCGAATAACGAATGTCGAAGTGTGGTGGGGATGCTCCGCCGGGGCTGAAGCCCCGTTGTTTTGGTCTTCCTATCCCCGACCTAAAGATCGGGGCAAACGCCCCCAATTTCATCATTCGGAGATCGATTGTTCAGTGTTCGATATTCAATTGGGAAATTCTGGAGATGCCCGGCAATATCCAATATCGAATACTGAATAATGAATTACGAAGTGAGGGCCATCGTGAATCAGATTCTTCGCTCAGCTCAGGATGACGTAGGTTTTTTTCTGTACTATTGTTTTGACTTCAGTATCGTTGTCCCAGCTTTCAAGGTCTTTTGCTGGCCATCCGGAAGCACGGCGGTTGCCTCGATACCTTTCGGAATCACCACCTTCATTGAGAATACTCCGTTCATCTGCTTCCAGTTCACCTTTATCATCCCCGACGGAGAGTCGAAGGAGGCCGCGACACTGTCGAGCGAGCCGGGAGTCGGTGCAATCAATACTTTTTTCCAGCCAACGCCCCCAGGCTGCTGACGTATCCCGGCAAGATACGCGTAGTGCCACTCCATCAAATGCCCAAGCATGAAATGGTTCATGCTATTTCCCGTTCCCGGTCGTGCATCCCAGCTCTCGGGCAGCGATGTGAAACCCTGGTTCACCATGTATCCGTAACTGCCGCGGTTCGTTCTACTATATACACGATGCAGAATATCACTCCGGTTCCCATCGGCCAACGCCCGGATGAAAAACACCTGCAGCACCTCGCCAACCGTCTGCTGATAATTCCGCTTCGCCAGGTCATCCACGATCGCCTGCAAGACCGCCGGTCGATCGGCATCGGGCACCAGTCCGACACAAAGCGCCACGCTGTGCCCGGCCTGGCAGGAGCCGTTGTTCTTGAACGTCTTCGTTGCCGGATCGTAAAAACGTTTCAGGAAATCCTTCTTGATCTGGTCGAACAGGTTCTGGTATTTGACCGCCTCGTCCAATCTTCCAAGCACACCTGCCGCTTGCGAAACGGTCTTTGCGCCCAGAGCCCAGATCGCCGTGGCGCTCAGCTCGTTTGGCGTCCACTGCGATGGACCGTCTCCTTTGCCGTGACCGTAATCGTACCAGTCGCCAAGATTGCTGGTGATGATCCCGTCCTTCGCCGTCGATGAGAGGTAATCGACGAACTTGTGCATGCTTTCAAAATTCGATTTGAGCACGGCAGTGTTCCCGTACCATTCGTACAGATGCCACGGCACGAGCACTGAGGAAATTCCCCACTCGGGAGCTTCGTTCCAGTATCCGTGCGGAGGGATGGCGACAAGGTAGTTCGGACAGTTGGTCGGAACGTGGCCATCGGGGAGCTGAGTGTCCTTGAGGTCGCGGGCAATCTTGGTGAACCAGTTCTCGACATTGAACCGGTAGCTCATCGCGCGGCCCATGTGCCAGTTCTCTTCCTGCCAGCCGTTCTTCTCGCGGTGCGGACAATCGGTAGCTACGTAGCTCATGTTCGAACGGATCGACCAGTCGATCATGTGCTCGGCGCGGTTCTGCAAATCGCTCGAACTTGTAAATGTCCCGACGAGCGGATTCGCTGTCCGGACATGAACCAACTCGATCTTCTTTATGACAGGGAGTTTTTGCGGATTCGGAGAACCTTCGGGCACAGCTCCTGTCACCCCCACATACTGGCATCCGACGTAGCAGAAGAGGATCTGGTGCGACTCGTTCTTGCCGCTGGCCGTGGTGTAGTCGTGCCAGATGTCTTTGCCGGTTCCCCAGGTGTAAGTGAATTTCACGTGGCCGGTCGAATCCATATACTCGCACGGCTTGAAGCGAATCGTTTGTCCTGCGGATCCCGACACCGTAAAGCGAAGGAGTGCAGATGCGTTTTGCGGGAAGACGTATGTGTATTCACGTGGCTTTGGCGACATGACTTTGATGGGCTTGAACACTTCGAATGCCTGCATTGCCGGGCCCGTATATTTTTCCAGAGTTGCTGCAGGAGGTTGAACGGTTGTTACCGCTTTCCACGAAGCAGCGTTGAATCCCGGTGCATTCCAGCCGGAAGGGAGAAGTCGAGCATCGTAGTCTTCGCCTGCATAAATATGCGAGAATGTTAGAGGGCCGCTCTCCCATTTCCATGAATCGCTGCTTGTCACGAGCTGTTCCTTGCCGTCATTTGTCTTGATCCGTCCTTCGAGCCAGAGGAGGTACGGATATCCGGCAGCGAAGTCGGGCATGGCGTCGGTCTTGACATAGCGCCCGGTGTCGTTTGCGGCTGTGACATGCCAGAAGGAATTTCCGAGCATCACGCCCCAGACGTTCTCGCCAGTGCGGAGAAGTTTGCTGATATCGAATTCCTGCCAGTAAATAGTCTTGTTATACTGAGACCACGGTTGGTTAATCAGCGACGTGCCCACACGTTTGCCGTTGAGGAATAGCTCATAGTGTCCGAGTCCGACGATGCGTACCGTGGCGGCCTTGACCGGACTGTTCACGGTAAACGTTGATCGGAGGATGGGGCAGGGGGTCTTCTCGTTTGTCACTCCGGCGGCGTAGGGGGTAATCCAGCTCGGGGCAGATGAATTCGATGGCTGCGCGAGCAAAGAAAGTGGCATGATGAAGCAGAAGAGCGAAAGGACGAGTGTAGCGAAGACGAAGTGTTTCATAACTTTGTGGTCCTTGCTTTTAGTGGGCATGACAGAAAATCTAAGTGCCACGAGTTCTTCGAAAGTTAAACTGTCGGACAACGAATTCAACCTCTCATCAAGAAAACACACACCCCTTTCATCCCCTCTCCCCTCCACACACGTCATCCCACAGAGGGGACTGCTCAAACTGTGGCAAAGAACAAAACCTCCCCTCTCGTGGGCGGCCAAGCGGGTTGAGAGAGGGGAGTGAAGGGTGTGTGCTTTGTTCTTTTCAAGGTTTTCCGAAAACTCAGGTTGCTATATCCAATTCCCGTTCGCTGACGGAAGAGATCAACTCGCGAACAACAATCGGAGGTTGGAGTTTCATGGTATGTGAACAAGTAACTCTGGTAATGATCCTATCACAAAATCTGGTTCGAGCTTCTGTATTTGTTCCTTCGAGAGCGAGCCGTATGTCACGCCGCACGTCGCAATGCCGGCTCGTTTGCCTGCATGAATATCGTTGTCAGTGTCGCCAACCATCAGTGTCTCAGTCCGTTCCCACGACTGGTCTTCGAGTATCTTGTTGATAATAAACGGGTCGGGTTTGAACGGTATGTTGTCGCTCCCCTGGATCTGGTCGAAATAGCTGTCGATCCCGAAATGCGTCAGCACACGCCGCGTGCCCGGTGTGAGCTTCGTCGTCGCTGTCGCAAGGCGAATCCCTCTTGTGCGCAGCGCGTCGAGCGTTTCTCTCACGTCAGGGAAGAGTGTTGTCGTCTCCAGTGCACGCGGCGGATAGTACGACTTGTACATCTCAGCCGCTTCTGCAATCCGGTGATGCAGACTTGGAGGAAGAAGTTTAGCAAACGTCTCCGTCAGCGGTTTGCCGATGAGAGGGTAGATGTCCTCGTGTTTGTACGAATCGACGCCCAGCTGGTGCAACACCCAGAGCTGTGCGCCGGCGATGTCGCGTTTGGAGTCAACGAGTGTGCCATCGAGATCGAAGATGATGTTCGTGATAACTTGCCGCATGGAAATACAGGTAGCGGGGGTGGTGAATAGTGAACAGTGAAGAGTGAACAGTAAATAGCAAAAAGTGAATCGTCTTAACTTGAAACTTCGAACTTGAAACCTGGAATTTGAAACTCGGAACGCGGAATATCAAACTCAAAACTCCAAACTGAAAACCCAAAACTACTTACTTTTTCACCGGTTCTGGAATCGCGGCTCCATCTTTTCTTGGATCGGATCCTCCAAAATTCACTCCTGTCGAGAAATCCCTCATCACCGCCTGTCCGCCTCCCATCACGGGGGAGAAATCGCCGCACACTTCGAGCTTGTGTCGCATTGATTCGAGCTGAGCGCGCACGGAAGCGGGGATGCGGGCTTCGATCTGAAGATCGCATCCCGCGAATGTCGATTTCCTGAACCGGGCTGCCTCGATCGCCGACTGTATGTTCATCCCGAAATCAACCACATTTGCGACAAACTGAGCGTGGGCTTGCGCCTGGTTCCATCCCCCCATAATTCCAAATGCAATCTTGATGTCATCTTTGGTCATGAATGCCGGAATGATCGTGTGGAGCGGACGCTTGTGACCGGCCAGTGTGTTTGGATGTTGCGGGTCGAGCGTGAAGAGCGCACCGCGATTCTGCAGAACAAAGCCGGCTCCCTCCGGGACAATTCCGGATCCGAAATTTTCGTAATTGCTCTGGATGAGGGAGACCATGTTTCCATCTTTATCGACAACCGAAAGATAGATCGTGTCGTCGCCCGGCGCAGGCGGTTTTCCGGCCTGGACGTCGCAGTTCGCCTTTGTAGTATCAATGAGTTTCGACCGGCTGAGAGCGTATTTCTTGTCCAGCATTCCCTGCACGGGAGTTTTGGCGAATCGCTGGTCGGCAACGTAGCGCAGCATATCCGCATACGCCAGCTTCTTGGCTTCGATCATCACGTGGAGTGCTTGTGCGGTGTTGTGCCTGTAACTGGCGAGAGGGAAGTTCTCCATGATATTCAACATCATCAGTGCAGCAATTCCCTGACCGTTGGGAGGAATCTCGTACACTGTCCATCCCCGGTACGTTGTGGAGATGGACTCGACCCATTCGCTTGAGAAGGCCGCGAGGTCGTCGGCTGCTAGCGTGCCTCCGTGCTGGCGGGAACAGTCGAGTATGAGCCTTGCGATATCCCCCTTATAGAACGCGTCTCGGCCCTGTTCAGCTATTGCCCTCAGGCTTCTGGCGAGGTTAGGATTGCGAAATACTTCGCCGAGTCTGGGTGTGTGCCCTTCAATCAAATACGTCTGTGCCGCGGCCGGTTCGCTCTTCAGGAGTTTCTCTTCACCTGCCCATAAGGCAGAGACCTGCTCGGCGACCGGAAAGCCCTCTTCGGCATAATGAATTGTGGGATCGAGGAGTTCTTGCAAGGGGAGCGTTCCGAACCGTTGCTGCAGTTTCGCCCAGCCGTCGACCGCGCCAGGGACCGTTACGGAGTGAATACCTTGATAGGGCATGGTTTTCATCCCCTTGCTGCGCAGGAATTCAATCGTGAGACCTGCAGGCGCCCAGCCGCTTGCGTTGAGGCCATAGAGCTTATCCGACTTTGCATCGTAGACGATCGCAAACAGGTCGCCTCCGATGCCGTTGCTCATTGGCGCAACAAGTCCCATCATCGCGTTGGTAGCGATGGCTGCGTCAACAGCATTTCCGCCCTCTGCCAGGATCGTTGCTCCGACCTGAGCGGCGAGCGGGCTTTCTGCTGCAACAATGCCGTACCGGGTAACGACCATGGAACGGGCCTGAGTCCGGTCCTGGGCGAAAACTTCACTGGTAATTGTGGCCATAACGATCAAACAGAGAAGTAGTTTATTTGTCATAGTGTGATCAGGAATCTTACGTGAGACTTGTTTTGGTGAATGGTAAATAGTGAAAAGTAAATTGTGAGAAGCAACCGTTAGCCGTGAAGGTCTTGACTGTTCACTATTCACTATTTACTGTTTACTTTTTACTTCCGTGAACCATCCAGTATTTCACTCTTATACACTTTCCCATCCTTCATCACAAACCCGATGTGTTCGAGGACGCTGATGTTTTTCAGGGGATCGTCTTTCGCAGCCACAATGTCGGCAAAGGCGCCGGGGGAGATCTCACCAATCTTTCCCTTCATATCGAGCAATTCGGCTGCAACGGTTGTTGCCGCTTTGATTGCCTGCATTGGCGTCATTCCCCACTTCACCATATACGAAAACTCTTTCGCTTCGTTTTCCGTCCAGTCAAATCCGCCGGCGTCAGTTCCAAACGTGATCTTCACGCCCGCCTTGAGTGCTTTGTTGAACGTTGCGGGGAGCGTTTCTGTGAAAACCTTGTTCATCACGCTTCCCACTGCCGCGCGGCCTTCCGCTACGAACTCGTTCACATAAATCGTCGGACACCAGTAGATTCCTTTCTTAACCATCAGCCTGATGCACTCATCGTCCATGCCGAACCCATGCTCAATGGAAGCTGCTCCTGCCTTGATGGCGGGGAGAATTCCATCTGGCGTCACTGCGTGTGCCGACATTTTTTTATGGTGCATCGCTGTCTCGTCGCCAAGCGCATTGATTTCCTCGCCGGTGAAGTTAGGCAAACTATGAAATGACCCGTCAGGAAGGCGATAGTAGCTGCGATCTGCGTAGATTTTGACCCAATCCGCCCCATAGGAAATTTCCTCACGCACAGCACGCCGGGCCTCTGTTGTGCCGGTGATTTCAATAAGCCCCTTCGGTACCTTCCATTCCCAGGTATAATCCCTGTTTGACATGGGATAGTGTCCGGTTGAGTTGATCGCGCGGCCGGCTACGAAGAGCCGCGGACCATCGATGATTCCTTTGTTGATCGCTTTCTTCAGATCGACATCCGCGTACATGGCTCCTTCGGTCCCGAGGTCACGCAGCGCTGTAAAGCCGTTTAAGAGAGAAAGCTTGCAGGAGAGTGAGCCCCGGAGGGCGCGGTATGCGATCGATTGCTTGAGAAGCTGCACATCATAATCTTCGGAAGTGATGTCGCCCTGAAGGAGAACATGCGTGTGTGCGTCGATAAGCCCAGGCATCACCGTCGCTTTTGACAGATCGATCACCTTCGCGTTTGCCGGAATAGAAACGTTTTTCCCAACTTCCTTGATCTTGTTCCCCTCGATCAAGATCACGGCATTCTCAATGGCCGTGTCTGACTTTCCGTCGATCAGCTTTCCGCATTTGATGGCAGTGATGGAACCCTGAGCAATCCCAGTTTGCAGTGTGACCAGCAGAAGAAGGACGGTGGCAAGCGTCTTCATAAAACCTCCTTAAAAGAAATCGTACGGATGGACGTTCTTGCGCTTGAAGCGCCAAATGATGCCGATGATAATGAGCACAACCACCGCACCGATTGTGATCGGAACCCAGTACCCCTTATGAAAGGTGGCAGTCCAGGTTTCGCCCAGATAATAGCCGAGCGAGATAAATGTAAGAGACCAGATTAGTCCGCCCGAGTAGGCGAAGAGTGCGAAGAGGGGATAGCGAAGTTGTGATGCGCCGGCAATGAGGGCTGTGAAATGGCGGACGCCGGGAATGAAGTAGCCGATCGTCAGCGTCCATTTCCCGATGCGGTCGAACCACTGGTTGACTGCGTGCAGGCGCTCTTCGGTGAGATGGATCTTGGGGCCGTATTTGTGGACGACTCTGTACCCACCGGCACGGCCAATCCAGTAGCTGACTGTAATCCCGCTGGTGCTGCCGAGAAAGGCCGCGAGAAACGCGGGGGCGAAATGGAATCTTCCTGTCGAAATGAAATAGCCGGAAAGCGTCAGAAGCGATTCATCGGGGATGGGAAGACCGACGATGCCGAAGATCAGCGCAAAGTACAATCCGAAATATCCGTACAGGTCAATCCAATGTTGTAATGTTTCGAGAGGCATGAGGTTTGGGTTGTGAAGGGGCTGAAGCCCCCTACGATTTTCTTTTCATTCTGTCCCCGACCTGAAGATCGGGGCAATGACCATGACCGAACTTCGAAATTCATTCTTGGGTGTTCGATATTGGAAATTCTCGTGAATGATTTCTTAGGGAATCTCGAATACCGAATTTCGAAATCAGAATAATGAAGTGTGTTTCCGCTCTCCGACCTGAAGGTCGGGTTACAGTGGCTATTTCCCTTGGAGCGCCTTCTCAAGATCAGAAGCGGCAGATTCAATCACCGCGGCTTCCTGGCGCAGTGCCTGAGCGACGCGCTTCACTTCAGCATCTGCTTCATCCCAGTGTTTCTGTTCGATTGCCTCGCGCACGCCTGGAATGGTCTTGACACCGTACCCCGTGTAGAGACCTGGTGCATAGATCAGATGTTTGAACCAGGGGCGTCCGGGCAGGCCATCGGGGTTTGTCAATGACCGTTCAGACTGGATCAACTTCGCGTTAATTCCTTGCAGGACCTCTTTTGACATCGGGGTCGTGTTTTGCGCGAGCTTTTTCGTTGCCTTGTCATAGTGCTCGGCACTCAGTGCGAGGTCGTCAACCGCGTTCTCCAGCGGAGCGAAACTGATATGGGGTGGAACGTCTTCCCGTTTCGGCGCGACGGACGTCTCCTTAGGGTCGGCAGTCGCCGAGAAGGCTCCTTCGGCAAGTTCTTTATTCCGTTCTTTGATCTGATCCCGCATTGACTCCAGCACCTTGTTCAGATCATTGACGTACCGCCGAACGGTTTCCGTGAAATTGTTGAACTCGTACGGTAGCACATCGGCATCAGCCATGCGCATCACTGCAGTTCCGGCGGTCTGCGAAAGCGCGCGTCCGTAGCTGAAATCAGTATCCGCGAAATGTGTGTACCAATAGAAATCGTCGTAGATCGAATGATAGATGCCTCCGCCATCCTCGCCGCCGTAGCCGAGGTTCAGCGATGCGACACCGATATGGTCAAGAAACGCAGTGTAGTCCGATCCTGAGCCGAGCGCAGAGATATGGAGATCGGGTCGTGAGCGTGCGTCGTTCCGGTCCTCCGGTGAACGGGCATTCACGATTCGCTGGAGCTGACTGCGCTTCCAGACCGAGATCTTTTTCTCAGGATCCTCGATATCGCGTGCCACACCGTTGATAAACTTTTCGAGCGAATGCGATCCATCCATGCCGAGGTATCCTCTGCCGTTCCCGTCGGAATTGATGTAGAGAACCGCTTTCTGCTTCAGCTCAGTATCGTGTGTCTCCACCCATTCTGTTGATCCAAGCAATCCTTCTTCCTCGCCATCCCACGCACAATAGACAATCGTCCGTTTGGGCTGCCATCCGTTCTTCATCAATTCGGAGAACGCACGCAGCTCTTCCATCTCTGCAACAAGCCCTGAAATTGGATCCTCAGCGCCGTTGACCCACCCATCATGATGATTGCCGCGCACGATCCATTCGTCCGGATACGTCGAGCCGGGAATCGTGACGATGACGTCGCGGACAGTCTCGACATTCCAATTCGATTCGATCTTCAGGTGTACCTTTCCGGGTCCGGGACCGATCTTGTACGTAAGAGGGAGGGCACCGCGCCAGGCGGCCGGTGCGACGGGTCCTTTCAGTGACGCGAGCAGAGGCTGGGCATCAGCGTACGAAATGGGGAGCACGGGGATTTTCGTCAATGTCTTCACATCACGGAGGTCGAGCCGTTTGGCATTTTCCGTTGCACCGATTCCCGGAGTCAGCGGGTCACCGGGATACACTGGCATATCCATTACGCTCCCGCGTTGCACACCGTCCTTCGGCCGCCATGGTCCTTCTGGAAACACATCGCCGTGATAGTAGCCGTCCTCGCGTGGATCGGAGTAAATGATGCATCCTATCGCTCCCTTTTCCGCCGCGAGCTTCGGTTTGATCCCGCGCCATGAAGCACCATAGCGAGTAATAACGATGCAGCCTTTGACGGAAATTCCGAGGCGTTCGAGCTGCTCATAGTCCTCGGTAATTCCGTAATTGACATACACCAGCGGACCGGTCACGTCGCCATCGATGGAGTACGCGTTGTATGTCGGCAGCTGTTCCTTGTGCTGTCCCGAAGTCGGATCCACACCGACGGTCGGTTCCTGGAGCAGGGCTGTAAACTTTTTGGGCTCAATGAGCTCGACGAGGCGCTCTTTCGGGGTGGGGAAGAGAACATTAAACGATTCGATGTGTGTATTGAGTCCCCACTGCTTGAATGTCGAAGCCAGCCACTCGGCGTTTTCCTTGTCGTATGGAGAGCCAACGTGGTGTGGTCGTGCGGCCAGATGTTGCATGTACTCACGCTGATGCTCTCCAGTCGGGATCGCGCGAAACTTCGCCTCCCAGTCAGGTTTCTGGTTCTGGGCTGAACCAGGCACGGTGCCAACGAACAGCAACAAAGCAACAAGGCAGAATCTCATAGAATCCTCCAATGCGGGGAAGTGGCGTACGGCCTGCGAGGTGGGATATCGATTGACATGCAGTGACGGAAGAAATATGAAGATTCATCGTCAAACAAGCAAGGTGTGAAGAGTGAAGAGCGTGGGGAAAAACATGCCACGGATCATCACGGAACAACACGGATTATCGCGGAGGATGAAGCTTTGATCCGTGTTCATCCGTGTAATTCCGTGGTTCAAACTCTTCGGGAACAAAATCCGAAATGTGAAGGTTACAATACGTGTGTTCGAACACCATTCTCATCAACCATTTCAGGAGGCGGCATGAAGAAAGTGTTAAAGGTTCTTGGATGGGGTCTCGGGATCATCGTCTTGCTGATCGCACTTGGCCTCGGGTACCTTTTCATGAGATATCCCGATGTCGGTCCTGTGCGTGATCTCACTGTGACGTCCACACCGGAGCGCCTCGCGCGCGGAGCATATCTCGCGAACCATGTTTCGGTCTGCATTGATTGTCATTCAACCAGGGACTGGGCGTGCTTCGCCGGTCCGATCGTGCCGGGGACCGAAGGAAAAGGGGGCGAGGTCTTTGACGAGGCGATCGGTTTTCCCGGGATAATCTATGCGCACAACATCACTCCAGCGGGATTGGGCTCCCAGGGTGACGGCGTTCTCTACCGGGCAATCACAACGGGCGTGGACAAGAACGGCAAGGCAATGTTCCCCATTATGCCGTATCCGCATTTCAATCAGATGAGCGAAGAGGATGTTTTGTCGATCATCGCGTACATTCGCTCGCTGAAGCCAATCGAGAATAATCCACCGCAAACGGTACTCAAGACTCCGATGAACCTGATCGTGCGCATGATCCCAATGAAGCGGACACCACAGCCGGAGCCCGACACTTCGAATACGTACGAGTACGGAAAGTATCTTGTGAACGCAGCGAGCTGCTCTGAATGTCATACGCAACAGGTGCAAGGTAAACCGCTGCCGGGCATGGATTTCGCCGGAGGTTTCAAATTTCCCTTCCCCAACGGGGCGGCCACTTGCTCGTCGAACATTACGCCGGATGAAGACACGGGCATCGGCGCATGGTCCGAGTCGGATTTCATCAGCAGGTTCAAGTTCTATGACAATGCCGAAGCGCGAACGTTGAAACCCGAAGCGGTGGGGTACAACACGGTCATGCCGTGGACGATGTATGCGGGAATGACCGAGCGGGATCTTGCAGCGATCTACAAGTACCTGAGGACCGTAGCTCCCGTCAAGAATAAAGTGGAGAAGTATACCGAAGCATCGAAGTAGCGCTGAAGGAGAAGAGCGGAATAAACCGGGGGACGCCGGTTGACGTATGCCTCACGTCCTCCGGATCACCACGATGGTCATGTCGTCTGACTGCGGTGTGCTGCCGGTGAACTCCTTCGCCGCCTCGAGTGTCTTGCGTATGACTTCATGGGGAGAAGGGCGGCCGGATTGAGCAAGAATGGCAGAAAGCCGTTCCTCACCGAATGGTTCTTCATTCGCGTTCATCGCCTCTGCGATTCCGTCTGAGCACATGACAATCAGATCACCTGGCTCCACGGAAATCGTTTCTTCCTCGAACACAAAATCCTCGAACATTCCCAGAGGGATCCCCCCCGTTTTCAACCTCTTTGTTTCTCTTCCATTATGCAGAACGAACGGATTGTCGTGTCCCGCATTCGAGAACAGCAATGTGTGGCGCCGGGCGTCGAGGATCCCGTAGAAGAGCGTAGCAAATTTTTCCGGGCTGGTGCTTTGATACAGAAGCCTGTTCGCCCGCCTCAGGCACTCACTCGGGGGAACATCGAGAAGCGTCTGGCCGCGCAACGTCGCCTGTAGGTTGGCCATAAGAAGAGAGGCGGGGAGCCCCTTGCCTGAAACGTCGCCGATGCAGATAGCCCATCGGTCTTCGCTGATCTGTATGAAGTCGAAGTAGTCGCCTCCAACGGCCTGAGCGGGAATATTGCTCCCCGCAATCTCATAGCCCTTGATCGACGGCGACGACTGAGGCAGAAGATTCCGCTGAATCTGTGCTGCCAGCCGGACTTCCTCCTGCATCCTCGCAAAGGCTTTTTCCTGCTCATGAAGCAGCGCATTTTCAATAGAAATGGCGATCTGAGATGAAAGCAATCTCAGGACTTCAATTCTCTCCTGGGTGAAAGCTCCTGCTGTGAGGTTGTTCTCGAGATAGAGGAGTGCACTCAGTTTTCCCTGGTGGAGTATTGGTGCACAGAGGATGGATTTTGGCTTGTTCAACAGAACGTAAGGATCCGATGCAAATCCGGAGGACAGCGTCGCGTCCGTCAGGACGACGTGGTCCCTGGTTCTGGCAACATATTGTGCGATAGCCTCGCAAACGCGGCCTCCCTCTCCGGCGGGCAGCCACTGAAGCGTCTCGGTCTTGTGTGCTCTCTCCTCTCGCTCCGCAACGATGACGAGAGCATTCTCTTTCTCCATCAGGAGACACCCTCGCTCTGCGCCGGCATTTTCGACGACAATTTCGATCATCCGCTCCAGCAGCTTTCCGAGAACGATTTCCCCCGAGAGTGCCTGCGATGCTTTCAGAACGGAAATAAGATCGAGGGAAGAACCAGCGACGTCACCGGCAATGGTTGTTGTCTCACTGACGCTGTGCTGTTTTGCCCTCTTCGCCTCGCTTTCAATGAGCTCGGGATATTGTCCTTCAAGCTGCCTGGCCTTTCCCGTTGCTCCCCATGCGAGGTACGCCTTCCGGGCGTCGAGCAGGTATGTGTTTGCAATCCTTTTCTTTCCTTCCATCCAATAAAACTTCCCGGCAAGCTCCGATGCAAGCGCTTCGTTCTGGATGAAACCGTTTTCGTGTGCGGAGAGAATCGCATTGTCATACAAGTCCATCGCCAGTGACTTTTCGCCACGCAGACGCGCTCGCTCCGCTTCGACGAGCTGATACTTATGAAGGAAATTTGCTGCACAGTTGTCTGCCCATTTCTTCATTCTTTTCTGGTTCCGATGCAGAGAGCGGGAATAGACTCTGGCCTTCTCGCCCGTCACGTTCGGCAGAAGAGCCGCACAACTCAGGGAATGGTAGAAGTTGTATTCGACCTCTGGTAGTTGTCCCATGAGCGCGTGGATCAGTGAGTTTGATCCAGATGCAAGTCGCTCCACGGTAGCAAAGTCACCGAACAGAAACGACGTCTGCATCTTTGCGGCGATGTAGTACATCTTTGCAACGACGAACTTTGTAGACTCCAGTTTCTTGAGATATTCCTCTTCCCGAAAATCATCGCTGCTGTAGCTGCCAACCGCGATCGTTTCGCCTTTCAGGCAACGAACTATTTGCCGTGCGATGATGGATTCGTGTGTGAAATCCTCGAACTTGACCCGGGTGCCAAAGGTTACATACTCTGTTGCACGTGCAAACAGTTCATCGAGCGGGGCGCCGGTGAACAGCCAAACGAGGATAATATGAATGTGCCCGCTGGCGACAAATTGCAGGTCGCCGCTCTCCGTGCTGAATCGCTGCCCCTCATTGAGATAAGCAAGATTGCTTCCGGCATGATTGCGCCAGTGGTTGAGGACGGCCCCCATGATAAAATTGCAGCGGCCAAGGAAGAGTTTGCTCCTGAAATGCTCGGCGACCGCGATGCCAAGCTTCCCAAACTCAAATGCCTTGTCGTACGACCCAAGCCCGGACCCAACGAGGAGTCCGTAATTTGCAAAGGCAAATGATGAGACCGGAGCGGATCCGTGCCTGAGGGTCAGGTTGAGCATTGTCGTCATTGCGATAGCAGAGAGCTCTGCGCTGGAAGAATAGGCGACTGTCATCAGGTTGACGAGAATGTCCACGGCAACCATGGGACCGGGTTCAGCCATCGCAGGAAGGTGTGGGAGGCTTTCGGTCGGCTTTCCGCGAAGATTCCATTTCGTCTTGAGGATTTCGATGCCAACACTCAGTTTGCCGGGGTTCGGAGAAATCTTAACTCCCACGAGCCGCAATCCGGCGAGTCCCGCCTCGATTGCGCGATCGAATTTGCTCATTGCTGTATATAGCATGGCTTTGGCAGCGCAGATATGCGCCTTGTCAAGGTGCGTTGCAGCGCGTAGAAAGGTCAGGTCAAAAAGACGCTCCGAATCCTCAAAATTGCCTGTGAGATACTCGCACTCGCCGCATTCCCTGTGCAAATCGTAGGAGAGCTGATAGTGCGCAGTCCAATCATCATCCAGCAGCAACCTTCCGCTTGTGAAGTACTTCAGGGCGGCGTCAAACGCTGCGGACTCCTTCGCTTTTCTTCTGGCGATTAGGTTCCATTCCGCGAGTTTGAGCTTCTCGACTTTCTCGGCGATGGAGGAAGTTCCAAGGTTGAGATGGTTGACGATATCGAAGAGGTGTTCGTCACGATCGTGTTGCGGTTCCTTCTCGAGAAGGCAGCGGCCGATATGAAGGTGAATGGAGGGTCTTTGATTTTCCGGAATCAGCGTGTAAGCGGCCTGCCGGACCCGGTCGTGTGAAAACTTGTACGAGACGTCCGAGTAATGTGTCGGCGGTTGGTAGAGGGCGCGTTCGGAATCGGATCCAAATTCCCGGACGAATTTGTACGAGTCTCCAATCGGAAGCACCAGTCCTTCTTGAATGGCATCCCAGAGATCGCTGGCTGTCCGGGCTTGGGTTTGACCGAGCACGATGGAAAGTGTTGTGAGATCAAAACTGCTCCCGAGGCATGCTGCAGTCCGCAATGCCTGTTCAGTATTCTGTGGAAGACGTTGAATCTTACCCGTCATCAGGGTAACCACGTTGTCCGTGATTCCCTTTTGTTGAATGACCTCGAGGTCCCATTCCCATTCCCCCTCAACAGCGTCGAATACCAGGAGCTGTTCCTCGTGCAGTGACTTGAGAAATTCATTCATGAAGTACGGGTTGCCGCCGGTTTTCTGGTGGACGAGTGTTGCGAGCGGGATATTCCGCTGGATTTGCGTATGGAGCGCGTCGGCAATGAATTGTCCGGTCGTGGACTGGTCGAGCGGGCGAAGGAAAATCTCATTGACCGTGGCGCCGCGTTTCCGGATCTCCTGAAGGGTGAGCGACAGCGGGTGATCTGCGCCAACTTCCTGGTCCCTGTATGCGCCGAGAATAAGAAGATGCTTGTTCTCCGGATCAGACATCAGCAGCTCCATCAGTTTGAGCGAAGCAAGATCTGTCCACTGGAGATCGTCGATAAAGAGAACGAGCGGATGATCATGCTGTGCAACGGCACGGACAAGGCTCTGGAAGACGTTGTTGAACCTGTTTTGCGATTCAGTCGGAGGGAGCTCTTGAACGGGAGGCTGATTGGGGAGCAGGAGCTCGAGCTCGGGAAGGATGGGAACGAGAACCTGCACGTTGGGGCCGAGAGCATTGAGAAGCCGAGTCCTCCAGGCTTGAATCTCCTCGGGCGTTCCGGCAAGAAGGTGGCGGATAAGTTCCTGGAATGCCTGTGCAAGGGATGCGTATGGGACATTCCGCTTGAACTGTTCAAACTTGCCGCTGAAGAAAAATCCGCGCTGCCGCGCAATCGGCTTATGCACTTCATTGACCAGGGCGGTCTTGCCAACCCCCGGATACCCGGCGATGAGAACCATCTCAGATCTGCCGCGGCAGGTTCGTTCGAACGAGTCCAACAAATATCCGATCTCACGTTCCCTTCCGTACAATCGTTGCGGAATGATGAAATGATCCGAGACATCCTCGCCTCCGAGTGCAAAGGAACTGATGTGTCCATCCTTCACGAGGGACGCGAGACATCGGTCGAGGTCTGCTTTCAATCCGCGAGCGCTTTGGTAACGCTCCTCAGCAGTTTTCGAAAGGAGCTTCATCACGATGTCGGAGACAGCTTGTGGTACATCGTGATTGAGCTCGCGCGGAGGAATCGGCATTTTCGCGATGTGGCAATGAACAAGCTCCATCGGATCGGTCGACTGGAACGGGAGCCACCCGATGAGAAGCTCGAACAGTGTCACGCCCAGCGAATAGAAGTCCGTCCGGAAATCGATGGAGCGGTTCATGCGGCCGGTTTGCTCGGGGGAAAGATACGGCAGGGTCCGCTCGAGAGCATGCGGGTTGCTGGCGCCGGGCGTCTCACGGAGCAGGAGAGAAGCGATGCTGAAATCTGTAATCTTGACCTGGCTGGTGTCGCTGTTGAAGATAATGTTGGAAGGGTTGATATCCTTGTGGATGATATTACGCTGGTGCAATGCTGCCAGCGAGCCGGCCAGCTGGGAAGCGATCTGAAGGATTGTCTGAAGATCCAGCCTCGTAGAATCGATGAATTTCTTGAGGGAAATCCCCCCGAAATCCTCCAGAATCAGCGCATGGATATCCTGGTAATGTTCAAGGCCATAGGACCGGACAACACCGGGAATGTCGATGGCATTCAGGATTTCGTGCTCGCGGTAGAGACTGAGCGCGGCTGATGGAGAGAAATCATACGGCGTGGTTGCCTTGATGATTACCGGAAATTGATCGCGTTCGCGTCTTGCCCGGAAGACAGCAGACTTTGTCCCCCGATGAAGCGTCTCGACCACCTGATAACCGGGAAATTTCAGCGTCATCCTTAGCCCCCCGTCGCGATTGCGTGATCGTC
>JBEKOB010000088.1:0-16287 GCA_049522195.1 Bacteroidota bacterium
AATCAGCACCTATGAGACACACACGATTGATCGCATTGCTGCTGTTCAGCTTACTGATCGGATTCCGGCAGATCGCTGACAAGAAAATTGTCCGAGTCTTTCTCATCGGGGACTCGACGGTGGCAGATTATACGATCTACGATGATTACAGAACCAAAAGGTATCCAATCACCGGCTGGGGACAGGTGTTTCAGGAATTCATGAGCCCTGACAGTCTGCGCAAAGTCCGGAATATCATCAAGACCGACAGCGTCCTGGTGATCGACAGTGCGCGTGGCGGACGCAGTACGCGGACGTTTTTCGAGGAGGGGCGATGGGCCTCGGTGTGTCAATCGCTCAAGCCGAACGATCTGGTGCTGATTCAATTCGGTCACAACGATGCCGCAAAAGACAAACCCGAGCGCTATGTCACTGTGCAGGGGTACAAAGAATATCTCCGTCTCTATGTGAATCAAACTCGTGAGAAGGGTGCCATACCCATCCTTGTCACACCTGTAAACCGCAATTATCCGTGGGCTGATGGAAAGCTCACGAATGTGCACGGAGAATATCCGGATGCGGTAAAACAGGTGGCGAAAGAACTCAATGTTCAACTCATCGATCTGACGCAGCTTTCGTGCAACTTCTTCACGTCAAAAGGCCAGGAGTTTGTTACCAGCCACTACTTCATGAATCTTCCTGCAGGTTCATTCGAAGCCTATCCTAATGGTCAGAAAGACAATACGCATTTTCAACCCGAAGGGGCGATCGAGGTTGCACGTCTGGTTTTTGAAGCTTTGCAGGGAATCTGAGTTGAACAGGCTTTTCCCGTTCCGATGCATGCCGGAAGCCCGATCCAACAGGATGAGATCGGGCTTCTCTCTTTTCTGAGGTGTTCGTATATTATCCCACATCGTCGTACGTGGGGATGAGGTCGTATGTGCGAAAGAACATCTGACGCATTGCACACGACGGGGAAGCAAACTAAATACTGTCAAATCACGTTATAGCACACACTCGCCGAGAGAAACCTGAACCAGATGAAGGAAACACTGTCTTGATGAGCACCGTCATCGTTATTCTTGGCGCTACAGGGGATCTGACTGCACGGAAACTCATCCCCGCGCTCTACCACAATTTCCGAAAGAAGAGGCTTCCTGATCATGTTCATGTGATCGGCTATGGGCGCAAACCGTTCAGCTCGGAATCGTTTCGGGACAAGATGAAGGAAGCGGTGCGCGCGTTTGCTGCCAAGGAATACCGTGATCATGAGTGGAGCGCCTTTGCCTCCCGTCTGTTCTATCAACAAGGGGAGCTCGAGGGAGTCCAGTATTATCAGTCGCTTGCACAGCGCATCATGGGTGTCGCGGGCACACCGAACAACTGTCTTTTCTACCTCGCGACAGCACCCGAATACTATACGACGATTGTCAGAAATCTGGCTGAGGCGAGTTTGCTCGCTGAGACAGGTCAGAGCGGCTATCGACGGATCATCATCGAGAAACCTTTTGGACGGGATCTCCCCTCAGCGCTCGCTCTGAACCAGGAGTTGCACAACGCCCTCCAGGAGAACCAGATCTACCGCATCGATCATTATCTGGGAAAAGAAACAGTCCAGAACATGATCGTGTTCCGCTTCGGCAATGCGATCTTCGAGCCGCTTTGGAACCGAAATTATATCGACCATGTTCAAATCACGGTGTCTGAGACCGTCGGCGTTGAACATCGTGCAGGGTACTATGATACCGCCGGGGTGCTCCGGGACATGTTTCAAAATCACCTCCTGCAACTTCTGACCCTCGTAGCGATGGAACCACCTGTCGCGTTTGAAGCTAATGCTCTCAGGAATGAAAAGGTGAAGGTCTTGAGCGCCCTTCGGGAGATTGCGCCTGAACACTCAGCGGTCGCGACCGTGCGCGCACAATACGAAGGATATACACATGAAGAGGGGGTTGCCCCGAATTCGACAACTGAGACGTTCGCAGCGCTGCGCATCTACGTTGACAACTGGCGATGGCAGGGCGTGCCGTTCTATCTCCGTTCGGGAAAGATGATGAAGGATAAGGCTTCGGAGATCACGGTTCAGTTTCGCCGACCGCCAACACAGATCCTCGATACACAAGCTGGAAGGACGGAGCTGTTCACTAACCGTTTGACGATCTGCATACAGCCGGACGAGGGGATACACCTCCGTTTCATTGCGAAAGTTCCGGACCAGGGTATGGAGACGAGACCGGTGGAAATGGACTTCGATTTCCGCAATTCGTTCGGGGCGAAAGCGATACCAGAAGCGTATGAACGACTCCTGCTCGATGCGCTGAACGGAGATGCTTCGCTCTTCGCTCGGAGCGATGAGATCGAGCTTGCATGGAATCTGATTGATGGAGTGCGCGCTGGGTGGGGGAGTGAGCACGCCTCACCGTTGCTTATCTACAAGCCTCAGACGTGGGGTCCTGCTGCCTCTGACAATCTCCTGGGGCGCGACGGGCGATGGTGGGTACACAATAGTCAGCTTCAACTTGGCGATCATCCAGAACCCGGAATGTGAGCATGGGAAAAGGATCGTTGGTAACAGTGTATCGTGACGCAGCGGATCTCGAGCAGAATGCGGCAGAGGAAATAGCGAACGTGATGAAGGCGGCAATCAACGATCGGGGAGTGTGCGTGGTGGCTCTATCGGGGGGTGAAACCCCGCGGCAGATTTACGGGCGCCTCGGCAGAGATCCACTTAAAGATCGGGTGAACTGGAACCTCGTTCACCTTTTCTTTTCGGACGAACGTTCTGTCCCGCCAAATGATTCTGAGAGCAATTACGGCATGGTCGAGCGATCGTTGATTTCATGGATCGATATCCCGCGGCACAATGTCCATCGGATCAAAGGGGAATTGGCCCCCTCTCTGGCCGCGCAAGAGTATGAGAATGAATTGAAATCAACGTTCGGTGACACCCAGGTGCGACTAGACCTGTTGCTGCTCGGTGTCGGCGAAGACGGTCATATAGCTTCGATCTTCCCGGGCACTGATGCCGTTGATGAGCAGTTCGCACTCGTCCGGCCTGTCAAGAACCCAAATCAGAACGTCCAACGAGTGACACTGACCTTCCCGATTATCAACGGCGCCCGCGAAATTCGCTTTCTGGTTTCTGGAAAGAGAAAATCCTCCATTGTACAGCGTGTGCTCGGCACCTCCAAACCAACAAAGGATCTGCCTGCGACCATGGTCCGTCCGGTCGATGGAAATCTTCGATGGCTGATAGACCGTGAAGCGGCCTCGCAAATCGGTCCTACCACTGGTGTAACTCTCCACTGATACAGCTGTATCCGGAGTGTGAGCTTCAACCCTTTCAGCAGCGAGAGCATGGAGCCGCGGTCTTCTTCTTTGGAACCGCGACCATAATTTTGCTGTTAATTCACTTTACAGTCTGTATTCTTCAACCAGCATAGCATTTCAGAGGGGCCCTCATGCCAAATCCCGCACAGATCAGACCCGATTCGACCGAGTACTTTGAATACTATGAAAAGTACGTCAAGCTCGTGCCGGAGAACGATATACTCCATGCGATGCAACTCCAGGGGGAGCAGACGCTGTCGTACCTCCGTTCCCTTCCGGCGAGCGTGGGGGACAAGCGATATGCTCCTGATAAATGGAGCATCAAGGAAGTTATTGGGCACGTCATCGACATTGAGCGTGTGTTCGGTCACCGGGCGCTCTTCTTCGCGCGAAAAACTCCGGGTCCGCTTCCGGGAATTGAACAGGATGACTGGATGAAGGTTGCGACGTTCGGAAGCCGGCGGCTGGCTGATCTTGCAGATGAATTCGAGTCGGTCCGCCGGTCAAACCTCTTCTTCTTCCGGCATCTGGACGCCGAGGCCTGGATGAGGAAGGGAATCGCGAGCGAGCGGGAGTTCACGGTTCGCGGAATTGCATACATCATTGTCGGACATGAGAGGCATCACCTCGAGATTTTGAAATCCCGCTATGTGTGAACTCTAGTTTCGACCGGGTGAAAAGAATATACGAATTCACTTTCCCGAAAAAGGCACACACCCCTCACTCCCCTCTCGCGTCCCGCATTCCCTCTCACAAGAGGGGACGTTTAGTTCACGAGTTGGAAGAGGCGATGCACAGGACTCTAACAGTCCCCTCTGTGCGTTGGCCGGAGTATTGGGGAGAGGGGATGAAAGGGGTGTGTGTTTTGTTCTTCTACTTGGACGCTAGGAAAACTCGGATATTGTGATCTTTGCAATCAAGTGTGCAATGTGAACAGCACAGCCACATGGATTATTCAGGAAACGTACGCGACACGACCTTAGTTGTCATATCCCTTCAGGAAAAAAGGACATACCATGGCCAAAAAAACTAGTCAATGGAAGAAGGGGCGAGGCAAGCTTGGTGTCCTGGCACCGCTTATCGGTACCTGGAAGGCTGAGGCAAAATTGCCCGCTGGATATGGGACGGCTCGATGCACGCGTACGTTTATGCCCGTCCTGAAGGGAACCTGTATGCAGTTACATGCACGATGGGAATTTGAAAAGGGGGTATATGAAGAAATTGCCTTGTTCGGTTTCCATGATGGAAAAATCTCCTTCTGGTCCTTCACTTCAGACGGGAAAAGATCGCAGGGGACCTTGACTGACGGACGAGATGTTCACCCTGATGCGATTGCATTCGAGGCGAAAATGCCGGCGGGGTTGGCGCGTATGATCTACTGGCCGGGAGAGAAAGGGGGATTCAACTGGGCGGTCGAATCAAAATCGAAAAAAGGTTGGAAGCGATTCACAGAACATCACTATGTACCTGTGTAAAGGCACATGCGGATTGCGCGTTGTTTGTTCCGCTCTCTGAATCCCGCTCATGGGCGGAATCCTGAGAAGCGGGACGTCCCGCCGTCTTGTGGCGGGATCGATTGCCGATCGTCGATTTTCGATTGGAAAGCCGATCTGGAAACGGGTTGGCTTTGATATTCTTAAGACACTGGTCTGTTTAAGAGCCTCGCTCATAAGTCCTGCATGATCAATCTGAATCTCACACCTGCCCAATCCAATTGTCATCATTGCGGTGGAATGCGCTCCGTAACTCGTCGATGATGGATTGGGGGAGCTTCCCCTTGTTGATGGATTCGATATCCTGCTGAAGATGGTCAAGGTTTGTGGTACCAACGATGCAGGAATCGACGCCCCACGTATAGGCTGTAAATCTGAGTGCAAGCTCCTGCCACGGTAATCCAAATTCCAGGTTCATCGCTTTCCAGCGTTTCCAGTATTCCTCTACATAGCGTCCCACCGGAGGCTCTGCATATCGCCACGGAGCATTTGCTACCGACCGTTTTGCGATGATTCCCATGCCGCGTTCCTTCGCACGTGGAAGCAACCCATCAAGCACCCGTTGGTCGCAAATGTTGATTGAACACTGCAGGCTCCTGAATCGGTTGGAGTCCAGCGCAAACTGCAGGTGCTCATTTTCCCCTGAGTAAGCGGCCACGCGCACAAATCCTTGCTCAACACTTCGCTCTAAAGCATCACTGACGGCTCCCTGACGCAAGACTTCCGCCGGACATGAATGAAGATGGACGATGTCCAGATAGTCGGTCTTCATCAGCCTCATCGCCTGGCGCACGCCGGCCAGGACGCAATCGTACGTCCAGTCGGCGAACCCCTGAACACCGTATCCGACCTTTGTTGAGATCACCACCTCGCCTCGACGATGCGACAGGTATTTCCCGATCCTCTCTTCCGACCGCTCATAGCCTCGCGCAGTGTCGAATAGCGTGATTCCCATATCGACAGCGCTGTTCAAAAGGTGCTCGGCTTCTTTGTCGGACAGTGATTCGTCGCCGAGGTGACCGGCTCCCAAGCCCAGCGCGGACACTTTGATTCCGGTTGTTCCGAAGTCGCGTGTTTCCATCGGGTCATCTCACCATCTCGACGTCATTCCCTTACTCCACTACTCACCTACTCCACTACTTACTACTTATCTACTCCATCACTTCTTATCTCTCACAAAATGCGGCATCTCCTTCGGTATCGGCAGCGAGAGTTCGACAAGTCCGGCGTACTTGCCGTTCTCGTACCAGGGAGACTGGTAAATCAATTTCTTGATTCCTCCCTTTTCGATAGTATAAACATTTGATCTCCCCGAGGTCAGCAGTTCCTGCACCGTTGTTCTTGACGGTTCGGGATGGCAATCGAGCAGATTTGTTCCAATCAGATTGGCACCTCCATCTTCTGCAAAGGCCGCGCATGCTTTTTCGTTCATCGCGAGGATGATTCCCTTCTGATCGCACACGGTGATTGCCGCCGGGAATTCTTGTATCCAACCTCCTTTGGTCATTGATCGATCCTTCCTGTAGTCGCGGGACCGGAGTCCACTGCTATTCCAAAAATGGAGTCTCTGCTTTTGCCTCCAGCGCCTTCCGCTTCAACTCCTCCAGCTCTTCCTTGCTGTAAGCGATCCGTGTTATAGTAACAAACAAAACCGGAACAATAAAGATGGCAAGCATCGTTGCCGCGAGCATGCCTCCGAGCACCGTCCAGCCGATCGTCGCTCTGGCCTGTGCACCGGCCCCCGTGGCAAACGCCAGAGGTGACACACCAAGGATGAATGCGAGCGAGGTCATCAGGATCGGCCGAAGCCGTAATTTGACGGCTTCGAGGGTGGCTTCGAGAATATCCATTCCGCGGTCGACACGCGCCTTGCCGAATTCAACGATCAGGATGGCGTTCTTTGCAGCCAGCCCTATCAGCGTCACCAAACCGATCTGCGCGTATACGTTGTTGCTGAGCCGGGGCAGAAGGGTCAATGTGAGGATCGCGCCGAACGCTCCGATTGGAACGGCCAGGAACACCGCGAACGGTACTGACCAGCTCTCATACAGCGCGGTGAGAAAGAGAAAAACAAAGACGACCGATAAGACAAAGATCATTGCCGTGCTGCTCCCCGCATTGATCTCCTCGCGGCTGAGGCCGGAGAATTCATATCCGTACCCTGCCGGCAGCACGTTTGCGGCCACTTCCCGCAATGCCTCAATTGCCTGTCCGCTGCTATATCCTTCTGCGGCATTTCCGTTGATTTCTGCTGTTCGGAATAAGTTATAGTGCGTGATGAGAGGCGCGTTTTCGACGACCTTGTACTCAATGACGGTACTGAGGGGAATCATCTGTCCGGCTAAATTCTTGACGTAGTATTTTGACAGGTTCTGTATGTTTGTCCGAAACATCGTATCGGCCTGAGCGACGACGTGAAAGTTGCGGCCATAGATTGTGAAGTCGTTCACATATCGGCTGCCGAGGTACGTTTGGAGTGTTGAATACACATCTGCGATGGAGAGCCCAAGCTTTTTGCATTTTTCCCTGTCGACATTGACCTGATAGCCGGGTGTATGTGCACTGAAGAACGAGAAAACACGGCTGAGTTCCGGCCGCTTGTTGGCCGCGACGACAAAGCTCTGAACGGTCTTCTCGAACTGCTTGATGTCGTCTGTGCTTTCATGCTGCTCGAGCTCGAATGAGAATCCTCCCGTCTGTCCAAGTCCGGGTATCGCAGGAGGTGAAATGACAACGACACTCGCACTCTTGATCGCGGAGAACTTCTGCTGCAGCGTTGCGATGATGGAGTTTAATTGAAGCGCCTTGTCTTTACGCTCGTCCCATGGTTTCAACTGGCAGAAGATCGTTCCGCTGTTCGACTTCGTTGCAAACGTCACGACGTTCAGCCCGCCCAAGGCAGCGAAATGGCCGACGCCGGGTGTCTCTTGCAGGATCGCCATCATGGAGTTCAGCACTTCCAGGCTGCGTGAAGTAGAGGATGCTTCAGGGAGCTCGAAGGTCACATAGAGCCGTCCCTCATCTTCTGTCGGGATGAAACCTGTGGCCTTATTCTTGAACAGTGCCGCCGTTCCTGCATAGAGGAGAATGAGTATGATGATGGCGTACCGGGCCATCTTGATGGATTTCTTGACACCGCTGGTATAGGAAATGGTCGTCTTCTCAAACCATGTATTGAAGCGAAAGAAAAATTTGTTGAGACCTTTCGACTTCTCATCTACATGCATCGGTTTCAGAATGAGCGTGCACAGTGCCGGCGTCAGCGACAGGGCGACGAATGCAGAAATCAGCACAGAAATCGCTATGGTGATGGCGAACTGTTGATACAGCCTTCCGACGATGCCGGGCATAAAGCCAACAGGGACGAAGACTGCCGTCAGGATCAACGCGATGGCAACGACAGGACCTGAAATGTCCTGCATTGCTTTGAATGTCGCCTCCCTCGGAGTGAGCCTTTCACGATCGATGTAATGCTGTACCGCTTCAACAACAATAATGGCGTCATCCACCACGATGCCGATGGCCAGCACAAAGCCGAACATTGTGAGCGTATTGATCGTGAATCCCAGCGGGAGAAAGAACGCGAACGTCCCGATAATGGAGACGGGAATCGCGAGGAGAGGAATCAGAGTTGCACGCCAGCTTTGGAGAAAGAGGAATACAACCAGGACGACAAGGCCAAGTGCTTCGAGCAACGTTGTGACAACTTCGTCGATCGACACTTTTACAACAGATACGGATTCAAAGGGGACTACATAATCAACGTCCTTTGGAAAGGACTTCTTCAGGGTTTCCATGGTACTGTACACGCCCTGTGCAACATCCAGCGCGTTGCTGCCGGGAGCCTGATAAATGAGCAAATAGGAAGCGCGTTTGCCGTCGACAAACGAATTATTGGCGTAACTGAATTTTCCCAGCTGGATGCGCGCAACATCGTGCAAATGGACGAAGGAACCCTCCCGCGGATTTGCCCGGACAACAATGTTGCCAAACTCCTCCTCAGAGCTCAGGCGACTATTGGTAAACACGGTATATTCAAAGGCCTGGGAATCCCGCTGTGGAGACGCACCGACAGAGCCTGCAGCAATCTGCAGATTCTGTTCTGAGAGTGCGTTGATAACATCGGTCGTGGTCAGTCCGCGTTGGGCGAGTCTGTCGGGTTGCAACCAGATGCGCATGCTGAAATCATCAGCGCGTGTGAAGACATCACCGACGCCGTTCACCCGCAACACCGCGTCCCGCACGAAGATGTTGGCGTAGTTGTCGACGAATGGTACGCCATGTGTGCCGTTTGGTGAGTAGAGGGCAACGAGCATCAGGATGCTCGGATTCCTCTTCCGCGTGGTCAGTCCAAGCCGTTTCACATCGTCCGGCAATTGCGGTGTGGCGATACCAACCCTGTTTTGGATATCCAGTGCTGCGATGTCCGGATTGGTGCCCACATTCAGCGTCACATTGATCGTTGTCCTTCCATCACTCGTACTGTTGCCCTGCATGTACGCCATACCCGGCGTGCCGTTGACCTGCGATTCGATGGGAGTTGTAACGGTCTGCTCGACTGTCTGTGCGTCTGCACCATTGAATGAGCCCGATATTTGAACGGTAGGAGGCGTGATATCCGGGTACTGGCTGACGGGGAGTTTGAAGATTGCCAAAAGCCCGATGAGCACAATAACAATGGAAATGACTATGGCAGTAACAGGCCTTTGAATAAATGTGTTTGCGATCATCGTTTTCCTGTAGGGATATTATATGCCGTGTGCAGGTTGGCCGCTTGACTGTGTGCCTGCAGGCGCGACCGCGACGATGGAATTATCCCTCAGCCTCTGCATTCCCTCCACCACTACCTGATCCCCTGCCACTAATCCATTGTTCACGATGACCATATCATTGATGTTCATGCCGAGAACGACACGCCGTTGTGTGACTCTGTTACCAGCAAGCGCAAAAACGAAGTATTCCCCCATTTGTTCGACAACCGCTCTGTACGGAATGAGCAGCGCAGCAGTCGGACTGCTTGCGCGGACGCGGAGATTGCACGTAAGGCCTGTCTTGAGCATGCGCTTTGGATTGGGGAATGTGATCCGAATGCGGATAGTCCCTGTTTGTGAATCAACAGAGCGGTCGAGGAAACTCAGCTGTCCCGGGTAGGGGTATAGCGACTGATCAGGAAGGACGATGGTGAAGGTGGAGTCCTTCCCATTCGACGCGCTGTGCAAAAGGTCATTGAACCGGCCGATCTGCTTTTCGTCCACCGCGCAATCGACAGCCATCGGATCATCTGAAGAAATGGTATTTAACAATGTCTGACCTGTTGTTACCGCCGAGCCCAGTTTGACAAGAGAAACTCCGATTGTTCCGTCAAAGGGGGCCTCGATATCGGAATAGCGGAGATTGGTCTGGACACTCTTCACCGTTGCTTCCGCGGCCTCAACCTGCATTTTCGTGGATGCGAGATCGGCCAGCGCGTGCTCAAGCGTCTGCCGTGCAACCGCGTTGTTCTTGGCCAGATCGGTATAACGATCGGCATCCTGTTGCGCTTTCACGAGGTTCGATTTCGCGACATTGAGATTGGCAATCGCCTGATCATATGCTGCCCGATATTGCTGTTGGTCGATCGAGTAGAGCTTTGCCCCTTGTGCGAGGTGCTGACCGTCTTTGAAGGAAATCTCTGTAATGTATCCCGAGACCTCGGGCCTGAGCTCGACCTGATTCAGTGCCACAACGGTTGCAGGGTACTCGTCGTGGTAGGATGCGCTGCCTGCCTTTACTTCATATGTGGTAACCTGGACAGGAGGGGGGCCCTTTTGTTCTGCGGCTTTGTTGACGCTGCAGGAGACGAAGAGCGAAGATAGAAGTAAACCGGTGACAATGAGCCAGAGGATGCGTTTCATGGAGTAGTGTCCGTTTGATTGTTAGTATTGAACGGTTCCGAGAGCCTTTTGAACGTCGAGCTTGCTGATGAGCACTTGGTAGAGTGCATCGGTTTGATTGAACTCTGCCGCCCTGAGATCCGTCTCGGCGGAGATGAATTCAAGGTACGATTTCGTACCCGCCTTGTACTGCAACTGGATGGTGCGATACACATCCTGGGCGAGGTCGAGATTGTCTGTCAGTATGTGATAGCTGTTAAGGTTGCTCCGATAGTTTGCGATTGCGAGTACGTATTGTGTGGTGATGGAGTTTTTCAGAGAGACCAGATCGTAGTCGAATCGATTCAACTGGAGCCGCGCTTGCCGTATCTGCTGCAAGCGTTTTCCTCCCTGAAAGATGGGAAACGAAACCTGAAGGCCCACGAACGAGTAAGGATAGCTTTGATTGTAGAGCGGTCCAAAGAGGCTACTCTGATAGTTCAATGTGTATCCGCCGTACGCCGACACGGAAGGGAGAAAGCTCCAAAGGGAATAGTCAAGATTGTCTTCCTGGAGTCGCATCTGCGTCTGCAGCAGTTGATACTCAATTCTATTCTCGTGCTTCAGGGTTTGCAGTGTGTCAAGGAACGCTTCATGCTCCATTCGTGTGCTGTCATGTTCAAGAGTCAGGGAGCCGCTGGCCGGGTACCCCATTTGTTCCTTTAGCGAGGTATACCGTACCTGGAGCAATTCCTCAGCTTGTCTTCGATCGGCCTTCGCATTATTCAGAGAGATCGTTGCCCTCATATAATCCGTCTTGTCGACGATGCCCCCCTGGTACTTCGTCGTCGCATCCTTCAGGGTTTGTTCAAGCCGCACGATCGCTTCGTCCAGCAACTCAATTTGCTTTTGCGTCACGAGCACCGCATAGTACGCTTTGCTCACGTTTATGATTACATCGATCTTGGTGCTCGAGCTTCGTTGTGCTGCAAGCGTCCGAACGTCGTGTGCACTGGTGCTGGCAAGCAAAACGTCTTTGTTGAATAACGTCTGCGAGAGTGAGAACTGGGCATTGGATGAATTCGCCAGTCCCTGGTTGATAGGCGCTCCCCCCACGATGGCTACCGGTAGCTGGGGATTATGTTGAACGTTGAAATTGAAATTCAACTGCGGGAACCAGTCCGCCAGCTTCCCCTTGATGACGCTTTCGGTAATCTCTTCATCCAACCGGGTTTGCTGCATTGAGGGTTGGTGCAGCAAAGCGTAGCGGATACAGTTCTCGAGTGTCCCCCGGCTGACGAGGGGCAGGGACTGGGAGTGCACAACGAAAGGCGCGAGCGCCACAAGAAACATCAGATGACTCATTCTTCGCATAAGATTGTCTGTTCTTCCCCTGGGTACATCGGTTGGCACTGCATCAAAGGCACAGAGCGTCCTACCTATAACAACGAATGGCCATCATTGATTCCTATGCTTCAGGAATACCTCGAAGAAATGGGGCGTGGAAACCTTCGGGAGGAGGCCATATTGATGGAGTGTGGCCTCCGGAACTCCTGAGCATGAGCACTCTGGCGGAAGAAAGAATGTCGAATACGGCAAAAGCTCAACCATCGGCGTTCAAGCGGAAAATTCTGCTGATGGTCAGATTGATTCTTTGCCAATGCTGCAGTATGTTCAAAGGGTCCAATCCTGTCGATGCACCGAGTTCCCCCTTGAGTAAAAACCTTTGCGGCGTTGATGAATGCGTGACGATTGAGGGAATCAACACGTTGAGGCGGCTGGAAAAGGAAAGTGTGACCAGATGCTCCTTGGAAACTCTTCTTGCCGATGAGAATGTTTCACGAGACTTTTTCGAAGGATATACGTTTATCTATGATACGTAGGGGTATGCGTTTGTGCGCTTCATCTCCATCACCGTGACCCAAAGTTCCCCTGCACTATTCCTGATTTCAAGTAACGATACATCGAATCCTATGGCAAAACTCCTCCGCGTCGCGCTCATACTCACAGTTGTGGGTAATTCACTCTATTTCTCATCGTGCGCATCGAAATCCAACGAGGCGCCTCCCCCGCGACCTGGCGGTCGGACCGGCGCCATCACGGTTAACGGCGTCATTGTTGCGACGGAGCCGCTTGACAACGTTGTGAACTCGTCAGGTTCAGTCCTCGCATCCGAATCAGTGGATCTTGCCGCAGAGCCGATTGGTATCGTGCAGTCGATTACATTCAAGGAAGGGGCCCACGTCAGCAAGAACGAATTGTTGCTTAAGCTCTATGACGAGGACCTGCAGGCCCAGCTGAAGAAAACCGAACTTCAAATCCAGCTCGCGACCGACCTGGCAGAACGGCAAAAGAAACTTCTTGCGAGCAACAATACAAGTCAGGAACAGTACGATGTTGCCATCAACACCCTGGCCACGTTGAAAGCCGATCATGAAAACCTCGTCGCTTCGATACGAAAGCGGGAAATCCGCGCCCCCTTCGACGGCATTATTGGATTGCGGTATGTGAGCGAAGGGAGTTATGTGACTGCGGGTACGCGCATCGCGAGCATACAGAAAATCAACCCATTGAAAGTAGATTTTGCCATACCGGAAAAATACGCCGGCAAAGTTCGTGTGGGGGACGTGGTGAAGCTGCATAGTGACGAAACCAATGTGGAGTTCTCGGGAAAGGTGTATGCCATTGAACCGGAGATCGATCCCACGACGCGCACTGTGCAATTGCGCGCCATGTGTGAGAACAAAAACGAAAAAATTTTCCCGGGCGGCTATGTGCATGTTGAATTGCGCCTCAAAGAGCCAGGCGGTGCACTCATGGTTCCCACCGAAGCAATTGTTCCTGTTCTGAAAGGGCAGACCGTCCTGATCCGGAAAAATGGAGTCGTAGTCAGCGTGTCTGTGAAAACGGGCGTCCGTACACCGTCTGCCGTACAAGTCACGGCCGGACTTTCTGAAGGTGATACTGTCCTGACGACGGGAATCCTGCAACTGCGTCCGGGCATGCCGGTCAACGTGACGGTCAAACAATAGCGCGCGTTTCTGTCCAATCTGAGAAAACTTCCATATGAGTCTTGCTTCGATCAGTATCAAACGGCCTGTTCTGGCCATCGTGATGTCGCTGACTATCCTGCTGTTTGGTATTATCAGCTTCACATTCCTTGGTGTCCGCGAATACCCCGCGATCGATCCGCCGATCATCAGCGTACGAACAAGTTACTCGGGTGCGAATGCCGGCGTCATCGAGTCGCAAATAACGGAACCGCTTGAAAAAGCGATCAACGGCATTGCCGGTGTCCGCAACATTTCCTCCAGCAGCACCCAGGGAAGTAGTTACATCACTGTGGAGTTCAACCTCGATTCCGATCTCGAGGCAGCGGCGAATGATGTGCGCGACAAGGTCTCCGGGGCTAGCCGATCTCTTCCACAGGATATTGACGCCCCGCCGGTTGTGACCAAGGCGGACGCGAATTCGGACGATATCATCTCTCTGACGCTGCAGAGCGACACCAAGAACCAGCTCGAGGTAAGCGATTATGCGGAGAACGTCATCGCTCAGAACCTTCAGACGATACCCGGTGTGAGCTCCGTGTCAATCCGCGGGCAGAAGCGCTACTCGATGCGGATGTGGATGGATCCGAAGAAACTGGTCGCTTACGGTCTGACGCCTCTCGACGTGTACAATGCTCTGACCAACGAAAACGTCGATCTGCCGTCAGGAAAACTCTCCGGCAACCAAACCGAGCTCATCCTGAATACAAAGGGAAGGATGCGAACGGAAGAAGATTTCAACAACCTGATCCTGAAGGCCGATGCGAACCGCAGTGTTCGTTTCAGCGATGTTGGTTTTGCAGTCCTTGGACCGGAGAACGAGGAATTTATCCTCCGGCAATCGGGTGTTCCGATGGTCGGTGTTGGCGTCATTCCCCAACCCGGGGCCAACTATCTCGAAATTGCGGATGAATTTTACCGGCGTTATGAGCAGATCAAGAAGGAGCTCCCGGCCGACTACAAGATGGACATCTCCATCGATAACACACGGTTTATCCGTCGGTCGGTTACAGAAGTGCAGGAGACCATTCTGATCGCAGTCTCGCTCGTCATTCTGATTATCTTCATTTTCTTCCGTGACTGGGTTATTGCCTTCCGCCCGTTGATCGATATTCCTGTATCGCTCATCGGGGCCTTTTTCATTATGTATATCATGGGATTTTCGATCAACATTCTCACGCTGCTGGCCATTGTCCTGGCCACAGGGCTCGTTGTGGACGACGGCATCGTCGTCACGGAGAATATATTCAAGAAAGTCGAACAGGGAATGACGCCGGTTGAAGCGGCGTTTGCCGGTTCAAAGGAGATATTCTTTGTAGTTATTTCCACTTCCATCACGCTTGCCGCAGTGTTTCTCCCGATTATCTTTCTCCAGGGATTTGTCGGCCGATTGTTCCGCGAGTTCGGCATCATCATCGCAGGAGCAGTCCTTATATCGGCGTTTGTCTCTCTTTCCCTGACGCCCATGTTGAATGCTTACATGATCCGGAAAAAAAGGTCCCACACTCGATTCTATGAGGTGACCGAGAGCTATTTTGCTGCACTGAATCGAGCCTACGAATACCTTCTGACACGGTTCATGAGGCATCGCTGGATGGCCACAGCGATTATCGCCGCTTCGCTCCTGATCATGATCTTGATCGGATCAACCCTCCAATCGGAGCTGGCGCCGCTCGACGACAGGAGCTACCTGCGCCTCTCGGTTACCGCTCCCGAAGGGGCCTCGTTCGAATACACCGACGCCGTAGTGGACCGGCTGTCGACGATCATCAATGACTCGATACCGGAGAAACGTGTCTGTCTGAGTTTTATTGGCGGTTTCAGTTCGATCAACAACGGCAGTGTCCGGATCATGCTCTCGGAGCCCAACGAGCGAAAGCGTTCGCAGCAGGACATTGCCGATTACATGGCGGCTAAGACACGCGGCATTACTGAAGCACGTATTTTCGTTGCGCAGGAACAAACCATCAGCGCGAGCGGCGGCGGCCAGCGCAGCGGTCAGCCGGTCCAATACGTGATTCAAAACCAGGACTTTGAGAAGATCAGGCAAGTGCTTCCAAAGGTTATGGATGAGGTGAACAAGAGCAGCATTCTTCAAAACGCGGATGTCAACCTGAAGTTTAACAAACCTGAGCTCGACATCACCATTGACCGTGATCGAGCGCGAAGCCTGGGTGTTGCAATCATGGACATTGCACAGACCCTGCAGTTGGCATTCAGCGGAGAGCGGTTCTCGTACTTCGAAATGAACGGCTTCCAGTATTCGGTGATCGGACAGGTCGATCGCGATAACCGTGATGAACCGCTCGATCTTCGATCTCTCTACGTCCGCAACAACCAGGGGAAACTGATTCAGATGGACAATCTTGTCCGTGTGACGGACGAAAGCGCTCCGCCACAGCTGTACCACTTCAATCGGTTCAAGGCCGCAACAATTTCTGCAGCTCTCGCACCGGGAAAGACGGTTGGCGACGGTATTGCCGAGATGAATCGCATTTCGAAGAATATTCTGGACGATTCATTCAGAACAGCACTCGCCGGGGCATCGCGTGACTACTCAGAGAGTTCATCAAATATCATATT
>JBEKOB010000089.1:0-16130 GCA_049522195.1 Bacteroidota bacterium
ATCTTGACATCTTCCTTCTTCACACCGGGAAGTTCGACAATTGCAGCGTACTCGTTTTCATACTCCGCGATGTCCATCGCGGGAACGCTTACCCTCGATGAAGCGTAATCTGTCTGAATGGTGTCCTCGAGGAGATCGTTGAACGTCTTCGGAAAATCAAACTGCAGCAACATGTTTTGTCCCTTTCTTTGGTTTTTGTTCTTGCTTGCTCGTGACCCATGTTTTGCAATCTGTGTGCCACCCTCGTCTTAGATGATCAAACCTCTAATGCGCAGTGATTTCAGCGCTTTTCTGCAAATGGCCTTGGTGGACGAGCCTGACGATACGACATTTTGGCAGAGTCGAATCTTCATATTTGTCACGTCATTCCGCTACTCTGACAGCATGACTGAAATATTTTCAGGTCGATGCCCGTATCGCCCTTGTTGATTATGAAGGGTGTTTTAGCTATTGTATTTGCCGCGTTCGAACTCAACAGCATGTTCAAATCACACTACTCACTTCTGAGGTCTCCCATGCGACGTCTTTTCCTCCTCCTCCTCATTCCTTGCGCATTGGTGCTCGCGCAGAATCCCCGAATCCCGAAGGAAGCACGCGTTGGCTATCAATCGATCAACGCAAATGACCTGAGCGCCCGACTGCATTTTATCGCTTCACCTGACTTGGAGGGAAGGGAAACGACAACGAGAGGGCAGAAGGTAGCGGCGCGATACATCGCGTCAGAGTTTCAACGTCTCGGCCTCAAACCAATTGGAGACAGCGGCTCGTACTTCCAGCGATTCAATGTGGAAGTGACGAAGATCAGCGACAAGTCGACGCTCGCCGTTACGACCAAGCAGGGCACATCCACCTTCACAATCGGCAGAGGCTTTTATGCAACTTCCGCGTTGGACGGTCCTGTGACAGCTCCTGTCATCTTCGTAGGATATATGGACACGAAAGTCGACTCGATGCTGACCAAGGGAAAAATCGTGATGGTGCTTCCCGGAAGAAAACAAGACGCGCGCGACACCTCCGTATCTCCCCGCACGCGTCTCATGCTCAACAGGCCATTTACAGGGAGCCTTGCAAGAATCGTCATTGCCGATGATTCCGGAGCGCTCTCATTCGAGAGACAATCCCCCAGATTTGAAGCAACGATGAAACGTGGAGCCATGGCTGTCGTCGGGGGCGAGGTGCGCGCCGGTCGATCTGGCTCTGGCTTTCCGCCCTTGATAAGCCCTGATATCGCTGCGGCCATCCTGAAGGAATCCGGCAAGACACTCAGCCAGTTGCGTCTTGCTGCATATCAAGATTCTTCATTTCAACCGGTCGCGCTCAATCAGACAACGGTCACCATCAATATTGGAAACTCGAAAGAGCTGAAAACGACCGAGAATGTCCTTGGTTTCCTTGAAGGATCCGATCCAAAACTGAAAAACGAGGTTGTCGCGTTCACCGGACACTATGACCACCTTGGGATTACACCCGAGGGGGTCATCTACCCGGGAGCGGATGATGATGGTTCCGGAACAGTCACGGTGCTTCAATTGGCCCAGGCATTCACATCGAACCCGGTAAAACCCAAGCGAAGCATGTTGTTCATGACTGTCGTCGGCGAAGAAAAGGGCCTTTGGGGCTCCAGCTGGTATGTGAATCACCCCATCCTCCCTCTTGAGAAGACCGTTGCCGATCTGAACACCGATATGATTGGCCGGACGGACAACAAATACGACGAACTGAAGAGCAACAACTACGTCTATGTGATCGGATCCGACAAGATCAGCACGCAGCTTGACAGTATCCTGAAAGTGTCGAACAAGGAAACTGAAAACCTCGTTCTTGACTACACCTTCAACGATGACAAGGACCCCAATCAGTTTTATCGCCGCAGCGACCACTATAACTTCGCCAAGAACGGAGTCCCTATTGTATTCTTCTTCACGGGCGTACATGCCGATTACCATCGACCCACCGACACGGTGGACAAGATCCTATTCGACAGAATGGTGCGCATCATTCACGTTATCTATGAAACGGGCTGGAAGGTCGCGAACATGAAGGGCGGGCTTGTAAAGAATGTGGGTTCTTCCATGTTCGCCAAGTAACCAGGATGTATTCTAAGGAAGAGCTGTCAGAAGGTTTGGCTACAAGGGTTGTGGGGAACAAGATCTTCGCGTTTGAGACGATCGACTCCACCAATGCCTGTGCGCGGACGCTTGGCGACGTCGACACTTCGGAAGGCGCCGTTGTCGTTGCCGATTTTCAGACAAATGGCCGCGGACGGCTGGGAAGGACGTGGATATCCGAGCCCGAATCCAATCTCTTGTTCTCAGTATTGCTGAGACCCATGGTAAAGGTCGAGCTGGCCGGACTTCTGACGCTGTACGCGTCGGCGGCTGTTGCGCGGGCGATCGAGAAATGTATCAGTGAACCGGTCGAGTGTAAATGGCCGAATGATCTGCTTCTGCATAAGAGGAAATTCTGCGGAATACTCCTTGAAAATTCGTTCCAGCAATCAGGCCTCGGATATGCTATTGTCGGAGTCGGCATCAACGTCAACCAACGGGCTCTTCCACCTGATATCGCCGGTAAGGCAACCTCGCTTGCCCGTGAAACGGGCAAAGAGTATGACCGGAAAACGATTTTCCAGGCTGTTCTCACGGAGTTGGATGTTCTTTACGAGTCTGCTCGTAAGGGGGATTTTGATCTCATCGTAGCGGATTGGACAAAGCGATGCCAGATGTTTGGAAAGAGCGTGACAGTGCAGCAACATGACCACATGATCGAAGGGACGGCGCTCCGGCTCAATCACGATGGAGGTCTGGTCATCTCCACAACCGCAGGCACACAAACCGTTTACGCCGGAGATGTCACGCTAGTATCGTGAGACCTCATTGACAACGTCTGAAGGACTGCACAATGCTTCTCGCAATAGACATCGGTAATACGCATACAGTATTTGGAATCTACCGGAGGTCCAAACTCATCGCGGATTGGCGCGTCACAAGCATGCTCCAGAGAACGGAGGATGAAGTCGGGACCCAGGTCAGCCTGTTCCTCAAAGAGAAGAAGATCTCTCTCAAGGATATCCAGGGAATTGGCATCTCGTCCGTTGTCCCGAATCTGACGGACATCTTCACCGTTATGGCGCGGAAGTACTTCAAAGTCGAACCACTGAACATCTCTTCCTCCCTCGACCTCGGAATAAAGATTCTGTACGACGACCCAAATTCTGTCGGGGCTGATCGTCTCTGCAACGCGGTCGCTGGATTTGCGTCATTCGGAGGCCCACTGATCATCATCGACTTTGGGACCGCAACCACGTACGATGTTGTGTCGGGCACGGGAGACTATCTCGGAGGCGTCATCGCTCCCGGCATCGAAACATCCGCGGTCGACCTTCACAGGCGTGCCGCGAAACTCCCAAAAATCGAGCTGCACTTTCCGAAAACGGTCATCGGGAAAGACACCGTTTCGAGCATGCAGGCCGGCATTCTCTACGGGGCAGTCGATGCGCTTGAAGGAATGGTGGAGAGAATTCAGGAAGAGATCCGGAAGCGAGAGGGAAAGCAAGCCCTCGTGATTGCCACCGGGGGATTCTCTCGATTGATGGCGAGCCGCTCGCGGTCAATCAGAGAGTGCGTCCCATCACTCGTTCTCGACGGCGTGCGCCTCATCCATGAAAGAGCGAACAAACGCAGGAGTCGAAGGTAGCAAAAAGTAGCATCCTTCCTGCTATCCAGGCAGTGCAGAGAGACAAACCGATTCGCCCCACCGAAATGAAACAGCCTCCTCCCAGTTTTCCGGGAGGAGGCTGTGTGTTTACAAACCTACTCGATCAGAGCCAGATCGATCTCAGCGAATCCCTATCATCGTGACGGATGCGTTCGCAAGTTCGACGATCGGTGAATAGTACAATCCAAACAAGAGCGTCGGGACAACAAGCAGGAGAACGAGCGCAATTTGCGGCGCGCTGAACGTCAATTGCTCCGCATTCCCCTCGGGGTCGCGCAGCAAGATATTCCTCACAACACGGACGTAGTAGTACAGTGAGATGACGCTGTTGATCGCTCCGACCACCGCCAGCCACACCCATCTCGCATCGAGCAATGAGGCGAAGAGAAAAAGCTTTCCGATGAACCCCGCAGTGGGCGGCAGACCTGCCAGTGAGATGAAGAAGATCGCGAAGCACACGCTCATGAACGGCGCCCTGTAGCCAAGACCCTTGTACGAGTCGATGTCTTCACTCCCGGTCTTGTTTGCGACAAGCATCACGACATAGAAGGCACCGAGGTTCATAAACATGTAGACCACAAAATAGATCAGAACGGCCGCTATTCCCTTGTCGCTCAGAACGGCGATTCCCATGAGCATGTATCCTGCGTGTGCAATGCTCGAGTAAGCAAGGAGCCGCTTGAGATTGTTCTGCCAGACCGCCACGAGGTTTCCGAGGGTCATCGTCAGGACAGAAAGTATCGCAATGATCTTATTCCATTCGAATTCCTGCAGAGTCGACCAGAATCCGGCTGGCAGCCCGTACGCATTTGAATCAATGAACGAGACCTTGAAGAACCGGATCAGGATCGCAAAACCAGCCGCTTTCGACGCAACGGAGAGGAAGGCCGTGATAGTGATGGGAGCACCTTCGTACACGTCCGGCGTCCAGAAGTGGAACGGGACCGCGGAGATCTTGTAACCCATGCCGGCAATGATCAGAAGCGTTGCCACGAGCAGGGCGATCGGATTGACAGTACCCGTGGAAAGGGCCCTGTTAATCGCAAAAATATCGGTTGCTCCGCCTGTGAGTCCGAAGATTATCGAAATACCGTACAACATCAGGCCCGTCGAAAGAGCGCCATAGATGATGTATTTCAACGACGCCTCACTAGAATCAGGGGCTTCTTTTACATAACCGGAGAGGACGTATGAGCTCAGGCCCGTCAATTCGATTGACAAGACGATCATCAGCAGATTTGTAGCGCCAGCCATCAGGTACATTCCCAGCGTCATAGCGACCAACAGCGAAGAGTACTCCGCGAGCCGCTTGATCGTGGACTGGACCTCCGAGGAATAGATGGAGAAAAGGAATATGATGACGGCACAGACACCGACCAACAGCTTGAAGAAGATCGCAAAGGGATCGACGGCAATCATCCCCGAGAAGATCGATTGCACGGTCCCCATCTCTTGTACTGTGAACCCGATGGAAACGAGGATGCCGAGCAATGCGACGATCAGCGAGTACCTGGGCCGCGAACGGAAGATAACACCGACGAGCAGTGCCAGGCAGAATGTGATAGTCAGGGTAGTTTCGGGAAGAAACTTTGCCAGACTCTGTAAGACTTGGTCTACCATGATATTGTTTTCAGTAGTCGATTCAACACGTATCAACAGATCGATACAAATACATCAACGAACAAGAGCGACAGCGCTTCCCCCCTGTTTCACGAATTCGACCAGGTGGTTCAAGGATGAGGTCATCAGGTCGAGCATCAACGATGGATAAATACCCAGCACAAGCACGACGATTGCGAGCGGCACGAGCGTGAAAAGCTCCCTGCCGTTGATGTCGGGCAGCGAGGCCCATTTCTCATTTGGCTGACCCAGGAACACCCGTTGCAGGGTCCAGAGCATATAAGCCGCCGTCAAGATGATACCGAGCGTCGCGATAATCGTCACAGTGCGGAATGTCTGGAACGCACCGAGGAAGGAGAACGCTTCAGAGATGAAGCCGCTCAGGCCTGGCAGGCCCAGGGCAGCAAAAAATGCAACTGTCATAATGCCTGTGTACTTCGGCATGGTGATTGCGAGGCCGCCAAACGCGTCCAGGTCACGGGTATGGGCACGGTCGTAGATGACCCCCACAATCAAGAAGAGCATTGCGGTGATCGTGCCGTGGTTGAACATCTGGAACACAGCCCCCATCATCCCCTGCGTATTCATCGCGGACATTCCGAGGAGCACAATGCCCATATGGCTGATGCTGGAATAGGCGATGAGCTTCTTGAAATCCTGCTGGGCCATTGCGCAGAGAGCGCCATAGACAATATTGATCAGAGCGACGATCGCCAATGGAAAAGCGTAGTACATCGCAAGCTCTGGGAATATTGGAAAGCTGATCCGCAGGAGGCCGTACGTTCCCATCTTCAGCAGAACGCCAGCAAGGATCACGCTGATGGCCGTCGGCGCTTCAACGTGCGCGTCGGGCAACCAGGTGTGGAACGGGAAGATAGGTACTTTGATTGCAAAACCGATGAACAGTGCGATATACGCGAGATGTCTCCAATACGTTCCCAATCCGGCGAGCAACGAACCGGTCTGGAAATTGGCCGGGTTCATCATCGCAAGCATATTGAAGGTGTAGATTCTCTCTCCCGTGGTGCCATCCGGCACCGTGACGCTGAAATACAAGGCGATCACAGCAAGGAGCATCAACACGCTTCCAAGAAGTGTATACAGGAAGAACTTGATGGCCGCGTATTCACGACGCGGGCCACCCCATACGCCGATCAGGAAGTACATCGGGAGAAGCATCACTTCCCAGAAAACGTAGAACAGGAAGAAATCGAGGGATACAAACACGCCCATCATCCCGGTATCCAGGAGCAGAAGCATCGCCATATAACCCTTCAGCGCCTTCGGAATGTTCCAGGAAGCGAACACTGCGACGAAGCTGATGAGAGCGGTCAGGATAACCATCGGGACACTTAGACCGTCGACGCCAAGGAAATAATCCACATGTATCCTGCCAAACCACGGGACACCGCGGATATCGATCCACGAAGCCTTCTCGACAAGCTGCATCCCTGCCTGAGTGTTGATACCGGTGAGATTCCGGTCGAAATGGAAATAAATCATCACAGCAAACACGAGTTGCAGGAATGTCGCCGCCGCCGCTGTCCACTTCATGGCGCTCTGATTCTCTTTCGGGATAAAGAGGACCAGGATCATGCCGACGATCGGGATGAACGTTATCCAACTCAGTACACCGAATCCCAGGAATTCCATTTGTAGTCTACTCCTTCATGAAGTCAAGTCGAACGAAATCCGCGTTGCTGATCACCACCAAGCCTCCGGCTTAACGAAACCAGAGGAAGAGAATCATGACACCAAGAATCACGAATGCAAGATAGGTTTGCACCCTTCCGGTTTGCACACGGCGCAGCAGCAGGCCAAAGAAACCGGCGAGGTATGCGGTAGCGTTGACGAGTCCGTCTACGATGTGGTTATCAAATCCTCCCACACCGACGTAAAAGAGGAAAAACGTCAACCCCGCGACAGCGAACCCAAGCACGACATACCCGACGATCGCCCCAATCGCCGCCTCAGCGGGCATCAGGCCGACACCGACGATCCACCCGACGTAGAGTGAGAGAGCGCCCGTAACGATCATGTAGAAGATTGAACTGACAGTCCCCTCTTCCCAATTTCGCTTTGTCCCGAGCGTGAGTCCTTTCGTCCAGCTCGCCGTTCCATTGACGATCCCGTCGACAATCCGGTTGTCGAACCATCGCGCAAGCTTTGCGATACCCACGGTTCCCGCCACAGCCGTGGCGTCGTACAGCTCGTCGAACTTCCATTTGTTGAGGAGGAAGCGATACAACGGTCCGACCTTCGCAGCAATCGCATCAGCGTCAATCTTTTTCCAATAGTAAGTCGCGAACGCACCAAGGATCCCGAGGCCTGCGACAAGCAACGAGAGCACCATGGCAAGGGAATGTCCATGGTGGACTGTTTCCTCGAAGAGCTCAGGTCCGGCGGCAGCAACACTTGCCGGCACAACCGACTCTGGTCTGGGCAATGCGCTGTACACCCAGCCGCTCGAGGCACCAAACGGGTTGAGACTGAAGAATGCGAAGAAAGAGAGGACGGCAAACACGATCAGCGGGATCGTCATTGTCTTCGGCGACTCGTGGATCGCATCGAACCGATGATGATCCTTATGCTCGCCGAGGAATGTCAGGATCACGAGACGGAACATGTAGAACGCTGTCAAGCCTGCCACGAAGAACGCTATGATTGGAATGTACCAGCGGCCGGTGAGGTTTGCGTAGGCTAGTGTTCCAGCCAGGATCTCGTCCTTGCTCAGGAACCCCGACGTGAACGGTACTCCGCAGATCGCCAGCGTATACATCACGAAGGTCCAAAACGTGATCGGCATCTTCGACCTCAAGCCCCCCATGTTCCTGATGTCCTGGGCATCCGTATGGTGATCACCAGCGTGATGCAGAGCATGATGCATCGCATGGATCACAGAACCCGAGCCGAGGAACAATCCGGCCTTAAACATTGCATGCGTGGTGAGATGGAAGAAGCCAGCAGTGTATGCACCAACTCCGAGCCCCATCACCATATAGCCAAGCTGACTAATTGTCGAGTATGCGAGAACCTTTTTGATGTCGTTCTGAGCGATGGCGATCGTTGCAGCGATAAACGCCGTGATAGCACCGATTGCCGCGATCCACATCAGCGCATCGGCGGTCATCATAGGGAATGTGCGCGCAATCAGGTAGACGCCTGCAGCAACCATCGTCGCAGCGTGGATCAATGCGCTGACAGGTGTCGGGCCTTCCATTGCATCGGGTAGCCAAACGTGCAACGGGAACTGAGCCGACTTGCCGACTGCGCCGCAGAACACCAGGATGCCGGCTGCGGTAAGCCACGCTTCGCTGCCGAACGGAAGCGTCCCCGCCTTCATCGATTCGAAAATCGTGTCGAAGCTGAACGTGTGGAATGTCGCAAACAGGATCAAGATACCGATGAACATCCCAACGTCGCCCACCCTGTTCACGATGAACGCCTTCTTGGCCGCATCGCTGGCTGATTTCTTCTCAAACCAGTGGCCGATCAGCAAGTAAGAGCTCAGACCGACCAGCTCCCACGACACATACATCATGAAGAAGTTGTTCGTCACGACGATCCCGAGCATCGAGAACGTGAAAACACCCAGGTAGGCGAAATAGCGACCGTAGCGGACATCGCCGCGCATGTAACCGATCGAATACAGGTGGACGAACGCGCTCACGATGTAAACGACGAGCATCATCACGGCTGACAGGTTGTCGACCATCAGACCAAGCGTCATGGTCATCGGTCCGACGCCTGGCACGGTCCCCCAGTTCACCCAGGTAAATGTCGCCTGAATCGTTTCGTCGTGGTAGGAGCCCATCTTCACAGCAAAGATCACCGCTGAGAGGATCAGGCCAAGGAACACGATCCCCGTCTCGATGATATCACCCTGCCTCGGGAGGCGCTTGTTGAAGAAAATCAAGACTGCAAACCCGAGAAGCGGGAGAAGATAGGCAACAACGCTAAGCTGGATAATCGTATCGTGAGACATTGTCAGTTTTTAAGTCGTCTGTTCCGGGTGAAAAAGTCGTTCGTTTCAGTCTTTCAGTCGATTGATTTCGTCAACGTTCACACTGTTGAAGTTCTGGTAAATGTTCAGGACGATTGCGAGGGCGATTGCCGCCTCGGCAGCTGCCAGGATGATCACAAAGATCGCTATGACCTGTCCATCCAGCGTCCCGGTGGTAAACCTCGAAAACGCGATGAAGTTGATGTTGGCTGCATTCAGCACAAGCTCAATTCCCATGAGGACCATGATCGCGTTGCGGCGTGTCAGAATCGCGAAGACGCCTAGCGAGAACAGGATGCCGCTGATCAGCAGAAAATGGTTCAGGCCGGGAGTCTGCAACCACTGTAAGAATTGTGCAATCGTCATACCGTATACTCCGTTGTCACACGCTCGGTCGGGAGCGGACACATCTCATTCAAGTTCTGATTACAACGTGTGTTTTTCTCTGCGTGCGATCATCGCAGCACCAACCAGGGCAACAAGCAGGACCACCGAAGCCACCTCAAAAGGCAACAGGTAATTGCTCAGGAGCATTTCCCCGATTCGCGGCGCTGTCTTTTCAAATCCCTGTGCATCGGGCGCGATCTTCCAATCGGTCGTCCAGAAAACCCCGATGAGCGTCCCTGCCAGGGCAGCGACGACGAGTACGGCAGGCAGTGTCTGGAAGGTTCCCGTTTTCATATCCACGCTGATGACTTTCGTCGTGAGCATAATGCCGAACAGCACGAGGACGAGGATGCCACCGACATAGATCATCAACTGTGTAATGGCGAGGAAATCTGCCATCAGAAGGACATAAAGACCGGCGACACCAAAGAAGGTAAACAGGAGCGAGAAGCCGGAATACAGAATGTTCTTCGAGAAGACGACGATCGACGCCGAAGCAAGCGTAATGAAAGCGAACAGATAGAATGCAATTGTGTACAGATCCATGGCGATTACGGCTTTCCAGCCTGGCCCGGTGCATCTGAGGCCGGGGTGCTTGGTGGTTGGGTCTGAGTTCCGCCCGCAGGGGCCGGAGCGGCAGGCGGCGCCTGAGAAGGAGCTTGGGCAGCTGCAGCTTTCGCTGCTGCAGCCCCAGCGGCGGCAACTGCTTTCTTCGCAGCGGCCTCTTCTTCTGCCTTCTTCAGTTTCTGCCCGGCTTGCTCGATATCCTGCGGTGTCATGATGCTGAAGTTGTAAATCAAATTCCGGCGATCGAACTCGGAAAATTCGTACACGTCTGTCATCACGATGCAGTCGGTTGGACAGGGAGGCACACAGAGTCCGCAGTAGCAGCACTTCGCAATGTCGATGTCAAATTGTGAGACGTGGAGTTTCTTCTTCTGGCCGGTCGAAGTAGTTCCCAGATCCTGATCGGGAGTGGATTTGATCGTTTCGATCGTAATACAATCCACGGGACACGCCATTGCGCACTGGTCGCAGCCGATGCAGTCGTCGATATTCACATAGAGACGATTGCGTGCCCGCTCGGGCATTTTAAGTTTCGCGTCCGGATATTGGGTTGTCACGCTCTTGACGAACAGATGCTTGATCGTGATCCTCATCCCGATGGCGATCGAGGAGAGCGCGAGCCAGATGTTATTAAAGTATGTTGTCACAGCACTCATAGAGAGTCTACCGGGTATTAATCAATCTCACAGTACTAAGATAAGACCGACACCGAGGATACAGACGAACAGGAACGGCGTCAGCACTTTCCAGGAAGTATACATCAGTTGATCGACGCGCAGACGTGGAAGCGTCCAGCGGAGCCAGATCTGCAGAAAGATCAGTACCATCCCCTTCATCACAAACCAGAAGAAGCCCCAGATTGGACCAGAGAGTGCCGAACCAAACGGGCTTCCCCAGCCACCAAGGAAAAACGAAACCGCCACAGCCGATACCAGGAACATATTCGCATACTCAGCCACGTAGAACAGCGCCCAGCGCATGCCGCTGTATTCGGTGAAGAATCCCTGAACGAGTTCGGATTCGGCTTCTGGCAAATCGAACGGCGTGCGATTGACTTCGGCGAGGGATGCGACAAAAAGAATCAGGAATGTGACGATCGTGAACGGAGAGATCAGGAGTTTCTGCAGCAGCGGCAACGGCCCGCCAAAGACGACCCAATCCTGAATTCCACCTGCCTGGAATTTCACCACATCCTGGAGATTCAGCGAACCGGTGATCATCACACCGACGATCATTGCCAGGACAGTCGGGACCTCGTAGCTTATCATCTGAGCCGCAGAGCGGACAGCGCCGAAGATCGACCACTTGTTGTTCGAAGCCCAGCCGGCCATCAGGATACCAACGACGACCAGCGACGAAACGGCAACGATGAAAAACGCCCCAAGATCAATGTTGGCACCAATGAAGATGCTGCTGAAAGGGATCGCCGCGTATCCGCCATAGGTTCCGATGAATACGATGTACGGAGCAAGGATGAACAGCTTTCTGTCCGCCGCGACGCTGATGATGTCTTCCTTCTGAAGCAGCTTGATAAAATCAGCGATCGGTTGGAGCACCCCGTGCCATCCGGTTCTCATGTAGGCCAGACGATCCTGAACGTGTGCCGCGACTTTCATTTCGAGATAGATCGTCACGAGCGCATACAGAAGGATGAAGACCAGCGGCAGAGCGCTGAGCACTACCGTGACGAGCAGCGTCCCCCAGAATCCAAGATTTTGAAAAGCTTCCATAGTCTCTATCAAGAATTAGATTACTGCACTGACGAACAAATGTTCAGGAAACGAATTACCGGTCAACCTGACCGAGAACAATATCGACACTCCCGGCGATGAGCACGAGGTCGGCGATCATCGCACCACGAGAGATTTCCGGCAGAACGCTCAGGTTCACAAACGTCGGTGCACGGCCCTTCACACGAAACGGTGTTCCGGTGCCGTCACTGATGATATAGAAACCGAGCTCGCCGCGGGGAGTCTCGGTCCGGGCGTAGATCTCTCCTGCGTCCGGCCGGATCCTCTTTGGAATTGCTGCCTGCACATTTCCCGCCGGTATCGCCGCGAGTGCCTGCTCGATGATCCTGACACTCTCTTCCATCTCACGCATACGCACGATGTGACGATCGAACACATCTCCAACCGTCCCCATTTCCCCTTTTCCGACCTTCGGCTCCCACTCGAGCTTATGGTACACTGAATACGGATCGTCACGTCGGAGATCCCAGTTGATCCCCGAGCCCCGGAGCATCGGACCGCTGCAAGCCCAGTTGATTGCAACGTCCTTCGGCAGCACGCCCACATTGGCCGTGCGCTTGATGAAGATCTCATTAAAGGTCAGGAGGTCATTGAACTCTTTGATACGGGGCTTGAAATACGTGCAGAATTCCTTTGCCTTGTCCACGAATTGGGGCGGGATATCGTGCGACAGTCCGCCAATCCAGAAGTAGTTATAGAGCAGGCGGGCGCCGCAGGTCATCTCGAACAGGTTGAGGATAAGCTCCCGGTCATGGAAGGCATAGAGGAAAGGTGTAAACGCACCGGCGTCGATACCGAACGTGCCGACGGCGATAAGGTGACTGGCGATACGCTGAAGCTCGGCCATGATCACCCGGATGTACTCTACGCGTTCGGGGACTTCGATCTTCAGCAGTCGTTCAACCGCCAGTACGTATGAATGCTCCTCATTGATCGCAGCGCAATAGTCCAGCCGGTCGCAGTACGGAATCACCTGCTGGTAGTTCGTCATGTGCTCGGCATGCTTCTCGAAGCACCGGTGGAGATAACCGATATGCGGAATGACATCGACGATGATCTCCCCGTCCACGACGATCTCGAGACGCAACACACCATGCGTAGACGGGTGCTGAGGTCCCATATTGATGATCATCTCGTCGGTTCGAAGAGTGTGACCGCTGGAGGTCTTGAGTGCTCCTGGCTGGGAAACGTAGCTGGTAGGAAGTGTCTTCGTCTCAATCATACCGATAAATTCTGGTTGCCGTTAGTAAGGGACTTTCATCCCGTTATAGAATTCAGGCACCTTATAGTCTTTGCGGAGTGGGTGCCCTTCCCAATCGTATGGGAGGAGGATGCGGCGAAGGTCGGGATGCTCATCGATGATGATGCCATACATGTCGAACGCTTCCCGCTCATGCCAGTTGGCGGTTCCCCACACTGACGATACCGATTGAATGTGCGGGTTCTCCTTCGTGCAGAATGCCTTTAGAACAATCTTGTGCTTATGCACCATCGAGAAGAGATGATACACGATGCCGAGCTTTCCATCTTTGTTGTAGTCGACGCCGCTCAGGCACATCATGTAGTCGAACTGCATAGCCTGATCATCTCGAAGAAAAAGTGCGATCTCTTTCGTTTTCGCCGGGTCAACAGAAATCCAGGGCTGGAGCGCGTCAAGTTTCGCTTCGAGGATCGCATCGCCGAATTTCGTTTTCAGACTATTGTAGATTTCTTCCGCGGTCATTCTTCTGACATCTCCTATACAGACTTCTTCTTCACGAGGCTTTCTCTCCTTACTTTTTCCTGCAGCTTGATGATGCCTTCAAGCAGCGCCTCGGGACGTGGAGGGCATCCGGGGACAAACACATCGACAGGGATCACACGGTCGACCCCCTTCAAGACATGGTAACCGTGCTCCCAGTACGGGCCACCGCAATTCGCGCAGCTACCCATGGAAATAACATATCGCGGTTCTGCCATTTGGTCGTACAACCTCTTGATGCGCGAGGCCATTTTCAAAGTCACGGTTCCGGCGACAAACATCACGTCTGCCTGCCGGGGAGTGGCTCGCGGAATGATACCGAACCGCATAATGTCGAAATCGGATGCCGACGCAGCCATCATTTCGATTGCGCAACATGCCAGGCCGAATTGCATCTGATAGAGCGATGAGAGTCTTGCCCAGTTCAGCAAGTTCTCCATTGATGTGACGAAGACGTTGCCGTTTTCGAATCTTTGATCGAGTAAACCCATAGTAGTCGCTTAGTCCAAATGTGGCTATTGCACGACGGGATGCTCTTCTACCGTCTTCCCTGCTACAACCGGAGGAGTTAAAATCCTATTGACTCGAGGGACTTCTGGCCGCGGCTTGTCCCAATCCAAATCTCCCTTCACCCACACATACACAAACCCCACGATGAGTATCGCCAGAAACACCGCCATCTCGAGGAAGGCGAAAAGTCCCAGGTTACGGAAGACAAGAGCCCAAGGAAAGAGGAACACCACTTCTACATCGAAAATGAGGAAAATGAGGGCTACAACATAAAATCGAACGTTGAATCTCACCCAGGCGTCTCCGACCGGATCCTCGCCACATTCATATGGGGCGACTTTTCCGGGATATGGTCGACGCGGCCTCAGAATCCAGGATGCAAACATCCCAGCCGCCACGAAGACTGCGCCAATGATGAGAAAAATAAGGACTTTGCCGAATTCGGTGAGCATATCAGTGCTCGAAAGGGTAAAAACGGTGGAGGAAAATGTAAAAATCGAACGTCAATATAGACATGATTTCATAGTTTGTCAAGAATATGGTAGAGATTCTCAGATTTTGAGCGTTAGCTGCGCCAATGAAATGTGCAGGTCAGCTTCAAAGGAATCTCCACGACTCTTTCAGATCGAATAGCTCACTTTGAGCAAACAAATTGTGTGCAAGGATGTAAATTGGTCACTACGGCGTAAACTGGGGGACGTGAGGCTGGAAATTTAGCGCGTTCGGGATTTCTGTTCCCATTTTTGCAGTCGGCGCTGGACCTGGGGATTCCGGAGCTCTCGAAGTGCATCCGAGGCAATCCATCGGGCAGCTCTTGATTCGATTCTACGCATGCGCTCTCCCTCTGCGATGGCCAGCTTATTCAGGCGTTTATTCCTCTTTCCGATCTGACGTAATGCCCAATTGACTGCTTTCCTGACGAAATTGCGCTCATCATCCGATCCGCGTCGGATTTCGTTGAGCATCGGGAGAAATTCGCGATCATCGAGTGACTTGAGGTGGATTGCGGCCGCCGCCATCATAACAAAACCCGCCCTCTTGACGAACTCCTTTTCACTTCTGCACCATTGAAACGCTGCCCTCAGTGCGTAAGGAGAACGCACGAACAATACCACGCAAGCGGCATCGCAAGTCGCACAGGAGTCGAAATCCTTCACCCACTTTCCCATCTGGCGCCATGTGACTTTCTCAGGGTCTCCTATTAGGGCTGCAATTGCCCGAGCTTCATGGATGCCGGTCGTCCAGAGCTTCAGGGAGAGTTCCTGATCCTGACCAATCCTCTTAGCGAGTGATCTCAACTGCGGAGCGGTAATCCCAAGTGCATACTCGGTAGGGCCGCCAAATCGTTTCATTCCCTCGACGATCGCGGGATCGCCCAACCTCTTGAGTTCATCAATGACTTCTGGTAGACGCATGGCAAGTGCCGGGTGGACTGTGATGTACGCATACTGCCGGTATCACTTCTTGCGGGTTGTCCACGGAGTCTCTTCAACCCCTTCGACCTGGTTAGCGTAGCGAGCGAGAACAAATAGAAGATCTGAGACCCGGTTGAGGAACACAATACAATGGGGTTCGATCTGCTCTTCCCGAGAGAGCTTCACAACAGACCGCTCAGCTCTGCGACATATTGTACGCGCCAGATGCAACTGTGCGGCGACATGCGAGCCTCCGGGAATGATAAACGATGAGAGAGGTTTGAGACGAGCATCAATCCAGTCGATGGCTTGTTCGAAGCGCGTGATGTGCTCCTGTTGAATCCGCTCGACGATTCCGTCCTGCTTTTCCGCGGGCGTCGCCAGATCCGCACCGAGAACGAATAGGTCATTCTGCAGAC
>JBEKOB010000090.1:0-16035 GCA_049522195.1 Bacteroidota bacterium
GCAGGATTTGAGTCATACACGACCGACTATCGTGAACTCGTCGCACGTAAGGATATCGACGTTGTCAATATCTGTACTCCGAACAAGCTGCACAAAGAGGCGGTGATCGCAGCGCTCAAAGCCGGCAAACATGTGTATTGCGAGAAGCCGCTCGCGTTCAACGAGGCCGAGGCAAAAGAAATCGTAGCCATAGCTGATCAATCCGGCATGAAACATCAGATTACTGCCGAATACCGGTTCATCCCGGCGATCATGAAAGCAAAAGAGTTGATTAACGCCGATTTTGTCGGGCGCGTCTTTCATTTTCGGGGTCTGTATCTCCACTCGGGCTACATCGATCCGAAGCGGCCGAGGGAATGGCGGTTGATGAAAGAAATGATCGGTGGCGGCGTGCTCGTCGATCTTGGTCCGCACATTCTGGATATCATGCACTACCTCATCGGCGACGTTGACATGGTTTCTGCAACGATGGAAACGTTTTTCAAGGAACGTCCGTTGCCCGATAATCCGAAGAAAAAGGGGAAGGTGGATGTCGAAGACGCCATCACCGCAATCCTGAGGTTCAAGAACGGGGGAATAGGGATTGCTGAAATGTCGCGGGTGGCTACAGGCGCTGAAGATGAAATGCGCTTTGAAATCAATGGTCAAACCGGTGCACTGGCGTTCAACCTGATGAAGCCAAACGAGCTCCTGGCCTATAACGCGAATGATCCCAAGGGAATTCAAGGCTATAAGTCCATCAGCACGGTGCAGAAGTACCCTACCCCGGCAATCATGCCGGCTCCTAAGTTTACCATGGGCTGGGTGCGTTCGCATGTTGCGGCACAGTACAGTTTTCTCGACTGCGTTGTCAACAACAGAATGCCGTCACCAAATTTCCATGACGCGCTCAAAGTTCATCATCTCATGGAAACAATATATAAAGCGGTTGAGGCGAAGAGCTGGGTGAAAGTGTAACAGAAGAGACTGCAATCAGGAAAAAAAACTCACAAGTACTAGACTTAAAGACAAAGGGTAAGATATGGCGGGTACGTTGACCGTTCAGCAAAACCTTGAACTCCTCGGACGTTATCGGTATGCCGAGATACAGTTCATGGAATTGATGGGGAGTTGGGCCTATACGATGATCGATCCGGAGATCAAAATCGGATTCGGCCGCCACATGTTTCAAGATTCAGTCCATGCGGACTTGCTGGGAAAACGAATTCCCGAGCTGAAGGGGCGATCACATCATTTTCATTCCATCCCGCCGAGCGATGAATTTGTCAGGATCCTGGAAAAAATCTGGGGAGAGTCAGACGAACTTCTCCGGATGGTTGGACTCTACCGTGTGTTGAAAACCGAGCTTGTCAGTGTCTATCGCCGGCATGTCGCTCACCTTGAGCTCCCTGCAGATGAACCAACGGGCTACATCCTGCAACTTATCGCAGATGAGGAACAGGATCACATCGAGTGGGCGGAGAAGACTATCGAACGCCTGCTTGCGGGCACAAACAGGAATCACGAAGTCATCGCGTGGAAGGAAGGCCTTTCAAAAGAACTGCAGTCGGCAGGAGGGATCTGGGGCGAAGGAAAGAAACCGGGCACCTATACATTCAAAAAAACACACCCATACAGTAAGCTCCCCGCGCGTGACAAGCGGTGGAACATCATGCAAAACCCGGCGGAGTTCAAAGAAAAAGATTGGTCATTTGATACTAATGATGGGAAACTCCACCTGCTTCATGATCTTCTTAACAGCGAGTTCATCACGGTTGAGAGGATGGGGCGGATTCTGTCAGACTGTCCGGAGATCCCCTGGCAGATGAAGCTGGATATGGCCCGGCAGGCATGGGATGAAGCGCGGCACGCAGAAATTGTCCAGCGTCGGCTCGAAGAGCTTGGCGGCCACGTTGGAATGTTTCCGACAAGTTGTTTCGGGTGGGAGCAGGATGTCAATCGCCCCGATCCGCTCGAACGGCTGGCGCTTTCAAACATGACGTTCGAGAGCGAGAGCTGCAAACATCTCCGTGACTGGATTGCCAAAGCAAAAAGCACTGGCGACCTGCGTTCGTTGCAGCTGGTGGAATTTCTTCTCGCCGATGAGGTGAACCATGTGCTCTACGGCGTCCACTGGATCGATGAGTTGACCAAGGAAGATCCCGAGCGCCGAAGAAGGGTGATGGCGTATCCAGACCAGGTTCTCGCAGAGCAGCACCCCGTTGGTGTCTATTTTAAGGAAACAAAGAACGCCTGACAACAAGCGTGGTCGGGTGAAACGATACATCCCCGAGGAACAATGCAATGAAAGTCGCTCAATTCGAAGATACGCAGGGCTTCTGTATCGGCCTCTTTGACAATGGCCGATGGATTAACTACTCCGATGCGGAGGCCGTGTACACATCGATTACACAGAACGTTGTCGTTGAGCCGACAACAACCATTCTCCAGCTTCTTGAGGACGGCAGGTTTGATCCGGCCGAATTCAAGGTCGTTCTGGAATTTCTCAAGAAACACAAGCTGGGGAAACAGTATTTCATCAGCAAAGATGCGGTGATGAAGGCCCCCATCCTGCGGCCGCCGAAAATTGTCGCTCTCGGTCTCAACTACGCTCTTCACGCCAAAGAGGCAACCGCGGCAGTTCCAAAAGAGCCGATCATTTTCATGAAAGCCGGATCATCAGTCATCGGCCCGGGCGAGACGATTCTGCTCCCGAAGGGACTGGGACGCATGGACCATGAAGTCGAGCTGGCGGTGGTCATTGGACGACGTGCAACGACGGAAAAAAAGAAGGACGCATTTGACTTTGTTGCCGGGTATACGATACTCAATGACGTAACAGCCCGCGAACTGCAGTCAAGCGATCTCGAGAAGAAACATCCATGGTTCAGATCGAAGAGCTTTGATACATTCACACCGCTTGGCCCGTGGATTGTGACCACAGATGAAATCGGCGCCCCGATTCAGCTTGGCCTCGAATGCCGTGTGAACGGCAAGGTGCGTCAGAAGTCGAACACGAAGAACATGGTTTTTGATGTTCCGACTCAAATTGAATTCATCTCACGCTTCATCACGCTCGAGCCCGGCGACATCCTTTCAACAGGTACACCGCACGGCATCGGGCCGATCGAAGATGGCGATGAAGTGCTGTGCCGGATTCAGAATATCGGCGAACTCAAAAACCCGGTGCGAAACCGATGAAGATTGACCAGATAACACTAACACACGTTTGCGTGCCTCTGGTGGAAACGTTCAGGATCAGCAGCGGTGAAGTCGCTGAGAAAGATGCAATCCTTGTGGGTGTGTTCAGCGAAGGGATCGTCGGATACGGAGAGTCATCGCCCATGTCGGGATCATTCTACTCTGACGAGACCCCGGAGTCGGCGTGGAACTGCCTCGTGAATGAACTCATTCCCCGGATGCTTCAATCTGACCCCGGCTCGATCCGAGAAGTGAACTCGCTGCTCGACCTGACAAAGGGAAACGCATTCGCCAAGGCAGGCCTGGAGACAGCATTTTGGGACTTGGAAGCACAGAGAGTCAGAAAGCCGTTGTGTGCCCTCCTCGGTGGTGAGCGCAACCAAGTTGAGGCGGGCTTTGCCACCGGGATTTATTCAACGATTCGCGAGCTGCTCCTGTCGATTGAAAAACATCTTGTCGATGGATACAAACGCGTGAAGATCAAGATTCAACCTGGCTGGGACATGAAGCCGCTCAGTGAAGTGCGGGGAGAATTTGGCACGATTGCCCTGATGGTCGATGCCAATTGCGCATACACGCGAAACGATCTTGACCACCTCAGAGGGCTTGATGACTTTGATTTGATGATGGTTGAACAACCGCTTGCAAAAGATGATTTAGAGGGGCATGCGGCTCTCCAGTCCATTCTTCGAACGCCGGTTTGTTTAGACGAAAGCGCGAAGGATGTCCCGACAGTCAAGAAAGCCATTGAGCTGAAATCGTGCAAGATCGTCAATATCAAGATCCAACGGGTCGGCGGACTCCAGAACGCGAAAGAGATGCATGATCTTTGCGCGGCGAATGGAATTCCCGTCTGGGGTGGGACAATGCCTGAGCTCGGTATTGGCGGAGCACAGACAGTGCACCTTGCTACACTCTCCAATTTCATGTTCCCGACGGACGTTGAATCGTCGAGGAGATGGTTTGTTGACGATATCATCAGTCCGCTTCTCGAAGTCAAAAACGGAATGATAACTCTTCCGGAGGGTGCTGGCAACGGTTACAGCGTCGATTTCCAGAAGGTGCAGCAGTACAAAGTTCGCGAAGACAGGTTCAGATAACATAAGCAACAGTGTCCGGATAACCTGCAGCATCGAAGGGGTTTGTTCATTTGAAAAGAATCCTTTCATTTTCTTGCGTGGTGATGATGGTCGCATCTATGAACGCGGTCGCTCAGCAAAGTAATTGGGTGGAATCGACACTTGGATCAATGACGCTTGAAGAAAAAGTCGGACAACTGTTTGTTGCCGATCTCGTGGCAGTGTTTGCAAACAGGGAGAGTCCCAGTTTTCGGCTAGCGAAGGAATTCGTTCACAAGTATCACGTGGGGGGCTTCGTGCTTGCCGGTGGGGTTGTCACAGACATTGCGATCGTCACGAATGCACTGCAGCGTGAATCAAAGCTTCCACTTCTCATCAATGCCGATCTGGAAGGCGGCCTCTGGTTCAATCATCCGTATCGCTGGATGATGGGCCGGGGTCCCGAGTTGCCCAGATTCATAGCCGGCGGAGGCACACCGCTGCCGTCGTGCATGGCAATTGGAGCGACGGGCAACCCGCGGTTTGCTTACGAATTCGGTCGAATCACAGCGCGGGAAGCCCGCGCTGTCGGCATTCAGTGGAGTAACACGCCGGTTGCCGATGTGAACAGCAATCCCCACAATCCCATCATTAATACCAGGTCATTTGGTGAAGACCCGGCCCAGGTAGCTGCGATGGTTGAGGCATACGTGCGGGGAGCCCAGGAAGAAAGAATGATTGCGACGCTGAAGCATTTTCCCGGGCACGGGGATACGGAAGAAGACACACACATGAAGCTCCCTTCGCTGCCGTTCGATCGCGCGCGACTGGATGCGATGGAGTTCGTTCCATTTAAGGCCGGCATCAAGGCTGGAGCGAAAGCGGTGATGACAGCCCACATCGCGCTCCCCAACATCGACACAGAAAAACGTCCTTCCACGCTTTCACCCGTTATCATAAACGAATTGCTCCGCGGACATCTTGGCTTCAACGGTCTCGTTGTCACCGATGGCATGACCATGCAGGGTGTGACCGATCACTTCAGCCCGGCAGAAGCTGCGATTCGGGCAATCGAGGCGGGCGTCGATGTCATCCTTGTTCCGCCAGACATGGCGCAGGCCTACAATGGATTGCTTGGTGCAGTCAAGTCTGGCCGGATTTCACAGGCACGCCTTGATGAATCCGTTCGTCGGGTACTTGCTGCCAAGGTATGGGTAGGCATAGATCGCCAACGACTGGTCAACGTGGAAGATATCACGAAAATCGTAGCATCGCCTCAATCAGAGAAGATTGCGGACTCCATGTTCAGCGCGGCTGTGACGCTTCTAAGGAATAATGGCAACGTCCTTCCTCTGCGTCCGGGCTCGCGTATCCACCTCGTAACAGTGACCGATGAGCCGAATCTTCAAATAGGAGATGCGCTACTCGATGTGCTGGAACCGAAGGCTCGATCGGTGGCGCTGTCGCACCTGTGGAACGAGTCATCCCCCGACGCGGTAAGCCGCATAGTCAATGAAGCTCAGTCCGCTGACGCGATTGTCCTGGGCATTTATCTCTCCGTTGGATCATGGAAAGGGCAACTCGGGTTCTCGCTGGAGTTGCAGAAGTTCTTTGACAGGATCGCTTCGTTGAAGAAGCCCGTCGTGACAATCACATTTGGTGATCCGTATGTGATCGAAAAACTTCCGACAACCGATGTGATAATGGCGACATACACCGGTGTTCGAAACGCGGAAGAAGCGGTTGGGAACGCGCTCCTCGGCAAGGCCGAAATACAGGGGAAACTCCCCGTCACCATCCCCGGTAAATTCAAACGAGGCGAAGGGATTCACCTGACACCCGTTGCACGCTAAGAGATCGAAGAATGTCCCTGACAACGAGATTTCTAGGATTTACGCTGCAAAGCCCGGTGTTCGTCGCGTCTGGTCCTGCCAGCCACGACGTGAATCAAATCCAGCTTGCTGAAGAACAAAAAGCGGGTGCTGTGGTGTTGAAGACCGCATGCTCGGATAAGTACGAACACATGCGGTCATGGCCCAGACCGCGCTACAAGCTGTTGGATTGGGACAAGCAAATTGCAGGACGCTCGAAATCCTTCAGTCTCTATTCATACGAACAAGGATACAGCGGGACACTGGAAGACTATTGGGAATTTATCCGCGTCTGTAAGAAGCACGCTACAATTCCGATCATAGGAAGCATCTTCGCCGATGACGCTCACGATTGGCAGGAGATGGCACAACAGGTCGAGCAATGTGGCGCAGACGCCATCGAGCTGGATATATCCTCGCCGCACAGGCCCGGAAGCGTGGCATTCGAAACAACCTTCGTTGCTGCGATAAGGATTGTTGTAGAGTCTCTAAAGATCCCCGTACTTGTCAAGCTGGCTCCCGGTCACGAGATTGTACAACAATGCCTGGCTGCCCAGAAGTGCGGAGCCTCGGCGGTTACCCTCTGTAACCGGATGCGCGGGTTCGATGTCGACATCGAAAGCCAGCGCCCGATTCTCCATGGGTACTACGCAGGAATCGGTGGTCCGTGGGCGAAGTACTACACGCTGCGTCATGTTGCAGAAGCTGCACAGGAGATCAAGATTCCCATCAGCGGCACCGGAGGTATCATGTCCGGGGAAGACGTCATCAAGTATGTGCTCCTCGGGGCATCAACGGTGCAGATTCTTTCGGTCATCATGGTCAACGGTTGGGACTCAATATCACGAATCAACGCTGAGATTGAATCCTATCTTTCACGAAAAGGGCTCAATTCACTCGAGCAAATACGCGGAAAAGCCCTTGATGTTATGACTACACCGGAAGATATCATTCGCTGGTCAGGCGAACCCAAATCGGGAGCACGCAACGATTGGAAAGAAAAGGGGAAGGAATAATCACCGCAGTGTGCAGACGTCAGCTATGTTCAAATCTCTTGAATCCGTAGTGGGAAACGACCAGGCAAAATATCCCGGCTTGCCTCCTCTTCCACCGCCATTCGTGAAGGAGTATCCACCAATCGCGGAGGTCGTGGAAGAAAAGTGCATCGCCTGCGATCGCTGTCCGCCGATCTGCTTCTTCGATGCGATCGTGATGGAGGGCCGCCCCCGGCACAAATACAAAAGGACGGCTGTGGTTGTTTCGTCAAACTGCACCGGCTGCGGACTCTGCTTTGAAGCGTGTCCCGTTGATGCGTTTCTCTGGATTCCCGATAAGGCAACAGTGAACGCGCTGCCAAAGATTTCTCGGAAATCCGACAAGGACATGGATGTATGACCGTCATTGATCTGACACATCCCATCAGCGCTGAGATGCCGGTTTATTTTCCATGGCATCCTAGGACGGAGATAGAGCAAACAGCTACATATCAACAAAACCGATGCGAGGTACGTCGTCTGAGTATCGGCAGTCATAGCGGCACGCATATCGATGCACCAAGCCATGTCTTTGATGGAAAGCCGACGCTTGATCAGTACGATCCGTCCTTATGGTATGTGGACGCACAGGTTCTCGATTTCACCGGTCGTGCGCCGAAACAGGAAATCACAAAGGACGAACTCCAGAAAAAATTCAACACGAAAGGAGTCGGAGTCGTCGTAAAGACAGGTTGGGATGTTCAGTTTGGGCGAAAGGACTACTACGCGACCTATCCGCCAATCTCGAATAAGGCGGCTGAGTACCTTGTCGAAATGGAAATCCCGGTCCTTGCCGCGGATACACCCTTCACTCTTGATGTTCACTACATTATCCTGAAGCATGGGATACCGTTGATAACGAACCTCAACAATACAGCACGGCTTTCCGAAGGAATGATCAAACTAATTTCTGCCCCACTCCTCATCAAGGGGGGCGATGGTGCGCCGGCTCGCGTGCTTGCGGTTATAGACTAACGTGATCATGGATCCAGTCGTATCTCTTCTTTCAGACCTTGTAGCCATCCCCAGCATGAACCCAATGGGAGGAGGTCGAACTGGTGCCGAGTACACAGAGCAAGCGATTGCGGAATTCGTCCATGCATTCCTCACAAGGAATGGGATCGATTCCGAGCTGCAACAAGTTTTGCCGGGACGACCCAACGTTGTGGGGCACATAGACGCCAGCGCATCTCAAACGATCATGCTTGAGGCGCATCTCGACACTGTTCACGCAGACTCGATGACAATCGAGCCGTTCGCGCCGGTGGTTCGCAACGGCCAACTTTTCGGCCGAGGGTCGTGTGACACAAAGGGTTCGATGGCTGTGTTCCTTCAGGCGGTGATCCGGGCGCTGAAGACACCGAAGCGGCTGCGGTACAACATTCTCCTGCTTTTCGTTTGTGACGAAGAATACCGGTTTACGGGAGCGCAGCACGCGGTCAAGAAAGGGCTGAAAGCAGATTTCGGCATTGCCGGAGAACCAACGCAGTTGAAGATTGTGAGGTCACATAAGGGTGTAACCCGATGGAAGATGGTGACAAAAGGCGTCGCGGCACATTCGGCATATCCGGAACGCGGAAAAAATGCAATCTACGCGATGTCGAAAATCATCAACCGGCTTGACAAATATGCCGCAGAGCTCTATTCGGGTCCCCGTCACCCACTACTTGGCGCTCCTTCGCTCAACGTTGGTGTAATCGAAGGGGGGCAGGCAGTCAACGTTGTCCCCGACCGGTGTTCGATTGAAGTGGATCGACGAACACTGCCGGATGAAACAATCCAAAGTGTCATTGTGCCGATTCAAACGCTTTTGAAGGACCTTCCGGACTGGGAACTGAAGGAGCCGCATCTGTCCGTTGCCGGAATGGAGGTCTCGGAGCATGCTCCTGCTCTTGAAGCTCTGGCTGGCTCCATAAAAGCGGTGCAGGGTGATGTTACGGTGGAAGGAGCTCAGTATGCAACGGATGCTGGGATCTATAACGCAGTCGGAATCCCGACCGTCGTGTTCGGTCCTGGAGACATAGCTCAGGCGCACACTGAGTCTGAATTCATCGACCTGCATCAATTGGATCAAGCGGTAGCAATCATTGAAAGGCTTCTGACAACGTGATCCTCGGATTGGACATCGGTGGAACAAAAACGGCGGTTATCGTCGGAACGGAGCGCGGTGAAATTGTTTCGCGTCTGCAATTCACTACCGCGTCAGAGCGAGGGTTCGAAAAAGTTTTCGGAGAGCTCTCAACAACCATTGCGCAAGCGATGTCAACAGCGCCAAAGCCCGTCAAGGCAATCAGCGTATCGGTTGGCGGTCCGCTTGATATCTTGAAGGGAATCATTCAATCCCCTCCGAATCTTCCTGGATGGAACAATATTCCTTTGAAAGACCTTCTCGTGAAGCGGTTTTCTCTTCCTGTGTTCATTGAGCACGACGGTAACGCAGGAGCGCTCGCGGAGTTCTACTTCGGGGCAGGCAAAGGCTACCGCAATATTGTTTTTCTGACGATGGGAACAGGGCTTGGGGCAGGGTTAATTCTTGATGGGAGGGTGTACAGGGGAACAACTGACACGGCAGGAGAGTTGGGACACATCCGCATAGCCGAAGACGGTCCGACGTGCTATGGAAAGTCTGGATCCCTGGAAGGATATGGGAGTGGAACAGGCATCGCGAAGCTTGCACAGATGATGTTTCCGTCCATCTGGAATGACTCGACGACAGTTTCCGACGTTTATTCAGCGTGGAAGAAAAACTCCCCCGAAGCACAGCAGGTATTTGAGAAGGCGGCATTCTACCTGGGACGAGGGTTCGCAATGATCGCTGATCTTATCAATCCCGAGCGCATTATTCTCGGTGGGCTCGGTGTTCGGATAGGAGATGCATTCCTGCCAGCGGCAGAAAGAGTGTTCCGGCAGGAGGCCTTGCCGCAATCCAGTGCTGCATGCAGCATCGTACCGGCTCAGCTCGGAGAGGCAATCGGTGACGTAGCATCGCTCTGTGCCGCACTTGACCAGGGCGGAATGATGGCGAAGGTCGGGTGATGGTAGGAAATTAGTGTCATTCGTTATCAAGCACATCGGGAGGGCTTGAATAATGAGAAGAACAACCAGATTCATGTTGGCGATGCTCATGTGCATCTGCACCGCGTTGTCGCAGAAGTCCCTGTATCTCGATGAAATAAAAAAGGCCACGACTCGCGGCTGGCAGGAGTATCCAACTCAAATTGAACAATGGAAAAAGGATTACAAGCCGAGTATCCTCTGGGGCTACAATCCTCCGGGCGGTCCAGCGTACCTTGCAGGCGCTCTCGGTTTTCTCTATGAGGAAACGAAGGACATAAGCTACGCAAAGAAGGCAGCGGAGATACTTGCTTCCTACGGCGATCTGAGGGACTCATACCCGAAAGACTACGCGAAAACGCGAGCCGAGTATGTGAACGGCATTCCAGCCATATCCAATTTCTTCTTCATGCCTCCGTTCATTCGGGCATATGTGAGGATCAGGAATTGCGGAGTGCTCGATGCGGACACGAGGAAGAAAATCGAGGACAATGTAGCCGGCAGCGCCGATTTCATCTTCTTTTTCCCCGAATGGGGAACGCACAACAGGGCGATGTTACGTGCTGAAGCGCTTCTGTATGCCTCTCTCGCGTTGCCGCAGCATCCTCATGCTGCGAAATGGAAACAGATGGCGGAAATTCTTGGCGGCGATAGCATGAAGCAATGGGAGATCGAAGACGCAACGGTCTATCACCCGGTATGGCTGACGGCGCTCTATTCCTACGCTGATGCCGCTGGCAGGAAGGAGCTTTTCGATTCTCCGTTGACGAAGTACTATCCGCAGTACTTTCTGAAGCTCATTGCTCCCCATGGAATACTGCCGGAATTTGGCGACGCCCGCTGGCCTTCGGGCTGGGAAGGACTACGCTGGGTGGCGATTTTCGAGAAGGCTGCAGCTGTTTATAAAGATCCTCAATTAAAATGGGCTGCGAAATCGGTGTTTGAATCGTTCAAAAACAGGGGGGGAGAGGTCGGGGTCGGCGAAGCGTATTACCTGGCCGACGCCTATCGCTGGACGGACGAGTCAATAAAGGCTCAAAAACCGGCGAGTCGTTCGCAGGAAGTACTCGAGGACCTCGTCGGCAAGAAGATCGTCTTCCGAAACGGATGGGAACCGACGAGCACCTACATGCTCCTCAACTACCGGGATGAGGGAGACGGAGGGTTGCTCTATCGCGATTTTCTTCGTCAAACAATCTCCGTTGAAGAGGAGAAAATGCATCATGGGCATGCCGATGAAAACAGCATTCCGCTGCTGATGAGCGAAGGATCGGTTCTCCTGCACGATGCGGATTACAGGAGCGATCTGCCCAGTGGACCGTACGGAGCGTGGCGTCAGGACTATTTCCACAATCGGCTCATTGCGCGTGCAAACAAGCGTGATAGTCACCAGGGTCTGCTCGAGTTCGTCCAAAACTCCGGCGCTTATCGCGCCGTCAGGACTCAGAAGATTGACTTTCTCAACCTGAAGGAAGTCGACATGAGCCGGACACGATTGGTTGATCAGGACCTTGGATATCAGTCGGATCGGGTGATCACCTACCTCAAAGAAGAAGGATGGTTTGTTGTCGTCGATGCGATCAAAATACTTCGACCAGGGTACTTCACATTTGCAGACCTTTGGCATGCGCAACACATATTGGGACAGGGAAAAGACTACTTCGATATTGTAACGGATTCGATTCAGGGGGTTAAGTTCCCGGCGATGCGATCGCTCCTTCTCGCATTCCCAGAAACATACCAGAAAACTCTCGGCGTGGAACCCATCATCAGGAGTTACCAGAAGGAGAACGCGATATACCAGACGGTCTCGAGTCAGTACAAGGCAGGTGACACAGAACTCTTTGTCACCGTTCTCATTCCTCACTTCCGCGGAGAAGATGTAGGAACATTGAAGACGAGGGTGAAGCTCGTGGATGTCACCGCGCCGTACAAGGCGGTCGGGCTTCAGATTGATCGGGGCGAGCGCACATCGTACCTCTGCATCAAAGTCGATCTCGATATGGATCTGGCACGCGAAAACATCCGCCCGCGGTATCTCTACTCATTGGGCAAGGTCGGGTACGGAGAGTTTGAGACGGATGCGAGCTATCTCTTCGCTACGGTTAAAAAAGGAAGTGTCATATACTCTGCCTCCAACGTTCTGAAGGTTTTATACAAGAACAAGCCGCTGTTCGAGGCGCTTGCAGACACACATCCATTGCAGCTTGATGGAACAGTCGAACGTGTCGGATATGTGAAGTGGAGATTCTGGGAAGACACAGTTGAAAACAAGTGAGCATACACCCTCCGAGCTAATATGATCGTCACGATTACACTGAACCCGATGCTTGACAAGACCGTCCACATTGATCGTCTGGAACGGGGTGCAATTCATCGGGCGCAGAAGATGGAGATGATTCCAGGAGGCAAGGGGATCAATGTCTCGCGTCAGCTGAAGCGTCTGGGGATCAAGACCCTCGCGACAGGTTTTCTCGGGGGAGAAACGGGAGCGATTGTGACGCGGCTCCTGAGCGAAGAGGGGATCGATCACGATTTTGTCATGACGGATGTGATGACACGAGATGGGGTGACGTATCTCGAACCCGACGGAACCTGGACCGCGATGTTTGAACCCTCATTGCGGATCGATGTACGCTTCGTCCATGAATTGAATGAGAAGATTCAAGCGCTTGCTCCTCAAAGCACCTGGGTTGTGTGTGGAGGAAGCTCACCGGGTCACGAGGCGGATGACCTGTTTTACGAGGCAATCAACAACGCACACAAAGCCGATGTCCCAAGTGTGCTTGATTCCTATGGCAATGCGTTCGAGCTCGCGATGAAAGCACAACCGACGCTGGTAAAGCCGAACAAGAGAGAATTCGAGCTAACATATAGTCGGAAGCTCGAGACCCCTGCAGACCACGTGAATGCGGTTAAATTTCTTCTCGACAAGGGCGCACGATATTGTGTGATATCTGATGGCGGAACTTCCTTTTATGCCGGAGTCCAGGGGCATTTCTGGAAGGTCACGCCGCCGGGGGTTAAAATGGTGAATGCAACAGGCTCCGGTGATGCAATGATCGCCGGGATTCTCTACGGCTTTCGCCAGGGGTGGAAGTTTCAGCGGTGCCTCGCATTTGGAGCGGCCGCTGGTGCTGCGAATGCCCGGACGTGGGATGTGGTAACTCTCAGCCTGGAAGAAATCACAAGCCTGGAATCAAAAGTTGTCATGCAACGAATCTGAGGACCAACGCGCAATGAATGATCGTCTCGCTCGCGCTCTCAATGGTGATGTGCCGGATCAGGTTCCTTTCCTTCCGGCCATCTATGAGCACAAAGGCTGGTTCCTAGGAAAGACTCCGTCGGCTGTGGCACGCGACGCTCACCTTCTTACTTCAGCCCTGCAGGCGGAATACGAGCGCGTTCAACCGGATGCGCTCATTGTGGGTATTGATATCTACAACGTTGAGGCCGAAGCCATCGGCTGTTCCGTGAACTTCTATGAAGGCAATGACACTTCTGTCCCGGCTATTGGATCTCAAGGGGCTGTGTTTCACGGAACGGAGAGTGTTGCATCTCTCAGGATGCCGGATCCTCAAAAGGACGGCAGAATGCCTTTGAATCTTGAAGCGGCGCGGAGTATTGTGAAGTTGCTAGGAAAGGAAATCCCGATCCGCGGGGCGGTTTCGGGACCCTTCTCGCTGGCTGCGCACCTGGCGGGGCCTGGACAATTCTTCTTGCTCACCATGATGAAGCCAGATCTGGTGAAAGACCTTCTGAGATTTGCGGCAGAAGTCATCAAACAGTACGGAAAGGCGTTTATTAAACTCGGCTGCGGCGTCATTATGTTTGATTCGCATGCTTCGCCCGATCTGCTGCCGCCGCAGATGTATCGTGAGCTTGTGCTTCCGCCGACGCAGGGAGTTATCGGGTATTTCCGTGAGCTGGGCTTGCAGCATGTACCGTTGATCATCGGGGGAAATACGACAAAGATACTCGACGCCTATCTTGAAACAGGGGCAAACAATATTCTGTGTGACACGAAGGCCGATGTAAAAGAATTTCTTGCAAAGTGCGGAAAGGCCCGCCGGGCATTCCGGCGCAACATCGATTCATCTGATTTTCTTGAGGTGAATTCGGATGATGTATATCGTCGTGCTCTGAACAGCCTTGAGGAATCAGGTGGATACGCCGGGTTCATACTCGGTTCCGCGGTTTTGCCGTACGGAACTCCCTTGTCTCATCTGACAGCGATGAGGGAAGCAATACAGGAGTACAAGAAACGAACTGCTTCCCACTGACCCTCCGTCCGGAAGTCCAGTGAAAGGATCATTCAACGATTAAAAAGACAGGACTATGAAGGAACTGCAGGATCTCGCCCTGTTACTGGAACAGGGTCAAGCCAAGAAAGTCGCCGAGTTAACACAACAGTTGGTGGATTCCGGCGTATCGCCGCAGCTTATACTCAATGACGGTTTGATTGCCGGGATGGCTGTCGTGGGCGAGAAGATGCGGATTGGAGAAATGTACTTGCCGGAGGTTCTTCAGTCGGCAAGTGCCATGCACGGATCGTTGAAAATCCTCAAGCCGCACCTTGTGCGGGAAGGGGCGCAACCCCGCGGGAAAATCCTCTTGGGGACGGTGAAGGGAGACATGCACGATATCGGGAAAAACCTCGTGGGCATTATGCTTCAAGGGGCGGGATTCGATATCGTCGATCTGGGGCTCAATGTTCCGCCTCAGAAGATTATCGAAGCGATCAACACGCATCAGCCCGCGATCCTTGGGCTGTCGGCGATGCTCACGACCACGATGCTGAATATGAAGACCACAGTGGACGCGATCAGTACCGCTGGGCTCCGGTCCAAAGTGAAAATCATCATCGGTGGTGCACCGGTCAGCCAGAAGTTTGCTGACGAGATCGGGGCCGATGGATATGCCCGCGATGCGGTTCTGGCCGTGGACAAGGTCAAGCAGCTTATAGGTATCAACTCGTAACAAGGCAAAAAGGGAGGTTGTACATGGCGGGATATTTCAAAGCGTTGGCTATTCCAACGCCGTCCGGTCTGATGTTTGGCAAGGCGCCGAAGACGGTTCAGTGCGGTTTTGGCCTTGAACTTGGGAAAGGGGAAGTCTATCCGGAGCTTAACTTTACGCTTCCGATGATGGCGCTGGATGAATCAACCTGGCATACTGTTGTAGGGCACTACGAAGAAATCGGGACGATCGTTCAGCGGGCTGCCAAACGCTTGAAGTTGCCTGGATTGATGATAGAGTTTGAGCTTCTACCTCCGATGACAGAACATCCGTCGTGGGGGGCAGAAATCACGGCAGTTCTGCACCGGCACCTTAAACAGGCCCATGAAGAATTCGGCCTTCCCTGCGCTCTCCGCGTCACACCGACAGATATCCGTGACGTCACACGTCCTCCCTCGCTAAGATTTGGCAAACCGGTTGAAGCCCTTCTGCAATCGTTTGAGCAATGCGCTGCTGCCGGTGCGGACGTACTCTCGATCGAGTCCGTTGGAGCAAAAGAAGTCCACGACGAAGCTCTCCTTTACGGTGACACCGAAGGAATAATTTTTGCTCTTGGCGTGCTCGCTCCAAGGGACATGGAATTTCTCTGGAGCAAGATCATCGGTGTCTGCTCAGCTCATAAGATTGTTGCAGGTGGAGATTCGGCCTGCGGTTTCGCCAACACCGCGATGCAACTCTCCTCACAGGGAATACTTCCCGAGGTTCTCGCCGCTGTTGTGCGATCTGCGAGTGCAGTCCGAAGTCTCGTCGCATATGAGTGTGGAGCTCAGGGTCCCTCGAAGGATTGCGCCTATGAAGGTCCTGTCATAAAAGCAATCA
>JBEKOB010000091.1:0-15962 GCA_049522195.1 Bacteroidota bacterium
AGGAGGCGATAGTACGTCAGCACATTTTCTGCGGCTTTTCGGGCAATCTCGTCGTCTCCCTTCCACTCACGAATCAGGTATGGTCCCCCGTTCCGGCCCGCATAGAGCGAAGTAACAAACTCGAATCCGGACCCGCTGTCGTTGGTCCAGATATGGATGAACCCAAGCTGCGGCACCTCCGCCATCAGATTGCGGATCAACTCCCTGTAATGTTGCTGGACAACGGGGTGTGCCATCGCGAGCGTGTAGCGGGGACGAAAGCTCTCTCTCGGATGATCGACCCGAGCGCCTCTCAGGAAAGGATATTTTGCCCAGAATTCCTCAGGCATTGACCTGGGGGAGTTGATGTGGAGTCCCGGAACAAGCCCGTTCTTCACCGCAAGAGCGGCATTTGATTTGAGAAAATTGAGATTTGTTTTGAGATAGTCGCTGGGGTAGAATCCGTCGAGAAGTGTGCTCGAAACAAACTGATCGAGATCGGGGCTGTAATCGTAGAACCATGAGTAGACATCCCCCGGCGGACCGCTTTCGTACGGCCGGTCAACACCCAGGCCATTGACGGTCACGTGTGTGAACCCCTGTTCCGCCAACTGACGGATATACGCTTCCCTGTCAAAATGCCTGGCACTGCGCAGGCTTCCGACGAAGAAATCACTGAGGTTCCGTAGCCAGAGAAAAGTAGGAATTGTTGCACCTCTGGAAATAAGTCCGAAATACGAAATCCTAAACGAATTCTGGGACCAAACCCGAAGCACGAAATCCGAAATCCTAAACAAATCCTAAGCACGAAAATCGAAATATACCGCCCTCTCCGCTTGGGCCTTTTGAATTTACGGTTTTGAAATTGTTTCGGATTTCGATATTCGTGCTTCGGATTTCAATTATGCCTCCCCGAGTTCTTTCCTCACAATCTTTGTCCCCTCCACCATCGCCTTGAGCTTTCCAAACGCCCTCGCCCGCGGTATGAACTTCATGCCACAGTCGGGGACGATTGTCATCTTTTCGGCTGGGATGAATTTCAGTGCCTGCCGGATGCGTGCCGCAACGACCGCCGGTGTTTCGACGTTTTCATCCTTCACATCGATCACGCCGACACCAATTTCCTTGTCCGTCTTATATTGCCGGAACAGTTCCAGCCCTATGCCATCAGAGACTGCAAATTCAAGGCAGAGTTGGTGGGTTTTCGTCTCCAGGATCGCCGGGAAGAGCTCGGCATACTGACCTTTGAATAGTTTCTTGAGCTGGTAGTTTCCATAGCAAACGTGGAGAGCGATCTTCGCATTGACTCCATCAACGAGCCTGTTGAACGACTCGACAAGCCATGGCATGTCTTGCGGGTAACCAACCCAGACTGGTTCGTCGATCTGAATGAAATCACATCCGGCGGCAACAAGTCCCTTCAGCTCTTTATTCAGAATATCTGCCAGATCGAAGATCAGTTCTTTCTCGTTCTTATAATACTCGTTCATCGCGCGCTTGGCAAGCATTTGCGGCCCAGTGACACACACTTTCGTGCGGGCCACCGTATGCTCCTTCAGAAACTTGAAATGCTCATCCATATTCAGGCTTTGCATCCATCGTACCTTTTCGGTGATAACGGGATCAGCCATTTGAATTGATGGATCGAGATTGCCAATCGCATGCATCTTTGAATGTGCGAAATCGAATCCGTGTATGCGTTTCGAGAAGAAGTACACCATTGTCTCGCGTCTGAGTTCCCCGTCTGTGATGATGTCGACACCGGCCAGTTCGTGATCCTTGATTGCCGATTTCACTGCATTGTCATGCGCTTCCTGCACTTGTTCTGGCGTGAGAACGCCCTTTGCACCAAGTTCACGTGCGTAATCAAGCCAGCGCGGAAAAGAATAGCTGCCGATGACGCTCGTCGGCAGGAGCGGAAGGTTCTGTTGGGCCAATGATGTCTCCTTTCGATCTGTAGAAATATTCTGAATAGTGTACGGAAATCTTTTCGCACATTCGCAACGATCTGTGGGCGGAAAGCCCGCTCCTTCGACGATTGTGCCCGATCGTTGAGCGGAAAAACACAACGGTCAGGGCGAGATTAGTCACCCTGACCGTGAGTTGTGGAAACAGCCAGCAGAAAGGGTTTCTGCTTACTTCATCGAGACGTGCAACGTAATCCGGTGAACATCAGAGAAGGTAGTAAACACCGTGTACGAGTAGTCGAGAGAGAGCATATAATCCGACATCGGCACTCGCACGCCGGCTCCCAGCGAACCTTTTTCGAGGCTCGTCTGGACTCCTTGACGCAGAGATGTTCCCGGGTCAATACCATCACCCGCCATCCCGAGGTAGCTGTAATTCAGTTTCCAGCCGCCACGGAGGAATATCATGTTATTATAGTTGTATTCCATGCCGGTGTAATAGTACTGCTGTCCGTCTTGTGGCTTAACGGCATCGATGGCAAATGTAATTGCATTTGCTCCGACGCGGATCGGGGTCATCGATGTTCCCATACTGAACGTCAGCGGTATCGGGGAGGGGTAGTCATAGAATTTTATGTCGCTCCCCAGATTGTTAATACGGGCACCGATATTCCAATCAAGAAGCCCGATGTTGTATACCGAGCCGAGATCGAACCCGATCGCCGACGCATTCATATCGTCAATCTTCTCATGGATCAGTTTCACCGAGGCACCGAGAGCAAGACGATCCATGACATACGTGGAATACGTTACCTGCGCGAGCAGGTCCATGTAGTCATAGGTGTCTGCGGTGGCCTGGTCAATTTGGAGCGCCTGGAGTGCTGCGTTGCCGGGGTACACATCACGGTCTGCCACGATGCCGGTCATGCCAAAGGTCATCACGCCGATACCGATCGTGCCGATGCCCTCCAATTTGTAGCCCGCAGCAAGCGCGTTCTGTGTCAGTCCGCCAATCCAGGAATTATATGTAAACGATACCTGCGCCTTGTCATCCTTCATCGCAACACCAGCAGGGTTCCAGAAAACGTTTGTCACGTCTCCATTCAGGGATGTGACAGCAGAGCCCATGCCGATTTGCCTTGCCCCCACGCCGACCTTCAGAAACGCGGCGGCGTTGATACCCGCCTTGCGCGCCTGAGCATCCACGATCCCGGTGGCAAAAACCACGAGGAGCAAAGCTGCAATAGATATTGAATAGATCTTTTTCATAGATCTTGCCCTCATAGTTGTCTGTTTAACGTAGTATCGCAAATTGACCGATCTTCTTGTCACCGGTTGGCGACTCGACGATATAGAGGTACACTCCACTGGCACACTCAAGGCCATCCTTGGAGAACATATCCCAGAATATGCTCCCTTTGTTCGCGTCGGAAGAACTGAAGTTGATCACATCGATAATCTGCCCCGCCACGTCTGTGATGGTAATCTTGCATGCCGGAGGCAGATTGTAGAACAAGAGCTTGTGATCATAGACGTTCGCCTTGTTATCATGCAGTGCAGCTTTCTTGTACGGGTTCGGGCGAACTTTAACTCCGCTGACGACACCCGCATTAGCAAGTGCAGAGTAAACGATCTGCACTGCGCCGATGCCCTTCAAACCCGCCGGGGTTGCAGCGACGTCACCCGACGAGACTTTCCCAAAGAAGGCGTTATTGGTTGCAAATGGGAATGTAAGCTGCCACAATCCGGTAGCACCATTCCTATTAGTTGAGTGTGTCTCGATGCGATTTGTTGTCTCGCCATCGGGTCCGGTATACGTTCCCTCTTTATAGGCAGCAACATAATACCAGTACGAGAAGCCGAGGACCACATCTTTGTCTTCGTAACGGTATTTATATCCCGCAGTCTGTGCTGTAGCATAACTCGCAAGCGACGCTTTCGGAATCACTGCGATTAGATCCCATGTGCCCCATGTATCGGGCTGATAAGCATGCTGTGTTGAAGTCGCAGAGAAGATACCAAAGGCGTCAAACTTCGGGTTGACAGGCTTCTTGAGGGCTTCAGGAATCGGTCCCGGCGTCATGTTTTCCTGATACCGGTCGACAACACGCATACCTTCCTGCAGCCAATACTTCTTCAGGAAGTTTGAGGATTTGTAGATCTTGTACCCGGCAAACTCTGCATCTCCCACATCCGCACGATTGTCCCACTCCACCGCGACAGATTTTGTCAGGGTGTTGGTGACTTTCATGTCGGGGAGAGGCGGAAGCACCGGAATAGCGTAGTTCTGCGCATATGCCCAGCGCGCTGCTCGCACAGCTTTCTGAATACCTTCAAGGCGATATCCTGCAACAGTCGCCATGACGATTGTCATTGACTCGCCCGGGGCCAGGTTGAATGGGCCAGCACCCTGGAACATATCACCATTGAAGTTCTCCGTGTTGCTGGCTCCTTTGGTCCACTTTCCCCAGCCGGTCGGATACAGCGTCGTAGCGTCTGCATGACCATCCTCGTACGATGGGTTGTCGAAAATGTTGGTGCTCTTGAAATCTCCATCCGGGCGTGTGGCACCAGTCGTCTTCGGTACGAACGTCGTTATGTCACCCGCTGTGCCGCTGGCAAAGAAGTTTGGATTCGGACTGAGGTTGAAATTTGTTACGTCTGTTTGTCTGCTTCTCCCGCCATCCACGAACCATACGCCGGTCGCTGTCAGGAATTGCGCCTTCGGGTTGCCTAAACCATAAACCTGGGCCTGGCTTCCGGAAGACGTGTACCAGCCGCGCTGCGCTCCGACGCCAACTGGATCTGTACCAAAGATGGTTTTCTTGGTAGCATTACCAACAACCGTCTTCGAACGATCGGTCGGCAAACCGCCCTGCTTTGCGTCGATGATGACAAAACCGGACCAGACGTCTGTGTACCTTTTCTGCGGACCGGTATTGTTGCCGATATCGACTTGTCCGGCTGGGGGGTTCAGAATCGAGGCAGCGGGGTACATTACGGCAAATGCCCACGGTGCACCGCTGGCATCTGCATCATCGATCCATGCTCCCTGAGCGACGAGTGGTGTAAGCGTAATATCATTCGCGTTACGGCCACCACCCAAATAGCTGCTCACAGACATATATCTCTCTTCCGTCATGGCAAACGCAAATGCCTTGATTGTGTTGTTCGTCTTCTCCGCGACACCATCCATATTCATGTCAAGGTTGCCGGTGTTCTTGAACTCGAGCTCAAGGATGACGAAGTCATTCAGGTTGTCCCAGTTTGGTCCCTGGAAGCCGTGGGCGCGAATCTTCACATCGATACCCATGTTAGTAGGCCATGCTGCTTCGTACACCGCATGTTGCCGCCGTGTGCCATCGACCCAGTAGGGCTCTATTGTATAGTGCCGCGCAGCGTCTGTTCCGCCGATCACCGTCGACATATAGGTCAGCTGGGCGTAGTTGTTGCCTCCAGCGGTGGCGGAGAAGTAACTTGGATTAGCTTTGCCTCCAATTTGTGTCGGACAGAAGGTTGGATCTGGATCGAACGCTCCGGCAAATGCATTCTTATACCAGTAGTTCGTATAGAACCACGCATTAGGCCAGTGTGTGGCTGGGGTTGACCAGGCGCGGTCGAAATTACCCATGCGGATGAAGTTACGAAAGCCCAATGTTGTGTATGTTCCAACATCGCTGTAGCTCGGTGTAAAGCTCATTGGCAGGAATGATTCCCAGCAATCGCCAGCCTGAATCACACCACCCCCGGGATAGTTTACCGTTGAGGTGGCGGGCGCAGTCTGGGCGAACAATGAAGCCGGAACGACAGCGAACAATAGAGCAAGAATTGCGACGAGCAACTCTTTTTGTCTTGTCATGTTCATAATGTTACTCCCATTAATATTATGTTTCACAGCCAGTGTCGTTCTCTTAGAAATCGACCCGTACGCCAAAGTAATACTCACGCGGGATGTCGTAGAAGGGGCTTCCGGTAAGGGACACGGCGCGTTTATAAGTACCCGTGGGATCAGGATGCCCATCATTCAGCGTTGTCATGCCGGCGTTGGAGTATTCCCAAAGGGCCGCACCGGTCAGCGTGTTGTCGTACCCAAGGATATTGACCGCATTGAGTAAATTCTTCATATCAAAGTACACTGCGAGTTTGACATTTGCGATCGTGAATCCTTTCTCAAGCCGGATGTCAACCTGCTTGTTCCATGGGGCCTCGCCAAAAGCACGACCCGCAACGCGGGGATCGGCCGTCAGCGACAATGGATAATAGAATCCGCTCTCGAATGTACCGATCGATGAAAGCATGATCTGATACGGGAATTCCAGGAACAGCACGTACGTAATCCTGTGGGCGCGGTCATAACCGCCCACCAACAGGTTGTTTCCACCTGTTATGTGGTTCTCAACCTTGTTGTAGGCCCAGAAGTCGTCAAATGGCAAGGATTGGCCATACTTCAAGGTGTCGGGGCGCGAGAAGGTCGTCTGTTGGAGCGCATCGTTTCCTGTCCACCCTGTTGCTTTGATGTAGCTGTACGAGTAGTTGAGGCGTCCGTACAGGGTGACAAAATTGAAGTAGGTTTGGCGCAACGCCTGAATTCCTAATTCAACACCACGGGCGTCGGCATATTGCGAGGTAATCCACATTGCGTTGGATCCATTAGCCAGGTTCAGGGTCACTTGTTGATAGGTATAGTTTTGAATGTCCCGCAAGTACGCGGAGAACGTCAAGCCAAACTTCTTCGGGACAAATTCCCATTGCGCGCCGATTTCATAGTTCGACGATATAGTCGGTTGTTGTTGCAGGCTGGCAAACTGCGGAAGCCCACCGGCTGAACCGAGCACTTCCGCGTAGCTCCCATAGAGGCGGGAGTACGGGGGCGGAGTATAGCTACGTGAATACGAGAAGTACATCGCCGCTTCATCCGAAATCGGATGCGACACGCCGATACGTGGAGAGAAGAACCAGTACGGTTTCACGTTGTCCTTGCTTCGAAGCGGAAGGAGATCATTCCGTAAGCTATCATCCACCATCGCCGGCTGGTTGATAAACAGGTTGTAGTAGCTTGCCCAGTCCGCTGCTTTGGGATCCCATCGCTCGATACGGGCACCGAGGTTGATCACGAGGCCTGCATACTCCATGCGGTCCTGTAGGTAACCACCAAACGAGGTCGGGTGGAAATCCCAGTCCTCAACGAGCAGTAATCTCCTTACGTCTGTCGCGTCAGAACCGAGTCCGGAGTTTCTCTCGATCTTGCTGATGTCATTGACCTGGAAGGAGAGACCTGCTTTGAGTTGGTTGTTATAGTCAATCTGGCTTGTAATATCAAACTTCAACGTGCTGGTCAGGTTCCTGTCATTCTCATAGACGAACTGCGGGCGTGTAATGCCGACCTGTGTATTGCCTTGGGTCATTGGCGCAGTAATGAAACTTGGAGCTGCTTCGTCGCCGACACGGAAGAACTTATACAGGTCAATGCCGGAGCGTGATACGTATTTGCTGACATCGGCCGTCTTTTCCAGGGTCAGGAAATCGCCGTTTTCATTGAGTGCGCAGAAACCGTCGCCGTTATCATCGCTATAACCATAGCGCTCATTGTTGAACACTGCGCTCAACTGCACTTCGTAAAAGGTGCTTTGAGAAAGCACGTGAGTCGCCTTGAGGCTCCCGGTTGCGGTCACACCGTCGTTTTTGGGTACGCCTTCAAGGAAATATCGCCATTGATCATTATAGTATGTGTTTTTCCACCCGAACAGTCGGCCTCTGTCATTGAGGATTCCAAAGGCGTTAATTTTGAATTCGCTTCCCAGGTTGTAGGTCGATTTAAGAGTCAGATCGGCTTCCCGCTCATGTTCGTTAGGAAGGCGTAAATGGGAATCAAAATACCTGCCGCTGACCATGTATCCCCATTTATCCGTGATGCTGCCGCTGAGCATTCCATCAACGTCTATCTGGGGTTTGTCCTGGTCCAGGTATTTTCCTGTGGAGTACGTGTATTTGCCGCTCTTGATGCTGTCCGTGGTAATTTGAATCTGCCGAGCGGCCGTTGGGGATGTTGCCTGTAAGGCCTTGTTAGCGGCAAGACGAGACTGTGTCACGGTTTTCTCGGCGAAGTAGATCGAGTCGTTCCAGTAGAGATCCGGTCCAACGTACTTGAGACCACCCAGTTGGCTGGTTTTCGCAGAGAAGCTCCCTGTCATCTTTCCGCGTCCTTCACGGAGTGAGTAGTTGATGAGGCCGGCACTGGAGGAAACGTTGTCGGCTCCGACTGCTCCGGTGTTGACGGATAGTTGCTCAATAGAGTTGAAGTTAACGGAGGCATTGGAGCTCAGTTGATACTGTCTGTATCGCACCAGGCCGCCGGATGTAGAAAGGATGTTCTGGTTTGATTGGTCGCTGCCCATTGCATAGTACTGGTCGCTGACATCGACGCCGTCCACAATGGTCTTTGTTTCTGTTATTTTGCCGCCCCGGATGAATCCTTTGTATGCGCCGGGGGTGGTGTTCAAGACCTCAATGACGCTGGTGATAGGCAGTTTATTGGCCAACTCATCCTTCGTGACCAATGCTTTGGATGAGGTCTGCGACTTATCGACAACTCTCATCTGAGCCTGAATGACCACTTCTTTCAATTCGATGGTCTCTTGGCGCAGGTCAAAATTGAGGTCGCTGGTTTGGTCAGCCCGCACCTGGACACCGTTGATTTCCATGCGTGCATACCCCACGACGGACGCCTGGACAGAATACGTTCCCGGGGGTACGTTCAGTATATAGTACCTCCCCTCGGCATCTGTCGCCGCACCCATTGTCGTCCCCACGATGACCACGTTCGCGCCAACAACGGCTTCCTTGGTGGTCGCGTCCTTTACCGTCCCGGAGATTTTTCCGTTCCCGGCAAAGAGGAGCGCTGGGATGGCAAGGCTAAGCAAGAGTATCAAGAGAACTGTGAACCAGGAGTATCTCATGATGTTGCTCCTTGGATGTAGAAATATATCAGTGATTTAAAAATCGAAATTAGAAACCAGAAAGGATCGAAAAGATGTAACGCGATAACGGTGTTCCTCGTGGATAACGCCGCGAACACGGTGTAGCAATTATACTGTCCCTGCACCTCCCTTCCGATCGTGTTTCTATTGAATGGAGATGAGAATTAAACTCGCGTCAGCTGCAGACGCTTGCACGACGTATCATCGTCGCGTTGCAGCAATGAGATTGTTTAAAAAGTACGATGGAGTTTTCTTACCGATGAATCTGTCGCCAAGAATGGATGGCCCGGGATGGCCTCGGTGTCAATACGCCAAGTTTTATTACTAAAACTCGGTTTCAGCGGGGGCAGTATAAAACTTTTTGCCGGGAATGTCAAGCTGAGCACTGATTCTTCTCAAGAAAGTAATCAACGAATTGCTCCATCGCAATATGGATTCATGAGCTGTGACGACCCATCACGACCAGCAGACGACGAGAGACCATTCATTGGAAATTTCCTAAGAATACCCCTGTTGCCGACGGAATCCATCCAGAGTGTCGCTCTCCGGCGAGCTTTCTTTGAAGCATGGACTGAAATCGGCTCCCAATCCCATTACTGCGAAGTGCTATTGTTTCTTAGTGCTCCTTGTTGCTGGTCGTGCTCTTCAGACCCGGTCGTTTCATGAGGGAAACAAAGCAGTTCCTTTCCCCGTAAGAGGGAAAGGGTCTTTCTTTCGCCTATCGTTCCGATCTCGACGAGTAGTATCAATCACTTTGACCGGCAGAACTATTTGGAGGCACAGCCATGACACGAGCGGCTCGCATACTTCCCTTCATTATCGCTTTCTTCGCATCCCCCTTGTTCGCGCAAGGAGATTTGCTGTGTGACATCCGGCGCGTGGGCGCATACGAAGTCAAGAGCGACGGGTTCGTGCTCGAATCCAACCAGGACGTTTCTGTTCATGCGGTCGCTGCAACCGATCGCTATCGCGGGGTTGGCACATCGGCATGGATACTCGACAAGGCCACGCGTACCGTGGTGTGGAAACTCAGGAACGCGAAACAACATAACCGGAGCCACGGCCTCGCCGATTACGAAGATGTCGTTCAGCTTCCCAAAGGAGAGTACGAAGTGTACTACGCCGCCTACCCGGAGCCATCTGACGGCGTAGAAAGCTTCGGCGACTTCATGGAGCTTCTCTCGAGCAAGATCTTTGATGGTCGCCGCCGCGGACGGGAATATGACGATCTCTCGATCACAGTTCATGGACGCGGCAAAGCAGTCGGACACGAAGGAGTCGACCGGTGGCAGCAAGAGCTGAAAAAGAATGCAGTCGTCTCCCTCTCCGCTCTCTGGGACAATGATTACGTGCATCAGGGTTTTATTCTGGAGAAACCGACCGAGATCGCAATCTATGCGCTCGGGGAAGATCAGAACGAGAGTCTGGACGATTATGGGTGGATCATCAACGCCAAGACCGGCAAGCGCGTCTGGGAGATGAATGAGCGCAATCTGAAAAGCGCCGGCGGAGCGAGAAAGAACAGGATGGCACGGGAGACCCTCCAGCTTCCGGCGGGACAGTACGTAGCATACTTTGTTACCGACGGCTCGCACTCATACAGAGAATGGAATGCGCCTCCTCCCTACGATCCATCCTTCTGGGGATTGACGGTGTGGGTGAACGACGAGACGCAGCGAAAGTACGCAAAGACATTCGAGTACAAGCCCTCGGAAGAAAAGAACATCATCGCAGACCTCACGCGCTTGGGCGATCATGAATCGAGATCCAAAGCATTCACCCTCAAGAAGGAAATGGACGTTCGTATCTACGCCCTCGGAGAAGGCCGGGACCGCGAGATGTCCGACTATGGATGGATTGTCGATGCGTCGACACGGAGAAAAGTCTGGAGGATGGAGTATGATGAAACCAGCCATGCGGGCGGAGACCAGAAGAACCGCCTCGAAGACAAAGTCATTCACCTTGACAAAGGGAGTTACGTCGTCCATTTTGTGACTGATGATTCACATTCGTATCATCACTGGAATTCTTCGCCGCCTTTCGACCCCGAACATTGGGGAATCATGATCAGCGCTGTCGATGATCGGTTCGATCCCAAAGATGTCTCAGCAAGCGAGGAGCGGGAAAACGCGTCGACCCTTGCAAGCATCCTCCGCGTGGGCAGCGACGAGCGCCGACGAAAAGAGTTTACGCTTTCCCAGGCAAGCGATGTCCGGGTGTACGCAGTTGGTGAGGGACGTGATGGAGATATGTACGACTATGCGTGGATAGAGGATGCGAATTCGGGGAAACAGGTTTGGAAGATGAAGTATCGTATGACCGATCCGGCGGGTGGAGCTTCGAAGAACCGGATGTTTGACGGAACGATCTCGCTTCCTGCCGGCAGGTACGTTGTGTTCTACGAGACGGACGACTCACACGCCTACAACGACTGGAATGATACGCCGCCTGATGATCCTGAAGGATGGGGCGTCACGATTTCTCTCGCAAACGGGGAACGGCGTTAGAATTAGCAGGAACGGCGAGCGTTCTTCGACAGATTACTTGCCCGCCGCTCTTTTTGGCGGGTCTGACGAAGATGGCTCATGTCCGACAGTTCAACTGTCGGACAACAGAAGAGGGCGGGCAGCAATCTGTCTGCTCTTTTTATTTGCAAACAGCGCGGAACACGCGCATAAAGTTTTCGCCGAGAATCTTCCGAAGATCCTGTTCGGTGTATCCCTTTTGAAGCAATGCCGCGGTGAGCGCAGGAAAGCGTGAAACATCTTCGAGACCCACCGGAGAAGACCCATCCATTCCATCAAAATCAGATCCAATTGCAATGTAGTCGACACCGACAAGGTTCTTGATATAGTCGATGTGCCGAACCACATCGTCTAGTCTCGCGGTACCCGTCGACACCAGGAACGGAGGATAGAAGACCACTCCTATGACGCCGCCGCGCGAGGCGATTGCCCGAATTTGAATATCCGTCAGATTGCGATAATGGTTGCGGAGTGCATAGGCCCCGGAGTGCGACGCAATAATTGGATTTTTCGATGTTGCCAGAATGTCGGTAACCGTTTGCGGGCCTACATGTGAGACATCGATGATCATACCCAGGGAATCCATTGTCCGTATCACTTGCTTGCCAAAATCATTCAGTCCTCCCTTTTTGCCAGCCGAAGCGTCCTGGGCAGAAACAGCCCACGCGGTATCGGCATTCCACATGGGACTGTTGTTCCAAGTGATCGTCATGACCCTGACACCTGCATTGTAGAACGCCTTGAGGTTCTCAATCTTGTCCTCAAGACAATGCCCCCCCTCCACCACAACTATTCCTGCAATTTTCTTCTGCTGGCAGAGTGCGTCAACGGAATCTGATCGAGTCACTAATCCGACGTCTTTGGAGTTCCGCCCAACCTGCGCCTTGAGTGTGTCGAGAAATCTCACCGCGGTTGAGAAGTACGTTGATGACGCGTACGTTGTTGGGCTAATCCATATTGAAAAGATCTGCGCGTCCACACCACCGTCACGAAACCGGGGAATGTCACTTTGACCGTTTGGCGGTGTGTGACGATCGGCCAACTGGTACTTAAAACCGCCATCCGAGATCATCTCCATCGCGTCATTGTGAAGATCGATCATGAACGCTCGGTCGTGGATGCTGTCCAACAAAAAATCGGCCCGCGCAGAATCGACAAACGCGACCGTGAGCGTATCGGGCTCATACAGAAGCGAAGAAGCGACAAGCCTGCAAGAATCGGTGACAAACCCTGTTGCAAGACTGTAGGAAACCCGTCCGGACATCACTGCCGGATTAGAAAGACCGGTGGAATAGCCTCCGTCAAGCTGCACCATTTTCTTCGTCAGGCGCTCTCCCCCCATCTCAACAGAATAGAAAAGAACGCCAGCGCTCCCCTTCGCTCTCCAATCAATCGTATAGCTCCCGGCCTGGAGATCGTACTCTTTTGCGTCAACGAGCTGTGCGAGAATATTGTACACGGTGATGCGAACGTGTCCCGACTTCGAAACAGTGAACGGAATTTTCGTGGAGGGGTTGAACGGGTTGGGGTAGTTCTGTTCGAGGGAAAACGTTTTCGGCAATTCTCCCTGACCGGTGAACCCTGTGACGGGAATGGTGACCTGCCATTGCCCCTGGGCATTTGTGGTGGTCGTAGTCAGGAGAATTCCCGATCGATCAAAAATCTGAACGCCTGCCGATGCAACCGGCACGCCCCAGTGACGATCGTGTACCGTGCCGAGCAACGTTCTCCCCCCCGCCTGCAGCATCTGACACATGCCCAGAATCATTAGTGCAAGCAGAGAGAGCCGCATCAATGTTGTGCGTCGGACAATAAAAATCCCGATGGGGCTGGTTGCCCCACCGGGATTTCCTGATTTGCAAGTACCCCTTGCTTCTATCACCGTTCCTCAACTACCGCTTAGAAAGCAATCCCAATCGAGATCCTTTGCACCGAGGGAAGGATTTTGAATTTTTCAAATGAATAGTCGAAGCGGACATTCTGGCCAAGGAACTTGTCCCCTTTGAATCCCACACCGGCAGCAAACGACTCGTCATCATAGTTCATCTTCAGGCCGCCACGGACCGCCAGAAAATCATAGAGGAGGATTTCGCTTCCGATGCAATAGTGCTCGACGTTGTCATTCGGGTGGATGAGATCGGCGATGAAGCGCACGCTGTATGCGTCAGCGATAATCGGCACCATTGTATAGGAGGCTCGAAACGTTACCGGCAGCGGAACGCGCGAAAATCCTTTCGACACATTGTTGTCGGAGTAGTCCTGGTAGCTTCCCTGGAGCGGCGCCAGATCGGAGCCGAAATTCTGCAGCGACATGGCCAACCGTGATTCTAGAAAGCCCAGATCATAGTTCGTTCCGATATCGAAGGCGAGCCCGGAGGTGGAATGATCGAAATATGCTTCGCGGATATATTTTCCCTGAACTCCGACTGCAAGTTTGTCCGTGATATGGCGCGCAAACGACAGACCCACCACAACGTTTTGGATGGAATACGTCTGGCCCGTTCCGTTCTCCATTTCGATCGTCGTGATTTCTTCCTGTGAACTGAATCCGCTGGCCTGTACGCCAAAGACGCCAATATCCCCCCAACGATAAGCCGCCGACAAGGAAACCATGTCAATTCCGGCAAACCATGGAACGTATGTGAAAGCGAGATCTGCTTTCTGGATTCCCTCGATACCCGCCACGTTGGTATACACGGCCGACGCATTGTTCACAACCGACGCGGCTGCATTACCCAACCCTGAGGCACGCGGATCAAAGCTGATCTTGAGGATCTGCGCACCACTGGTGCCTACCTGCCCAAACTGCTGAGCAGCAAGAGGAACTTCGAAGAGAAGAAGAAGGAGAAGGAGAATGGTCTTTTTCATGTGGCACCTCAGCGCATGATAACAAATTTGCCCGTGTGCGTCCCGGCAGAAGACTCCACAACGTAGATGTACAAGCCGCTCACCGCTTCCTGGTTATTTCTCGTGGTCAGATCCCATTCAGCGACACCGGTGAAATCACCACTGATCTTCACGTCGCGGCTTTGATAGACAACGTCACCGCTGCTGATGGTTTTGACGAGGTCTCCGGCAAGTGTAAAAATTGAGATCCTTGCGTCGGGCGGCAGATTGATAAAGCGCAATCTGTTGACCCACGGGTTCGTGTCGACTGGATTCGGGTTATTGAACCTGCTTGAACCCATAAAGGGATTCGGAACAACGCGAATGTTCGATACGTTGGTCGCCGCAGGAGCGTTCGGCATGAAAACTTTTGTGGAAGACCGGCCGCGGCCAATTTGATTTTCCAGCCGACCGATACCAAGGAGGCTGTCACCTGAATCAAATGCCGTTACGGCGTACGTGTAGATGAGCCCGTTCGGTGTATTCAAATCGACGTATTCATACAACGTATCTGATCCTTGCACAACTTTCGGGGGTGGCCAGCTCTTCAGGAATGGACGCCCGTACCACAGGGAGTCCGTCACCTTATTTACGGCATTGTTCTTCACGTAGATCGCCAGCGTGTCCCAGATTGCATTGCCGCCTGCGTCCTGGCGTGATGTTCGATAGACACCGTAGCCCGCAAAATCCTGTGCGCCGGTCAATGGGTCACGGCTCGACTCAGAGTCGTGCTTCCAGCGAAGCGAGAGGGCCGGCACATTGTTGGACGTGGTGGGCGTGACTGTAAACGTGGGCACGTCAGGTGCTGCCGGAGCACGCTGATAGTTTCCGTCAAACATTGACTGCGCAACCTGTGAGTTCTTGATGATGCCCTTGAGGCCCGGGCCAATGACCCAAGCGATGACAATATGAATCGAGTCGCCTCCGTTGATGGTATATGGCCCGATGCCGAAAATGGCCCGGTAATCACGGATCACAGTTATGCTCGTTGTAATCGTCCCCGCTGCAACGAACTCATATTGGGCTTGCGCTGTCAATGGTTCGAAATTTCTGTACGACGGTGTTGCCATCGTCGGCTTCCCTGTATACTTGCCGACAAAATGTGCGCTATCGGTATATAACAAGCGCGCGCCGATATACCCCGGCGACCTGAGAATCCCCGTCACGGGATCCGGGTTGCCCGTATCGTCCCCCGCGACGCTTGGACTATCTGCGTCGTAGATGAATGTGAGTTTGTTTGTCGAATCGTATCCCGCGAGATCGTCGGTATCCCACAGTGTTGTCGGGGTGCTCGTGCCGAGGAAGCCGGACACATCGGCATCCATACGAAATCCGACATAAACGCCGGTGAGTTTCTTCTCGGCGTCATCGATGACGCCGTTCTTGTTCCGGTCGTAAGGCACATACTTAATCCAGTAGTCGCAGATGATGAAATCTTCATTGTACGACTGATCCCATACATATGTGCGCTCGGTGACCTCGACACCAAGGTTTACATGAACACCCGATGGGCTTGCTGGATCGACGTCGGTATATCGCGTGTATGTGTCTTCTGCAGAAAGCGAACCTTCCGCAGCGTGTTTGACATGGATAGAATCAAGGGGCCGGAAGTGATTACTCTCCCCCGAAGACATGTAGCCGAGAGAATCGGCAATTCCGCCAATCCAGATTGAAGTCAACCAGCCATA
>JBEKOB010000092.1:0-15961 GCA_049522195.1 Bacteroidota bacterium
CTGGAAGATGGATCAAGGCGTTGTCGCAAGGACTAAACGTCCCCTTTTGTGCGCAGGGACGCGGGAAGAGAGAGGGGAATGAGGGGAGTGTGCTTTTTGCAGGTGAATTGAAAACAAGGAACGAGCATCAAATGAAAAAAGTGATCTCCGTTTTCGGCAGTTCAAGACCTCACGAACATGATCTCGAGTACATCGAAGCAAGGAACATCGGGAAAGCGTTGGCGCAGGCAAGGTTCATCGTGTGCAACGGCGGCTACGGCGGGATCATGGAGGCATCAGCGCGAGGAGCAAAGGAAGCCGGCGGCGAGACTATCGGTGTGACGGTGGGCGCGTTTGCCCGCAGGGCGAACCAGTGGATCGATAAGGAAATCAGAAAAGCCACGCTGGTGGAACGGATCGAGATGCTCGTCAATACTGCAGACGGCTATGTCATCGTCAAGGGGGGCACAGGGACGCTGCTGGAGCTTGCCTATGTCTGGGAGTTCATCAATAAGGGGTTCATCCCCGAGAAGCCGATCATCATCGTCGGAGACTTCTGGGGAAAAGTAGTCGAGACATTGAAAGACGAGTTGCTGTGGGAAGGACTTGGCGACTGCACCAAGTTCGTTCAAAAGGTTGCGACACCAGAGGAATGTGCCACGCTCCTTACACGGAGGCTTCGGGAATCAGGAGACCGAACGTGACGATCTCCCTGCGATCACCCACTCGAGAAAATCAATCATCTTCTTCGCAGATTCTTCCCAGTTGAAGGCACGTCCCCACTCAATTGCATCTACGCGCATCCTGCTTCGAAGGTGCTCATCACGGAGCATCAACATGATCTTCTCCGCCAGCTGTTCAATATTCCCGAACTCGTAGAGAAGTCCTGTCTTCTCGTCAACAACCGAGTCCCGTAGGCCGGGGACATCGCTTGCGACAACAGGTACGCCACAAGCATTCGCTTCGATCACCGTCAACCCCCACCCTTCTTTCGCCGAGCAATTCACAGCGACACTCATCGTATGAAGCTGACGGACTTTCTCCTCCTGGCTCAGGTATCCGGTAAACTCAACGCGATCGGCTATGGTGAGCTCGCCTGCAAGCCGTTCCAGCTCCGGTCGGAAATCTCCGTCACCGACAATCTTCAGCCGGGCTTCGGGGAATTCCTTCAGCACGATTTGAAATGCCCTCAAGAGGTGATCAACGCTCTTGTATTTCTTGAGACGGCCAAGATGTCCGATCACCGGCGCACCTCGAGGGGTGATGTCTGAAGGCGTGTAGATCTTATCGTTCACTGCATTGGGAACTATGACGATACTCGCAGGCGAAAACCCGAGACCAATGAGCTCCTGCCGAGTGCTCTCTGAGACTACCGCCATCGGTGTATTCTTGTAGACCTTTGCTGCAATCTTCTCAGCGAGATACACATAGGAGGCCGGGATGAACGGGGCTTCGAGGAAGATCGCGTTCCCGAAGAGGTGATGGACGATCCCAGCAAGCGGCTTGTCAACGAATGTTGGTGTGTAGAATGGAATCTTGTTGATGTCATCGACAACGACGTCGTAATCCTCTTTCCGAAGCTGGGATCGATAACGCCACGGGACATAGAAGTTGAACAGATATCGTCCCCCCTCACGAATAACGCGCAGGCCGTCAATCTCTTCTGCCCCTTTCGATCCGGGAAACCTGGAGCAGTACAGGGTCACAGAATGCCCATGGGTGACGACTCTCTTGAAGATTTCATGGAGATGGACTTCAGCGCCGCCGCCGAGCGGATTCTTGATATCTTGCCAGTTTAGTACGAGGATCTTCATCAGGCTCTCAGTGACTACTTTTTGCCCATTACGCCGATCGAGATGCCGGTGTACAGCGGAAGCGGCGTCTCAAGCAGAGCCATACGAACACCCTTTCGAAGGCGTGTGATGGATTTGAACGGCTGGGGATTCAGAGGAAGTGTCACCCCTGCCGCCTTCAACACTTCGCGGAGGGAACGATAGAAGAAACTTGGATACATCCATTCGCCGTAGGCATAGACCGGAGTCAGCCCCAGCGATTGCATGCGGTTCTTGAGTTCACCGAGCGAGAACGAGCGCTCCCAGCCCGCGAACCACTTGTTCAGCGCCATGAGGAGATGTTTGGCAAGCGTATAGACGTGCCAGCGCTGGGGAACATCAACAAGCAGGATACCGCCGTGCTTGAGAACGCGGATGTTCTCCCTCAGAAGCGCTTCAGCCTGCGGATGTCGGAAATGCTCGAGAAGGCCCTGGTGAAAAACGACATCGAAGGTTTCGTCTGGAAATGGAAGCTGAAAGGTGTCGCCTCCGACAATTGTTGCCGGAAGGTGCAAATCATCGGCCAGCCGCTTGAGGATCCTGAGAGAATTCTCGGCGTAGTCAAGTTGAACGACATCTGCCCCGTATTTGATGAGGGGAAAACTATCCCTCCCGGTGCCAGCCCCTATTTCAAGGATCTTTTTTCCGCGCAGATCGCCCTGTCGGAGCAGGTTCCGGAGAATCCTGTCCTCGTTCGAATAGACCTGAGCGACATCCTCCTTCTCCTTCCAAAATGTCTCCCAGTTCTCGCGTCGTGATTCTTTTTCAGGCGCCGGTGTATTCCCTCCCATGCTTATTTCCCCTTCAGCGGTGCTTTTGAGGCTATCGAGTCCTTTTGTCCTTCTGCAGTCTTCTCGGCCATCAAACGCGCCCGAAGCTGATTGAGGATCTGGTCGATATCGCGCTCGTGTGAGTATGTCACACGGATGAGTTCAACAAGTTTGAGGGCATCATCATACTGGTGCATGGTTTCGTACGTCTGGAGGAGAACAACGTATGGATTGTCAGCCGTCAGCGGTTCGGCAGATCCTCGCTCGATGATCGGCTTCAACTCCGCCACAATCTCATTGCAGATCTCATGAAACTTTTCAGTCTTCCCGCTGGCCGCATAGAGATTTGCCACGAAGATCTTCGTCCTGTAATCCATAGGGATGACACGTCGCGGAACGACCTGTTCCATCCTGTCAAGAGGCTCGGTGACCCTCGAGGCAAGGCTCGGCGTGTTCACATAGTATTGCGAGAGCATGACAAAAGCTTGCCGGTAGTTGGTCATCAGGCGACGGATGTCCTCATCGAAATACGTCGTACTATCCTGCAATCCTCTCCAGAAGTAGCCAAGAGCAGGAGTTTTCGACGGATTCTGGAGGTCAGTGAAAAATTGGGCGTGCATTCTTGTTTCATTGATGTTGGACCAGAAGGAAGCCCCCTTCTTGGGGATCAGGCGGAATGCCAATCCTTCGAGCTGGAGATAATCCCTCAGACCGATCTGGCCGTCCGGAGAAACTGTCATCGCGAAATAGATCGGCCGCTGCCAGTTCGATGAGGCGACGATGTCGAACACCAGGATGTCCTGCACCCGAATGGCCTTTACGTTGCCGTACTCCATCGTATTTGGCATGTAGAACGATATCGTGTCGGATCCATCCTCCCCCTGCGCCTTTGCATCGAGCCTTGCGGCAGTCCCCTCCACACTATACTTCCTCATCACTTCGCCGGGGACCGGGAGTTTAACCACGCGCGGCTGAAACTGCCGGGGGCCTATGGTCTCGATATCACCGTCGGGGGTGCTGATAGGCACCTTCTTCGCGCCATACGGCTCATCGTGCTTGAGCTCTTTGATGTACCAACTTGTGTTCAGGAGGCTCAGGCAAACTACGCGAACGTCGCGGCGTACTCCTTCCACATCCTGGAGGTACCAGAGTGGGAAGGTGTCATTATCTCCGTTGGTAAACAGGATCGCATCCGGATCGCATGTTTGAAGAAGGTTGTACGAATAATCCCATGCTACATAGTTGCCTTTCCGGTTCGCCTGATGAAAGTTCGTCCGAAGCATGTTCACCGGAACAAATAGAATCGCCAGGATAAGGATGGCGAAACCCGAGAATTGATACCCCCCCGTCGATTGATATTTCTCCTTGATCCAATCGATGGCCCCGAGCACACCCATCCCGATCCACATCGAAAAAATGAAGAAGGATCCGACATAGAAGTAGTCACGTTCCCGGGGCTGGGGGTCCTGCATATTGAAATAGACGACAAGGGCGAGCCCCATGACGATAAACGTCGCGCTCGCAATAGCAGCCATTTTTGGATCCCGGCGCCAGTGATAGAAAGCACCCAGCAATCCAAGGAAGAGAGGGATGCCGTACAGCTGCTTCCAGTTGACACCTGCCTCTTTGAAGTCGCCTTCAGAGCCGACGTAATTCCAGCCGAAATACCGAAGATACATGTGATCCAACTGGTACTTCCAAAAATAGTCCAGATCACTCGTGTATTTCGCAGCCGCGGCATGCTGTTCCGGCTCGTTGTTCCATCTTCTGTCGATGAGCGGTGCTTCGCCGTACTGTTCACGATTGAGATAGGATACAAGGCGGGCCATGGTGCTCGGGTCGTTCTCGTTCATCGGCGGCTTCGCATTCGCCCGGATATAGACTGTCGTGTAGGTCGAATACCCGAGGACGATCAGCAGGAAGCTCAGGAGAGCGATGTTCAGCAACCGGTTTTGTTTCTTGACGGAATGGTAAACACCATACAAAGCTGCTCCAATCAACACGACCGGGATGGCGGTAAACAGATCGCTCTTCGTACCTCCGAACTCCCCGTCGAGCAGGGACGGCAGCGTTTTCACGATGCCGGGGTAGACGATCCCAAACAGGATCATGGCCACGATACCGAACTTCACGAACGACACAACGGAGAACTCGTTGTACCTGAAATAGTAAAACAGCATCACCGGGAAGAGCGCCAGGATGGCAAGAAGATGAACCCCGACGGACAGGCCAATGATGTATGCGATGAACAGCAAATACATGTCTCCCCGCTTGTAGTCCGCCCGCTCGTACCAACGCATGCCAAGCCAGATGATCCCGCTGACAAACAACATGCTCATGCCGTAGACTTCGGCTTCAACCGCATTGAACCAGAAGGTCGGGCTGAACGTCAGCGACAGGGACCCGACGACGGCGGACCCATACACAACGATCCGATCGTATGTTGACTCGGGTTTGCCTCTCCAATTCACGATGAATTTGATGGAAAGAAGGTAGAGCAACCCGCATGCCAGCGCGCTCGCGAAGCCGGAGAGGAAATGCATGCGCACGGCAACATCCGCTACGAAAGGAACCATCGCTGCCAGGCGCGCCAGCAGAAGAAAGAGCGGAGCCCCCGGCGGATGAGGCACCTGGAGGGAAAACGCCGCAGCGCAGAACTCACCCACATCCCAGAACACAACGGTGGGAGAAAGTGTGATCATGTATGTGATCAGGGAGATAAGGAAAACGCCGCCGGCAACAATACGGTTGAGCTTCTTGTGTTCCATGTACTCCTCATTATCGATCAGGAACGGTGCGACGAGCTAAAACCTGCAAAATCTATCAGGAAATGCCCTGAACTGCAACAGCCTTCTCAGATGCACAAGGAAGCACAGATTTCATCACAGACGAGATAGCCTTTGGACGTGAGCCTCAGTTTTCCGTCCTGCACTACCGCCATCTCGCTTTCAATCAGATCCCCAAGTTCCGAACGGTGCTCGGTGAGGAAGTCCTTGCCGTACCGCTTGCGGAATCCTGTGATGTCAATTCCCTCACTGCGAAGTCCGAGGTAGATCTCTTCTTCAATGAGCTGCCCGGTGGTAAGGTGTTCACGCCCTGCAACGGGAAGCGCATCTTGTCCAAGCTTGTCGAGGTATCCCACAATGCTCGACACGTTCCACCACCGGACGCAACCCTCCGGACTCTCCGACGACCAGAACGAATGTGCGGAGGGACCAAAGCCCAGATAGTTCGTATGATTCCAATAGTTGCTGTTGTGGCGAGACTTCAGGCCTGGCTTCGCGAAATTCGAGACTTCGTATTGCTCAAACCCGCGCTCCGCCAGAAACCGGATCGTCGTCTCATACAATGCTGCATCCTCATCGGTGCTGAGAAGGGAAATTTGACGGGATTCGACCATGGTGGAAAGGGGCGTGTTCGGCTCGACGATCAGGCTGTAACAGGAGATGTGTGTCGGACTCAATTCCATAGCCTGGTCAAGATTCGAGAGCCATCGCTCCTTCGTCTGATGCGGGAGCGAAAACATCAGGTCTATGCTGACGTTCTCGAATCCTTCGGCATGGGCGTCGCGAACACATTGTTTTGCCTGTTTGGACGAATGAATGCGAGTCAGGAATTTCAGGTCATCCTCGTGAAACGATTGGATACCAATGCTGAGTCGATTGATCCCCATCGCCCGGAACTCTTCGAGTTTCTGACGATTCACAGTTCCCGGATTTGTCTCGACGGTGATCTCAGCATCCGGCTCGATCTGAAACGAGCTGGAGACCTTTGCCAGGATGCGCCTGAGGTCTTCGACCGCCAGCAGCGACGGCGTGCCACCACCAAGAAACACAGTCTCGTAGGGAACCCTGAATCGCCCGTCACGCGACCTGATTTCGAGCTCCTTAAGAAGGGACTCGACGAATCGCGCCGTCGGCAATTCCGATCGCGAGGCAGACTCGTTCGGTGCGATCGAATAGAAATCACAATAGATGCACTTGTGCTCGCAAAATGGGATATGAATGTAGAGACTTGCCAACCGTTCTCTTTGATTACCTCGGGCTTTGCCTGCACCGACGATTTTGGTTCGGTGCGGGTCTTCCTAACGATGGGTGCTATCGGATCAACATTCCAACCCGCGGCCATCTGATTCTGCTGACCCTCTCCTTCAGACCGCTTCCCGGGTCCTCGGGATCCCACGACCAGTAGATCACAAGCGCCTCCCCGACGATGTACCCTTCGGGGACAAATCCCCAAAACCTGCTGTCGAGGCTGTTATCGCGATTGTCTCCGAGCATGAAATAGTAATTCTCTCTGACCGTGTAGGTAACTGTTTCGATACCATCAATCAGAATTTTCCCCGTTGGATCAACCTGAAGTTTGTGATGCTCACGCTCGATGAACTCTTTCCAATGCATCGCGGAAGCCGGGGTCAGTGCAATCGCGTCCCCGTGTTTAGGGACAATGATGGGGCCGAAATTGTCACCGTCGATTGGAGCCGAATTGCCGTCGCGTGCTGAATCCATCCAAAGATGTTGTCCCGGGTACGATGCTTTTCCGTTTAACGGAGAAAGCACCTCCCGCCCGTTGACACTGACTTCGGCCGACCGGATTGCGACCGTGTCTCCCGGAATCCCTATGCAGCGCTTGATGTAATAGACCGGATCGTTTCCGTCCGCCTCGACGCGTTTCCCCGGATACTCAAACACAACAATTTCCCCGCGTCTCACACTTCCGAACGCTGGAAGCGTTACAGATGGAATTGCGAGATTGGTAAGCGGGACATACCGGGGTGTTTTCAATCCATACGCCAGCTTGTTGACGAGGAGAAAGTCGCCGACAAGCAGGGTGTTTTCCATCGAACCGGAAGGAATCCGAAATGCCTCGACGACAAAAGTCTTCAGCAGGAAGGCAACGAGGATCGTGAAGAAAATCGTCCTGGCGAAACTCATGGCTCTCCGACCCAGTGGCGGGACGGAGTTCATCCTCGTTTCGTTTGCACCTTCGGCAGAGTTGTCCCCCTGCGGCGACTGTTGGATCGGTATGTGTTGCTGCTCCTCGCCCACTATCCCTACTTGATGATCGTTCCTATCCTGCCCAGTCGAACCGAAGCAAGCTTGGAGAAGATGTTATAGATTGGGATGTCGGTGTCCCATGACCAGTACACGATAAGAGGAGTGCCGACGAGGTTCTCCCTGGGAATGAAACCCCAGTAGCGGCTATCAAGGCTGTTGTCTCTGTGATCCCCCATCCCGAAAAGATAGTCCCGCTGAACTGTGTACTCTGACGCCTGCTTCCCATCAATTTCAATTCGATTGTTTTTGACGGCAAGAGTATGTCCTTCCCTGACGATGAACGTATCCCAAGCCGCGATCGTGGTCTGATCAAGGTGGATCATCGTGCCTTTCTTCGGAATGACGATGGGGCCGTAGTTGTCTTCATTCCATTGAGCCCCCTTCGGGAAGATCCGGTCATCCACTCCCATTCCGCTCACCATCCGGGGAAAACTGAAATGGATGTTTCGCGGCACCGGTGCGATCTTGCCATTCACGTACAGCACTCTCTTCATGACCTGTAGCGTATCACCGGGGAGAGCGACACATCGTTTCAGATAAAAGGTGAAATCTTCCGGCGCCACTTCGTCGCGATACCCGGGAAATACGAACACAATGACATCCCCCCGCTCAACATCCCGAAAACCGGGGATGCGAAACCATGGGAGACGGACATTCGTGAAAGGGATATTGCGCGGAGATGTTCCGCCATAAATGAACTTGTTCACAAAGAGAAGATCGCCCGTCATCACCTCATTCTCCATCGATCCCGTTGGAACGAGAAAGGATGCAATGACGAAGTTGTTGAGAATCAGAAACGCTCCAAAAACAATACCGAACTCTTTCAGAAAGGCGAGAATCTTCGCCTTGATCGGCCTGTCATCGACTGTTTCTTCATCTTTCCGTTTGCGTGCTTGTTTCATCTAATCCTCCATGGACAAAACAGCAAGGAAGGCTTCCGGGGGGATTTCAACCCGGCCGACCTGTTTCATCCGTTTCTTACCTTCTTTTTGTTTTTCCAGAAGTTTTCGTTTGCGGCTGATGTCTCCCCCATAGCACTTCGCCAGAACGTTCTTCCTCATGGCACTGATAGTTTCCCGTGCAATCACCTTGCTGCCGATGGCTGCCTGGATTGCGACTTCAAACATTTGACGTGGGATGAGCTCGCGAAGTTTCCCGCACATCTTCCTCCCCCACTCATACGATTTTAGCCTGTGTGTAATGGTCGATAATGCATCGACAGACTCCCCGTTCAGGAGGATATCGAGCTTCACGAGGTCGGATTCACGGTTTTCCAAGAAATCGTAATCGAACGAGGCATAGCCCCTGGAAATCGATTTCAGCTTGTCGTAGAAATCGAAAATGATCTCAGCCAGAGGAAGCTCGTAGTGGATGTCAGCACGCTCGGGTGACAGGTACGTCGTGTTCCGGTGAATTCCCCGCCGATCCATACAGAGCTTCATGATGGGACCAATGTATTCGGTCGGAGTGATGATCTGCCCTTTGATGAACGGCTCCTCCACTTTCTCAATTTCGGTCGCAGAAGGCATGAATGCAGGGTTGTCGACAAGCAGAACTTCACCGTCTGTCTTGATCACACGGTATTCGACGTTCGGGACCGTGTTGATGAGCGATTGGTTGTATTCCCGTTCCAGGCGCTCCCGGACAATCTCCATGTGCAGCAATCCAAGGAATCCGCACCGGAACCCGAAGCCAAGGGCCAGGGAACTCTCCGGTTCGAATGTCAGCGAGGCATCGTTCAGGCGGAGTTTCTCGAGCGCTTCCCTCAGCTCACCGAACGCATCGGTGTTGGAAGGATACACACCGCTGAAGACCATCGGCTTCGCCTCTTTGTAGCCGGGGAGAGGCCCGGCAGCCGGTTTGTCAGCATGGGTGATGGTGTCCCCCACCTTCGTATCGTGGACATCCTTCACATTGGCAATGACGTATCCAACATCGCCGGCGGAAATGCTTCCCACACGCTTCCGGTGCATTCCCAGCATCCCGACATCTTCAGCCTGGAATTGCTTGTTGTTCGAAAAGAACTTGATGTGCTCCTTTTCCTTCAACGTCCCATCAATCACTCTTACATAAGCAACCGCACCACGATACTCATCAAAAACGGAATCAAAGATCAACGCCCGCAACGGTGCATCGGGGTCCCCATTCGGATCCGGCACCCGCTTGACGATCGCTTCAATCACTTCCTGTGTCCCCAATCCCGATTTCGCACTTCCCAAAAGAATCTCCTCTTCCTTACATCCGAGGAGATCCACCACCTGTTTCTTTACTGTATCGATCATTGTTTTCGCGCTGGGGAGATCGATCTTGTTGATAAAGGGGATGATCTCGAGGCCCGCATCAATGGCGAGATAAAGGTTCGAAATGGTCTGCGCCTCTACCCCCTGCGTGGCATCCACAACGAGAATTGCCCCTTCACAAGCCGCGAGGGATCTGGACACCTCATATGTAAAATCGACGTGGCCGGGCGTATCGATGAGATTCAGTGTATATTCTTCCCCATCGAGCGCATGGTACTGCATCTGGATTGCATGAAGCTTGATCGTAATACCTCGTTCCTGCTCAAGCTCCATGTCGTCCAAGACCTGTTTGGTCATGTTACGGGACGAAATTGCTCCTGTGAGCTCAAGGATCCTGTCGGCAAGCGTGGATTTCCCGTGATCGATGTGCGCTACAATGCAGAAATTTCGGATATGCTTCATGAACTGTCTGTGACTCAAGTGCGAATCAGATACTCCAAAAAAACAGAAAGAGTAAAGAGTGGAAGTGCAATCAAATCACCCTTTACTCCCTATTAGCAATGGAAATATAGCGTAAAATCGCCATAAGAGCAAGGTAACGACAGAGGAGCAACTCTCGCATCTTACTTCAAAGTCGGGCTGAGATCATTCGATTCGTCGAAGTTGCGCTGGTTCTCTGGCATTAGTCAGGAAATCTGTTTAAGTACGTCGAAAGGAGGTTCAATTGCCAAAGATCGTCATCGCCGGCGCTACAGGATTCATCGGTCACAAATTAACTTCACACCTGGCCGAGTCTCAGGCCACAGTGGTCGTACTGACACGACGACCGGATGCGATACGGACACCGCGACATCCTCTCGTCAGCTATGTGCATTGGGACGGCAAGAATGAGGGAGAGTGGACGCGCTCCGTCGATGGAGCGGATGCGGTGATCAATCTGTCGGGACAATCGATCGCCGGTAAGAGATGGTCGAATAGCCGCAAGGAAGAGCTCCTCTCCAGCCGTACACAACCTACCAGCACTCTGGTGCAGGCAATGAAGGCAGCAGGGGCAAGACCTCCGGTCCTGATCAATGCATCCGCTGTCGGGTACTACGGGAATGTGCCGATGGAGCCTGTCACTGAGGACTATCCTCGTGGGAATGATTTCCTGGGAAAGCTCTGCGGAGCCTGGGAAGCGGCTGCCTTGAGTGCTGAGGAACTTGGCGTTCGCGTAGTACTGCTTCGCTCGGGTATTGTGCTCGGCGCCGACGGAGGTGCGCTGCAGCGGATGCTTGTGCCTTTCAGACTTTTCCTCGGAGGTTCTTTAGGGTCCGGAGATCAGTGGTTTCCCTGGATTCATTTGGAAGATGAGGTACGGGCAGTTTTGTTCGCACTGGAAACTCACAGTATTTCAGGCCCCGTGAACCTTGCCGCACCGGAGCCCGCCACCATGCGGGACTTCGCCAAAGCGATAGGCAGTGTGCTCCACCGCCCTTCGTTCTTCCGAGTCCCTGAGTTTGTTCTGAGAGCAATGCTCGGCGAAATGGCCGATATTGTCCTGACGGGCCAGAAGGTGATTCCACAGAAATTGAGCAAGGCGGGATTTGAGTTTCGATTTCCGAAGCTTACCGGAGCGCTTGAGAATTTGTTTCGCTCGTTGGATGGATCTGCAGCCTAGTGGATGGGGATGCTGATCTTGACCGATGTGCTGCCGAGATTGTCCCCCACCTCAAACGAGTAGAGGCTGGCGCCGACGTATGCGTCGACGAGATTGAGAAGATATGTTATCGCAAAATAGAACGCGAAGCGGTCGCGGTCATCATGATAGAAATCCCGTTCGCTGAGAAGCTGAGGGTTCCCCTGTCCGTTGTTCTCTCCTGCATCGACAGATTCCTGGTACTTGGACCGCGCGTCGAGGTAATGATTGTTCTGGCGAATCCACGTCGAGGCAAAATACCCGCCAAATCCAAGGATGATAGGAACTTTCCAATAGCGTCCCGTATAGATTTGCCCGGCTCCTGGGAGAACTGCCGATAGAAGAACAGCGGTCGTGGTAGATCGAGAGTTGACGATCTGTACGCCTGTAGAATCCCGCTTCAAAGAATCGGGTACGTGGAGAAAAAAAGATCCCTGAGGAACGGGTGCTTGTTTGAACAATGCAGAAGAGACATGCTCTTGCGCGTCCGCCGGGGAAAAGGCCGCGCAGAGAAGTGAGCAGAGGAGAATGCTTCGCAATGGAATCAGAACGTGCGACCGACGTTTCATTGTGCCGTGCACAACAATCTACTTCTGGATGACTGCGACAGCTTCGATCTCGACCTTCATGTCTTTCGGCAACCGGCCTACCTCGACCGTACTTCGCGCGGGAGCCGCCGCGGAGAAGAATTCTGCATAGACCTCATTCATTGATGCGAAGTCATTGAAGTCTTTCAGGAAAACCGTCGTTTTCACGACCGCATCCATCGATGTGCCGGCCGCTTTCAGTACTGCCTCGATGTTTTTCAACACTTGCCTGGTCTGTACTTTGATATCGCCATCAATGACCTGATTCGTCGCAGGATCTATCGCCACCTGGCCTGCAGTATAGACGAATCGGCCGTCGACAATGATCCCCTGGCTGTACGGTCCGATCGGCTTCGGCGCTTTATCGGTGAGTACTTTCTGATTGGCCATATTCTATTCCGGATTATTCAACGAAAGCCTGACAGCACTTCTCAAACTTCCACGCAGGTCTTTGTGCCTCTGTGGATTATCGTTCAGGATTATCTATTGGGATTTCTCGAGCGAGGCGAAGAGGTCGAGCAGGCGATCAAGATCGTCGAGCGAGTAGAACTCGATGACAATCTCCCCTTTTCCACCCTCACGTTCCCTCACGTTCACTTTTGTGCCGAGCGCCTGTCGCAGTTTTTCTTCCAAACTCTGAACGCTGGCCGACACTTCCCGAGGAGGTGTTTTCCGGCCGGTCCCTTCCGTCGACTTGCCCGTCGATTTTGCGAGCTGCTCGATTTTGCGGACAGAGATTCCTGAATCCACAATTTTCTGATAGAGACGGATTTGCATGCTCTCTGTCGGCACATTAATGAGCGCTCTGGCATGTCCCATCGAGATCAGATTTTTCCGCAGTCCGACCTGGATCTCGATCGGCAGCTTGAGCAGGCGGATGAAATTCGTGACCGTCGTGCGGTCTTTTCCGACCTTTTCGGCCACTTCTTCCTGTGTCAGATGACACTCATCGATGAGCCGTTTGTAGGCATGAGAGATCTCTATGGGGTTCAGCGTCTCCCGCTGGATATTCTCGATGAGAGCCAGCTCCAGCATCTCTTCGTCGGAATCGACAGCGATGATGTAACCGGGAATCTCGGCGAGCCCTGCATTTTGAGCAGCGCGCAATCGCCGCTCGCCTGTTACAAGCTGATATCCTCCCTCGATACGTCGAACCGTGATCGGTTGGATGACCCCTTTTTCGACGATGGATCGAGTAAGTTCCGCCAGCGCCTCGGGATCAAACTCTGTGCGCGGCTGAAAAGGGTTCGGACGGATCTGTTCGATTGGAATCCGTGCAATAATCCCCACTTCTCCCGTATCGGCCCCAAGTTCATCGTGCCGAACGCTCACTTCCTTCGTCGGCGCTTTCGGTATCAGGGCGCTTAATCCCCGTCCAAGAACTGATTTCCTTTGAGTAGACATATCAGGGCCCTGTGACAGAGTGAGGTTGTGGGATCGACTCAGGCGTCAACGCATCGTTGTTCGCCAAGACTTCTTTCGCCAGGTCCATGTGGTGTCTGGTGCCCGAGCAAATGGCGTCGTACAGAATAATAGGCTTGCCGAAACTCGGCGCCTCGCTCAAACGGATATTGCGCGAGATAATCGTCTTGAACACTTTGTTGCCGAAATAGCGTTTGACCTCATCCACGATCTGGTTCGAAAGCCGCAAGCGCGAATCGAACATGGTGAGAAGCACACCTTCGATATCGAGATTCGGATTCAGGGTCTTCTTGACAAGATTGATCGTGCTGAAGAGTTGTCCCAGCCCTTCGAGCGCGAAATATTCGCACTGGACCGGAATCAGGATGGAATCGGCGGCGGTCAGTGCGTTCAGGGTTAGAAGTCCAAGCGATGGAGGACAATCGATGACGACGAAATCGTACAGATCGCGCACCGGCTGGATCGCGTGCAAGAGCCTCCGCTCCCTGTTCTCAAGCTCCACCATCTCGATCTCCGCACCGACGAGGTTGATGTGAGATGGAACGCATGAGAGAAACGGCATCTGCGTCTCGACGATTGTCGAGCCCATGTTCAATCCGTCAACGATCACTTCATAGATCGTGCGACCTTCGAGAGGAGAGATACCAATTCCGCTTGTGGCATTCGCCTGCGGGTCTACATCAACGAGGAGTGTGCGCTTCTCAGCGACGGCAAGACACGCGGCGAGGTTTACAGCTGTCGTCGTCTTGCCAACGCCGCCTTTTTGATTTGCAATTACAATGACTTTCGACATCGATGAGCTAACGGTTCTCTCTGTCTGGAGGGCAAATTGATGTGCGAATATACTCCTTTTTCGGGGAGTTTGCAAACAACGGAACCATTGGGAGAGGCACCGATCCGGTCATAGCAATTGCTGGTACCACGACATCGATCACCGTCATCGCCGTCTGCATGCTCACTCACGACTTTCCAAATCGATCCCCGACCTTCAGCGGATAACCTCTGAGAAATTCTGCGATTCCCATCCGCTTTCTCCCCTCTTGCTGAACCTCGGCGAGTGCGACGAGGCCCGACTTTGTCCCAACAACCACGGTCAATGGACTCACTTCGACGATAACCCCCGGTTCAATTGCACCGGGATGTCCAGAATCCTCGACGAGCTGGGTCCGATACACCCGTATCACCTTCCCCTGAAGCTTTGTCCAGGCACACGGACTGGGCGAGAGCCCGCGGACAAAATTGTGAATGTGGAGCGCCGGTTTCCTCCAATCGATTTCGCAATTCTCACGGAAGATCTTCGGAGCTACCGAGGAACCCGACTCGTCTTGCGCCACCGGCTTCGCAGTACCCAGCTCGATCGCACGTACTGTCTGGAGGACCACCTGCGCCCCAAGGTCCGCCAAGCGGTCGTGCAGCTCTCCTGCGGTGTCGTCGCGACCGATCCGAACACGAGCCTGTAAGAGAATCGAACCCGTATCGACTTTCTCGCGAAGGAAAAACGTAGTGACACCCGTTTCTTTTTCCCCTTTGATGATAGCCCAGTTAATCGGCGCTGCACCCCTGAATTTCGGAAGCAACGAAGCATGAAGATTGAAAGAACCAAGCCGGGGTATCTTGAAAACCTCGGGGGGGAGAATACGGAACGCAACGACGACAATCAAATCAGGTTGAAGATTGGAGACTGCGGAGACAAACGCTGGATCTTTCAATTGCTCCGGCTGAATGACCGGGAGACTTCGTTCGACTGCAAATTCCTTAACCGGGGAGGGGGCGACTTTCTGCCCTCGTCCCTGAGGCTTATCCGCTGCCGTTACCACCGAAACAACGTTGTACCCATGCTCCAGCAGCGTTTTGAGGCTGGGGATGGCAAACTCCGGTGTGCCCATGAAAAGAATTCGCATGGCGAAGGCTCATACCTCGACGGAACTGATGGAAGGATACGACGTATCCACTTCACCTTTCTCAATTTTCTTCAGCTCGCTTCGGAGAAGTGCGCGGCGAGTCTTCCCGATGCGGTCGACGAACATGACTCCGTCCAGATGATCCGCTTCATGCTGAATCACCCTCGCCAACAGGCCGTCGGCAGTCAACTCAACTTCCTTGAAATTCACATCCATGAACTTCACACCGATTTTTTCAGGACGATCCACTTCTGCGCGCAAATCCGGAATGCTCAGGCACCCTTCCTCCATGGCTACCGATCCCTCTGCTACCTTTATTTCCGGATTGATCATCACCAAGACCCTTGATTCGTGCTCCGTTTGCGGAGGGGTCCCTTCGTCTTCTTCCTTGGCTCCACGCTCAATCGCGGAAACGTCCACAACGAGCATCCGCCGCAACTCTCCGACTTGCGTCGCTGCCAGTCCTATTCCATTGGCCTTGCGCATGGTCTCTGC
>JBEKOB010000093.1:0-15384 GCA_049522195.1 Bacteroidota bacterium
GCCATCGCTGAGTGGTTTCCAAAGAAGGAGAGAGCTCTTGCGGTATCTCTGTTCAACTCGGGGGCGAACGTTGGCGCACTGGTGGTTCCTCTCGTTGTGCCTTGGATCGCGTTGACCTGGAGCTGGCGAGCGGCGTTCATTTTCACTGGTCTGCTCGGCTTCATCTGGCTGATATTCTGGCTGTGGCTGTATGAGATACCGGAGAGGCACAAAAAGGTTTCCAGGGCGGAAGTGGAATACATCCACAGCGATGCGGCCGAGAGCGCACCGGAAAAAATTCCTTGGTTGGGACTGCTAAGATATAGACAAACCTGGTCGTTCATCGTCGGCAAATTTCTCACCGATCCATTCTGGTGGTTCTACATATACTGGTTGCCGAAATTCCTCAACGAAAAATATGGTCTCGAGCTGGCTCATGTTGGCCTGCCGTTGATCGTTATCTATACCATGACGAGCCTCGGCGGCATTGCCGGGGGTTGGCTCCCGGGATTTTTTATCAGAGCTGGCTGGGGAATCGACAGGGGAAGGAAAATCGCAATGCTCGTCTGTGCACTGTTGATTGTGCCTATCGTGTTCGTGCCCAATGCATCGCTATGGTCGGCAGTGCTTTTGCTCGGTCTGGCTACAGCAGCGCATCAGGGTTGGTCTGCTAACCTTTTCACTACCGTTTCTGACATGTTCCCCAAGAAAGCAGTCGGCTCTGTTACCGGGATCGGCGGCATGGCTGGTTCAGTTGGTGGTATACTGATCGCTTCGGGCACCGGCTATATCCTTCAGGCAACCGGAAGCTACAACACTCTGTTTGTCATGGCTGGATCAGCATATGTGATCACGTTGTTTATCTTCCATCTTCTTGTCCCTAAAATTGACACCTTCGAGATGAGGACCAAATGAGTCTGAAAACGAAACTCGGCGGTCTCGTACTTCTCTTGCTGTCTTTCATGACGCTGTCGATGGTTGCCCAGGTGAGGCTACCACGACTTGTCAGCGACGGCATGGTTCTCCAGCGGGATGCCCAGGTCAAAGTGTGGGGATGGGCAGCGCAGGGAGAGAAAGTCACCGTCAGTTTCCACGATTCGGTCTACTTCGCAACTGCAAATGAGAAGGGGGAATGGACTATCCTGCTTTCAGCGTTGAAGGCCGGTGGACCATTCACAATGACGGTAGGTGCCAGCAACATCATCACCGTGAAGGACATCATGATCGGTGATGTCTGGGTCTGTTCGGGGCAATCGAACATGGAACTACCCGTGAGGCGGGTGCGCCCGTTGTACGGGAAGGAAATCGCCTCCTCTGCGAATCCGTATATCCGTCACTTCACCGTTCCGCAAAAATATGATTTCAATGCTCCGGAGAATGATCTGGGCTCCGGCAAGTGGGAATCTCCGAATCCAACCGCCGTTCTTAATTTCTCTGCAGTGGCGTATTTTTTCGGCACAGACCTCTATGAAAAGTACCATGTCCCGATCGGCCTCATCAACACGAGCCTGGGCGGATCGCCCGCCGAATCGTGGCTGAGCGAAGGGGCGCTCAAGCAATTCCCGAACCATCTGAAAGAAGCACAACGATTCAGGGATGCAAATCTCATCCGACAGATCGAGAGCCAGGACAAGGCAAGGATCGATGCATGGTATGCGGAGCTCTGGCAGAAGGACGAGGGTTACCGGGATTCACAGAAGCCGTGGTCCGAGACCGCCTTGAGCACCGATGGTTGGCGACGCATGAATGTCCCTGGCTATTGGGCCGCAACTGAGCTGGGAGCGGTGAACGGGGTCGTTTGGTTTCGAAAAGATGTGGAAGTACCCGCCTCGATGATTGGGAAGCCGGTTGAATTGAACCTCGGCCGCATCGTGGACGCGGATTCCGTATTCATCAATGGAGTGTTTGTCGGAACGACGAGCTACCAGTATCCTCCCCGGTGGTACAGCCTTCCCCCCAATGTCCTGAAGGCCGGACCGAATACTGTTGTTGTTCGTGTCATCAGCAACATCGGCAAAGGGGGATTTGTCCTGGACAAGCCGTATCAAATCGTCTGTGAAGGTGGAACGATCGACCTGAAGGGGCCGTGGTTGTATCGTCTCGGTGCTCGCATGGAGCCGCTGGCCAGTCAGACGTTTATCCGGTGGAAACCCCTCGGGCTGTTCAACGCAATGCTTGCCCCTCTCCTGAATTATGCCATCAAGGGAGTGATTTGGTATCAGGGGGAATCGAACGCCGAACGGCCGATCGAATACCGCGACCTGTTTCCCGCAGTGATACGTGATTGGAGAGCCAAATGGAATCAAGGGGATTTTCCATTTCTGTTTGTCCAGCTTCCCAATTTCATGGAAGCGAAAGATCAACCCTCCGAAAGTAATTGGGCATTGTTACGAGAAGCTCAGCTCAGGACCTTGTCCCTGCCCCGCACTGGAATGGCAGTCGCAATTGATATTGGAGAATGGAATGATATTCATCCTTTGAACAAAAAGGATGTGGGTAAACGGTTGGCCCTTGCCGCCCAAAAGGTGGCGTATGCCGACGACAAAGTCGTCTATTCCGGACCGATCTATCAGTCAATGAAAGTTGACGGGGACAAGATCATCATTGCATTCACGAATACTGGAAGTGGGCTGGTGGCGAGAGGGGAAGAGTTGAAAACCTTTGCCATAGCGGGTTCCGACAAACGATTCGTGTGGGCAAAAGCGAAGATCGAGAACAACCGGGTGGTGGTCTGGAGTGAGATGGTTTCCAATCCTGTCGCTGTACGATATGCGTGGGCAGATAACCCTGAAGGGGCAAACCTGTACAACGCAGAGGGACTACCGGCATCACCATTTAGAACTGATGAATGATACCTTCCATTGTATAGACTAACGGCGTGCCGTCTGTAACATTGAAATCGGGTCCAAGGAAAGAGATGGAAAACTTCGTCATCGGTCTCGATTGCAGTACCACTGGAACAAAGGCGATAGCTTTCGACAGAAAAGGAAATGTCGCAGCGCGAGCCCGCGAGGCAATCCCGCTTTTCTCACCACAGCCTCATTATTATGAGCAGGACCCGAACGATTGGTGGATTTCAGCACAAAAAGCATTAAGAACAATAACCCGCCAAATCAGTCCGGAAAAAATCTCGGCTCTTGCAATTTCCAATCAAAGGGAGACATTTGTTCCGTTAGACAAGGACGGAAAGAGTCTCAGGCCGGCCATCATCTGGCTGGACGAGCGATGCAAAGATGAAGTGGAATCGTTTTCGAACAAGATTGGAAAAAGCACAATACACCGGATAACCGGCAAGCCTGCCGATTACGCCCCGGTAGTCTATCGTTTAGCGTGGATGAAAAAACACGAGCCGGAGTTGTTCAGAAAAATCGGTATGATTTGCGATGTCCATACCTATATCGTATGGAAATTGACGAATGCTTTTAAGACGAGTTGGGCAAGTGCTGATCCACTCGGGCTATTCGATTTGAAAAACAAGAGATGGTCGCAGCCGATCTTGAAAGCCCTTGAACTGAAGGAAAATCAGTTACCAGGAACAGATCGTCCCGGTACAATTCTGGGAAAAGTCTCCAAAGAAGCGTCAAAGCTGACAGGACTAAGTCCCGATACCTCAATTGTCGCTGGTGGCGGAGATGGACAGGCCGCCGGAACCGGGTCGAACGTGCTTACTCCAGGGCGCGCGTATCTTAACCTGGGTACAGCAGTAGTGGCAGGTGTTTATGGAAAAAGATACAGAACGAACAAAGCCTATCGAACAATGAGCAGTTGTTCTGAAAGCGGCTATTACTACGAATGCAGTCTGAGAGCAGGAACGTTTGCCATCGATTGGTTCATCAAAGGAGTATTGAAAATTGATCCGAGGGTCCAACCCGAGATCTACAGTCAACTTGAACAAGAAGCACAACAGGTTTCTCCGGGATGCAGCGGCCTGCTGCACCTGCCGTACCTCTGCGGGGTCATGAATCCGTACTGGGATGTGAACGCCAGGGGAGCCTTTGTCGGCCTTTCATCATTTCATCACCGGGGGCATCTCTATCGGTCGATTTTGGAGGGCATTGCATTCGAACAACTGCTTGCGATAAACGCCGTTGAAAAGAGTACGGGCACAAAGGTGCGTGACTTCGTTGCTATCGGTGGAGGTGCGACGAACGATCTTTGGCTTCACATTTTGGCGGACATTACCTGCAGGAACATCTGTATCCCTGTAAACACCGAAGCATCGGGACTGGGAGCAGCGATAGCGGCTGCTGTGGGTGTGGGGTGGTACGGGACATTCAAAGAAGCTGCGCGCAAGATGACGGGGATGAGATTAACTATCAAACCGGAAAAGGAAAACCAGAGAGAATATCAACGCCTATATTCTGAGTACAAGCATATCTACCCGAGCTTGGCAGACGCACGAGCTTCAGGAGATAAAATGCCAAAAGAAAATCCCCAGGGCTAGTGGGGATTTTTTGCGTACCCAATCAAAGATCCTATCAAAGTATTACAATCGATTCACGAGATCCTCACCTCATCGCAACAAAATCATCTTCTTCGTCTCCGTGTATTCTCCTGCTTGCAAGCGATAGAAGTATTCGCCGCTGGGAGTGTTGGCCGCGTTCCACGTCGTTTGATAGTTTCCGGGATCCTTCCGTTCGTTGACGAGCAACGCGACTTCCTGACCAAGCGCATTGAAGATCTTGATTGTAACTGTCGCTGATTTTGGCAACGAGTAGTTGATCGTTGTGCTGGGATTGAACGGGTTGGGATAATTCTGTTCCAGCGCGTACCCCCCGGGAGGAGCAATCTCTTCTTTTGCAGCACTTGCGACGGCGTTCAGCTTCAGGAGTTCTATTCCGTTTCCTTTCCCGAGGTTTCTTGAATATTGCATATCCGTCGTGTTGTTCCAGTGCTCATGCACACCCAGGCTTCCTATCGGTGTTCCATCATTCTCAGGATCATAACGCACACCTGTCGGCCAGTTGGCCGAATCAGCAGCCTGATGCAGATGATCATCAACACCCACCATCTGTGGATACGTCTCGGCATGCTTGTCACTCGTGAACTCAGCTTTGAGGAGGTCATAACACACAGATTCCAGGGCTATCGGATCCTGCGACATGAAGATTGACGATGGCCAATCGTTGTTGAACGGCGCCATCTTGAATTTGACAGGCTCCAGGTTTGCACCACGTCCACCCCATAATGCATCGACAACAAAGAGCACTGTGTTGCCGCCAAGCTTATTATGCCCCATGAGGTCCACCAGGACCCGGTACTGGCGATATCCGAACCTGCTGTTCTTGTTTCCGGCGGGCGAAAATCCATCCGGATTGACGAGTCCCATGTGCATATGCATGGCATTCTGCCGGATTTGCGAGCCGAAATTAAGTTTGCCGATCACGGTCATCCCCGCACGCTCGTGGACCTTGAGATCGCCCACATAGATCATATAATCCGCATCCTCGATCACCTTATAGAGGGTGTCCTGATAGACGGGATTTCCGACCGACATGTCGCTCCAGCTGCCGGACCGAAGCACCGCACCTTTGTCGGAAAAGAAAACTGATGGTCGTGTCCCTTTGACAGCAAGAGTCCGTCCCTGACCGCCTTTGTTGCAGATATACTTAACGTTAGGAAATTCTGTATGCCAGATGTCCCAATATTCGTTCTGAACATCTCTCTGCGGATCACCGACAGAAATGTTCTCCTGCGGAATGCCATAATCATTGATGAGTCCCCGAAGCAACGCGAGAACAGGCTGCGGAGACGTGCGCGCTTCGATATACGAGGTGATATCAGTAATAGAGTGATTGCTGCTGTCAACCACCGTGGAACCAATACCGTTCGTTTTGATGAAGATCTTCTCGCCGGAGCGGTATCCAATCGCTCCCTTTCCTTTCCTCGAGTTGAAATAGACGAACAACGAGTCCCATGCATCGCGGACCTTGGAAGTACCGGTGAGTTTGAGCAGAGACTCCCGCACCATCCCATCGACCACAGTCATGTTGGTGTTTTGGGGAAGGTAATATGCATCACCAAATGATCTGTTTCTGCAGTTCTCATTTGTCGCATCTGGATTTCTATCCCATACGACACGTCCCGGAAATATCCCTCGTGCCACACCGATCGGCGCATTCGCCGTATCGAGGTAGCTTGAGTTCGCGAAGACGGGAGGTTGATCAGCCTGAAATGCCAGGAATCCGGCCACGAGGGCAACGACAAAGAATCCAGCCGCCCATATGCGGGAGTTGGTCCAGTACATCTTCATTCGATCCAGTGCCAAGGCTGATGTTGCCAGACCAAGGAGGTACAGAATAAAGGTCGACGCTAACGGATACGCTACCCTCATGCAGGGATATGCCGCCCGGCTTGGCTTGGGGATAACGCGTATGAGAAACCAAACGATCGCAAGGATCCCCGTAACAGGGAAAAGAAATTTGTTGAACTTCGAAATCCTCGTTCTATTTATCCAGTCTTTCATCACATTCCTTTACCGATCTACGTTGCACTGCATGAGAGCATTCACGCGCGGCTGAGTACCCGATGCCGAATTTGTTGTTCAAAACATAGGGGTTCCTCACCATGAGCTTCGAAACAAACACCGAAACAAGCGCCGCCAACTCTGGCCGGTTTCCGTCTCACAAATCTGTAATGAGACGTGTTTGTGCTATACCTCATTGCTCCTCGGAGTCGGAGCCGATACCGTTCATGCTCGATCTAGCCCGCCGCTGTAGCACCTTCTGCTTCTTGCCTTGGTTTCTCACCTACGGCAACTGGGGAGGAAACGCCCCCACGAACCGGGCTTCCTTCTTTGTTTGTCCCAACAGCTTCGCAATCTCGGGGGGAAGCTCCATGCCTGATTTCGCTGCCGGCGACAGAGAAAGGATCTGGTAGTTTCCGAGCTCTGCGCCCTTGAACAAAGGTCCCTGGTAGCTTTCGTACGACCTGCTGTTGGCGGCAAAATCCGGAAATTGCTTTCTCAGATCGGCCGGCGAATCAAATCCTGACTGACACTGTCCGTTCGGCACGGGGCTCCACAAGATCAGAGGAGACTCTGCCTTCGCCGCAGAGCGGACATAGACGTTGTGATTCATTTGCCGGAGTTGTGAGCTCGGAAGCTGTTTGCACAATGAGTCCGGCTGCCAGACAAACAGCAAGGGCCTTCGGTAGTTCGCGTTGCCCGTGAGGAGATTATTTACGAAGACATGGTTGCCTCGTTTGTCAACATCCGGACCGGTGCTGGAGTGCCAGCCGAACATTCGATCGTTGGCAGCTGTCCTGGCGTTGCGCGCAATGCAGGCTGTGCTGTTGACAAACGTGTTGTTGTAAACCTGAACATTTGAACTGTTCAGAACGAAGACCCCCTGGTCGCAATTCACAAACACGTTGCCCGCACAGATCGCGCCTTTTGAGATTTCGAAAAAGAATCCATTCTGACTGGGATAGGGGGCATTCTCATGAAACCTTCGATCCGTGGTGCCCACGCCCTCGATCCAGTTGTTCAGAAACCGGCCGTCCACATTCCCGACATCATACCAGATACCGTTCGAGAAGGGGAGATCGATCACCAGATTGTCCTGGCAAGTCACGCGGTAGCTCTGATTGAAGATCTTCACTGCTGCGGGATAGTATCCCGTGATCCTTTCGATGTTGTTACGGGAGAAGATGTTCTTTTCCAATAGAACATCGGACGAACCAATGATATAGATACCCTCCGTGCTTGTGTCGCTCACCTTGCAGTGACGAAGCGTGAGGCGATCTCCTCTGAGATATGCCGCAACACGGGAGCAAAATGAGATGGTACAATGCTCCAGGGTTGTACCAATGACATCTTTTCCGTGTTCTGATTCCGGAGACACGCCCTCGGGTTCCTTTCCTTCTACTTCAAGGGCGCGGTAAGCGTACTGGGTGAAGGTAATTCCCCGAATGACAGGTCCCTTATGATCAGACGTTTTGCCATGGCACTCACCGATGGTTCTTTTCAGCGCGATATCGAACGCTGTGATTTCCACCAATCGATTCGAGGGATCTACTCCAATGTAGACCTGCTTTGCATCGTAGTCGATGTAATATGAATTCTCATCAACGTCTCCCTCGCGGCCGACTGATTTTAGGAACCTTCCGTCCACAAACACCATATCATTGTTGAAGATGTACAATGGCGTTTCCTTCCCAAACCTGTCGCGTGACCACCAGTTATCGGGTTTGGCCGGAAACAAACGAGTCCAGGGAGTCTTCCACAATCCATTTCCGAGGTTCTTCCATTCCGTAGCAACAAAAGTACCTTTCAAGACAGGCTGCTCGTCAGCATACGGTTGAATCGTGATTCCCTGATTCAACAGCAAGTTGCCGGTTCGGTAGGTCCCACCGCGCATGACGATCGCATCCCCGGTGCGTACTCGTTCGATGGCCGCTTCGAGCGATGTTGGTTTGGCGGGCGATCCGCCTGATTGGTCTGCCTGCCCATCGACTGCGACATAGTAGATCTTCCCAGTGACCTTCGGCAGCTGATATGTTTGCTGAATCGGGCCATATGGTCCTCCGGATGGTTGTGCTGAAGCCGGCACAAACCCGGCTGCGCATAGACAAAGGAGAACACCGACCCGAAAAAACTGCAACTGTGATTTCATTGGCTATTCCTTCGATCAAAAAGGATTCAGTGGATCATGACTAGCAGCTACCTCAATAATGCACCATCGGTCAACGATGTCATTCCCGCACGTTCTAAGCGGGAATCCAGACTGCGCAGTCTAAATTCCCGACAAATACATTCGGGAGTGATAGGCGTTTTTGAGATGCATTCTACAGTCTCTCGGATTAATGCGTCGCTACGCGAACACAATCGTCTTCTGGCCGTGTACCAGGATGCGATGTTGTGCGTGATAAAATAACGCACGGGCAAGTATCATCCGCTCAAGATCCCGGCCCTTCCGGACCAAATCATTCACACCATCCTTGTGAGAAATCCGGATGATATCCTGTTCAATGATAGGTCCCTCGTCAAGATCCTTTGTTACATAGTGGCTCGTCGCCCCGATAATCTTCACTCCGCGCTCATAGGCTTGTCTGTAGGGATCCCGGCCTGCAAACGCCGGTAGAAATGAATGATGAATATTGATAATCTGATTTGGATACTGGTCGACGAATTCTGGCGAGAGAACCTGCATGTACCGAGCCAGAACAATCGTATCTATCCCATGTTCCTTTAACAACGACAGTTCCTTCATCTCCTGCTCGGAGCGGTTTTCGTTCGTAATCGGAAAAACGGCATAGGGAATTCCATACTGATCAGCCAGGGGACGCAAATCTTCATGGTTGGAAATGACAAGGCCGATCTCGACATCGAATTCTCCTAACCTCTGCCGCCATAGAATCTCCTGGAGGCAATGGTCGAGCCTGGACACGAAGATAGCCACCCGCTGCTTTCTCCCGCTGAAACTGATTTGCCATGTCGCGTTAAACTCCTTAGCCAATGGAGTGAACGCCTCCCGGACTTCCGACTCCGGCACCGAGAAATTCTTCATGTCCCAGGCAATGCGGAGGAAGAAATACCGACCGTCAACGTGCTCGTCCAAATCCACAATGTTGCCGCCGCGCTCGAACACAAAATGGGACATCCGGGAAATCAAACCCGTCCGGTCTTCGCACGAGAGCAGCAAAATGGCAGATCCGCCAGATTCGCCGTGATGAACTTTGTCAGCCACAATTGACTCCATTGCTGTTCAACAGGTGCTTATTTCATCAACAGCATCTTCTTGCTGTCGACGTGATCGCCTGCGACGATTCGATAGACGTAGACTCCCGATGAATAATTCTGGGCGTTCCAGGTGACCGTGTAAGATCCGGCTGGTTTTTCCTCGTTCACGAGTGTCGCCACTATCCTTCCGAGCGCATCGTATACTTTGAGCTCAACGAAGCTATTAGCTATTAGCTGATAGCCAATAGCTGTTGTCGGATTGAACGGATTGGGATAATTCTGCAACAATTCAAAGCTGCCTGCAACCTGGTTGTTTTCCGATCCAACGGTGCTGACAACAGTCGAGAGTCCGTTGATAGCAGTGACAAGCGTACTCTTGGCCGTGCCGAGACCTGCGTCGGCAGAGAGTGATACAGAGTAGTTCTGGTCGTGGGCAGTGATCGCTGATGCAAGAGCCGTCTGAAATGCAGACCAGGAGGGGGCGTTGTATGCACCGCGCTGGATTGTTCGTGCGTACGTGATGACCGAGTCGAGAGCGTTGTAGGAGAGCCCCACATTCGCAACCGCATAGAAGGCGGGTTTGCACTGATCGTTGCCGTCCCAAATAGAGGATGACTGGTTCGTCTTAAACGTGTAAGTGTCGTTCAGCCCATCCTTCGAGACGTTGATGATCTTCCCGCGGCCGGATTTGTAGCTTCGCTCCACAAAACACTTGAAGAGCAGTCCGTATTGGTTGGCCTGTGTCTGGAGCTGATCCGCAGTCGGTGTCGCGCTGCCGGTTGTGACATCGAGTTCAGTCACCGCCATCTCGGTGCAAATCGGCGCAAACTTGTTGTATGTCGCAATGAACGCAGCAGCGGACGGCGATCCGTTCGCATCGTGCTCCTGCATCCCGATCCCGTCCAGGTTACCGGCCTGGAATATCGGGGTAACAAGACGCACGATCCCGTCCGCCTTGGCGGAAATTGTCGTGTTGTAATCATTGTAGTACAGCTTGATCTGAGTCTCATTGTAGAGTTGCGTGTACTTCCGTGCGAATTCAAACGCCTTTGCAATGTAGGTGTTGTCGCCAAAGGTCACGTACCAATCGCTCTCGGTCGTTCTGTCGGCTCCGGCATCGGTAATCGCTTCATTGACCACGTCAAACGCCGATAGCAATCCAGGCCAGCCCACGTGCAGCTGGCGGATCATCTCCTTGATATAGTTCTCCATCCGCTGGGTCATCTTGTCTTTGCTCAGGCGTACCCCCGTCGAAGAGTAGCCCGTGCAGAAGAAGCCCGTTCCCGGCGTCTGACTGTACCACACCAGCGTGTGGCCTCGGAATGTAAACCCCTGCCGCTTTGCCCAGTTGAGTTGAGCAATGAGATTGCCGTTGAAAGAAATGATTGGGTTGACGTCGATCGAATCCTTCGCCGCTTGAGTCGTGGCGGCGTTGTAGGCAGCGGCGCTGGCAGTCATGTTGACGGTGTAGATCGCCTTCATGTTGTTCCCCGGCGACATCGAATTCATGTGGTATTTTATCAGGTATCCGCCATAGGGGTCAACGACTGCCGATTGACCGGAGACTACCGGGTCGGTTGGAAATCCAACATGAGCATATGAAAGCAGACAGCCGATGTAGAAATCCTTGGCATAGACATCTTTCAATGCGGGGACATTCGTTTGTATTTGAGCCTGACTTCGGATCATGAACAGGAGAGTCACCAGCAGGAGATGTATCAATAGTTTTGCAGATCGTCTGTTTCTCATCATTTTCCTCTATCCTTATTTCAACAAGATCATCTTTTTGCTGTCGATTTGATTGCCTGATGCCATACGATACACGTACACGCCTGAGGGAAAATTCTGTGCATTCCAGGTGACGGTGTACGAACCTGCGGGCCTTTCTTCGTCAACGAGCGCCGCAACTTCCTTGCCGAGAACATCATAGATTCTCAATTTCACGCGGCTGAGCGCTGACAGCCGAAAGCTGATCGCCGTGTTCGGGTTAAATGGATTCGGATAATTCTGATTCAAGACGAAGACATCAGGGACTGAGCAACTGCCTTGGCTATTGACAGATGTCTCGAGATGGGTTGCGTCGACAAATGTCAGCCACTGAATCATGAAGAGTTTGTCGGAACCGGTGCCTCTGAATTTCAGGTACACATCATGATTGCCTGAAACCGGCGTCAGCAACTTGGCTGTGAATGTATTGAAGGTATCCCAGCTTCCGGTGTTGCTGATGGCGCACTCCGCGATCTTATTCTTTGAATTGAGTGAATCGAGCCACATCTCAACCACGCCGCCCGAAGAAGCGCATGACGCGGTAATTGTGAGAGAGTCAGGGGTTCGTGCATATTCCGTGTTTCCAAATTCGACGCCGGCGTACAGTGCCCAATCGCCATCATGTATATTGTCCAGCGCAACAATTGCCGTTCTTCTCATAGAGGGAATCGACGTGCCGTACTGGTTTGCGGGGCATTCCGCCAGAATAGGTGTATAGGCATCGCGGTATATATAGTAGTCGAAGTCGGCTGAATTTGTTCCCTGTACAAATAGACCCTGCCGGTTCCCTGTCCATGCATTGTAGTTCGGTTGGAGATTGTCCATATCGGCTACACTGATGCTGCTTCCGACCTGAATCCAGTCGTACCCGTTGGAGCTGAAATACCCTGTGAGCACATGGTTGACGCGAACCAGCTTCAGCACCAGGATATTGTCACCGCCTATTGCCGGGTTGTTGACCTGGTAATAGTTGGTCTCGTAGCTGAAGGCCACAATCTTGTTTCCAGAACTATCGATGGAGCTGTACAACTTGGCATAAAGAGTCTGGAGGCCGTTGAAAACCCAGATCCCGGCCTGATCATTCACCGACTGAGCGACAAAATCCAATCTTGTAATGATAGAGTAGTTGTGTTCGCCATCGTTCTTGATAATCGTGTTCGGTTTGCGTTTTGGCGACAAGGTCAGCCATCCGCTTCGGGTAGTGAGGGAGTAAGAATTGGATGGAGTGTAACCAAGGAAGGACCACTCAGGATTCAGTTTTTCGGAGTTGAAAAAATCTGAATGCGGTACCATCCACGGAATACCGCTGCTCGGCAGTTTCGGCGCATCCTGGGGAACGTTCGTTGGATAATCGGCTGTCGGTTTGCCAGTCGTATCATAGCGAACCTGGTTCAACAGACCCTGCCGACCCTGACCGTACCACTCATTGTTGTTCGCATTGCGCCACAAAGGATGGACAACCCAGCTCGTGCTGTCGTCAAGCATCACCGCAGCTGAGTTGTGATTCGGGTTCTGGAACAACGCCGTGGACTTCAGGGGATCGCCTTCGTTGAAGAAATTGCCGAGGTTCACCCATGAGTTCGGGTCATCTGTGAGCACACTGCTTCTGAAGACTATCTGTCCGCCAGCGACATTGCGGGCAAAACTGTAATAGTAATTCCCCTTGTATTTCCACATTACCGGACCTTCGGCCCAACTGAACGGGTAGGAGGGGGCGGGATTGATCCAGCACATATTGAGAATCCTGCCGCTGGGCTGACCATCGTTTCCCAACTGCACTATCCAGTTGTTTACTTGTCCGTTCTTGACCAGCAGGTACCAGCTTCCGTCGTCGTCAATGAATATCGAGTTGTCGTACCCCAGGCCTGGTACGACGGTGGGAGTGCTCATTGCTGTGGGGAGGCTCCAGGGGCCTCTGATGTCATCGGCGGTCACCAAATACATGACATTGGAACGAGAAAAGAAATCCCAATACTTCTTGTTGTAATAAACTACCTGACCTCCCCAGCATCCTCCCGAAGGTGAATCGCCAAAGCTTTGCCAGGCGGCGCTTACAGGTTGGGCAATTGCTTCCCAATGAACCAGGTCGGTGGAGTGATAGATGACCGGGGTTGGATTGAACGATGAGCCGGTTGTGTAAAAGTCATTCCCAACTTTTGTTAGTGTGCAGTCCGGGTGGTCGCCGGGGATCACCGGGTTCAAATAGGTCTTGAATGAGGACGACTGTCCATATCCATAGTGTCCCAGCACTAAACAAAAACCAAGTTCTATAAGAAGTGTTCTTCTCACGCTATTATGATGATACTATTTCAATACCATTAGTTTCTTTGTCTCGACGTAACTATTTGTTTGTCCACCGCCTATTTCGTTCGCAGTCAATCGATAGAAGTATACTCCAGCTGCAAGCCCTCTTGCATCAAGCGTTGCATTATAGTCTCCGGGCTGGAGGCTTCCTTCAGACAATGTCATTTTTTCCCGCCCGAGAAGATCATAGAGTTTGAGACTGATTGTACTCGTTGCTGGTAGCTGATAGTTGATCACGGCTGTCGGGTTGAATGGATTGGGATAGTTTTGAGCCAAAGCAAATGCTTTGACGACAGTTTGGACTAAATTGCGAATGGCAGACTTCAGGTTATCATTTGCCACGCCCAGGGTAGTAGCCGCAGATACCGATGCAGAATAGTCTGCGGCCCATGCATTTTTGGCTGAGACCAAAGCTGTGTAAAGATTCCTCCAAGAGAAGGTTGTATAGTCGCCTTCGTGGAGCGTATTTGCGTAGGAGATCAGGGAATCCAGTGCATGGTAATTGATACCAACATTGACAATAGCATAGAACGTTGGTTTACACTTGTCAGTCGAGTCCCATAAAGAAGACTGCACTTCTGGGAACGCATCGTATTTGTCGTTGAACCCGGCTTTGCTAACGTTTACAATCTTGCCGCGACCTGAAAGACTGCTCCGATCAAGATAACACTTGAACAACATGGCATATTGATTTGCCTGTGCGACAAAATCGCTGGCGGTGGGACTGGCTGTATCGACGTCGATGTGATATTCCGTTATCGACATCTCAGTACATATCGGATAGAATTTGTTGTAGGTAGCTATCCATGCTTCGGCAGTGGGATAGCTGACGGTTCCGTTCCCTTGGATGCCAATTCCATCCAGGTAGCCGGCTTGAAAGATGGGAGTGCAGAGTCTCACTACGCCGTCCGCCTTATTCGCGTAATCAGTATTGTAATCGTTGTAATACAGCTTCATTTGAGTCTCGCCGTACTGCACCGTGTATTTGCGGGCCAGCTCAAACGCCTTCATAACGTACGTGTTGTCGCCGAACGTTGTGTACCAGTCGCTATCGGTACGATCTGTACCAGTGTCATCGGTCAAGGCTTCATTGACGACATCCATAGCAGAGATCAGCCCGGGCCAACCTTCATGGATCAATCGAATGACATCGTGTATGTAACTATCCATCCGCTGAATCATCGCCGCTTTGCTTAGTCGGGCTCCGGCGACAGTGTACCCCGAACGAAAGAACTCGGCAGGCGTCTGATTATGCCAAACCAACGTGTGTCCTCGAAAGGTAAATCCCTGCCTCCGCGCCCAGTTGAGCTGTGCTATGATATCTCCGTTGAATCGCACAACAGGATGAATATCTATTGAGTCCTTTTTCGCTTGAGTCGTTGCTGCCGTATACGCCTTGGCGCTGGAGTCGATATTCACGGTGAATTGTGCTTTCATATTGTTGCCGGGCGACATGCTGTTCATATGGAACTTGATGAGTTGTCCTCCGAGAGGATCAACGACCTCTGATTGGCCTGGTACGTATGGGTCGTTCGGAAAGCCGATATGTCGGTAGGATAACATACATCCGATCCTGAAATAACGAGCGAACACATCTTTCAAAGGAGGCACATTTGTCTGGATTGTATCCGCACCGGGATATGCCCGTGCTG
>JBEKOB010000094.1:0-14561 GCA_049522195.1 Bacteroidota bacterium
CCCGGTGAATACTTCACGCAGGGAGATCATGGAGCTTCAACTCTTTCAGAGGTAGGAGGATTCTTCAACGGCCGGCTCGTCGGCGTCGCGTATGGTGCATCGTTTATACTCGCGAAAACAGAAATCGATAGTGTTGAAATCCAGTTGGAGGAAGATCTGTACGTCGAGGCACTCGAATGGATGGAGAGGCTTGGTGTCGATATCACGTCGAGCTCCCTGGGATACTGCGATTGGTACAGCTGGCCGGATATGAACGGAAGAACCCCCATTACGTCAAGAGCTGCACGGATCGCCGCCAGCAAGGGCGTTCTCGTGGTAACTGCTATGGGAAACACCAGCGGTGCAACCGTACGAAGAACCGATGGACAACTTGCCCTGTGTGCTCCTGCCGATGCGGATAGCATACTCGCTGTTGGTGCGACACTGGTTGATGGAACGCTCGCATCGTTCAGCCTTACCGGTCCCACGTACGATGGGAGAATAAAACCGGAAGTAGTGACTCCCGGGGTAAACGACTTTGCGGTGAGCGGGGATTCGGACTACACGTCGTACTTCTCGGGCACCTCGGCGTCGACGCCCCTCGCGGCTGGCATTGCGGCGCTGGTTCTTTCTGCAAATCCATCCCTCACGCCGATGCAGTTACGGGCACGCCTGCTGAGCACAACGAATCACTACAATGACGGCACCACCAGAACGCGATCGTATCCAAACAACTATTACGGCTGGGGTTTCCTCGATGCGTCCGCAGCGGTCGGAAACCTGGGTGGAGGAGGTGTACCGACACAATTCATTCTCCACAACAACTATCCTAATCCGTTCAACGGCTCAACGACAATTATTGTCGAAGCTCCAAGCGAGCAAACCATCGACCTCGGTATCTTTGATCTTCTCGGCCGGCGGGTGCGAACGCTTTACAAGGGGAAATCACAGACGGGGGTGAACTTTTTTGAATGGAGCGATGCGCTGAACGACAACGGCACACACGTTGCGACCGGCGTCTACATCTGTCGCCTCACGGCGCCAGGCTTCACGACCTCTCGCAAGATTCTCTACATCAAATAGTCCTGCCCATCGCCTCCTGACGGCTTGCCGAAATGCCAGACCTCCACCTTACTTCAACGTATCACGGTATTCTCCTTCTGCTTGCAGCAGCTGGGGCTGGAGCGCTGGCGGTACTCGCATACCGATTTACGGTTCCGCCGGTATCCCGCGTTGTTCGTACTGCCCTGATGTTGATTCGCGGTCTTGGATTGTTCCTTCTGTTCCTTCTCCTCGGCGAGCCGCTCCTTTCTCTTGTCTACCATCGGCTCGATAAACCCGTGCTCGCCGTCCTGATTGATCAGTCCAAAAGTATGACAATCCAGGACAGGACGGTAGACAGGAAAACGAGTCTTCTCGACGCGTTAAGTGCTCCCGCCCTCAGGACTGTGGAAGAACAAAGCGATCTGCTTTATGGAGTTTTTGATACGAAATTGCATCTCTTGAAATCCTTCGCGAACGATTCCATCTCGTTCAATGGGGAAGGAACCGACATCGGCGGAGCACTAAAGCAGCTCAAAGAGCAGACCGCCGAGAGAAATCTCCAGGGTGTACTCCTGATCACCGACGGCAATGCAACGACCGGATCGAGTCCACTGTTCGAGGCCGAGGAAGCGGGATTGCCGGTCTTCACCGTGGGGATTGGCGACACCAGTGAGCCGCACGATGTTGTAGTCCAGAAAGTCCTGGCGAACACCATTACCTATGTGGGGAACAACGTCCCGGTGAATGCAACCCTGAAAAGCTCAGGGATGAACAATGAGCGGGTGGAAGTGACACTGCTCGACGGGGGGAAGACGCTTGATCGGAAGACGCTCCTCCTGGAGCCTGGCACCCGTGAATATGCGGTTCCACTTTCGTTTGTACCCGATGTCGATGGTATGAGAAAAATCACCGTCGAAGTCTCACAGCTTCCCGGCGAGGTGAGCACTCAGAACAACAGGTCCTCATTCTATGTCAAAGTTCTCAAGAGCAAAATGCGGGTTGTTATGATCGTGGGCGCCCCAAGCGCCGATGTCGCTGCGATCCGTCGGGCGCTGCAGGATGACAGCAATGTTGAAGTGAAAACGTTCATCGATCGGGGCAATGGACAATTCTACGAAGGGGTGCTGACGGATCAGGAGCTCCGAGCTGCAGAGTGCATCATTCTTGCCGGGTACCCCGGTTCGAAGAGTTCAACGGCCACGCTCCAGGCGGTTGCGAATACAGCTGAAAGCGGAAAAGGAATTCTGTTCGTTCTCAGTCGCACCGTAGATTTTCGAAAACTGCAGATACTCCAGGCCGTCCTTCCCTTTACCATCCCGGCAAAAGGTGGAGAAGAAACACAGACGTTTCTTGCTGTCTCTGAAGGCCAGCGAAACAATCCGATTCTCCGGGTCTCCTCGTCGCTGGATGTGTGGAGCAAGCTTCCGCCTTCCTTTACGCTCGATGAACCGTTGCGGGCGAAGCCGGAAGACATTGTTCTGGCCACGGCGCGAACCCAGTCATCGGCGAGCACCGAACCGCTGATGCTCAGCCGGAACGTCAACCGGTCGAAGTCTTTAGCGTTCCTCTGCTATGGATTGTGGAGATGGAAAAGCTACTCAGAGGGAATTCCCGGCGCGGAACGAATTCTGGAAAACCTCATCAGCAACAGCGTACGCTGGCTTGTGACACACGATGATGAGAAGCCTGTCCAGGTCCGGCCTTCGAAGGAAATCTTCGCTGGCTCGGACCCCGTGGAATTCACTGCGCAGGTATATGATGAGAACTATCGCCCCATTGATGATGCCGAAGTTTCACTCTCAGTCTCCCAAAAAGGGCACGTGAGTCAACTGACGCTGACATCGCTGGGGAATGGCCGGTTTGAAGGTGCGTTCGATCCGCTTCCGGAAGGGGATTATACCTATTCCGGTCGTGCAACTGCGGGAGGCCGACAACTCAGTGAAGAGCGTGGATCATTCTCTGTGGGGGGATTGAATGTGGAATTTCAAGAGACCAGAGCCAACAAGCTTCTTCTCCAGCAAATTGCAGCCCGGACCGGTGGGCGTTACTTCGAGAGCAATGACCTTCAGCAGCTTCCCCGGGTTCTTGCATCGCTGCCGAATTTTCGCCTGAGGGATGTAAGCGTTGCCCGACAATTTGAGCTCTGGAACAGACCCTGGATGCTCGGAGTTGTGGTGGCGCTCTTCGCCGTGGAATGGTTCTTACGAAAAAAATATGGAATGCTCTAAACCTTTACCAAAACTCCCAACGACATGAAAAAAATCTCCTTCCTGCTCTTTTCAGTGCTGATTATTCTCGTCCTGTTCTTCGAATCGATGGCTCTCGCACAGCCAATTGTACGCGTCGATAGCTTCTTCATGCCGAGCCTCGGCAGAACGAAGAAACTTTCTGTCCTGCTCCCGTCGAAGTATGATCCGACAAAGCGCTATCCGGTCCTGTACCTCCTGCACGGACACACAGGCGGGTATGACGATTGGGGAACAAGGACGAAGCTGCGGGATTATGTAAAGGATGTGCCGATGATCGTGGTGATGCCGGACGCGGAGAATTCATGGTACGTCAATTCATTTACAGAGCCGAATGAACAATTCGAAGACTATCTGGTGAATGACATCCCTCACTACGTTCAAACAATGTATTCGATTGACACGACCCGGCAGGGGATTGCAGGACTCTCGATGGGTGGATACGGAGCTCTTATGCTCGGACTGAGACATCCAGCCAAATACGGTTTTGTGGGTTCTCTGAGCGGTGCAATCACATTCCCCCGAGGGATGAACGACACGACGCACCTGGCTGAACGATCGCTGCAGCCCAGCCTCAAACGGGCATTCGGGGAAAAGACCAACGGATTTCGAAACGCACATGATATCTTTCTGCTCTACCGGCAAACATCAAAAGATTCTTTGCCGTACATTTATATGGTGATCGGCATTCAGGATGGATATCGGACATTCCTGCCAGCGCACCGGGCGTTTACAGATCTGCTCCGGACGTACGGTGCTGGATACGAGTACCACGAGACCCCGGGAGGACACAACTGGCAGTTCTGGGACAAAGAGATCCGGCCACTCATTCTGAGGATGCGCGAGGTTCTGAAGTTCTGAACTGCTAAGAGAAGATCTACCACTAAGGCACAAAGGCACGTACTGTATAAACGCTCCTCTCATTATTAGTCTTCGTGTTTTTGCGCCTATGGCGCATGCCCGCCAGCCTCCTAGGCACAATGAGGCGGGCTGGAGCCTTCGGCTCAGTGGTTCAATTCTCTAGTATTGACTTGTATCGCCGAGAGTCTCAATAATCAGGTAATGATGAGGAATTGTCTCAGACATATGCGAAAAGATCGGATCTTTTTGCTCATCCTCCTCTGGATGGCGCTGCAGGTTTCTTTCCAGGGTCCTGCACAGGCAAATCGCGTTCCGAGTGCTGCATCGCAGGATGAGAAACCGTCCGACATTCCCCGGCAGTGGTCAGGACTCATTGGCGAGTACCTGCAAGGCCGGGATACGGTTTCTGTCCTCGAGAAGGATGGTGAGTTGTATCTTTCGAACACTTGGGGACACGCGTCGCTGATGAAAGCTGAGGGGAACGATCGTTTCAAGATCTCAGACGCAGGATCAAACCGTAAAACGATGTGTACCTTCCTGCGGAACGCTTCGGGTTTTGCCCTTTCTTTGGAACTGGGGCCGTCGGTCTTCAAGCGCATCTTCTACGGAGGAGAATCCGGCGCATCGTTCCGCATCAAGCCCCTCAAACCAGCTGATGTGTTGCGCAAGGAGGCTCTTCTGGCTTCACCGCCAAAGGAGGAAGGGAGTTTCAAGAAGCCTGACCTCGTTGAGCTGAGGCTGCTTGATTCGACGATCCTTCTTGATGTCAGATATGCAACCACGAACAATTTCATGGCGGAGAGGTTCTATTCCCAGGCCAGAGCATTTCTTCAGCGGCCTGCAGCTGAAGCGCTTGTCCGGGCTCATCGGGCGCTACGCAGCATGGGATATGGACTCCTCATCCACGACGCATATCGCCCCTGGTACGTGACCAAGATGTTTTGGGATGCCACGCCGAAAGAACAGAAGGACTTTGTCGCCGATCCGGCAAAGGGATCCCGCCATAATCGCGGCTGCGCCGTAGATTTGTCACTGTATGATCTCAAAACAGGCCAGGCAGTTGAGATGGTCAGCGGGTATGATGAGTTTTCGCACCGGGCGTATCCGAACTATCCCGGGGGAACGTCATTGCAGCGATGGCATCGTCAGCTGCTCAGGAAGGCAATGGAGGCGGAAAGATTCAACGTGTTCGATGTCGAATGGTGGCACTTTGATTTCAGAGATTGGCGGAGCTATCCGATCGGAACTCTCACATTCGAAGAGATCCACTAATGGATACACAGGCGATACGTGAGAAAAAGAACATCGCGCTGACTTCTGTCCTTGCTGCTGTGCTCCTCACGGTGATGAAGCTCGTTGTCGGCTTGATGACAAACAGTCTCGGCATCTTGTCCGAGGCAGCCCACTCGGGGCTTGATCTCCTGGCTGCGCTCATCACCTTCTTCGCTGTCAGCGTATCCGATAAGCCGCCGGACGAAGACCATCAGTACGGACATGGAAAGATGGAAAACGTCTCAGCACTTTTTGAGACGATCCTGCTACTTGTCACGTGTGGTTGGATAATCTGGGAAGCGGTTCAGCGACTTGTGACGCGGTCGTCGCATGTCGAGGCGAATGTCTGGAGTTATGCAGTCGTCGCCGTAGCCATTGTTATCGACTACAGCAGATCGCGCGCATTGAGCCGGGTGGCAAAAAAGCATCACAGTCAGGCTCTCGAAGCCGATGCACTGCATTTCTCCAGTGATATCTGGTCGTCCCTGACGGTCCTCGCCGGCCTTGTCTGTGTTTCGCTCGGATACTCGAGCATCGATTCTGTGGCGGCCCTCGCAGTTGCGCTTCTTGTTCTGTTCGTCAGTTACCGGCTGGGCAGGCGCACGATCGATGCGCTGATGGACAGGGTTCCCGAAGGATTGACGCAGAACGTTGGGGAGTCAATCAAAGCGGTCAACGGTGTGGAAGAGTTGCGGTCGATGCGTGTGCGTGCGTCTGGGGCGCGGGTCTTTGTCGACGTCATCGTCGGCTTGAGCCGCACACTCCCATTTGAACGCGCACATCAGGTTATGGACGACATCGAGAAGGCGATTCATGTCGTGCAGCCGGGGGCTGATGTCACTGTGCATGCAGAACCAATGAAGGGGCAAGGTGAGACCATTCTCGACAACGTGCGGATGATCGTTATGGACAAGGGGCTGGGAGCTCCGCACAATCTCGAAGTGCATCAGTCGGATGGGAAATACTTCATCGACTTCGATGTGGAGTACAGCAAGGACAAGACATTCGTTGACGCGCACGCGCTGGCAGAGGAAATCGAAGCTCAGATCCGCCGGGAAATTGCGTCGGTTGGCAAGATTACAATCCACCTCGAAGAGTCTCTTTCCGATCCGGACGAGCTCGTTCAAGCGACGGAAGAGGAAAAGGAGCTGTGTCGTGAAATCGAAAAGCTTGTGCTGAGGGACACGCGCATACGCGAGTGTACCGACATCACCGTCTTGAAACATGCCCCCCATCTTCACGTAACGCTCACATGTCGGCTCGACAACTCGAAAACAGTAGCCGAAGTCCATCAGATTATTACGCAGGTCGAATCTCAGCTGTACCAGAACTTCCAGCAAGTCCGTCGGTTTACGATCCACGCTGAGCCGATATAGCAACCGAGACCAAGCGAAAATCTTTGTTTTCAAGGGGGAAGATTCTGGGAATCTGTTTGGAGCTCTTGACACTCGCTCTGTTCCTGTGTATTTTCATACCCAATCCTCTTCACCTCACATCTAGTCCGGCATGGAAGAACGACCACGAGCGGTTCAAGCGGAGAACATCAGCAAGACCTACAATCCTCGGTCGAAAAACGCAGTCTTCGCACTCAAAGGGGTTGGCTTCAAGGTCGACCAGGGAGAGATCGTCGGGCTCATTGGCCCTAACGGCGCCGGCAAATCGACGTTGCTCCGCATCCTCCTCGGCTTCCTCAATGCTGACGGTGGCGGAGCAGTCTCGATACTCGGTGACCATCCTGAAGCATTAGCTACACGCAAACAGATCGGCTATCAGGCTGATTCACATTTTCGGTCCAACACGGTCTCCACGCGAGCATTTCTGGAACTGCACGCGCTTCTGGCAGGGAATCCTGCACCGACGGAGGAAGTCGACGGAATCTTGAAGCACTTCAATCTGACAAACGCCGCCGGAAGAAAACTCTCCGCACTCTCCAAAGGAATGCGACAGAAGATCGAACTTGCAGTTGCGTTCGTCGGCTCACCAAAAGTTGTCTTCCTCGATGAGCCCACCGCTTCGCTCGACCCTCCATCGGTCTTTGAATTGAGGGAATACCTGATGCAGCTGAAAGCGAAGGGGACCACGGTCTTCTTCAGCTCCCACAATCTCACGGAAGTCGAAAACGTTTGCGATCGTGTTCTCTTCATTCTGGATGGCAGTCTCGTTGCAGAGCACTCGCTGGCTGGAACTCCGCAGGGGTTTCTGGAAGAATCGTTCAGAAAACATCTCGTCGAAAGGAAAGGATCGTGAAGCGACCGCTCACGAAACTGTATCTGTTTGAGCTTCGACGGCTATGGACCGTCGCTGCAGTGTTCATCCCGTTGGGATTAATGTTGCTTTCCTCCCTCATCTTGTTTACCTCTGCCAGGCTTTCGAAAACGTATGATGTCGCCCGATTCGCAGCTTCCGTGAACATCACCCTCGTCGTACCTCTCGCCGCCGCGTTGTTCGGTGTCGCGCTGGTCGCGGCAGATGTCAAAGATGGGTGGTTGCGGACACTGCTCATCCGACCGGTATCACGGCAGAATTATCTCCTCATCAAGCTGGCAGCGGTCTACACGTCGGTCGTCATCACAATCGTGGTTGCCGGAGTCATACCAAACGTCATTGTCACGAATTTCTTCACCAAAGGTGAAGTGCAGTTTGATCTTGGCAGAGTCCTTGCGGTCCATGGCATTTTTCTCTTGCAGGCAATGCTCGTCGTCTCGCTCCTGGCATTGTTCTCGTGCTGGGTACCGGGAGTCTTCAACGTTGTGCTGCTGGCCTTTTGGTCAATTGTTGCGTCGACCGTCGGCAGTTACATCCAAGCATTTCATGCAACGGATAAGTGGCTCACCATTCTGAAAGATTTTCTCTTCCCCAGTGGGTTTTCGAAGTCCGTCGACGCCATCAATGCGGGAATGGGAACTCCCATCGCGGAGCTCGCATGGGGATTCGGAGCACTGGGAGTCGTTCTCGCCCTGACATTCTGGAGTATCACGAAGATTCAGGTCGACAAAGGGTCTGAGTGAGGCAATGAACCAACGAGACACGACATACGCGAAATGGTCCGGCCTGGTTGCAGTAGTGTTTCTGATCGTCGGCGCAGTACTCGAGTACTGGCCGGCATCCAACTCCATCCAGTGGCTTGGTTTTGAGGAAGCGAAAAGCGTGGCTGCAAGCCAGAACAAGCCGATCTTTATCGACGTGTATGCAGATTGGTGCGGGCCATGCAAGGCAATGGATAAGGAAGTCTTCCCGAACGATTCCGTGAAGAGCGTCCTCACATCTCGATATGTTCCTGCGAAGATCAACGGCGATGATCGGGTCGTGGGCGATACTCTGAAGAAACAGTTCGGGATACGGGCCTATCCCACGTACATTGTTCTCAGTCCCGCAGGCAGGGAACGGAAACGACATATCGGGTTTCTGCAGAAAACAGAATTCGTGAAGTGGCTGAATGATTCTACCGGCGTGCAGATTCTTCTGTGGCCGGATCTGAAGAAGGCAACTTTCGTGGCGCAAGGGCAAAAGCGCCGCATGATGGTGCTTGTCCTTCAGTCCGGTGATGACATCGAGGCGGCCAATGCGGTTATGGACGACGAAGAAGTTGTGCACACTATCGACAAGCACTTTGTCCCGACATTACTTGTCAGGGGTAACGTGGGGGAAGAGAAGCTCCTGCAACAGGTTGGCGCATCTCCGAAAACGGGAATGAGAGAGGTTATCGTACTTGAGAACAGCGGCAAAGAGGTTGGGCGCTTTTTCATAAACTTCCAGATGCAATACAACCACTCACTGCTCGCCTCCAGGTTGATGGAGTTCGCGGCAAAAGAGCCTCGTTGATGTCACTCGTTGTCAATCTGTGTCCGGACTTTTTTGCTTGTCCCCCCAAATCTCCCTATCTTTTTCTGGCACACACCACCGATTGATACACATGTCCTCTGACAAGAAACTTCGCATTCTTATCGTCGTCGCGCTTCTCGTGGGTTGGATCGTCGTTGTCTTTCTCCGTTCCGGCACTTCGTGGGGTTAGAAGCGCTCTTGTAGCAAGGTCCTGATTTTTCGCCTGAAGATCGACTATTACAAGGAGCTTTCAATGGCACAACCAATTCCCGCCAAGACCAGCGGACGATTGCTCTCGCTTGACGTATTCCGCGGCGCGACCGTCGCCGGAATGATGATGGTGAACAACCCCGGCAGCTGGTCGAACATCTATCCTCCCTTTGAGCATGCAAAGTGGAACGGATGGACGTTCACCGACCTGATTTTCCCGTTCTTCTTGTGGATCGTTGGCGTCGCTATGACGTTCTCGATGTCAAAACGAGTAGAACAAGGAGCAGATCGCAATAAGCTGATGCTCCATGCTTTTCAGCGAGCAGTCACCATTCTTGTTATCGGTCTCTTCCTCAACGGTTTTCCGTTCGGTCTGATATTCGGACATCAGTTCAGCTTCGCGACCTGGAGGCTTCCGGGCGTTCTGCAGAGAATAGCCATCTGCTACTTTATCGCTTCTGTTATAGTTTTGTATGCGAACACGCTCTGGCAGATCCGGTGGACTGTCATTTTCCTCACCGTGTATTGGGTTCTGATTAAGACGGTACCGGTCCCTGGGTTCGGAGCAGGCATCCTTGAACCCAAAGGGAGTCTGGCGTGGTACATCGACTCAACGGTTCTGAGCGGACATACGTGGTCGGGTGCCCCGGCTCCCGGATTCGATCCCGAAGGACTTTTCAGCACGCTCCCGGCAATTGCGACAACACTGTTCGGCGTCCTCACGGGTCATTTCATCAGATCGAAACGAACACAGGAAGAAAAAACCGCCTGGATGTTCATCGGCGGCAATGCGTTGATCTTCATGGGCCTCTTGATGGACAACTGGCTGCCGATCAACAAGAACCTCTGGACGAGCTCGTACTCGGTTTTCATGGCGGGAATGGCGCTGGATATTTTCGCCTTCTGCTACTGGCTGATTGATGTGAAAGGATACAAGAAGTGGACGAAGCCGTTTGAGATTTACGGATTGAACGCTATCAGCATGTTCTTCCTGGCCGGCTTCATCGGAAGACTGACATCACTTATCAAGTGGTCGGGTGCGGACGGAAACCCAATCTCGCTCAAGGGATGGTACTATCAGGTCTTCTTTTTGCCGATCGGCGACCCGATGTTTGCATCGTTTCTGCACTCTGTTGCCTTCATGTTGTTCCTGTACCTGATTGCGTACATCATGTACAAAAGCAACCTCGTCATAAAAGTGTAAGCCCTGACCACGCTTTTGATGAAAATAGAAAAGCCCGCCCATTGTTCGCCAATGAGCGGGCTTTGCTTTTGAAACTTGTAGAAGCCTTAGGCTGCCGGCTTATCTAACTCGAGGTTCAACGTAATATTCACCGTATCTCCCGCAATCAATCCGCCTGCCTCGATCGCCTTGTTCCATTTCAAGCCATAGTCAAACCGATTGACCGACACGGTGGCTTTCCAGGAATAGATTTCGGCGCCCCAAGGGGCTTTGATCGAGCCATTGTACGTGGCATCAAACGTGACCTTCTTGGTGACATCGCGAATCGTCAGGTCGCCGGTAATCTTGTACTTGTTCTCTCCGACTTTCTCAAAGGACGTGCTCTTGAACGTAATCAGAGGGAATTTCTCCACATTGAAGAAGTCGTCGGTCTTGAGGTGTCCATCGCGCTTCTCATTGTCCGTGTTGATACTCGCCACTTTGATCGTAGCGTCGACGGAAGCATCTGTGAAATCGCTCTTGGTCGATTTGAAACTAATGTCGAAGTCCTTGAAATTCCCCGTGACTTCAGAAATGACCATGTGTTTGATCGAGAACCCGATGCTTGAGTGCGCCTTGTCGAGATTCCATCCCGGCTTCTGAGCGAAAACGGATGAAACAGCGAGTGCAGTAATAAACAAGAGAGCCTTGAAACGATTCATAAGAGCCTCCAACAAAATGATGTGAGTGTGTGATTAGGTGATTTCAATTCGTATGTGATCGGCGTCGCGTACGACAAATCCGTTGCTGGATTCCGAGACCCAGTTGGAGGTTGATCGCAAACGAGCGGCGAGTTCCTGGCGTGATAGTTCGTCTCCCAGGCTGATTCCAAACTGTACTAAGCCGAGTGTCCCGTCTTGGGCCGGCGTAGTCCCACGGCTGTTCCAAACGTTCGCACCGATGTGGTGATGATACCCACCTGCAGACATAAACAGTGCACCAGGAAAACTTCGCTGCACGACATCGAATCCTAACGCTTTGTGATAGAACTCTTCAGCTCGATGGAGATCCGAAACCTGAAGATGGATATGGCCAATGGAAAGGCCTTCCGATGTCAATGTGTCGTCGATAGCTTCTCCGCTGAGCTCGGATAGCAAATCGTCGAGGTCCAGCTGTTCGGTCACCATCTGCAATTCCCCATTCTTATAAGGCCACTGCTCGCGGGGAAGGTCGCGATAGAGCTCTATTCCGTTTCCTTCTGCATCAGCGAGATAAAGGGCTTCACTGACTCCATGGTTGGCAAACCCCTGGAAGGGCCATCGATGTATATAGAGCTGCTTGAACGCCAATGCAAGGTCCTTGCGGGTTGGATAGAGAAGCGCAAGGTGAAAGAGTCCGGGTGAACGTGTCTGCCTTGGCTTTGCCGCTTTGTCTTCTGTCAGTCGAAGAATCGGTTCGCTGCTCCCGGCGGCGGAGAGTGTTACGGTTCTCCCGTCTGAGTTTGTCTCCGCGAGTCCCAATAAATCCTTGTAGAGCTGCAGAGACTTGCCAAGGTCCGAAACCCGGAAGTGGGCGTACTGGATCCTCGAAGAATTCGGCAGACGCGACGCATCGTGCAATTGTTGCTTCGCTGGTTGTTGGACTGTCTGATTCATGCAATCTGCCTATCAGTTCAAAGAGACCTTGAGCTGCGACATCAAGGACGTGTTGTGGAACATGAGTGGATAGATCGACGGTTCGAAGTACTTGAACATGGGGAAGGCCGAGAGGATTTTGATCGCGTCGCGCTGCGTGCGCGCATTCATCGTAACCCAAAGCCTCGAGCGGTCAAGCGAGAGGCTGTATGACATCACGGTTCCTTGTTCAAGGAGCTTATCGATGTGAGCCCGCTGGAGAGGTATGAGCTCAAAGAACTCCTGATCCGGGTTCATGGGAATCTGTATGTCAATGATGAATTGGGCCATAGATAGTACCTCTCGTGGTTTGGTAAGAGCTCGTCAATGAAATATGTTCAGAGAATGTTGAGAGAATAAATCGCCCCCGAATGATTCCGGTTCGTGGGCGGTTTGCTTTCGCTAAGAACGCTCTAGAAGAGGCTCGTGGTCCAGGGTTCGGGAATCGAGAGTAGCATCAATGCTGCGCCAAGGAGCGCGAGGTTCTTTGTGAAATTCACCATCTCTCCCATTTTCATTTGAGCGTCCTGGACCTTCCAGAAAGCGTGCATCATGAACGTCACAGGGAGGAGAAAGAGAACAAGAGCAATGGCCCCGACAGTAGGATAAATCCCGAGAAGAATGCTCAGTCCTCCGACGAGAAGCAGCAAGCCGCTAAATGCAACTGCAGCTTTCGGTGACGGAACCCCCTTCGATTGGGCATAGCCCGACATCATGTTGAGCATCTTGAAATGATTGAATCCACCGAATACAAAATAGCCACCGAGCAACAGGCGACCGATGAGAAATATGGCGGTTTGCATAACGCTCCTCTTGATTTAGTTTGATGATGATTGAGTGTTGAGTGAAAAATCTTGTGTCGCAACGTGGCGTGATGGTTGTCCCCACGCGTCGGTAAAGACAAACGCTTCCAACGGTTTGCGCATTCTGGGTGCTTCTTCCCGGCCGCGAAGGTCTTTGGGCAGTATCTCCGGTCGTTCTGCGTACCCAACAGCGAGCACGATTGCAGCGTCGTATCCTACGGGGATTGAGAGACCGGTGCGCAACTTGTCGGCATCGAATCCTCCCATCTGGTGAACTGAAAGTCCCGTAGAGGATGCCTGGGCTGTCATGTTTGCGACGGACTGGCCGAGGTCGTACCATGCATGCCGATATGGTGTTCCGGATTTCAGATATGTTGATTGGGCTATGCCGACAACAAGCAAAGGAGCGTGGAGCGCCCAACGGCGGTTTCCTTCCATCGGCGATTCAGCTATGGCGTTATAAACGCGGGTATCGTTTTTCGTAGCTGCAATGAAAATCCATGGCTGTTCGTTCGCCGAAGAAGGGGACCAGCGCGCGGCTTCGAAAAGACTGACAATCTTTGACGGCTCGATTGTCCGCTCTGCGAACGCTCGGGGACTCCGGCGCTGGCTGAGCAGCTCATGCAGTGGAGCGCGTGTATCGAGTCGCTCGGGTGTGAAAATGGAATTTCGTTCAAATTCTGATTGAGTCGTCATTGCTTTTCCCTGAGTGCTAATCCAAGTTTCTTGAGCAGTTGTGAAAGTTGCATTTGTTCTTCTTCCGTGAGCACAGAGGCCAACTCTGTTACATGGTTTGCGTGCTGTGCGAATATTTGCTTGAAGAGACGCTCGCCTTTTTCGGTTAACTGCACCTTGATGACACGGCGGTCTTCCGTGCTTCGTATCCTCTCGACAAGATCTTCCTTCTCAAGGTTGTCCAGAATGACAGTCGTGCAGCCGCCAGTGACGAGCATTCTTTTCCCGACATCTCCGATGGTCATAGGTCCGAGATGACCAAGTATCTCGAAGACACCAAATTGAGGCTGAGTCAGTCCATACCGCTCAATGTCTTTTCCCGTGAGGCGGCCAAACGTCGAGGATGCGCGAGCCAGCTTTACCCACATGCTGAGCGCCAGATCTGCCTTCTTTCCATATTGTTCTGTAGTTCTCATCGTCCCTTCCTGCCAGATTCCTTTCGGAAAAAGCCTCTTGTGATGAATTATTTCAAACTTAAACCATTTGAATTTGAGATAAGTTCCTGGGTTCTGTCGTTTAGCAAGAAAATTTCAAAATGGCCGAAAATGGAGTAAAAACGCAGGATAAACGTTCGCTGTCCAGTGGTGCGGGAGGGGACGGAGATCAGAAGGCATCCTAAAATGCGCGATCTGGATTCCCCGCCCTCTTTTCTTCGACAATTGAACTGTCGGACAACGCTGAAAGGGGCTTGGCGCCCGCCTGCCGCAAGCACGTTTACGTGCGGGAATGACAAGTTCTTTTATGGGAGGCGTTT